>JBOHYM010000023.1:0-60636 GCA_050737735.1 Rhodanobacter sp. | reverse complement strand
AGAGCATCGCGCGCAGGGTGCGCTCCTACGCAAGGGAATACGGCGCCCAAGGGCGCCGTATTGCTGTTATTGCTTCTTCTTGGGGCCGATCATCATGACCATCTGACGGCCTTCCAGCCGCGGGAAGGATTCGATCTGGCCGTTCTCGCCGACGTCTTCCTGGATCTTCTTGGCCAGGTTCTGGCCCAGATCCTGGTGCGACATCTCGCGGCCGCGGAAGCGGATGGTGACCTTGACCTTGTCGCCCTCTTCCAGGAAGCGAAGCATGTTGCGCAACTTGATCTGGTAGTCGCCCACGTCCGTGACCGGACGGAACTTCACTTCCTTGATCTCGACCTGCTTCTGCTTCTTCTTGGCGGCCTGCGCCTTCTTCTGGGCTTCGAACTTGAACTTGCCGTAATCCATGATGCGGCAGACCGGCGGATCGCCGTTCGGCTGGATCTCGACCAGATCCATGCCGGCTTCCTGTGCCAGCGCCAGCGCCTCGTCACGGGTCAGGATACCGAGCTGTTCCGCTTCGGCACCGATGACACGCACCCGCGGCACACGGATTTCCAGGTTACGACGATTGCCCTTGTTGTCGGTGGTTGCGATACCACGATCCTCCAGAAGAAGTGATGAAACAGACCGCTCGGCGCTCAGCGCCGGGTTTCGGTCTCCAGTCGCTCGATGAAGTCGGTCAGCGGCATGCTGCCCAGATCCTCGCCGGAACGGGTACGCACAGAAACGGCACCCGTCTCCTTCTCGCGGTCACCGACCACGAGCAGATAAGGCACTTTCTGCATCGTATGTTCGCGGATTTTATAGCCGACTTTCTCGTTGCGCAAATCCGATTGTACCCGGAAACCTTTGTCGACAAGGGTTTGCGTCACTTGGCTGACGTAATCGCCCTGTGCATCGGTGATATTGAGCACCACCGCCTGTACCGGAGCCAGCCACGGCGGCAGCAAACCGGCGTGGTGCTCGATCAGGATACCGATGAAACGCTCCATCGAGCCGACAATCGCCCGGTGCAGCATCACTGGATGCTGTTTCTGTGAGTGCTCGTCCACATACTCGGCGTCCAGGCGCTCGGGCATCATGAAATCGACCTGCATGGTGCCGACCTGCCAGGCACGGCCGATCGAGTCCTTGAGGTGGTACTCGATCTTGGGGGCATAGAACGCGCCCTCGCCCGGCAACTCTTCCCACTGCACGCCGGCGGCACGCAGCGCATTGCGCAGCATTTCCTCGGTGCGATCCCAGAATTCGTCGGAACCGATGCGCTTGTCAGGCCGCAGCGCCAGTTTGATCGCCAGATCGGTGAAACCGAAATCGGCATACACCTTCATCGCCTGCCGGTGGAACGCCGTGACTTCCACCTCGACCTGATCCGGCGTGCAGAAAATGTGGCCATCATCTTGGGTGAACGCACGCACACGCATGATGCCGTGCAGCGCGCCGGACGGTTCATTGCGGTGGCAACCGCCGAATTCGCCGTAGCGGATCGGCAGCTCGCGATAGCTGTGCAGTCCGGTGTTGAACACCTGCACATGACCCGGGCAGTTCATCGGCTTCAGCGCGAAGGTGTGCTTCTCCGATTCGGTGAAGAACATGTTCTCGGCGTAGTTGTCCCAGTGCCCAGACTTCTTCCACAGCGATACGTCCAGCACCATCGGGCAACGGATTTCCTGATAGCCGCTCTTCTTGTACACGCCACGCATGTACTGCTCGACCTGCTGCCAGATCGCCCAGCCGTTCGGGTGCCAGAACACCATACCCGGGCTTTCTTCCTGTTGATGGAACAGGTCCAGCGCCTTGCCGATCTTGCGGTGATCGCGCTTCTCGGCTTCTTCGAGCTGAAACAGGTGCGCCTTCAGATCCTTGTCGTTGAGCCACGCGGTGCCGTAGATACGAGTCAGCATCGCGTTGTTGGAATCGCCGCGCCAGTACGCACCGGCCACCTTCATCAGCTTGAACGAACGCAGCTTGCCGGTGTTCGGCACATGCGGGCCACGGCACAAGTCGGTGAATTCGCCCTGCGAATACAGCGACAACGGCTCGTCGGACGGGATCGACTCGATGATCTCGGCCTTGTAGTTCTCGCCCAGGCCTCGGAAGAACTTCACTGCCTCGTCGCGCGACTTCACGCTGCGCGTCACCGGCAGTTGTTCGGCGACGATCTTCTCCATCTCTGCCTCGATCTTCGGCAGATCATCGGGCGTGAACGGCCGCTCGTAGGCGAAATCGTAGAAGAAGCCGTTGTCGATCACCGGACCGATCGTGACCTGTGCGCCCGGATACAGCCGTTGCACAGCCTGCCCCATCAGATGCGCGGTGGAGTGGCGCAGGATTTCCAGCGCCTCCGGACTCTTGTCGGTGATGATCTGCAGGTTGGCGTTGTGATCGATCGGGAAGCTGGCGTCCACCAGCTGGCCATCGACCTTGCCGGCCAGGGTTGCCTTGGCCAGACCGGCGCCAATCGAGGCGGCCACGTCCTGCACGGTGACGGGATGATCGAACGGCCGCTTGCTGCCGTCGGGTAGCGTGATCTCAATCATGGGAACCATTCTCTGAAAAGCAAAAAAGGGCATCCGCCCTTCTTTGAAAAATACCAAGGCGTAGTGGGATCAGCAGTGGAAGCAGGTAGTTGCCATGTCGCACACTCGGCCAGCGCAAAGCGCGAGCCACCTTGGTCTTGTGGATGATTGTTGAAACGCTAGTTTAGCTCAAATCGGCTGTCAATCCTCGCCTTTGCGGCCATGCAGACAAGCCGTCAGCGATAGAATGACGCCCATTATCCGAGGACCGTCCATGCGCATTCTGGTTACCGGCACCGCCGGCTTTGTCGGCGCCGCCCTGGCGCAGCGCCTGCTGGCACGCGGCGATGTGGTCCACGGCTTCGACAATCACAACAACTACTACGATCCGGCGCTGAAGGAAGCGCGGCTGGCGCGCTTCATCGACCACCCGAACTACACCCATCAGCGCGCCGACCTGGCCGATGTGGCCGCGGTGGATCACGCCTTTGCAACGTTCAAGCCACAGCGGGTGGTGAACCTCGCCGCGCAGGCCGGCGTGCGTTACTCGCTGCAGAATCCGCGCGCCTACGTGCAGAGCAACCTCGTCGGTTTCGTCAACATCCTCGAAGGCTGCCGGCATGGCCATGTCGAGCATCTGGTCTACGCCTCGTCGAGCTCGGTCTACGGTGCCAATCGCAAGTTGCCGTTCGCGGTGGAAGATGCGGTCGATCATCCGGTCAGCCTGTACGCCGCCAGCAAGAAGGCGAACGAGTTGATGGCGCACACCTACAGTCATCTGTACGGCCTGCCGACCACCGGCCTGCGCTTCTTCACCGTCTACGGGCCATGGGGTCGACCGGACATGTCACCGATCCTGTTCGCCGACCGGATCAGCCGCGGCGAGCCGATCGACGTGTTCAATCACGGCAACCACAGCCGCGACTTCACCTATATCGACGATATCGTCGAAGGCGTGATCCGCACGCTCGATCATCCGGCCAAGCCTGATCCGGGCTACAACGCCGAACTGCCGAACCCCGGTACATCGAGTGCGCCGTACCGCGTCTACAACATCGGCAACGACCAGCCGGTGCAGCTGCTGCGCTTCATCGAACTGCTGGAACAGCATCTCGGCCGTACCGTCGAGAAACGCCTGCTGCCGATGCAGCCTGGGGATGTGCCCGACACTTGGGCCGATGTGTCGGCGCTGCGCCGGGATGTCGGCTATGCGCCAGATACCTCGATCGAGGATGGCGTGGCGCGCTTCGTGGAGTGGTATCGCGAATACCGCAGCTGATTCACCCTGTAGGAGCCCGTTCCTACATCTGCGCAACCTCAGCCACGTAGGGCGGGCACGGCCCGCCGCACTTGCCAAGCGCACGGTGACATATCGGAAAGCCGGCGGGCACTGCCCGCCCTACGCCGTTCCGGCAGGAGATCGCAATACCGTTGCTACAACTGCGCGGCTTCAGAACGGCTTGGCGATCACCAGGTAAATCACCCCGAGCAACAACAGCACCGGCAGTTCATTGAGCCAGCGCAAGGCGCGTGACGACGGCAGCACGCCACCTTTTTCGCTGCGCTTGAGCATGCGCCCGGCCCATACGAAATAGATCAGCAGCAACGCCACCAGGGTCAGCTTGGCGTCGATCCAGTGCATCGAGGCGGTGACGTTCGGCAACGCCTGCGGAAACACCCGCCAGCCTTGCCACAAGGTCAGCCCGAACAGGAACGCGATGCCGAACATGTTGTGGCCAAACTTGTACAGCCGGCGCCCCATCAACTGCAGTCGCGCCTGCACGGCCGGCTCATTGGCCGATTCGGCCAGATTCACCAGGATGCGCGGCAGGTAGAACACCGTGGCCATCCAGGCGATGACGAACAACAAGTGCAGCGACTTGATCAGCAGATAGGTCACAACGGAATCGCCAGCTGGCGCTGCCGTACGCAGCGGCCGCGATGATAACGCGAGTCCTCCAGCTCACGCCGGCACGGGCGACACTCAGTCCCTGCCTGGACCGATCCGCTCCAGCAAGGCCTGCAGCAGGCGTTGCTGCTGCGCTGCGCCGAGCGGCGCATTGTGCCGATCGGTCAGCAGGAAGAAATCCTCCACACGCTCGCCGAACGTCGCGATGCGTGCGTCGTGCACACGCACTTCGGAGTGCAGCATGACCTGCGCCACCGCGGCGAGCAGGCCGGGACGATCGGTACCGACCAGGGCCAGCTGGGTACGGTCGCCGGCAGTGTGAAAGCTGATCTGCGGAGTCATCTGGAAATGCTTCTGATGCCGCGACATGCCGCGCTTGCTTGGCTGCACCCCGCTGGATTGCGCCAACGCGCGTTGCAAGCGTTGCTGCAGCTCGTCGGCACGCGCCGCGTTGACCGGTTCCTGGCTGTCCGCATCGAGCAACAGGAACGTATCCAGCGCCATCCCGGTCGGCGAGCTGAGGACGCGCGACTCCATCACCGAGAAACGCAGTCGATCCAGCACCGCCGTGACGGTGGCAAACAAGCCATCACGATCGGGCGTGTAAACGAACAATTCCGTGCTGCCGCGCACCGACAGCGGGTGCACGGCGACCAGTGGTACCGCACCACCCGCGCGCAGGATGGCACTGGTCTGCCAGGCAATCTGCCCAGGCCGGTGGCGCAGGAAGCTGAGCTGCGGAAAATCGGCCCACACGCGCACCACATCAGCCTCGGCGTAGCCCTCGTTCATCAGCAGGGCCAGCGCATATTCGGAGCATTCGCTCACCCGTACGCCGATGTCGCGCGGCAATTCCACGTCGCTGCGCATGGCGTAACGGGTGGCAATGCACAGATCGGACAGCAAACGGTCCTTCCAGCCGTTCCACAGCCGGGGACTGGTGCCGATGATGTCGGCAATGGTCAGCAGGTACAGCTGGCCAAGCCGCTCGCGATTGTCGACCAACTCGGCAAACCGGTGCACCACCTCCGGGTCGGTGATGTCCTGGCGTTGTGCGGTGGTACTCATCAACAGATGCCAGCGCACCAGCCACGCAACCCGCTCGACATCACCGGGTGGCAGGCCCAGCCGCATGCAGAAGGCACGCGCATCCTCCTCGCCCAGCACCGAGTGGTCACCGCCGCGACCCTTGGCGATGTCGTGGAACAGTGCTGCCAGCAGCAGCACTTCCGGCACGGGCAGGCCGACCCAGATTTCGCAGCCCAAAGGAAACTCCTGCCGCGCCGCCGTATCGGCAAAGCGCGCCATGTTGCGCAGCACGCGCAAGGTATGTTCGTCGACCGTATAGACATGAAACAGGTCGTACTGCATGCGGCCGAACACCTTGCCAAACGCGGGCAGGATCGCCGCCAGCAGGCCGTGCCGGTTCATCCGCCACAACGCCTCTACTGCCGGCGCCCCGCGGCGCAGCAGTTGCAGAAAGGCCGCCAGCACGTCGCGATCATCCGCCAGCGCATCGCCATGCACGGCGGTCGCCTGATGGATACACCGCATGGTGTCGGCACTGAAACCGACTACGCCAGGCTGGTCCAGCCGCGCGATGAAAATCTCCACCAGCGCGGCGGGTCGCCGCATGAACAGCTGTGGGTCACGTGCCGCCAGCCGCTTGCCATAGCGAACGAAGTCCGTGCCGACCGCTTCCGCCTCGCCCGGCGGCTCCAGCATTTCCTCGAAGCGCTCGGCTACCTGCATGCCCAGTCGCTCGACCTGGCTGGCCGCGCGGTAATAACCCTGCATGAACTGCTCGACGCCGAGATTCTTCTCGTGCTCGTCCTCGAAACCCAGTCGTGCGGCCAGTGCGCGCTGGTAGTCGAACAGCAGCCGCTCCTCGGGACGGCCGGCCTCCAGGTGCAGCGCGTAGCGGTAGCGCCGCAGCGTGACCTCGGCTTCGCACAGGCTGGCCCGTTCGGCCGGATCAAGCAGGCCGGCGTCCTGCATCGCCTCGAAGCCGCCCGCATGTGCCAGCCGTCGGCCCAGCCAGCGCAGCGAGTCGAGCGTACGCAGGCCACCCGGGCCATCCTTGAGATTCGGTTCGAGATTGTAGGCAGTGTCGTCGTAACGGGCATGCCGTGCATCGCGCTCGGCCAGCCGGGCGGCCAGATAGTCGCGCGGCGGCCACAGCGCAGGGTCATCGACGATCGCACGCAGGCGCGCATCCAGCGCCGGATCACCGGCCAGCCGGTGCGCATCCAGCAGGCTGGTGAATACGCTGGCATCCTGCGCTGCCAGGCTGCGGCATTGCGCCGGATCGCGCACGGCGTGACCGACCTTCAAACCGACATCCCACAACGTGGCAAAAAATTGCTCCAGCGCGCGCAAACGGGCCGAATCGGCAGTCTCCACCAGCGCCAGCAGATCCACATCCGAATACGGAAACAGCAGGCCGCGGCCGAAGCCGCCAACCGCGAACAGCGCCGTACCAGCTACGTCGCCGAGGCAGGCCACCCACACATGCGCCACCACCCGTCCGACCGACTCGCCGCGCCGCCGCGCCAGCAGGCTGGCATCGGCGCCATCCCGGAAGGCGGTGGCGAGGGCACGGTCGACGTCGCCCAGCAGCTGCCGCAGTGCGCGCCTCGCTTCGACGGAAACGCCGGAACGCGGCACCGCCACCGGCAGGCGTGGTAGCGGCGGCAGAGCCACGGCAGCGGGCGTCGATATCATGGTTTGGTGCAGCACTCCGCAGGTATCGTCCGGCCCACACGAAAGTAACAGCCTGCCGGAATTCCTGTGGGAGCGGTTTCAGCCGCAAGGCTCTGCGGCCTCGTGGAAAATCGGATCAAGAACGTCGCGACTGAAGTCGCTCCCGCATATGCGGCCGGTGAAAGCGCGGTCAGGCGTCCGGCCACGCCGTGAGAATCTCGAAGCCGTTGTCCGTCACCGCGATGGTGTGTTCCCACTGTGCCGACAGCGAATGATCCTTGGTTACCACGGTCCAGCCGTCGGGCAACTGCTTGGTCTGCGGCTTGCCGGCGTTGATCATCGGCTCGATCGTGAAGGTCATGCCCTTTTTCAATTCGACGCCGGTACCCGGCTTGCCGTAATGCAGCACCTGCGGCTCGTCGTGGTAGACCTTGCCGATGCCGTGGCCGCAGTACTCCCTGACCACACTGAAACCGGCTGCCTCGGCGTGCTGCTGGATCGCATGACCGACATCGCCCAGGGTGGCGCCCGGGCGCACTGCCTGGATACCACGCATCATCGCCTCGAACGTGGTGTCGACCAGCCGTTTGGCCAGCACGCCTGGCGTGCCGACGAAATACATGCGGCTGGTGTCGCCGTGCCAGCCATCCTTGATCACGGTGACGTCGAGGTTGACGATATCACCATCCTTGAGCACCTTGCCGGGACTCGGGATGCCGTGGCAGATCACGTGATTGACCGAGCTGCACAGCGTCTTGGGAAAGCCGTGGTAGCCGACATTGGCCGGAACCGCCTGCTGCACGTTGACGATATGCTCGTAAGCGAGCCGGTCCAGTTCCTCGGTGGTGACACCGGGCTTGACGTGTTCCTTCAGCATCGCCAGCACTTCAGCGGCCAGCTTGCCGGCGACGCGCATGCCTTCGAGGTCTTGCGGGGATTTCAGGGTAATAGCCATGCGTTCCACTCATATGGCGGCAGAAGTCCCTGGGTTCAACTCATTGAATCCGCAGCAACTTGCCGCACCGCCGGTGTACCGGCTACAATTTCAGAGTTTTGCAGGACTGACGTATCCGTTTTGACGGTCGGCCAGCGCAAAGCGAACCGGGATTGTAACCCTCCGCGGTACAACTCCCAAAACCAACGCCACACACGTATCGGCACCGCCTTCGGGGTGCTGCGTCCTGCCCACCATCAGCAGTTGATCACTGCGCCGGGCAAGCCGCGGTCGAAGCCGGGGATGCGTGGAGGTCCCAACCCCCAGGTCCTTCAAGGACCATTGCAAGGAGTTACACCCATGGCACAAGTCACCATGCGTCAGATGCTCGAAGCCGGCGTCCATTTCGGTCACCAGACCCGTTACTGGAACCCGAAGATGGCCCCGTACATCTTCGGTGCACGCGGCAAGATCCACATCATCAATCTCGAAAAGACCCTGCCGCTGTTCACCGACGCGATGCATTTCCTGTCGGCGCTGGCGCAGAAGCGCGGCACCGTGCTGTTCGTCGGCACCAAGCGTTCCGCCCGTGAGCCGTTGGCCGAAGAGGCTGCACGCGCCGGCATGCCGTTCGTCACCTCGCGCTGGCTCGGCGGCATGCTGACCAACTTCCGCACGGTCAAGCAGTCGGTGGCCCGTCTGAAGGAACTGGAAGCGGCCGAAACCGACGGCAGCTTCGAGAAGCTGGTCAAGCACGAAGTGCTGGCCCGTCGCCGTGAGCGCGATAAGCTGCAGGCCTCGCTGGGCGGCATCAAGGACATGAACCGTCTGCCCGACGCGCTGTTCGTGATCGACATCGGCCACGAAGACATCGCCGTGCAGGAAGCCAAGAAGCTCGGCATCCCGGTGATCGCCGTGGTCGACACCAACTACAACCCGGAACTGGTCGATTACGCCATCCCGGGCAATGACGACGCGATCCGCGCGATCCAGCTGTACGCCCGCGCCGCCGCCGACTCGATCCTCGAAGGCAAGGCTGCCGCGCCGGCCGCCGCCCAGGGTGACGCCAACGACTTCGTCGAACTCGACGAGGAAGGCAACCCGGTCGCCAAGATCGATCGCAAGCCGGCCCCGCGCCGCGACGCCGCCCCCAGGAAGGGCGCTGGCGCTCCGCGTCGTGACGGTGGTCGTGATGCCGGCCGTGGTCCGCGCCACGATGGCGCGCCCGCCAAGTAAATCGTTACCTGCACCGCAGCATTTGATCGCTGCGGTGCATCCAAAGCCTTAGAGGAATACCGATGAGCAATATTTCCGCCCAACTGGTCAAGGAACTGCGCGAGCGGTCCGGCGCCGGCATGATGGAATGCAAGAAGGCACTGGTCGAGAACAACGGCGAGATCGAAGTGGCGATGGAATGGCTGCGCAAATCCGGCCTGGCCAAGGCTGACAAGAAGGCCAGCCGCATCGCCGCCGAAGGTCGCATCGTGGCCGCCCAGACCGCCGGCAAGGCCGTGCTGGTCGAAGTGAACTGCGAAACCGACTTCGTCGGCAAGGACGCCAGCTTCCTGAAATTCAGCGACACCGTCGCCGACGTCGCGCTGAACTCCGGCGCCACCGATATCGACGCGTTGAAGGCTGCCGCCTACCCGGGCGCCAGCAATGTCGAGGAAGCCGCCAAGGCCCTGATCGCCACCATCGGCGAGAAGATCGACGTGCGCCGCATGGCCGTCGTCAAGACCGACGGCGTGATCGGCAGCTACATCCACGGCGGCCGCATCGGCGTGCTGGTGGCGCTCAAGGGCGGCTCCGAGGAGCTGGCCAAGGGCATCGCCATGCATGTCGCCGCGATGAACCCGGCACATATCCGCGCCGAGGACGTGCCCGCCGAATTCCTGGCCAAGGAAAAAGAGATCGCGCTGAGCCTGATGTCCGACAAGGAAAAGGCCAAGCCGGCCGAGATCCTCGAGAAGATCATCGGCGGCAAGATCCACAAGATCGTGTCCGAAGTCACCCTGCTGGGTCAGCCCTACGTGCTGGACACCAATGTGATCGTCGCCGACGCACTGAAGAAGGAAGGCGCCGACGTCATCTCGGTGGCCCGCCTGGCGGTCGGCGAAGGCATCGAGAAGGTGCAGGAAGACTATCTGGCCGAAGTGGCCAAGGCGATGCAGGGCTAAGCGGTCGCCAAGCCATCGAGCTGCGAAAAGCCGCGGGTAACCGCGGCTTTTTTTGTGCCCAGGCAGCTCCCGCATGAAAAAGATCGCGCCAACGCCAGCCACAACTCCCTGCTGCTTCCACCAGTCAGTACAATGCACCGGTTTGCCCCACACAATCCGGAGACCCCATGAGCGACCAGCCCAAGTACCATCGCATCCTGCTCAAGCTCTCCGGTGAGGCCCTGATGGGCGAGGCCGACTACGGCATCGACCCGAAGGTGATCGGCCGGCTCGCCGACGAGATCATCGAGGTGCAGCGCGCTGGCATCCAGATCGGCGTGGTGATCGGCGGCGGCAACATCTTCCGCGGCGCCGGCCTGGCCGCCGCCGGCATGGACCGAGTCACCGGCGACCACATGGGCATGCTCGCCACGGTGATGAACGCGCTGGCCATGCAGGATGCGATCGAGCGCCGCGGCGGCTTCGCCCGCGTGATGAGCGCGATCCAGATCCACGACGTGGCCGAGGACTTCATCCGCCGCCGCGCGATCCGCCACATCGAGAAGGGCCGCATCGTGCTGTTCGCCGCCGGCACCGGCAACCCCTTCTTCACCACCGACTCGGCCGCCGCGCTGCGCGCCGTGGAAGTGGGCGCCGAGCTGCTGCTGAAGGCCACCAAGGTGGATGGCGTGTATACCGCCGATCCGGCCAAGCACCACGATGCCACCCGCTACGAGCGGCTCGGCTATGACGATGTGATCGAGCGCAAGCTGGCGGTGATGGACACGGCCGCGATCGCACTGTGCCGTGACCACCAGATGCCGCTGCGCATCTACGACATGAGCGTGCCGGGCAGCCTGATGCGGATCATGCACGGCGACGCGATCGGCACCCTGGTCGACGGCGGCTGAGCCGGCCCCCGCTGCTATACTTCGCGGCTAGCCAGATCCACCGGGAAACCTCACATGCTCAACGACATCAAGAACGATGCCCAGACCCGCATGGGCAAGAGCATCGATTCGCTCAGGCACGACCTCACCCGCATCCGTACCGGCCGCGCCAGCACGGCGCTGGTCGATCACATCAAGGTGTCCTACTACGGCGCTGACATGCCGCTGACCCAGGTCGCCTCGGTGTCGCTGTCCGACTCGCGCACGATCATCATCACGCCGTGGGAAAAGACCATGGTGGCGCCGATCGAGAAAGCCTTGATGGCGTCCGATATCGGCATCACGCCGACCACCGCCGGCACGGTGATCCGCCTGAACATGCCGGCGCTCACCGAGGAGCGTCGCCGGGAACTGGCCAAGCACGTCGGCCATGAGGGCGAGAACGCGAAGATCGCGATCCGCAACGTGCGCCGCGACGCCCTGCAGCAGGTCAAGGACCTGCTCAAGGAGAAACTCATTACCGAGGATGACGATCGCCGCGTCGACGACGAGATCCAGAAACTGACCGACCGCGCCGTCAAGGATGTCGACGCCGTGTGCAGGGCCAAGGAAGAGGAGCTGATGGCCCTCTGACGAGGCCATCACCCTGCTTCATGCCATGACCAAGGCCAAGGCTCGACAGGTTCCGGCTCCGCAGGTCCCGCGCCACATCGCCATCGTGATGGACGGCAACGGCCGCTGGGCCAAGGCCCGTCACCGCCCACGCAGCTTCGGCCACAACGCCGGTCGCAAGGCCGTGCGCGCGACGATCGAATCCTGCCTGCGCGAAGGCGTGCAGGCACTGACCCTGTTCGCGTTCTCCAGCGAAAACTGGCAGCGCCCCGAGGACGAGGTCAGCGCCCTGATGAGCCTGTTCGTACGCGCCCTCGACAAGGAAGTGGACGAGCTGCACGCCAACGGCGTGCGCCTGCGCTTCATCGGCGACCTGGGCGCGTTCGACGAGCCGCTGCGCCAGCGCATGCTGGCGTCCATGGCTCGCACCGCCGGCAACGACAAGCTGCAGGTGAACATTGCAGTGAACTACGGCGGTCGCTGGGACATCGTGCAGGCCAGCCGCCACGCTGCCGAAGCGGTGAAACGTGGCGAGCTGGGCGTCGATGACATCGACGAAACCGTGCTGAACCGCTGGATGAGCCTGGCCGAACTGCCGCCACTGGACCTGTTCATCCGCACCGGCGGCGAATGCCGCATCAGCAATTTCCTGTTATGGCAGGCGGCCTACGCCGAACTGTACTTTACCGATACCCTGTGGCCGGACTTCGACCAGGTCTGCCTACGTCAGGCCATCGATGACTATGCCCGCCGCGAGCGCCGTTACGGTCGCACCGGCGAGCAGATCGCCGCCACACCCTAAGGATTCCGATGCTGCTACAGCGCACCCTCACCGCCCTGGTGCTTGCTCCACTGGTGATCCTGATCATCCTGCTGTCGTCGACCGCCGTCTTTGCGGTGATCGTCACGCTCGCCTTTCTGGCGGCCCTGTGGGAATGGACCCAGCTGAGCGGGTTGAAAAGCCGGCCCTGGCGCATCGGCCTGCTCCTCGTGGCCACCCTCGTGTTCGCCTTGCTGTGGTGGGCGCATACGACCGCACTGACCCCACTGATGCTGGCGGTCGGGGTGGCCTGGTGGCTGCTGGCCTGTGTGTGGCTGCGCCACTTCGCGTTCGCGGCCGCGCCCACCCGCGAGAACCTCGTGCTGAAACTGCTGGCCGGCGCCTTCGTGATCTTCCCTGCCTGGGTCGCCCTGATCAGCCTCCACGACAACCAGCCGCATGGCCATTGGTGGACCCTGCTCGCGCTGGTGATCGTATGGGCCTCGGACATCGGTGCGTATTTCAGCGGTCGCACGTTCGGCAAGCGCAAGCTGGCGCCGCAGATCAGCCCCGGCAAGACCTGGGCCGGCGCGTATGGCGCGCTGGTGGCCGGCCTGCTGGTTACCCTGCTCGGCGGCTGGCTGCTCGATGTCCGCGGCATTCCGCTGACCGCACTGGGGCTGCTGGCGCTGTTCACGGTCGCCGTGTCGATCGTCGGCGACCTGATCGAGAGCCTGATGAAGCGGCACGCCCAGGTGAAGGATTCGGGCACCATCTTTCCCGGCCACGGCGGCCTGATGGATCGACTGGACAGCGTGTTCGCCGCGCTGCCGGTGTTCGCCGCCGGTCTGCTGCTGCTGGGTCTATGAAAGGCCGGGAATCGGGATTCGTGAATCGGGATTCGGAAAAGCTGTTCCGCCGCGAGCTCGTCGCCCCCCGGCTCCTCGCTTCCTGTTTTCTCCCACAGGGAGACAAGCCATGAAACGCGTCGCCGTTCTGGGTGCCACCGGTTCGATCGGCGGCAATACGCTCGACGTCATCGCGCGCCATCCGGAGCGCTTCCGCGCCAGCGTGCTCACCGCGCACCGCCAGGTCGAGGCGCTGGCCGAATTGTGCGTGCGGCATCGACCACAGCTGGCCGTGATCGCCGATCCGGCGCTGGAGGCCGAACTGGCACGCCGCCTCGTCGCTGCCGGCGTGCGCTGCGAGGTGGCCAGCGGCCATGCCGCACTGGCCGCTGCCGCCGCCGGCGGGCTGTGCGACACCGTGGTGGCCGCGATCGTCGGTGCTGCCGGGCTGGATTCCACGCTCGCTGCGGCGCGTGCCGGCAAGCACCTGCTGCTGGCCAACAAGGAATCCATCGTGATGGCCGGGCCGTTGCTGCTGGAGGCGGTTGCCGCTGGCGGCGGTGCACTGGTCCCGGTGGATTCCGAGCACAACGCGATCTTCCAGTGCCTGCCAGGCGGTCGTCCTGACCTGCACCGGAGCGGCGTGCGCCGGTTGATCCTGACCGCCTCCGGCGGCCCGTTCCGTGGCCGTAGCCGCGCCGAGCTGGCGCACATCACGCCGGAACAGGCCTGCAAGCACCCGAACTGGGTGATGGGTCGCAAGATCTCGGTCGATTCGGCCACCCTGATGAACAAGGGGCTGGAGGTGATCGAGGCGCACCACCTGTTCGGTGCGCCGGCCGCAGCGATCGACGTGCTGGTGCACCCGCAGAGCCTGGTGCATTCGCTGGTCGAATATGTCGACGGCTCAGTGCTGGCCCAGCTCGGCAATCCGGACATGCGCACCGCGATTGCGCATGCGCTGGCCTGGCCGGAACGGGTCGAGGCCGGCGTGCCCCCGCTGGATCTGGCCGCCTGCGCACCGTTGCAGTTCGAACAGCCGGATCTGGCCACCTTCCGCTGCCTGGCGCTCGCCTTCCAGGCGCTGCGCGCCGGCGGCGATGCTGCCGCGGTGCTGAATGCCGCCAACGAGATCGCGGTGGAGGCGTTCCTGGCCGGCGCCCTGCCGTTCCTGTCGATCGCCGATGTGGTCGAAGCGGTGCTTGCGGAACTGCCGGCGCAAGCCGTGGTCGATGTTGGGACCCTTGCTGAACGCGATCGGGTCGCCCGTGAGGCGGCCCGGCGCATTCTGCGCACGGCTTGCTGATATTCTTGTATCGATGACTTTCACCTACGGCACTTGATGACTTCCTTTTTCGGCTCGGTGTTCTGGTTGCTGGTCACGCTGGGCGTGCTGGTGACCTTTCATGAATTCGGCCACTACTGGGTCGCGCGCCGTTGCGGCGTGAAAGTGCTGCGGTTCTCGGTCGGTTTCGGCCATGCGATCTGGAAGCGCATCGGCCGCGACGGCACTGAATACCAGATCGCCGCGATCCCGCTGGGCGGCTACGTCAAGATGCTGGATGCGCGCGAGGGCGAGGTCGACCCCACCTTGCGCGATCAGGAGTTCACCGGCAAGTCGGTGTGGAAGCGCATCGCCATCGTGGCCGCCGGCCCTGGTTTCAACCTGATCTTCACGATCGCCGCGTTCTGGCTGATGTTCATGCTGGGCCGACCGGACGTGGCACCGGTAGTGACCGCTGCGCCGCAGAGCATCGCCGCGCAGGCCGGCATCCTGCCGGGCGATCGCATCCTCAGCATCGACGGCCAGGCGGTGGCGACCTGGACCGACTCGATGGACGTGGTGGTCAACGCCCTGCTCGGGCGGGCGCCGCTACCGCTGACCGTGCGCGGCAGCGATGGTCGTACCCGGCAACTGGTGCTGCCGCTGGAGCAGTTGCCCGCCGGACAGTCTGTCGACAAATATCTGAGCATGCTCGGGCTGGATCTGATGCCCCCGCCCGCGATTGCCGCCACCGTGGTGCCCGGCAAACCGGCAGCGCTGGCCGGCATGCTCAGTGGCGACCGCATCCTCAGCGTGAACGACCATCCGGTCGACAATTACTTCGTATTCCAGAAGCTGGTACCCGCGGAGGCCGCCAAATCCCCCCATCTGAAACTGGCCATCGAGCGCCATGGCGCGCCGATGGTGCTGGCAGTCGACGCCCGGAAGGAATCGCTTGAAGGCCAGCCCGTCAAATGGGTGATCGGCGTGGGGGCCCCCGACAGCGAAGCGACCACCCAGCGCTACGGTGTGGTCAGGGCTTTCGGCGCCTCGCTGCAGGCCACCTGGCGCAATACCACCCAGACCTTCAACCTGATCGAGAAAATGGTTACCGGGCAGGCTTCCGCCAACAACCTGTCCGGCGTGATCGGTATCGCCCAGGTGGCCAATCAATCAGCAAGCATGGGCCTGCCGTGGTTCCTGCAGTTCCTGGCGTTGATCTCCTTGAGCCTGGCGATCCTGAACCTGCTGCCGATCCCGCTGCTGGATGGCGGACACCTGCTGTATTATCTTGTGGAGTTGGTCAAAGGTAGCCCGGTCAGTGAACAGGTGATGATCGTCGGTCAGTACATCGGACTGGCGTTGCTGTTCACCCTGATGGGGTTGGCGTTCTACAACGACATCCACCGCATGTTGCTGTCGTGACAGCGATGGGCAGCGACCGGGGCATGTCGAAGTACGCCTGCCTGCGCCAGCCGCAGTACAACGCGGCGGCAAGTCAAACGAGGCACCCCCGCGGAATGCGGACACCCTTTCGAGACAGGGCCAGTTCCTGTTTCATGTTCTTGATCGGGGCGGCCGCGCTGGCCGTCCCACTGAAATAACCCAACGGAACCGACGATGAAGCGTATCGCCGCGCTGATCCTGCTTGCCTCCCTCTCCGCCAATGCGTTTGCGTTCGACCCGTTCGTGGTGTCGGACATCCGCATCGACGGCCTCAGCCGCATCGCCGCCGGTACCGTGTACAACTACCTGTCGATCAACAAGGGCGACCGGCTGACCACCGACGAAGCCCAGCGGGCTATTCGTGCGCTGTACAACACCAAGTTCTTCAGCGACGTGACGCTTGATCGCGACGGCAGCATCCTGGTGATCAAGGTGGTTGAACGGCCGTCGATCGCCAAGCTGAGCATCCGCGGCAACCACGACATCAAGACCGATGACCTCAAGAAGGGCCTGAAGGAAATCGGCCTCACCGAGGGCGAGACCTTCGACCGGCTGGCACTGGACAACGTGCAGCATGAGCTGATCCGCCAGTACTACAACCGCGGCAAGTACAACGTGTCGGTGATCCCGCACGTGACCCAGCTCGATCGCAACCGCGTCTCCATCGATCTCGAGATCCGCGAAGGCAAGGTAGCCAAGATCGAGGAGATCAACATCCTCGGCAACCACGCCTTCACCGACAAGCAGATCCGTTCGGGCTTCGAATCGAACACCGGCGGCCTGATGTCGTGGTATTCGAAGGACGACCAGTATTCGCGCGAGAAACTCTCCGGTGACCTGGAGAAGCTGCAGTCCTACTACATGGATCGCGGCTATGCCGATTTCGGCGTCGACTCCACCCAGGTGTCGATCGCGCCGGACAAGCGCGCCATGTATATCGACGCCAGCGTGAAGGAAGGCGAGATCTACAAGGTCTCCGACGTCAAGCTGCTCGGCACGCTGATCCTGCCGGAGGCGACCCTGCGTCAGCTGATCTACATCAAGGCAGGCGACACCTTCAACCGCGCCGCGATCGAGAACAGCTCGAAGTCGATCAAGGCCATCCTGGCGAATATCGGTTACGCCTATGCCAAGGTCACGCCAATTCCCAAGCTGGACAAGGACAAGCGTACCGTCGACCTGACCCTTTACATCGAGCCGGGCCAGCGCGTCTACGTGCGCCGGGTCGTCTTCCAGGGCAATACGCGCACCGAGGACGAGGTGCTGCGCCGCGAAATGCGCCAGCTCGAGGGCTCCTGGTATTCGCAGGCGGCAATCGATCGCTCCAAGATCCGCCTGCAGCGGCTGGGCTTCTTCAAGAAGGTGGACATCGACAAGAAACTGGTCGCGGGCACGCAGGATCAGGTCGACATCAGCGTCAAGGTCGAGGAACAGTCCGCCGGCAGCCTGCAGTTCGGCGTCGGCTATTCGCAGCTCGAAGGCATTATCCTGAATGCCTCGGTGACCCAGAACAACCTGTTCGGCACCGGCGACAGCATCTCGGTGAGCGGCTCGCGCAGCTTTTACACCACCAGCTACGGCGTTAACTATTACAACCCGTACCTGACCGACAGCGGCATCGGCATCGGTTACAGCGCGAACTATTCCAAGACCGACTACGGCAATACCGACTTCGCGAACTACTCGACCAGCCAGAAGTCCTTCTCCAGCTACCTGGGCATACCGATCACCGAGACCGACAGCGTGCGTATTGGTATGGGCCTCAGCAGTAACAAGGTCAACCTGATCCCGGGCTACAGCCCGCAGGTACTGATCGACTACCAGAACGAGATCGGCAATCAGACCGTCCATTCCTGGATCGGCACGCTGGGCTGGACCCACGACACCCGCAACGGCTACTGGGCACCGACCCGCGGTGGCCTGATCTCCCTTTCGACCGACGTTGCCCTGCCCGGCTCGACCGTGCAGTACTACAAGGTGACGGCGGAAGCCAATCACTACTGGCCGGTCGGCAAGGGTTTCGTGCTGTATCTGGATGGCCAGGCCGGCTATGGCAAGACCTACGGCAAGAATGGCCTCAGCGACCAGGCCTTCGATCAGTTGAAAACTGTCTACGCCGCCGCCGGCCTGCCCGCTCCGGTGGATATGCGCAACGACTTTCCGTTCTGGCAGAATCTCTACTCCGGCGGCGTCCGCGACGTGCGCGGCTTCCAGGACAATACGCTCGGACCGCGTGTCTGTATCGACGGCAGCACCCCCGCTAGCAACGGCTACTGCAACAACGGCAGCTATTACGCGCAGCCGATCGGCGGTGCGTTCAAGGTGCTCGGCACCGCCGAACTCTACCTGCCGCTACCGTTCCTGAAGGACACCAATACCGCGCGCGTGTCGGTGTTCACGGATGTCGGCAATGCCTACCAGAACATCCAGAGCTTCAATGCCAGCACCCTGCGCGCCTCGGCGGGTATCTCGCTGCACTGGCAGGCACCGATCGGCCCGCTGATCATCAGCCTGGCCGTACCGTTCCGCACGCAGCCCTCGGACAGCCACTACGAGGAACGCATCCAGTTCACCTTTGGCAGCACGTTCTGACTGCCAGCCGCGATCTTTGCGATCGCCGAAAACTGCTCCTGCGTTTTCGACATACAGGCCACCCATGGCCATAAAGGAAAGCGCGGCATCGCCGCGCTTTCTGCTTTGTGGCACGGCAGCGCCGCGCAGGGCGGCTGGCTGCCGATACAATGGCCGCAGTGTCACGGAGAGCATCTTGATCGCGCACAGCACCTATTCCCTCGCCGAACTCGCCGAACGGTTCGGCCTGCCCTGCCACGGTGACGCCGACACCCGCCTCGACGGCGTCGGCACGCTGGCCGGCGCCGGTCCCAGCCAGCTGAGCTTTCTCTCCAACAGCAAGTACACCGCACAACTGGCGGCCACCCGCGCCGGGGTGGTGGTACTACGCGAAGAGGATCTTGCCGCCTGCCCCGTGGCAGCACTGGTGGCGCGTGATCCTTACGTGGCCTACGCGAAAATCGCGGCGTTGTTCGAACGCCTGCCGGCCGCACCGCCGGGCATCCATCCCAGCGCGGTGGTTGCCGCCAGCGCGAACGTCAGCAGCAGTGCCAGCATCGGCCCTTGCTGTGTGATCGGGGACGCTGCGGTGATCGGGGACGGGGCCGTGCTAGGCCCGCATTGCATCATCGGCGACGATTGCACGGTCGGCGCCCAGTCGCGGCTGGTCGCGCGGGTGACCTTGGTGACCCGGGTCACCCTGGGCAAGCGCGTGCTGGTGCATCCCGGTGCGGTGATCGGCTCGGATGGCTTCGGCCTGGCCTTCGACAAGGACCACTGGGTCAAGCTGCCGCAACTCGGCGGCGTGCGCATCGGCGACGATTGCGAGATCGGGGCCAACACCACGATCGACCGCGGTGCGCTGGATGACACCGTGCTGGAGGAAGACGTGCGGCTGGACAACCAGATCCAGATTGCCCACAACGTGCACGTCGGTGCACACACCGCCATGGCCGGCTGCGCGGCCGTCGCCGGCAGCGCAAAAATCGGCCGCTACTGCATGATTGGCGGCAATGCCGGTGTGCTGGGGCATCTCGAACTGGCCGACCGGGTTACCATTACCGCCAAGAGCCTGGTCACGCATTCGATCCGCGAGCCGGGTGAATATTCTTCCGGCGTGCCGCTGCAGGAGAACCGCCAGTGGCGGAAGAATGCGGCACGCTTCAAACATCTGGACGAATACGCGCGCCGTTTGTCGGCGCTGGAGAAGGACAGCAACAATGAGTGAAAAAATCGGGTCCCTGGCGTTGCCGATCAATGTGGAGCAGATCCAGCAATTGCTGCCGCATCGCTATCCGTTCCTGCTGGTGGACCGCGTGATCGAGATCGTGCCCGACGTCAGTGTGGTCGCGCTGAAGAACGTCACCATCAATGAGCCGTTCTTCCAGGGGCACTTCCCTGGCCATCCGGTGATGCCCGGCGTGCTGATCGTCGAGGCGATGGCGCAGACCGCCGGCCTGCTGACCCAGATCAGCCGCCATATCAAGGGCGACAAGGGCAACCCGCTGTTCTACCTGGTCAAGGTCGACAACGCGCGCTTCAGCGCACCGGTGGTGCCGGGCGACCAACTGCGCCTGGAGGTCACCCTGAAGCGGCTGATGCGCGGCATGGGCCTGTTCGTGGCACGCACCCTCGTCGACGGCAAGGAAGTGGCCAGCTGCGAACTGATGTGCGCCGCGAGGTCCGACAAATGATCCATGCCACCGCGCTGATCGATCCTTCCGCCGTCATCGGCGCCAATGTCAGCATCGGTGCGTACAGCGTGATCGGGGCCGAAGTGGAAATCGGCGACGGCACGGTGATCGGTCCGCATGTGGTGATCGAGGGACCGACCCGGATCGGCCGCGACAACCGCATCGCCCAGTTCGCCTCGCTCGGCGGTGCACCACAGGACAAGAAATTCGCCGGCGAGCGCACCGAACTGGTGATCGGCGACCGCAACCTGATCCGCGAATTCACCACCATCAACCGCGGCACCGGCGATGGCGGTGGTGCCACCCGCATCGGTGACGACAACTGGCTGCTCGCTTACGTGCACATTGCGCACGACTGCCAGCTCGGCAACCACGTGGTGTTCTCCAACTACGCAGCGCTCGCCGGTCACGTGGAAGTCGGCGACTGGACCGTCTTCGCCGGGTATTCCGGCGCACACCAGTTCTGCAAGATCGGCGCGCATGCCTTCATCGGCATGGGCTGCCTGGTCGGCCATGACGTGCCGCCGTTCGTGACGATGGCGAACGAGCAGCAAGGTCGTCCGCGCGGCATCAACAGCGAAGGCCTGAAGCGCCGCGGCTTCGACGCCACGCGCATCGCCGCGATCAAGCGCGCCTACCGCACCCTGTACATGGCTGGCCTGTCGCTGCCGGAAGCACGCGAAAAGCTGGCCGAACAGGCGCAGCAGAGCGACGACGTGCGCGCGATGCTGGCGTTCCTCGAGCACAGCGAGCGGGCGCTTGCGCGCTAGCGCTTGCGCGGGAATCGGGAATGGAGAATCGGGAATGGTCCGCAGCCAAAGCAACAACCCGCCTTTTGCCGGCAGTCTCGCTTCGCAGCGTCCGATGACGCCATGACCGTGACCGAGCCGCCATCGCCGGAAAACGCGGCCTCTGCGATTCCCCATTCCCGATTCCCGATTCCCGGCTCTCCGCTCATCGCCATCCTCGCCGGCGAGGACTCCGGCGACCAGCTTGGCGCCGACCTGATCGCCGCCCTGCGCCAGCGCTATCCGCACGCCCGCTTCGTCGGTATCGGCGGCGCCCGCATGCAGCGCGAAGGCTTCGAATCCTGGTACGACATCCACGAGCTTTCACTGTTCGGCTTCAGCGAAGTGATCCGCCACCTGCCGCGACTGCTGCGGCTGCGCAAGGCGCTGGTGGCACGCCTGCTGGCGGCGCAGCCGACCGTGGTGATCGGCATCGACGCACCCGACTTCAACCTCGGCGTGGAACAGCGACTGAAACAAGCCGGCCTGCTGACCGTGCATTACGTCAGCCCGTCGGTGTGGGCGTGGCGCGAGAAACGTACAGAGAAGATCGGCCGCAGCGCCCGCCGTGTGCTGTGCCTGTTTCCGATGGAACCGGCGATCTACGCGAAACACGGCATCGATGCCCGCTTCGTCGGCCATCCGCTGGCCGACCGCTTCGCGCTGGTATCGGATCGCGTCGGCGCACGCGACATCCTGCAACTGCCACAACAGGCGCCGGTACTGGCGGTGCTGCCCGGCAGCCGGCTGTCCGAGCTGGCGCGGCTGGGACAGATCTTCATCGACGCCGCCGCACAGGTGGCTGCCGCCATCCCGGGGTTGCGCATCGTGATCCCGGCCGCCAACCCGCAGGTACATGCCCGGCTCAGGGAGTTGCTGGCGAAAGGCCCGCACGACGAGGCGGCTCCGCTCCTGCTCGATGGCCATGCGCACGAGGCGATGCTGGCCGCCGACGTGGTGCTGCTGGCTTCCGGTACGGCCACGCTGGAAGCGATGCTGGCGAAGCGTCCGATGGTCGTGGGCTATCGCGTCACCCCGCTGAGCTATCGCATCGCGCGCGCCATGAAGATGCTGAAAACCGACATCTATTCGCTGCCCAACATCCTCGCCCGCGCCTGCGATCTCGGTGACGGACAGCTGGTGCCCGAACTGATGCAGGACGACTGCACCGCCGCGAACCTGGCCGCCGCCACCCTCGCGCTGTTTCGCGACAGCGAGCGCCGCGGCCACATCGTCGCTGCCTTCGAGCAGTTGCATCAGACATTGCGCGGCGGCATGGAGGGCCATGCCGGGGATCGCGCGGCGGCGGCGATTGCCGAATTGATCGACGAAGAACATGCCGACAGGTAAGCTTTCCGCGAGCGATGAGGCAGGCACAAAAAACATTTTCATTGCCGGAGTGGACGAAGCTGGTCGCGGCCCGTTGGCCGGCCCCTTGGCGGTAGCCGCCGTGATCCTCGATCCCGATCGACCGATCGCCGGCCTCAACGATTCCAAGAAACTCAGTGAGGCAAGGCGCGAAGCGTTGTACCCGCAGATCATCGAGCGCGCGCTGGCATATTGCATCGTGCTGATCGAACCGGACGAAATCGATCGCCTGAATATCTTCCAGGCCACCATGGCCGGCATGAGTCGCGCCATAGCAGGCCTCGCACCGGCCGCGCACGAGGCATTGATCGACGGCAACAAGCTGCCGAAGGATCTGCCATGCCCCGGCCGCGCGATCGTCGGTGGCGACGCGCTGGAGCCGGCGATCAGCGCCGCCTCGATCCTGGCCAAGGTCAGCCGCGACCGGCTGATGGTTGCGCTCGATGCCATCCATCCCGGTTACGGTTTCGCCGTGCACAAGGGTTACCCCACCCCGGCACATCTGGCGTCGCTGCAGCAACTCGGACCCTGCACGCAACACCGCCGCAGCTTTGCCCCGGTGCGATTGCGGCTGGATCAGACACGCTTGTTCTAACGGACACCACGGCGACCCGCCGCACATGCAGTCACGCCATCCCGCAGTCGTCGGGATCGAGCGGCATGGCCCATCAGTCATGCAACTCTTTTCGCGGCAGGCGCATCACTGGATGCAGGAACCGCCATCCGCAAGGACGCACCGGCCGCCCTACCCGGGCACGCCGATCTCCACGGCGACCCACGCACGATCAGATCGCAGGAGTCCTGCCATGATGCTTCCAGACAGCCACGCACCCATACCCTCCACGCAAGCCGCCCCAATCACGCCGCTCGCGAGCACCACCGGGCCGGAGGAGAACTCGCCGCACGCCGACTACAACCGCCATCCGCTGGAAGTGCACAGCCTCGACCACTATGTGAAGTACGAGGGCGACGAGCGTTTTCATGTCTGCTGAACTTTCGCCCCGTCCCTGCTGTTGCTAGGCTGCGACAATCAGCAGGGGGATGGATGACATGCGCCGGATCGCTTTCGCACTGTTCGGGCTGATGCTTTGTTTCGCGGTGAATGCGGCGGAACTGCAGCCCGGCGACACGCCCCCGGACGATCTCGGTTCGGCCTTGGGCGGCCCGGCAGTGAGCGTGTCCTCACTGCACGGCAAGATCGTGGTGATCAGCTTCTGGGCGACCTGGTGCGGCTACTGCATGAAGGAGATGCCGGTGCTGGCTGGCCTGCAGGCACTGGCCACCCAGCGCGGCCTGCCGCTGCAAGTCGTGGCCGTCGACTCCAGGGAAGACCGCGACACGTTCGTGCACAGCGCCCGCTTGCTCAAAAAGCGCTTGCCGGGACTGCTGATCACCTGGGATCGAACCGGGGCGATCGGCAAGCCGTATGGCAGCGACAAGGGCATTCCGGTGATGGTGATGCTGCATCGCGACGGCACGGTGGCGCATGTCCACGTCGGCTATGGCGAAAACATGCTCGACAGCCTGGTGAGCGAGATCAACGACTTGCTGCTCGAACCGCCGCCTCCTTCCGTTGCCGTGAACACTGGCGGCCGCTGAGCAACGGCACCAGCCGGCGGCCTGATTCCAGCCACCCCGAGAGGGACTTCCTTCGGTCGCACCGAAAAGGGACTTCCTCCGGTCGCCACGCCGCATCGCGCAAACCGCACGGAAGTCAATCTTGCCGCTGGGCGGAGTGCCGGTTAGCCTGCATGGATTCACCGCGTAAACCTGCATGACCGTCCGCTATACCCACCTGCACCTGCACAGCGAATACTCGCTGGTCGATTCGACCATCCGCATCAAGGCGCTGGTCGCCGCTTGCGTGCGCGACGGCATCGCGGCGGTGGCACTGACCGACGAATGCAACATGTTCGCGCTGGTGAAGTTCTACAAGGCCTGCAGTGCGGCCGGCATCAAGCCGATCGGGGGCTGCGATCTGTGGATCAGCCCGCCGGACGATCTGCGCCCATGGCGACTCACCTTGCTGTGCCAGAACCACGACGGCTATCTCAACCTGTCGCGGCTGGTTTCGCGCGCCTGGCAGGAAGGACAACACGGCGGACGGGCGCTGGTCGAGGCTGGCTGGCTGAGCGCGGATGCGAGCAGCGGACTGATCGCCCTGCTCGGTCGCGACAGCGAGATCGGCCGCATCGCGTTGAACCAGGGCATCGAGGCGGCGCTCACCAAGCTGCGTCCACTCGCGCGGCTGTTCCCCGACCGGCTGTATCTGGAACTGACCCGCTGCGGCCGCGACGGCGAGGAAAACTGGAATACCGCCGCACTCGCGCTGGCCGCCGAACTCGGCCTGCCTGTCGTAGCAAGCAACGATGTGCGCTTCCTCAAGCAGGACGATTTCAGTGCACATGAGGCACGCGTGTGCATCAACCAGGGTCGCGTGCTGGCCGACCCCAAGCGGCCGCGCGACTACAGCGACCAGCAATACCTGAAGACGCCGGAGGAGATGGCCGCGCTGTTCGCCGACCTTCCCGAGGCGCTGGAAAACACCGTCGAACTGGCCCGGCGCTGCACTCTGGAACTGGAATTCGGCAAGTACTACCTGCCGGACTTCCCGGTGCCGGCAGGCTACGACCTCGACAGCCATATCCGCGAACTGTCGCGGCAAGGCCTGCAGGAACGCCTCGCACTGGCGCCGCTCGCCGCCGGTCACACGCTGGCCGACTACGAAGCGCGACTGGAACGCGAGCTGGACGTCATCATCAAGATGGGCTTCCCCGGCTACTTCCTGATCGTGTCGGACTTCATTCGCTGGGGCAAGGACAACGGCATTCCGGTCGGCCCGGGCCGTGGTTCGGGCGCCGGCTCGCTGGTCGCATGGGCGCTGAAGATCACCGATCTGGACCCGCTGCAGTTCAACTTGCTGTTCGAGCGATTCCTCAATCCCGAACGCGTGTCGATGCCCGACTTCGACATCGACTTCTGCATGGATCGCCGCGACGAGGTGATCGACTATGTAGCGCGCAAGTACGGTCGCGACCGCGTCAGCCAGATCATCACCTACGGCTCGATGGCGGCCAAGGCGGTGCTGCGCGATTCCGGTCGCGTGCTCAGCATGCCGTACGGCCAGGTCGACCGGCTGGCCAAGATGGTGCCACCGCGACCGCTCGATCTCACCCTGTCCGATGCGCTCGGCCGTTCGGAGAAGTCGAAGAAAGAAACCGATCGCGTCGTCAAGGAATTCTGCGAAGCCTACGAGCAGGATGAAGACGCCCGCGCACTGATCGACCTGGCGCTGAGCCTGGAAAGTCTCACGCGCAACGCCGGCAAACACGCCGGCGGCGTGGTGATCGCGCCGACACCGCTGACCGACTTCGCACCGCTGTACTGCGAAGCCGGCGGCGGCGGCGTGGTGACCCAGTACGACAAGGACGACGTGGAAGCGGTGGGTCTGGTGAAGTTCGACTTCCTCGGCCTGCGCACGCTCACCATCATCGACTGGGCGGTGAAGGCGATCAACGTGCGCCGCGCGAAAGCCGGCGAAGCACTGCTGGATATCGCCCAGCTGCCGCTGGATGATCCGGCACCGTACGAGCTGCTGAAGAAGGCGCAGACGGTGGCGGTGTTCCAGCTCGAATCCTCAGGCATGCAGCGCATGCTGAAGGACGCCAAGCCCGACCGCTTCGAGGACATCATCGCGCTGGTGGCGCTGTACCGCCCCGGCCCGATGGATCTGATCCCCAGTTTCGTCGCGCGCAAGCACGGCCGCGAAGAGGTGGAATATCCCGATCCGCGCGTCGAACCGATCCTGCAAGAGACCTACGGCATCATGGTCTATCAGGAGCAGGTGATGCAGATGGCGCAGATCGTCGGCGGTTATTCGCTCGGCGGCGCCGATCTGCTGCGCCGTGCGATGGGCAAGAAAGACGCCAAGAAGATGGCCGAGGAGCGCGCCAAGTTCCGCGAGGGCGCAGCGAAGGATGGTCTCGCTGGGTCCAAGGCCGACGAAATCTTCGACTTGATGGAGAAATTCGCCGGCTACGGTTTCAACAAGTCGCACGCTGCTGCGTATGCGCTGGTGAGTTACCAGACCGCGTGGCTGAAGGCGCATTATCCAGCCGAGTTCATGGCTGCGACGATCTCGTCGGACATGGACAACACCGACAAGGCGGTGACCTTCCTCGACGAATCGCGCGCGCTTGGCATCACCGTGCAGCCGCCGGATGTCAACGCGTCGGAGTACATGTTCGTCGCGATCGAGCCGAAGGTGATCCAGTACGGACTCGGGGCGATCAAGGGTGTCGGCCAGGGCGCCTGCGAGGCGATCGTGGCCGAGCGTGTCCACGGCGCGTATACCGACATGGCTGACTTCTGCCGCCGCGTCGACCCGACCAAACTCAACCGCCGCGTGCTGGAAGCGCTGATCTATGCCGGCGCACTGGACGCGCTGGCACCGACCCGCGCCAGCCTGATGTTGCAGCTGCCCGATGCGATCAAGGCCGCCGAACAGCACCTGCGCGACAAGCAGTCCGGCCAGAACGACATGTTCGGTGCCGCCATGGGCGCAATGACGCCGGTCGTGCAGATCAACCTGCCGACCGCGCCGGAATGGCCGCTGGAGCAGAAGCTGCAGGGTGAGCGCGACACGCTCGGGCATTACCTGTCCGGCCATCCCACCGACCCGTGGAAGGATGAGCTGGCCCAGCTCTCCACCTGTCCGCTCGGCGAAATCGCCGATCGCTACCAGCCACCCAAACCACGCAGGAACGATGACGGCGACAACAACCGCTTCCGCCGTGGGCCTGACACGCCCTGGACGGTCGCCGGCATGGTCACCGCCGTGCGCAAGCGCGGCGACAGCGACGCCTTCGTGCGACTGGAAGACGGCAGCGGCATCATCGAAGTGAGTTTCTTTGGCGAGCTGTACCAGCAGACCGCACCACTACTCACCCGCGACCAGATGCTGATCGTCGAGGGTGGTCTGCGCATCGACGATTTCTCCGGTGGCGGCTTCCAGTTGCGTGCCCGCAGTGCCATCTCGCTGGCCGACGCCTGCCGCAAGCATGCGCGACTGCTGCAGCTGAAATTGAACGGCATCGGTCCAGATTTCGTCGAACAACTGCAGCATGCCCTGGCCGGCTATCGCGGCGGCCGCGCCAGCGTGACGCTGCACGGCTATCGCAACCATGGCGCCCAGGCCGACCTGGAACTGGGCGAGGACTGGCGCGTCGAGGCCATCCCGGAACTGCTGCGCGCGGTGCGCGCGCTGCCAGGCGTGCAGGCCGCCCGGCTACGCATCATCAAGCAGCAGGATTGAGCCCGCCCGTCCCGCACAAACCAGTCCCGTAGGGCGGGCACTGCCCGCCAGCCTTTGATCTTGCGCCCCAACCAAACAGCAGCGGCGGGCAGTGCCCGCCCTACAGGGCTGAGGTTTACCTCGCTATAGGAGCGCACCCTGTGCGCAATGTCCTTGGCTCGCTCATACCTCAGAGCATCGCGCACAGGGTGCGCTCCTACGATTTCCTGCCACGCTCCATCATCGCCTTCAGGTCGGCAAACGGATTGCCGGTGGCCACCTGCACATCCTCGACTTCCATCACGCCACCACGCACATGATCGATATGCCGCGAGTGCTCGTTGTCGTGGCAATACACGCACAACAGCTCCCAATTGCTACCGTCAGGTGGGTTGAAATCGTGGTCGTGGTTGCGGTGATGCACGGTCAGCTCCTGCAGGTTCGCGCGGGTGAACTCGCGCGCGCAGCGGCCACAGACCCACGGATACATCTTCAGCGCGCGCTCGCGATAGCCCAATTCGCGCTGCTCGGCGTTGCGCCGCGCCTCGGCCACGATGCGGTCGAGCTTGGCGTTGTCGATGGGTGGCTTGATCGGCATGGTCGAATCCGGCTAGGGCGTGCTTGATGGGGCGGACGATAGCGCAATCCGCCGGCACGCGGCAGGCATCTGTCGAGTCCATCACAGCCATACGGCGGCGTTCTCGCGTTTTCCTGCGGGACGGTATACTGAGCCGCTTCTGTGCCATGAAATGCAGCGAATGAACCCAAACTTCCTCGATTTCGAACAACCGATCGCCGAACTGGACGCGAAGATCGAAGAGCTTCGCCATGCCAGCCATGGCCAGGCGTTCAATATCGACGAGGAAGTCGGCCGCCTGCGCGAGAAGCTGAAGCTCAAGACCAACGAGATCTTCCGCAACCTCAACTCCTGGCAGACCACCCAGCTATCGCGCCATCCGGCGCGACCGTACACGCTCGACTACATCGGCGTGATCTGCGAGGAATTCCACGAGCTGGCCGGCGACCGCATGTATGCCGACGATGCCGCCATCGTCGGCGGCATCGGCCGCATCAACGGCCGACCGGTGGTGATCATCGGCCACCAGAAGGGTCGCAACACCAAGGACAAGGTGCGCCGCAATTTCGGTATGCCGCGCCCGGAGGGTTACCGTAAGGCGCTGCGCCTGATGCAGATGGCCGAGCGCTTCAAGCTGCCGCTGCTGACCCTGATCGACACCCCCGGAGCCTATCCCGGCGTCGGCGCCGAGGAACGCGGCCAGAGCGAGGCGATCGCCCGCAACCTGCTGGAAATGGCCGAGCTGAAGGTGCCGATCATCTGCACCGTGATCGGCGAAGGCGGCTCCGGCGGCGCACTGGCGATCGGCGTCGGCGACCGAACCCTGATGCTGCAGTATTCGACCTATTCTGTGATCTCGCCGGAAGGCTGCGCCTCGATCCTGTGGAAGAGCCCGGACAAGGTGAAGGACGCCGCCGAAGCGCTCGGCATGACCGCCCCGCGCCTGCTGGAACTGGGTCTGATCGACAAGATGGTACGCGAACCGCTCGGCGGCGCGCATCGCAATCCGCGTTCGATGGCGATACGCCTGAAGGCCGTGCTGCTGAACCAGCTCGATGAGCTGGAAGCGATGCCGCTGCCCGACCTACTGGAGCAGCGCTACCAGCGCCTGCGTCGCTATGGCGCATATCAGGAATAAAGCCAAAGGGACGCTCGTGCAGGCCATCTGTTTCATCGCCTTGCTGTCCCTGTTCGTCACGATGCCGGCGGTCATGGGTGCCACGCCGCCTACGTCCGCTCCGCTCAACACTCCGCAATCGCCCAAACCGATCAAATCGCCGACCGACTCGCCGATCAAATCTGCGCAAGCGCTGGCCCGGTATCTGCACGACACGCCGGCCCTTGCTTCACCGCTGGATCAGCTGTCGCCGGGTGCGAAGAAGCGCTTCCTGTCCAGCCTGCAATTCGGCGAAAACGGTTTGGGCGGATTCGACCCAACGGATCTCGAAGCTGAACTGACGAACGAAGAAATCCATCGAGTACTGGCCCTGTTTGGCGCACAGGACTACGCCGCAAATCTTCACGGCGTGCAATCCGGCGCCCGGACTGCGCACGCACCTGCGTGCACTGTACCCATCGGGTGTCCTGAAAGTCGAATCGAACGCAGTTTCAACAACTTTTATGCATTGTCCGAATCAAGCCTGACCGACGTCACACAGCAACTGAAATCCCGGCAGTTGATACGACGTTACCGCGAACTGTTCGCCGGCGAACAATCCCGGAACAAACTCGAGGCCATGTCGGACAGCGATCTGAAACTGTTGTATCGCGCCGCGACCACGGCGTCATTCGAATCGCACGATGCGACCTTCTTGCCCGACATGACACTGGACCTCGATGAGCTGCAGCGCCGGGGTCTGGCGACCGACAACGATGTTGTGCAGCTGCATAGCATGCAGGTAGCTGCACGCCAGTTCGCAGCAGCCGATGCACTGGCCATCGAGTATCCGTCATCGCGCCTGCAGGTTCTGCCTGTCTTGCAGGATCTGGTGCCTCCGCATCACGACGGCCCGAGCGTACTCACCGTGAATACGGACGGGCGCCACATGACGCGCAACGCATTTGACCTGCGCGCGCAGGTACAGATCGTGGTGGTCGCCGGCTGCCACTTTGCTGCCGATGCCGCACGCTATATCGAGGCAGATGCGACACTCGACCGGATATTCAAACAGCATGCCTTGTGGCTGGGCTCGCAGGCCGAGAACGTGGATGACGTCCTGCACTGGAATCGCGAGCACACCAGCCAGCCCATGAACATTGCCTGGCGCGACAGCGATTGGCCAGCGCTGGGTAGCTGGGCCATGCCAACGTTCTACATCTTCGAACACGGCAAGCTGGTGAATCAGTTCAGTGGCTGGTCGAATGAAATAACACCGAGGCAATTGCGCACCGCACTGAAACAAGCCGGACTGCTGCGTTGAGCGATTCGGCACTCGCAGCGAGTCGCCAACATCGACAACCCTCTTACTGCAAACGCCGTCCTGGCCCACGACACCATCAGGCTCGCCATGTTGATCGACGCCGACACAGGCTGGCTATCGTCGAGATGTTTTGCCGGATGTGCAGTCGATTCGTTGCAGTGAAAAAGGCGGTTTTTTCGCCATTCCAGCCGGAACTTCGAGCCTGCATGCGTGCAAGGTGAACCGATGGATAGCATCGATGGTTCGATAGCACGGTTTTAACGCAGCACACACCGCACCCTTACCGCGTTCGGTCTAGACGTTCGTCATCCCGTTGTACCGCAACGGTGAACCCCAAAGGCAAGTAAAAGCGAGAACCCACGAAAGTACCGGTCAAGCTGCATCCCGATCGCGCGTGGATAGCACGGAATCGCCAGGGGTTGCCCTTGGGCCTGCATGCCACGGTTTGACCCAAGTGGAGGGTTCCCCCATGACACACAATTCGCTACCAGCGACGATCCCAAAACGCGCGCTTGTCGCGCTTGCCATTGCCACGGCGATCGGCGGCATTGCCTTCTCCCCTGCCGCCTCCGCCCATGAGGAGCATGGCAATATCCTCATTGCCGATCAGTTCAACAACCGCGTCATCGAAATCGACCACGACACCCATCGGGTGCTGTGGCATTTCGGCAACGGCTCCGACCTGCCAGGCCCCAACAGCATCGTGGGCGTGAATGATGCCGAGCGCTTCGGCGTTTTCACGCTGATCTCCGGCACCGGTATCCCTCCCAGCAATCCGGCGCTGCCGGGCTGCGCCGATCCGGCCAACGGCTGCCCCGATAACCGGGTGCTGATTGTCGACCACCGTGGCGACGTCGTATGGCAGTACGGCATGGCAGGCGTCACCGGTTCCGGTCCGAACCAGCTGAATGCGCCGGTGCACTCGCTGTTCCTGACCAGCTTTCCGCATCATCCCGGTCCGCATGTATTGATCACCGACCAGGGCAATCAACGCATCATCCTGGTCAACCTGAAACACCGGATCGTGTGGCAATACGGTACGACCGGCACAGCCGGCAATGGTCCGAACCAGCTCAGCAATCCGAACAGTGCAGAAGTGTTGAAAAACGGCCACATCCTGATCGCCGATGAAAGCAATAACCGGGTCATCGAGATAACCCCCGATCTGCAGATCGTCAAGCAGTTCACCGCGATGGGCACCGTGAATGGCGCCGCCTTCGCCAGCCGGCTGGACAACGGCGACACGCTGATCAGCGACTCCAACAACAACCGGATCGTCGAAGTTGACGGCAACGACAACGTGGTCTGGCAGTACGTCACCAACACCGATCCGGGAAGCAATCCCACGCCGCTGCCGACACGGGCATTGCGGCTGCGCAACGGCGATACGCTGATCAGCGATCAGTTCAATGAGCGTGTCATCGAGATCAAACCGAGCGGAAAGATCGTGTTCCAGCAGGGCGCGCTCAACATGCCTGGTGCGGGCTTCAACCAGCTCAACGGACCGTACGACGCCAAGGTCATCGGCGATTTCACCGGCATCACGCCGCCCTATGGCTTCAACGGTGACTCTGACGCCCATTGAAATCACGCGTGTTCGCCAGGTGCGAGGCAAGCCCCGGCCTCTGGCCGGGGCTTCGTTTTGATCGACCATGGCTTCCCATGGCTTCCCATGCCTGACTGCATGAAGCCGGACCACGGATCCTGCAGGCTGCACCTCATGGCAAGCCGTACCCGCAGCACACAAACCGCGAGTGGCGCACGCATGCATCGCCAACGCCGATGAGGCGCTACCATCCATGCCGTCACCGTTCTGCAGGAACCCTGCCATGGCCCACGACACCACCAAGCTTGCCGTACTGATCGACGCCGACAACGCCCGCCCGGCGATCGTCGAGGGCCTGCTCGCGGAGATCGCCAAATACGGCACCGCGCACGTCAAGCGCATCTACGGCGACTGGACCAAGCCCGATCTCAACGGCTGGAAGGAAGTGCTGTTGCGTCACTCGATCCAGCCGATCCAGCAGTTCCGCTACACCGTGGGCAAGAACGCCACCGACTCGGCGATGATCATCGATGCGATGGACCTGCTCTACGCCGAGCGCTTCGACGGTTTCTGCATCGTTTCGAGCGACAGCGACTTCACCCGCCTCGCCTCGCGCATCCGCGAGTCCGGCCGCATCGTCTACGGCTTCGGCGAGAAGAAGACGCCCGAGCCGTTCCGCACCGCCTGCGACAAGTTCATCTACACCGAGGTGCTGGCCGGCACCACGGCAACCGAAGCCGAGGCCGCGCCGAAACAGCGCTCGGCCAAGGAGCTGCGCGGCGATACCCACCTGATGAACCTGTTGCGCAACGCGATCGAGGCGGCCTCGGACGATACCGGCTGGGCCAGCCTCGGCACCATCGGCAACATCGTGAGCAAGCAGTCGCCCGACTTCGACTCGCGCAACTACGGCTACGCCAAGCTGAGCGGACTGATCAAGGGTATCGGCCTGTTCGACACCGAGGAACGCCACATCGGCAATGGCAAGCACATCTACGTGCGTCCCCGCGTCCCAAAGAAGTGAGCGACACGCTGCACCAGCATCTGCTCGCCGCGCTGGCAACCGCGCCACCGGCGCCGCTCTGCGTCGCCTTCAGCGGCGGCCCGGATTCCACCGCCTTGCTGCACGCGCTGGCGCAGCTGCCGCAGGCACGTGCACGCGGCCTGCGTGCGCTGCACGTCGATCACGGCCTGCACGCCGACAGCGCGGACTGGGCCGAACACTGCCGGCACTTCTGCGCCACGCTCGACGTGCCGTGCGACGTGCTTCGCGTGCAGGTGGACACCGGCAAGGGGGTCGGGCTGGAAGCCGCCGCCCGTGACGCGCGTTACGCCGCCCTCGCCACGCAACTGCGCGATGGCGAGTGGCTGCTGCTCGGCCACCACCGCGATGACCAGGTCGAAACCGTCCTGCTCAAGCTGCTGCGCGGCGCCGGCCCCGACGGGCTGGGTGGCATGCATGCACTGCGCCCGTTCGGTCGCGGCCAGCTATGGCGGCCACTGCTGGATCTGCCGCGTCAGCAACTGCACGACTACATCGCCGCACACGCGCTGGAATGCATCGACGACCCCTCCAACGCCGACACCCGGCTGGCACGCAACCAGCTGCGCCACGAGATCCTGCCGCAGCTGACGCGGCACTGGCCGCAGGCAACCGATTCGATCCTGCACAGCGCCGCGCTAAGCCGCGCCGCGGCGGACACCTTGCGCAAGCAATGGCTGGCCGCGTTCGATGCCTTGCACGATCCTGCCAGCGACAGCCTGCACGCCGCCGACTGGCTGGCTCTGGACCCTGCACTGCGCGAGCCCCTGCTCGATCACTGGCTGCATGCACGCAAGCTGCCTGCACCGACCACCGCACAACGCCAGCAGATCGAACGCCAGTGCAGCGCGCGCGCCGGCCAGCTGCCATGCATCCGCTGGGCCGGTGCCGAGCTGCATATCTGGAAGGGGCGACTGTGGGCACTGCCACCCGAACGCCCCATTGCCATCGATTGGGCATCACCCTGGCTGGGCGAGCCGATGACCCTGCCCGATGGCGGCAAGCTCACGCTGACCGGACTCGATGCCCGCCTCGCCGAACCACTGCGCGTGCGTCTGCGCTGCGGTGGCGAACGCATCAAGCCCGCCGGCGATGCGCATACGCGCGAACTGCGCCACCTGTTCCAGCAGAACCAATGGCCACCCTGGCAACGCAACACCTGTCCGTTGCTGTATGCCGGTGACGAGTTGGTTGCGGTGGCCGACCGCTGGGCCAGCAGCCGTGGCGTCGCCATTTTCCGGCAGGCCGGCGCCTCGCCCCGCTGGCAGCCGGCACGCTGATCCCGGTCACGCCAGACGCCCTCCGCGACGTTGTGCCGATTGATTCCGGACCGCCGCTGCGTTAGCGTTGCGGGCCATGGCCAAGACCGCTCCCGCATCCAGCAAGACCCCGCCCGCCGCCGACTTCGAACACTCCCTCGACGAGCTGGAGCAACTGGTCGCGAAGATGGAAGGCGGCGAGATGAGCCTGGACGAATCGCTGACCTCGTTCGAGCGCGGCATCGGCCTGTACCGCCACTGCCAGCAGTCGCTGCAACAGGCCGAACTGCGCGTGCGCCTGCTGCTCGACCCCGATGCCCCCGAAAGCGCCGAACCGTTTGAACCCGAACTCTGAATCCAGCGAGCTCGGCCCCGCCCTGCAAGCCTTGATCGTCCGTGCCGAACAGGCACTGGACCGCAATCTGCCGCCAGCCGAACAATCCCCTGCCGAGCTGCATCACGCGATGCGCTACGCCGTGCTCGGTGGCGGCAAGCGGTTGCGCCCGCTGCTGGTGTATGCCGCCGCGCACGCGCTGGGCAGCGATGACACGGCACTCGATGCCGCCGCCTGCGCGGTGGAACTGATCCACGCCTATTCGCTGGTTCACGACGACCTGCCGGCGATGGATGACGACGCCCTGCGCCGCGGCCGGCCGACCTGCCACATCGTCTACGGCGAGGCGATGGCGATCCTCGCCGGCGATGCACTGCAGGCGCTGGCCTTCGAGATCCTCGCCGACGACATGGCAAAGCGGGTCGATGCGGCGACCGTCGTGGCCATGCTCCACACGCTCGGCCGCGCCTGTGGCGCCGAGGGCATGGCCGGCGGCCAGGCGCTCGATCTGGCAGCGGTCGGCCGCAAGCTGAGCCTGGCCGAACTCGAACACATGCATGCCTGCAAGACCGGCGCGCTGATCCGCGCCTCGGTGCAACTGGGCGGGCTGCTCGCCGGTGCCGATGCGAACACGCGGGATGCGCTGGATCGCTATGCCCACGCCGTCGGCCTGGCATTCCAGGTGCGCGACGACATCCTCGACGTGGAAGGCGAATCCGCGGTGATCGGCAAGACCGCCGGCAAGGACGCCGCCGCCGACAAGCCTACCTTCCCCTCGATCATCGGCCTCGATGCCTCGCGCGCACGCCTGGCGGAATTGACCGACACCGCGCTCGCCGCCATCGCCCCGCTGGGGGAACGCGGCGTCTTGCTGCAGGAGCTGGCGCGCTACTCGACAAACCGCCGGCACTGATGGCGGTATTCCTGCCCAACAAAAAGGCAGCCATGTGGCTGCCTTTTTGTGGAGCGAAAAGTACGTATTACTTGATCAGGCGCAACGTGAACGGGTAACGGTAACGCACGCCCTCGTTCGCCTTGATCGCCGCGATGATGGTGAAGACCAGCCACGCGATGCCGATGATGATCCAGAGCGGAACCGCGATGATCAGGCCGATACCGAAGGTCATGACCGACAACACCAGCAGGATCAGGAATGCGATCGCCACCGTGATGTTGAAGTTCAGCGCCTCCTTGCCCTGGTCGTTGACGAACGGCATGGTGTCCTTCTTCACCAGCCAGATGATCAGCGGACCAATGAAACAGCCCCAACCATGACCGAAAGGCGCGGTGAAAATGGCGCCAAGCAAGGAGGACAGATGCGCGAACATCGCCCACTGGCGCTCCTCGGCGGTAGGGGCATCGACCAGCGGCGGTTCGCTCGGTGAAGGCGGAATGACAGACTCGGGTGGAACGCTCATGCGTATCTCCTCAAAGTCGACAGTTTGTTGATGGACAACCGGCCGGCTCAGCGCCGGTGGGGTGGATGCTAGCAAGCCTTGGGACGCTTTGCCGAGTGAACTTGTGACACAGGCCGCCCGGGCCACGTCGCAACACGGCGACGCGAATCGTAGGGCGGGCACTGCCCGCCGCTGGTCGTGCGCCAACAGCAAAGCCGGCGGGCAGTGCCCGCCCTACGGGGCTGATGGGTTTGCCGAGTGAACTTGTGACACAAACCGCGGGGCCGCAGACCTGGTCACGCCATAACACGGCGATGCGAATCGTAGGGCGGCCACCGCCCGCCGCTTGTCGTGTGCCAACAGCGAAGCCGGCGGGCAGTGCCCGCCCTACAGCACAGTCGTGCCCGGGATGCGCTCGCGCCGGGCTACTCGCCAGCCACCGTCATCCGTTCCAGCAGGATCGAACCGGTCAGCAGGTGCGAGCGCGGATCGACGTCCGCACCCACCGCCACGATCCCGCTGAACATCTCGCGCAGGTTGGCGGCAATCGTGATCCCCTCGACCGGATAGGCAATCTGGCCGTGCTCGATCCAGAAACCGGCCGCACCGCGCGAATAGTCACCGGTGATGGTGGATACGCCCTGCCCCATCACCTCGGTCACCAGCAGACCGGTGCCCATGCGCCTGAGCATGCCGGCGAAATCCTCGCGCGCCTGATCCGCGCTACCCGGCTCGACGATCAGGTTGTGGATGCCGCCGGCGTTGCCGGTCGATTCCAGCCCGAGCTTGCGCGCCGAATAACTGCCCAGCACGTAGCGCGCCAGCACGCCGCCTTCGATCAGGCTGTTGTCACCAGTGGCCACGCCCTCGGCGTCGAACACACTCGAGCCCTGGCCGCGCATCAGCCGCGGCCGCTCGTTGATATTCAGCCACGCCGGCATTACCGGCTTGCCGACGTGGTCGAGCAGGAAGCTGGCCCGCCGATACAGCGCACCGCCGCTCACCGCGCCGAGCAGATGACCAATCAGCCCGCGCGCCAGTTCCGGCACAAACAGCACCGGGCACTGCCGCGTCGACAGGCTGCGCGCGCCCATGCGTGCCAGCGTGCGTTCGGCGGCCTTGTCGCCGAGCGCCCTGGCACTCATGAAATCGCCGGCCGCACGCACGCTGTCGTACCAGTAATCGCGCTGCATGCCGTCCTCGTCACCGGCGATCAGCGCCAGCGACAGCGAATGGCGGGTGCCGCGCTCGCGTCCGACGAAGCCGTGCGAGTTCGCATACACCGACACACCCTGCCCGGCCTGCACGCTGGCACCGTCGGAATTGCTGATGCCGGCATGCGCGCGACCGGCCTCCTCGATCTCGATGCCCAGCTCGATCGCGCGCGTGGTGTCGATATCCCACGGATGCCACACATCCAGATCAGGAAACGACGTGGCCATGCGCGCCGGGTCCGCCAGCCCCGCGGCCGGATCGGCCTCGGTGTAGCGCGCAATCGCGCAGGCCTGGTCCAGCGTGGCCTGGATCGAATCGGGATGCAGGTCAGCGGTGCTGGCCGAACCCTTGCGCTGGCCGAAGTACACCGTGAGCCCGAAACCGCGATCGCGGGTGTGCTCGACCGTCTCCACCTCGCCCAGCCGCACGTTCACGCTCAGCCCGGTGTCGATGCTGGCGGCCACCTCGGCCTGGCTGGCACCGGCGGCGCGGGCACGACGGATCACGTCCTCGGCCAGCTCGGCCAGTCGGTCGAGTTCGGCCTCACTTCGGTCCGTCTGGCTGCGATCCTGGCTGATGACAACTTCGCTCACGTTGGGCTTTCCTGGGGGTTAGACGGGTAGAATAGGCGGTTCGCGACCGCTGGACCTCCGAGATGGGGCCGCGGCGACGAAATGCAAAGAGCTGCGGAGTACGCCATGCAACCCACCGCCGGCATCTATCGTCATTACAAGGGCCAGCGCTACCGCGTGCTGGGCACCGCCCATCACAGTGAAACGCTGGAACCGCTGGTGGTCTACCAGGCGCTCTACGGCGATCACGGTTTGTGGGTGCGCCCGGCCGCGATGTTCAGCGAAACCATCGAACTGGACGGCGAACCGATTGCCCGTTTCGCGCTGGAACAAGCTGACATCGAGCCAGCCAGCAACGACGACACGCACGCCTGATCCACGCCCCACCTTCTGGAACTGAAACCCGTGAGCCCGAGCCGCAGCCGCAATCAAACCGAACTGGACGAAGCAGACTACGGTCCCAGCCGCACCCAGCAACGTCGCGAGGCACTCGCCGTGCTGGTATTGGCGCAGCAACTGGTCGACCTGCAACCGAGCCGGCTGGCCAAGCTCGACCTGCCCGAAGACGTGCGCCGCGAAATCGACATCACCCGCCGCACCACCGCGCACATCGCGCGCAAGCGCCAGCTCGCATTTCTCGCCAAGGTCATGCGTCGCTACGGCGAGGAAGACTTCGTCTCGGTGCGCGCCGAACTCGGCGAGAACCGCGAGAAGCAGCGCCAGGAAACCGCCGCCATGCATCGCCTCGAATCGATGCGCGACCGCCTGATCGCCGAGGACGAAGGCGCGCTGTCCGAACTGATCACCGAACACCCGCAGGTCGACCGCCAGCACCTGCGTTCGCTGGTGCGCCAGGCGCGCATCGAGAAGGACACGCCGAACAAGCCGCCGCGAGCGTACCGGGAGATTTTTCAGTTGTTGAAGGATCTGGCGCAGAGTGGCGCTGACGAGGCGTAACAAGCCTCCCCGGAAACAGGTTCACCATGGCAACGCCGAAGCCCTTTCCCCAAGCTGGCTTCCTGCATCATCTGGAGCTGCTCAACGAGTCCGCTCCCTTGGTCGTGGATACACCCCTACCCTCGCCACTTGGCCGCCTGCTGCTCGCCGCGGATGGCAGCGGGGCACTGACGAAAGCCGCCGCTCAGCTGATCCAGCTGCTGCAAGCGCGCAAGGCCACCCTGCAGGCATCATTCGACACCGAGCAGGTGGCCGATGAGTTGCGCCGCTACCAGAAGTTCGCCAAGCCGGGGCAGCCATCGCCGCATATCGTCCAACTGCGGCAGCAGCAGGCCGCTGTTCGACAGGCCTCCAGTCTGTCGAAGCAGTCGTATATCAAGGCGGCTGCGGCGTTTGTGCGGGAGGCTGGTATCGAGGTGCCCCCGAGCTTGGCGCTGGAGGTGTTCATCACTCGGTGGATTGAGGTGAATGTGCCAGTGGGATTTGTCGCGAATCCTTGAGCGTGCGCTGCATTAAGAGCCAAGAGCTTTCGTCTGCCTTTGGCAGCCGAGTTACTTTCTCTTTGCGTGGCCAAAGAGAAAGCTAACCAAAGAGAAAGGCCACCCCGCTTGGCGCTTGCCGAGCATCCCTGCCCGGCAAGTCCGTGAGCCGGTGCCGGGCTTTTCGAACGGGCATCCTTCCCGTACGAAAAGGAATCGACATCCCTGTCGTCCCCGCCTCACCGCCGCACAAGGGACCCCGGTAGAGCAGCGGGCCATCGTGGCCCACACTTTTCAGAAGATCCAGTGCAACAGCAGAAGCAGCCCACCGCAACCACCGTGCGCTGGTGTCGTATTCTCTCCGAAGAAAGAGGGGTATGCGTTGCTGCTTGAGCGAAATGAAATCAAGGGTCGTGTCCCGTGTTTTTCACACGAGCAGAAATACAAGCCTTCGGGAAGCAGCACGCCCAAGTTTGCGCGACGCCGCGCCATTACAAGGATGCCTAATTGATGTACACACTCATCCCGTTTCTTGCAGCAGTAATTCCGATAGTTGTGGCAGTCGGGATCGTATTTTTGATCCGCCATTCGCAAAAACGCGCGGGACGACGCTCCCCACTGACTGACAAACTGCATCACGGACCGGGAGAGCAGTTGCGGCGCGAACTGGACCAAACCAGCGAAGGCATCGATGAAGCATTCATGACGCTTTTGTTCCTTGGACCATTTCTGCTCTGCGCATGGGCATTGCCGCAGCTCGACTGGTCGAAAGTCAGGTTTGGTATCGGCGAGTGGATACTGACAACCTTCTTCGTGGGCATGACGATCTGGACAATCCGCAAGCTCATGCACTCGTTCGCCAAGCGTCAACGAGTCCGTGAGGGCTTGGATGCCGAGTTGATGACCGCGCAACTATTGATACCGCTTGCATCCAAGGGGTGCCAAGTTTTCCATGACATCCCGGCTGATGGTTTCAACCTCGATCATGTGGTGATTGGCACACATGCGGTGTACATGGTTGAAACCAAGTCGCGCAAAAAGGCCGGCAAGGGCAAGCAAAGCGCCAACGTTGAGTACGACGGCAAGATGCTTCGCTTTCCTGATCATGTAACCAGCAAGCCTTTGGAACAGGCGCGACACCAAGCTCGCTGGCTGGCAAATTTTCTCCATGGAGCGGCCGGCGAGGCCGTGCCAGTAGTTCCGGTGGTGGCGTTGCCAGGCTGGTTCGTCAACTCTGGCCGGGACGCTCAACGATCCGATGTCATCGTTCTCAATCCGAAGATGCACGGCCCTTTCATCGACAAGCGAAACGGCGCGCCACTCAACGATTCGTTGCGTACGCGGATCGCCTACGCGCTGATGCAACGCTATCCGGCATTACTCTGAGCTTAGTCAAGTCAGACAACCAGGAGCCAGAAACTCAACCTGACCCGATGCCGACAGAACATGTAGTACAGATACGACGAGGAGGTGAGGGGAAATGACAGATTTCACATTCAACAAGCCGAGCGATGGCGGTACGGTTGCACTCCAGCAAATGAATCGCATCAACGTCATCCTTGGACGAAATGGTTCAGGCAAGAGTCGATTTTTGCGCCTCCTCGACGAGTGCATGACGGGTAAAACCGACTATCGTGTCCGCTACGTGACTCCAGAAAGGAGTGGAGTATTTCAACGTGAGCCAAGCACTGAAACAAACATGAGAAATCCACAATGGACAATACAAGCGAGACGGTCAAACCAAACGTCGAACTTCAAATCCATGTCGCATGTTTACCTTCGCAATGCAGAGAGTGCGTATCTACGAAAACTGCAGAATTCAGACGCACGCGGTCGCAGCTTCCAGACTGACTGCCTCAACCCGATCAGTCGACTACTCAACAACGTTTCGATTGAGCAAGATGACCCTGACTTCATATTTCGAAGCACCAACGGAGACCCGGTCAACCCGGATCAGTTGAGCAGTGGAGAGTCAGAGACCATCGCACTTGCATCAGAAGTTCTGCATTTCTTTCGAACCATCGATACCACTAAGTTAAACGTCCTTCTTCTGGACGAACCAGACGTCCACCAGCATCCTGACCTGCAAGCTCGCTTTGGCCTATACCTCTTGGATCAACTTGAATCTTTAGAAGAAGAGCAGAAGGCGAAAGTGGTCATCTGTATTGCCACACACAGCACGCCGCTCGTCTGTTCCTTGGCTAGCAGTAACCACACGGCTATTGGCACCAAAGAGTTTGACTCAGACACGGTGATCCTGGCGCCTCTATCGAATCACATCAAGAAAATCGCGCCATTTTTCGGTCATCCGCTTTCTCTGAGCCTTAGCCACGATCCGATGCTGATTCTGGAGGGGGAGGACGATGAGCGGGTGTGGCAACAAGCTGCTCGATCTTCGCAGGGGCGCGTTCGAATTTTTCCGGTCCTGGCGCACTCGGTAAATCAGCAATCAGAACTGGAGTCCTTCAGTGGACCAATGCTTACGGCGCTCTATGACAAGCCTGTTGCTTACTCTCTTCGAGATGGAGATGGGACAACCGAGGCGCTTGCGAAGGTAGGGCCTGTCATTCGTTTTCGTTTGCAGTGCTACGCCATAGAGAACGCACTCGTGACAACTGAGTGTCTTGTAAAGCTGGGCATCGATTGGACTAAGTTTCAGAAGCTTGCCGCGTCATGGATCGAAGAGAACAAAGGACACGAGGATGTTGCGCTGCTCAAGGAGCTTACAACTTCAGAGGATCGCCTGAGGCATAAGAAGATCAAGGACATTCGTCAGCTCGTCGTATCCATAGCCGGTTCAACAAAGCCTTGGGAGGTTATCGTCGGTCAGGCTTTGGCCACAACAATAGAGACCGCGAGTAACCCGACAGACCCATTCGCCCTGCTGGCATTCATTGGCGAGGAAGCGGCCAAACAACTGCTTCATGCGACTTAGGAAACACCGTGTTTTGAACGCCTTTCCTGCTCTCGCAACCGCGCAGCGGTTGCGCACCGAGTGCGGGCCAGGATGGCCCGCTGCTCTACCCGGGGCCCCTGTGCGGCGGTGAGGCGGGGACGACAGGCCGCGTAGCGGGAGTCGACAGGGATGTCGATTCCTTTTCGCCAGGACAGGAGTCCTGTCGAAAAGCCCGGCCACGGCTCACGGACTTGCCGCCCATGGATGGGCGGCAAGCGCCAAGCGGGGTGGCCTTTCTCTTTGGTTACTTTCTCTTTGGCCACGCAAAGAGAAAGTGACTCGGTCGCCGGAGGCGGGCGAAAGCTCTGGCTCGAAACCACAAAAGAAGAAGCGATTCCGGCCTTCGCCGGAATGACGAGTGGAGGGTTGAGGCCTTCGCCGGAATGACGAGCGGGGGCGCGGAAGCCCCCCAAGAGTTACGAGGCCGTCCCACCCACCGTCATCGAATCAATCTTCAGCGTCGGCTGACCCACGCCCACCGGCACACTCTGCCCGTCCTTGCCGCACACGCCCACGCCTTCATCCAACGCCAGATCATTGCCAATCATCGACACACGATTGAGCACTTCCGGGCCCGAACCAATCAACGTCGCCCCCTTCACTGGCCGAGTGATCTTGCCGTCCTCGATCAGGTACGCCTCGGAAGCAGAAAAAGTGAACTTGCCATTGGTGATGTCGACCTGGCCACCACCGAAGTTCGGTGCGTACAGCCCCTTCTTCACCGAGCGGATGATCTCGGCCGGATCGTGCGAGCCAGCCAGCATGTAGGTGTTGGTCATGCGCGGCATCGGCAGCGCGGTGAACGATTCGCGGCGGCCGTTGCCGGTCGGCGCCATGCCCATCAGGCGTGCGTTGAGCTTGTCCTGCATGTAGCCCTTGAGGATGCCGTCCTCGATCAGCGTGGTGCACTCGGTCGGGGTGCCTTCGTCGTCGATGCTGAGCGAACCGCGGCGGCCCGGCAGGGTGCCGTCGTCGACGATGGTGACGCCCTTCGCCGCGACGCGCTGGCCGATGCGGCCGGAGAATGCGGAGCTGCCCTTGCGGTTGAAGTCGCCTTCCAGGCCGTGGCCGATCGCCTCGTGCAGCAGCACGCCGGGCCAGCCGGGGCCGAGTACCACGGTCATGCTGCCGGCTGGTGCGTCGACCGCGTCGAGGTTGACCAGCGCCTGGCGCACGGCCTCGTCGGCGAACGCGAGCGCGCGGCCGTTCTCGATCAGCTCGCGATAGCCGTAGCGGCCACCGCCGCCGGAGTTGCCCTGCTCGCGCCGGCCGTTCTGTTCGGCGATCACCTGCACGCTGAGGCGCACCAGCGGACGCACGTCGGCGGCCAGGGTGCCGTCGGAGGCGGCGATCAGGATGGTGTCGATGGTGGCGGCGAGGCTGACGATGACCTGCTTCACACGCGGATCGCGTGAGCGCGCATACGCATCGACCTCGCGCAGCAGTGCGATCTTGTCGGGATTCGGCAGGCTCTCGACCGGGTCGATCGCCGGATACAACTGGCGCGCGCCGTTCAGCGCCAGCGGCCGGCCGGCACCGTTGCCGTCATGCGCGATCGCGCGCGCAGCCTTCGAGGCTTCCAGCAGCTGCGGCAGCACAATCTCGTCGGAGTAGGCGAAGCCGGTCTTCTCGCCGCTGATCGCGCGCACGCCGACACCTTGCTCGATCGAATGGCTGCCGTCCTTGACGATACCCTCTTCCAGCAGCCACGACTCGCTGCGCGAATGCTGGAAGTACAGGTCGGCGGCGTCGATCGACGGACCCATCAACTGGGTGAACACACGGTCGAGGTCGCCGGTGGCGATGCCGCCGGGGGACAACAACTTGCTTTCGGCTAGCGCGATCAGGGAATCCATGGGGCTGCGTTCGTCTGTGGTCGATCAGGAACTATCCCACATGGGGTTGTCGCCGGCCGCTTTAAAGCCGCAACCCGCCTGTCAGCAAGACTCCGACGGCTACCTCAGTGACTGCCCGCGCTGCCGGCCGGCGCCGGAGCGACCAGCGGTGGCGGCACGCTCGATGCCGGCACCGGTGACAGTGGTGGTGCGGTCAGCATCGGTTTGAGCGGGATGTCGCTCTTTTCCACCAGGGTCATCACCGGTTTGTCCCACGTGCCGGTGATGTGATAGCGCCGAATCGCCACATGATTCAGGCCCTTGCCGAGCAGCCCCTGCACGGCAAGGCCGGCAGCGGCACCCACCGGGCCACCGACCACCGCACCGACCCACGGCAGGCTGTTGCCAACGTGCGGCACCACCACCATCTGCTGGTCGTAGTCCTTCGCGCGCAGGCCGGTGCGGCCGCTGACACGGACATTGGCCGCCGGCCCGTCGATCGCCAGCTTGCTGGTGGTGGCATTGCCATCGGCCAGATGGAAGTCGCCGGCAATCGAATCGAATGCCAGTCCCTTGCCGAAGACATCACCGAAATCCAGGCCGAGCCGGCGCGGCAGCTCGGCCAGCGAGACCAGCCCGAGCAATCGTCCCACCCCGGGCGACGACGCCTCGGGAATGCGGCCGTCGTTGACCTTGATGCTGAGCGTGCCGTTCATCGTGGCCAGCGACAATGAACTGGGTGCACCGGGCCAGCTGGCATCGAGCTGGTCATTCGTCTTGCCGCCATGCACCAGGCCGTCGTAGCCCAGCGCCCCCAGCATTTCGCCGAGGTCCGCGGCCGCGAAACTGATCTTCATGTGCGTATGGCTGTTCGTGGCGTTGCCGTTCCAGTCACCGCTGGCATTGATCTGCACCCGGCTGGACAGTGCCCGCAATTGTTCGATGTGCAGGCCGGTTGGCGTGGGCCAGGTTTCGACACGGGCCTCACCGAGCTTCGCGTCGCCCAGGCGCAGATCACCCACCCACAGGTGGAACGGCGGCAACGCGGCCGGATTGACGCCGGTATTGGCCGGATCGACCACCGGCACGGTCGGCGAAGCGGTCGCCGGTGGTGTATCCGCGGTCGGGCTCTTCGGCCAGTACAGCCGCTGCAGCCGCACGGTGATGCCGCGCTTGCCCAGCTCCTGCGTCGGCACGCTGAAATTGCCGGCCAGCGCGGCGCCGTCCACGTCCACGCCCAACGCATCGGCTTGCGGCTTGGCCTGGATCTTCATTGTGCCGAGCGGATGCCCGAACCACTCAGCTTGATCGGCGCTGATGTCGACGCTTTCCAGCCCCGGGCCGTTGCCGCCGCGGCCGGCGGCCGCCCACTGCACCCAGCCGGTGACGTCCAGCTGGGCGGCATGGCCGCGGATGCGCAGGTCCTTCACCGGCAGCGCATCCGGCATCTGGTCGCCGAACGTCAGCGTACCCGCCAGCGGCTGTTTCGTATCGGTGGTGGGCAGGCGCAGGTAGCCACGCATCACCTGGCCCAGCGCCAGCTGCAGGTTGCTACCACTGACTGGCAGGTCCAGCGTCAGGTGCAGCGGCAGGCTGTCCGCCGCCGGCTTGTCCAGCGGTGCCGGCAGGTCGAGTGCGGTGCCGACCAGCGGCGAGTCGACGCTGAGCGTCTGGCTCAGTGCATCACGGCCGGGCACGTTGGCGATCGCAAAGCCGATGCTGAAATCGCTGCGACCGTCGGCCAGCTGGCCCAGCCAGTTCAGCGACGGATAGTCCTGCACCAGCTCGGCGACCTTGTAACTGCCCTGCAGCTGCGCCGACAGCACGGTATTGGGGTCGCTGTTGGCCCCGGCGATCGCCAGCTGCAATTTGGATGGCTGGCCGCGATAGCCGGCATCCAGCGGGCCGGCCTGCATGCCGTGCAGATCGAAGCGCAGGGGGCCGTTGAGCTTGTCCAGCTTGAGGTTCCACGCCGCGGCGCTGAGATCGGCATCCTGCAGCTGGGCGGTGCCGCTGAGCTGGGCGTCCTGGGCCTTGCCGAGCGGTAGGCTGAGGTGGAAATCGAACGTGCCGCTGCCGCCCACGCTCAGCTTGGCCAGCGTGTCGGCCTCATGGCGGCCGATCGGGCTGTTGCGCACGAAGTTCATCAGATTGGCGCCACTGCCGTTGCCCTGCACATTGAGGTCGAGCAGGCCATCGCCGAAATCCGGAATCAGGGCGACCGCCTTGTCCGCCTTCACGCCGAGCGACTGGCCGCCACTGGCCTCGACCAGCATGCCGTTGTTGATGAAATTGGCCACGGCACTGACACCCTCGGCATGCGGCCAGTCATCGCCGTAGTCGAACGTGAGGTCGCTGAGCTGCACGCGGGCCTCGAAGCGACCCTCATTGTGATGGAACGGCCAGTCTGCCAGGTCGCCGCGCACCAGCACCTGCGCCTGGTCGATCTGGCCCGCCACCAGCGCACGGTCCAGCCACGCGACGGTTGCCGGTGGCATCGCGCTGACCGGCCAGAACAGCTTGGCCGCCGACACGTCGGCGTGATCCACCGTGGCGTACAGATCGAGGAACGGCGCCCCGCCCTGCGCCGGCAAGGTCGCCTCGCCACGCGCCTGGCCGGCATAGCCGGCACCGGCGAATTCGAGCGGGTCGGCACCGATGTGCCAGCCGTCGTCCTGGCGCCAGAACGCCAGCGTGCCGGCCAGCCTCGACAGCACGAGCGGCTGGCGGAACAGGTGGGCGAACTGCAAGGTGGCGGCTTGGTTCGGCAACTCCAGCGACAGCGCCTCGGCATCGCCACGCATCTCGCCATGCAGGCCGCTCAGCCCCGGCAACTTGCCGACCGGGTCGATGGCCAGGTCCTGGAAAGTCAGGTCCAGTGCGCCCAGACCGCCGGCACGACTCCATTGCAGTGCGACCGTGCCCAGCTCACCGCGCGGCTGCCCGCTGCCCAGCCACTGCGCCAGGCCTTGCGGCAGATCCGGCGCCAGCGCCAGCCAGGGCAGCAACGGGGCCAGTTGCAGTTCGCGGGCGGCTACGCCGACGCTGGTCTGCGCGCTGTCGGGTCGATGCAGGCCGAGTGCCAGCGCACTGCCGTCGTCGCCGGCCCAGCGCACCTCGTAGCCATCGTCGGTCTGACGCAAGCCGGCCAGCCCATGCAAGGTCGACACGCTGGCGGTGGCACCAGCGGGCGAAGTGACCGCCAGCGCATCCAGGTCGAAACGGATCAGGCTGCTGGTCAAGCGGCCCTCGCGCCAGTCCAGCCACGCCGACAACCGGCCACGGCCATGGTTGGCCGTATAGCCGCCCATATCGATGCCGGCCAGCAGCGATCTCAGCTTGACATCATCGGCGCCCAGCCAGATCTGGCCACTGCTGCCGTCCTGACGGAAGCGCCCGGCCGTGCGCAGGGCGGTGTTCACGCCGCCACGCTGCAACAGGCCGCCGAAGCGGATCTGGCTGCCCTGCCGGCTCAGCCGCAATTGCGGCGCCAGCAGCGTGTAATGCTTGCCGAGGACGGCGTCGGTGATGTCCACCCGCAGGTCTTCCAGCCACAGATCCAGCGAAAGCCGCCCCGGCGAGAACGACTGCTGGTTGGCGTTGCCGGCGACGCCGATGCCGTTGATGTGCCAGCCCGCAGCATCGCGCGCCAGATCCAGCTGCAGGCCATGCACATGCAGGTTGAGCAGGTGCCGCGACGGCAGCAGCCAGCCGCCAAAGTCCAGCTTCAGTTCGGACTCGGGCAACTGCAGCATGTTGCCCTGCTCACCGGCGGCCGGCCCTATGATCACGTCGTGCATGACGAACAACGGACCGGACGGTGTCCAGCGTCCCTCCAGCGAGGCAAAACTGACCGGCCGCTGGATACGCTGGCTGATCTGCGCGACCACCCACGCCGGATGCCGCGCCAGCAGCGGCAGCAGCAGTTGCGCCAATGCCGCCGTCACGGCCAGCAGGATCACCGCTACACCGGCGATCCAACCCAGCCCGCGCGCGCAACCATGCAGCCGCCGTTGCCACAACGCGTTCACGCGCGGCGATCCCACTCGGATTTACAGCAGCCGGATTTACAGCAAGACGACATCAAACTGTTCCTGCGAATAATGTTCTTCTGCCTGAAAGCGTATGCTTTTGGAGATGAACTCTTCCAGTTCGGCCACCGCGCTGGACTCTTCCTCCAGGATGCGGTTGACCACCAACGGATTCGCCATCACCAGCAGTTGCTGGGCGTTGAACTGGCGTACCGCGCGGGTGATCTCGCGGAAGATCTCGTAGGTCACCGTTTCGGCAGTCTTCAGCACGCCGCGGCCGTTGCAGGCCGGGCACGGTTCGCACAGTTGGCGCGCCAGGCTTTCGGTGGTGCGCTTGCGGGTCATCTCGACCAGCCCCAGCGCCGACATCGGGTACACCGTGGTCTTGGCGTGGTCGCGCGCCAGGCCCTTGGCCAGCATGCGCAACACCTGGCGCTTGTGCTCCTCATCGTTCATGTCGATGAAGTCGATGATGATGATGCCACCCAGGTTGCGCAGCCGCAGCTGGCGTGCCGCCGCCTGCGCCGCTTCCAGGTTGGTGCGGTAGACCGTCTCTTCCAGGTTGCGCGAACCGAGATAGGCGCCGGTGTTGACGTCGATCGTGGTCATCGCCTCGGTCTGGTCGACGATCAGGTAGCCGCCGGACTTCAGCGGAACCTCCTTCTTCAGGGCGCGCTGCATCTCGTCCTCGACCCCGTACAGGTCGAAGATCGGCCGCTCGCCATCGTAATGCTCGATGCGGTCGTCCAGCTGCGGCATGAACTTGTGCACGAACTTGGTCACCTTCTCGAAGGTCTCGCGCGAATCCACCCGCACCTTCTCGATGTCGTCGTTGAGCATGTCGCGCAGGCTGCGCAGCGGCAGCGACAGTTCCTCGTAGACGCGATCGCCCATCTTCGCCTTGGCGATGTTTTCCTGCACCACCCGCCACACCTTGCCCAGGTAGGCCACGTCAAACGCCAGCGACTCGGCGCTCTGGCCTTCGGCATTGGTGCGCACGATGTAGCCCAGCGGGGCCTCGCCGATCAGCGGCGTCAGCACGTCCTTCAGCCGCTGACGTTCGCCCTCGTCCTCGATCCGCGCGGAAATGCCCAGCGTGCGCGCGTACGGCAGCAGCACCAGATAGCGCGAGGGAATCGACAGGTGCGCCGACAGCCGCGCACCCTTGGTGCTGATCGGGTCCTTCACCACCTGCACCACGATCTCCTGGCCTTCGTGCACCAGTTCGCTGATGGAAGGGATGTGGCCGTTGCCGTTTCCGTTCGACTCCGCCCCGTCGGCAGCCGGCGCCGGGCGCACGATGTCCGAGGCGTGCAGGAACGCCGCGCGCTCCAGCCCGATCTCGACGAACACCGCCTGCATGCCGGGCATCACCCGCTGCACCCGCCCCTTGTACACATTGCCGACATAGCCACGTTTGGAGGCCCGCTCGACGTGCACCTCCTGCAACATGCCGTTCTCGACCACGCCGACCCGCGTCTCGCGCGGCGTCACGTTGATCAGGATTTCTTCACTCACCGCATACTCCCCAAATTAACCATCTTTATAGCGGTTGCGCACGCTGGCTGTCGATGAACCAATGCAGAGAATCCGCGATCGCCCTGAATGGAGCCAGCAACGGTGGCGGCTTCGTAGGGCGGGCACTGCCCGCCGTATTTGTGAAGCACATGGCGACCTATCGGAAAACCGGCGGGCCGTGTCTGCCCTACGCCGCTCCCGGCAGGAGATCGCCATACAGTGGCTGCAGGGATGGGGTTGAGGCCCGCGATATCGCAAAATAATCCGTCCGGCGCAGCATGGGCCGCCATGACCGTATCCGCCGCGCTATCGTGACCCGTCGAACCGTCCGGAGTTCAAACGCATGAGCACGCACGCATGAGCACACCCATCCTGCTGGCCTGGAGTGGTGGCAAGGATTGCCTGCTGGCACTGCAGCGGCTGCTCGCCGATCCGCAATGGCAGGTCGTCGGCCTGCTCACCACGGTCAACCGCAACTACCAGCGCGTGGCCATGCACGGCGTGCAGCGCGAGGTGCTGCTGGCACAGGCCGCCGCACTCGGCCAGCCCCTGCTCGAAGTGATGCTGGACTGGCCCGGCAGCAACGAGGCCTACGAACAGGCCCATGCCCAGGCGCTGGTCGAGGCGCGCATGCGCTGGCCGGGCATCCGCCACTGCGCGTTCGGCGACCTGTTCCTGGAAGACGTGCACGACTACCGCGTGCGCCAGCTCGGCCGCGACAACTGGCGCGCGGTATTCCCGCTGTGGGGCGAGGACACCGCCGCGTTGTCGCGGCGTTTCGTCCGCGAAGGCCACCACGCCATGCTGTGCTGCGTGGACACCCAGCAGCTCGACGCCAGCTACTGCGGTCGCGCCTACGATGCCGCCCTGCTCGACGCCCTGCCGGCCGGCATCGACCCGTGCGGCGAGCGTGGCGAATTCCACACGCTGAGCTGGGGCGGGCCACTGTTCCGCCAGCCGCTCAAGCTGCGTCGCGGCGAGTCGGTGCTGCGCGACGGGCGCTTCCAGTTCACCGATTTCATACTCGATAAAGGCCGGCTCGACCCGCATGCCGCGACAGACTGACAAGCACGTCCTGCCCGACGTACTGCGACCGGGACTGCAGCTGGTGTTCTGCGGCACCGCCGCCAGCAAGCGCTCGGCCGCCGAGCGCGCCTACTACGCCCATCCCGGCAACCTGTTCTGGCGTGCCCTGTTCGAAGCCGGGCTGACCCCACGACAGCTGGCACCGTCGGAATTTCCGCTGCTGCCCGACTACGGCATCGGCCTCACCGACCTGGCCAAGCGCCACAGCGGTAACGACCACGAACTGCCACACGATGCGTTCGACGTGCCCGGCCTGATCACCAAAATCGAACGCCACCAACCACGCCTGCTCGCCTTCACCAGCAAGAATGCGGCGCAGGGTGCGCTCGGGCATGCGGTCGGTTACGGCCTGCAGGGCGAGCGTATCGGCAACACGCAGCTGTTCGTGTTGCCGTCGCCATCGGGTCAGGCGCGTGGGCATTGGGATCTGGCGCTGTGGCAGATGCTGGCGGATTGGTGCAAACCGCCTTGAGCTATCAATCGCTGAAGCAAAGCGATCAATGCAAACCATTGCGATCAATCGCCACGTTCGACTTTTCCCACTCGGCGTTCTGCGAATTTCGAATGCGTGTTTTCAACACTCGCGGCTCAGCGCAGACATCGCAAGAATGTAACGGATGTCGCCGAAGCGTCATCTCCAGCCACCACAATGGTGAATCAACATTGTGATACAGGGGGATATATGCGGCATGTGGTGAACTTGGTGATGTTTCCTGTCTGGTCGATCATCGGCGGGTGCGTCTGCATCATCTTGGGCTGCATCGCCGTGATCGATTATCTTGTCGATTCAGGGAAAGCGTGACGTAGCCTCTTCAGCTCAGGCAACGATGATGTTCGCATGACCTGTCGATAGACGAGCACTCAATCAATCGGCGTCTGCCGATACTTGCTCACGTCGCGCTCCAGCACCACCGGCGCGTTGTTGTTCCACGTATGCCGGATATAGCTGACCACCGCGGCGACATCGGCATCGCTCAGTTGCTGGGCGAACGGTGGCATCGAATACGGCCGCGGGTTGGCGGCGGTCAGCGGTGCAAAGCCGCCGAGCAGCACCACGCGGGTCGCGTTGATGCCAGTCGGCTCGGTGACCGAGGAATTGCCATTGAGTGCCGGATAGATGCCGGCGACACCGTTGCCATCCTTGCCGTGACAGTCCGCGCAATGCTGCGTGTAGACCTTCTCGCCCTGCTTGACGAGCGCGTTGGCGTTGAACGGTGGCGTTTCTTCCAGCGGCTGCGCCCGCGGCGGCAACGAACCCAGATAGGTTGCCACCGCGCGCAGGTCGTCATCGGTCATGTGCTGGGTGCTGGTCGCCACCACGTCGGCCATCGGGCCGAACGCCGCGCCTTTCGCCGACTGGCCGGTTTTCAGCAGATCGACGATGTCCTGTTCGCTCCAGCCCTGCAGGCCGCCGTTCTGCTGCGTGCTCAGGTCCGGCGCATACCAGTTCTGCTGCGGGATCTGGCCACCGGTGAGGTGTGCGTCCCGCGGCGTGCCGCCGAGCGAATCGCGCGCCGCGTGGCATTCGTTGCAGTGCCCTAGTCCCTGCACCAGATAGGCGCCGCGGTTCCATTGGGCAGACTGGCCCGGATCGGGCTTGAATTCACCTTCCTTGAAGTACAGCGCACGCCACGCCGCGAGGCTGTTGCGCACGCTGTACGGGAAATCCAGGGTCGGCTTGCTGGACGCCTGCTGCACCGGTGGCAGCGACTGCAGCCAGGCGAAGATCGCCAGCGCATCGTCGTGTGTGACCTTGGTATACGAGGTATAGGAGAACGCCGGATACAGCAGTTCGCCGTGGCGGCCCTTGCCGGCATGCAACGCCTGCCAGAAATCCTCGAAGCTCCAGTTGCCCAGGCCGGTTTCACGATCCGGCGTGATGTTGGGTACGGGGATGTTGCCGAACGGCGTGGCCAGCGAGCGGCCGCCGGCGAGCGCTGCACCGCCTTGCGCGGTATGGCAGCCGGCGCAGTCGCCGACCGTGGCCAGGTATTCGCCCCTGGCGATCAGGGCGGGATCACGCAGGGTCGAGGCCGCCACCTTGCTCATGGCCGGTGAGGTCGGCCGCTGACCACCGCCGAAAAATAGCCAGCCCACCAGCAGCAGGACCAGCACCACGATAAGCAGCAGGAATCGGCGCAGCCACTTCATGCGCCGTCTCCCGTCGCGCCCAGCACACCGCATGGCAGCGGCGGCGTCACCGAACCGGCCGCCTGGGCATGCGTGTCGGCCGGCAACTGGCGACTGGCCAGCGCGGCGGCTACCGCCGTGATGTCCGACTCGCTCAACCGGTTGGCCACCACGGCCATGCAATCGGGCGCCACGGTGGCGCGGGTATGCGTGCGCCAGGAGCCCAGCTGCGCGCTGAGATAGTCATACGGCAGGCCGACCAGCCCCGGTGTGGATGGCTGCACCCCGGTCAGCTGGCTGCCATGGCAACTGGCGCAAGCGGGAATCTTGCGCGCGGGATCACCCTTGCTGACCAGCTCCTCACCGCGCTGCAGGGTTGCCGCAGAAACCGGCGGCAACGGCGAGCGGGCATACGGCACCTGCTGCGCAGCGAAGTATTCGGCGATCTCCTGCATGTAGGCCGGGCTCAGCTGGCGCACGGTGTATTCCATCGGCGCGTACTTGCGCAGACCGTTTTGGAAATCCTGCATCTGGCGCGCCAGGTAGGCCGCCGGCTTGCCGGCCAGGCGCGGGAAATAGCCGCTGCCCGGCGTGCCTTCGCCATGCACGCCGTGGCAGGTGGTGCAGGCGGCGATGCGCTGCTGCAAGGTGTCGGGAATCGGTGGCGCGTCGGCAGCACGACTGGGCGCGCCAAACAGCATGGCGATCACCAGAAGGGCCGCGGCACCGAACGGCTTGGCAGGATGCAGGTGGGTGTTCGCGTTCATCGTCCCATTATAGGTGCGTATATAGGCGCGCATGCCGTGATGATTGATCAGGCATGGCGCTAAGCTGATGGTTCGCGACAACATGCCGCATTCGCCGAACCGGGAGTTACCGTGATCCGCTCAGCCGTCCGTCTCGCCGCACTAGCCGCCGCACTGTCTGCTGTCCCGGCCCTCGCCACCGATTCAACCTCGCCTGCTGCCGTCTACGCATCGGTCGCGCAACTGCAGCAACGCATGGACGCCGGCACACTCGACAGCCGGCAGCTGACCCGGCAGTTCCTCGAACGCATCCGGCAGATCGACCAGTCGGGCCCTACCTTGCGGGCAGTACTGGAGACGAACCCGGATGCACTGAAGCTTGCCGGCGCACTCGACGCTGCACGCAGCAACAAGGCCGCGCACAGTCCGCTGCATGGCATCCCGGTGCTGTTGAAGGACAACATCGATACCGGCGATCGCATGCTCACCACCGCCGGTTCGTTGGCGCTGACGGATGCACCGGCACCGCATGACGCCGCGCTGGTGGAACGCCTGCGCCAGGCCGGCGCGCTGATTCTCGGCAAGGCCAATCTCAGCGAATGGGCCAATATGCGCTCCAGTCATTCCAGCAGCGGCTGGAGTGGCGTCGGCGGCCAGACGCACAATCCGTACGTACTGGACCGCAATCCCTGCGGTTCGAGCGCAGGCTCCGCGGTCGCGGTGGCGGCCGGGCTGGCCACGGTGGCGATCGGTACCGAGACCGACGGTTCGATCCTCTGCCCCGCCGCGATGAATGGCATCGTCGGGATCAAGCCCACATTGGGGCTGGTCAGCCGTCGCGGCATCGTGCCGATCAGCCACAACCAGGACACTGCCGGCCCGCTGGCGCGCAGCGTGGCCGATGCCGCGGCGGTGCTGAGCGTGATCGCCGGCAGCGATCCGGGCGACCCGGCCACCGTCGAGGCCGATGAGCACAAGAGCGACTACACCCGTTTTCTCGACCCGAACGGCCTGCGCGGCAGGCGCATCGGCGTAGTGCGCCAGCTGGCCGGCGCCGAACCGAATGCGGATCGTGTGCTCGAGCAGGCGATCGCGACGATGAAGGCGCAGGGCGCGATCATCATCGACCCGGTCACCCTGCCGCACCTGGCCGAACTGGACGCGCCGGAATCGATCGTTCTGCGTTACGACCTCAAGCACGATCTCGATGCCTACCTGGCCACGCGGACGGGACTGCAGGTGCACACCCTGGCCGACCTGATCGCGTTCAACCAGCGCGAGGCCCGGCGCGAGATGCCATGGTTCGGGCAAGAGCTGTTCGAGCAGGCCCAGGCCAAGGGCCCGCTCACCGACCCGGCCTATACCGACGCACTGGCGAAGGCGAAGCAACTGGCCGGCCCGGACGGCATCGACGCCGCACTGGCGAAGGATCACCTGGACGCCTTGCTGGCACCTTCGGAGGGACCGGCCTTCGTCACCGACCTGGTGCTTGGCGACCATGTCGTCGGCGGCGCCTCACAGCCCGCCGCAGTGGCCGGCTATCCCTCGATCACCGTGCCGGCCGGCTGGGCGCATGGCCTGCCGATCGGCATCGTGCTGTTCGGCGCGAAGTGGAGCGAGCCCACGCTGATTTCGCTCGCGTACGGCTTCGAGCAGCACACCCATGCCTGGCAGCCACCGGAATTTCTCGATACGGTGGGCGGCAAACCGGTGGCGGTCGCGCCACGCTGAGGTCCTGCACCATGTCCGATCCGATCCTGCAAAGCACACTGACCTGCCCCGCTTGCGGGCATCAATCCACCGAGATCATGCCGACCAATGCGTGCCTGTTTTTCCACGAGTGTCCGCACTGCGGCGTATTGCTGCGCCCCAAGCCCGGCGACTGCTGCGTGTTCTGCTCGTACGGCAACGTGCCGTGCCCGCCGATCCAGCAACGGACATCGTGCTGCGGATAACCCGACGCGCGATGCACCGGGCAGCTCAATGGCATCGAGGCGGCGGCCTCAACTCTGTTCGTGACCGCCCACTGACTTGCGCACGATCAGCATCGCCAGCTCCAGCGACTGCTCGTAATTCAGGCGTGGGTCGACCATCGACTTGTAGGCGCGATCGAGATCCGTCTCGGACAGATCGCGCGCACCACCCATGCACTCGGTGACGTCCTCGCCGGTCAGCTCCAGGTGCACGCCACCCAGCCGCGTTCCGGCGGCAGCGTGGATGTCGAACGCCTGGTCGAGTTCACCGCGGATATTGTCGAAGCGGCGCGTCTTGTAGCCGTTCGAGGTGCTCTCGGTGTTGCCGTGCATCGGATCGGCCACCCACAGCACGCGACGGCCCTCGCGCTTCACGGCTTCCAGCAGCGGCGGCAGCGCAGTGGCGATCTTCGCGTTGCCCATGCGGTGGATCAGGGTCAGCCGGCCTGGCTCGTCCTGCGGATTCAGCGCATCCATCAGCGGCAGCAATTGCGCCGGTGTCACCGAGGGGCCGACTTTCACCGCAATCGGATTGCGGATGCCGCGGAAGTACTCCACGTGCGCACCGTCCAACGCGGCCGTGCGCATGCCGATCCACGGGAAATGGGCGGACAGGTTGAAGAAGCCGGAATGGCGCGGCACCTGCCGCGTCAGCGCCTGCTCGTAGTGCAGCAGTAGGGCCTCGTGCGAGGTGAAGAAATCCACCTTGGAGAAACCGGAGATCGGTCCAGCCAGGGTCTCCATGAAACGCAGCGAATCGCCGATGCCGGCCACCATCTGCCGGTATTCGGCGGCCAGCGGCGAATGCTCGACCCAGGCCAGATCCCAGTATTCCGGGTGGTGCAGGTCGGCGAAGCCACCGTCGATCAGGGCGCGCACGAAGTTCATCGTCAGCGCCGAATGCGCATGCGCCTGGATCAGCCGCTGCGGATCCGGTCGACGGGCGGCGGCGGTGAACTCCGGGCTGTTGACCAGGTCGCCGCGAAAGCTCGGCAGGCTCACGCCATCGCGGATCTCCAGATCGGTGGAACGCGGCTTGGCGTACTGCCCGGCAAAGCGCCCCACGCGCAGCACCGGCTTCTTCAAGCCGTGCACCAGCACCAGGCTCATCTGCAGCAATACTTTCAGCCGATTGGAAATGATCGGGCTGGTGCAGTCGGCAAAGCTTTCCGCACAGTCACCACCCTGCAACAGGAAGCGCTTGCCTTCCTGCGCGTCGGCGAGGGACTGTTTCAGCGCCAGCACTTCCCACGAGGTCACCAGCGGCGGCAAGCGGGCCAGCTGGGCACCAGCCACGGCCAGCTCGGCCGCATCGTCGTACTGCGGCTGCTGCAGCGCCTCGCGCTGCTGCCAGGAATCGGGAGCCCAGTCACGGGGGATGGAGGCGTCAGGCAAACCGGCATGCATGGGTGCGGCCTTGATCACGGTGGAAGCATTCATCTCAGTGGAGCCCGGCGGCGCGTGGCCACGATCGCCAGCACGGCCAGCGCGATAAACCACAGCAGGCTCCAGGCCGGCATCGGCAAGCCCAGGATCGGTTCGACCTTGGCGCATTCACCGGAACCGGTGAACACCAGCTGCAACACCTTGGCGAACGGAAACGCACTGAACAGGTAGTCCAGCGGCGGTCCGCAGGAGGGGATCTGGTCAGCCGGCAGCGACTGGATCCACAGATGCCTGGCAGCCACGGCGATACCGAACAACCCCCCGAGCAGGGTACCGCCGGTATACACCCAGCGGGCGCCGCCACGCGGTGCATGCAGGGCACCCAGCAGGAAGAACAGCGCCATCACGATGAAGGCTACGCGCTGGAAAATGCACAGCGGGCACGGAAACATGCCCCAGTAATATTCGGTAAACAGCGCAAAGCCGAGCAGGCCCGCACAGATCAGGAAGCCGACGAAAAAGCTGACACGGTATGACCAGCGGAAGGGATTCATGGCGTTTTGTTGCGTTGCGGAACAACGACATTACCCGTTCGCCGGCGCGCTGTCAGCAGGGTTGCAGCATTCCGCGGAAAATTTTCGGGTTGCCGGTTGCCACAAAGCAAAAACCCGGCAGGTTGCCCGGCCGGGTTTCTGTGTATGGACGGCTGAACGCCAGTCCGGTCGGGCTTGCCCGACCGGCTTATTCGGCCCGGCTTATTCGGCCGGACTTACTCGGCGTCGACGGCCTCGACCTGCGGGCGACCGACCAACTCGACGTACGCCATCGGCGCATTGTCGCCCGGACGGAAGCCGCACTTGAGGATACGCAGGTAGCCGCCGGGACGCTCGCTGTAGCGCGGGCCCAGCTCGACAAACAGCTTGCCGACCGCTTCCTTGTCACGCAGGCGCGCGAAGGCGACGCGGCGATTGGCCACACCGTCGGTCTTGGCCAGCGTGATCAGCGGCTCGGCCACGCGGCGAAGTTCCTTCGCCTTGGGCAGGGTGGTGCGGATCAGCTCGTGCTTGAACAGCGAGGACGCCATGTTCTTGAACATGGCTTCGCGGTGCGAGCTGGTGCGATTGAGTTTGCGTCCGGATTTTTGGTGGCGCATGGCAAAAGTCTCTAGGTCTGTTGTTATGAAAAACCGGCGCTTGTGTCCGGCTTCCCGCGGTTACCCGCTATGAGGAGCCCTTTTAGAACAGGCTCTTGTTGGATGTGCGGCCACGGAAGGCCACCTTTGGTGTTTGGCAAAAGCGGATAAACGCATGCTCGCCGAACCGAAATCACACAGCGATCAAGCAGGATCGCAAAAAGCAACTGCGGCCATGAATGGCCGCCTTTGGTGCTCAACCGGAGCGCGATACGCGCTCCGGCTGGAGGTTTGCTACCGCAAAAACTATCAGCCCAGCTGCATGCCGTGCGACAGGCCCGGCGGCGGCCAGTTTTCGAGCTTCATGCCGAGTGCAAGACCGCGACCGCCCAGCACATCCTTGATCTCGGTCAGCGACTTCTTGCCGAGGTTCGGCGTCTTCAGCAGCTCGACTTCGGTCTTCTGCACCAGATCGCCGATGTAGTAGATGCTCTCGGCCTTCAGGCAATTCGCCGAACGCACGGTGAGCTCCAGATCGTCGATCGGACGCAGCAGCAACGGATCGAAACCGCTCTTCTCCGCCTTGTCGGTGGCGCTCTCGCGGCGCGAGAAGTCACCGAACACCGACAGCTGGTCGTTGATGATCTCGGCGGCCTTGCGGACCGCATCTTCCGCGCCGATCGTACCGTTGGTCTCGATATCGAGCACCAGCTTGTCGAGGTTGGTGCGCTGCTCGACACGAGCCGCATCCACTTCGTAAGCCACGCGCAACACCGGCGCGAACGACGCATCCAGCTGTAGGCGACCGATCGGACGCGCTTCATCATCCGGATGCTGGCGCGTGCTGGCCGGCTGGTAGCCGACGCCGCGACGCACCTTCAGGCGCATGTTGAGTGCGACATCCTTGGTCAGGTGGCAGATCACGTGATCGGGGTTGATGATCTCAACCGAATGATCGACGACGATGTCGCCGGCCGTGACCACGCCCTTGCCCTTCTTGGACAAGGTCAGGGTGACTTCATCGCCGGTGTGCTGAAGAATCGCCACGTCCTTGAGGTTGAGCAGGACTTCGATGACGTCCTCCTGCAGGCCTTCCAGGGTGGTGTATTCGTGCAGCACGCCGTCGATTTCAACCTCGACGATGGCACTGCCAGGGATCGAGGAGAGCAGGACGCGACGCAGCGCGTTGCCCAGGGTGTGACCGAAGCCACGCTCGAGCGGCTCGACCACCACCTTGGCGCGGTTGGCTCCGAGCTGTTCGACGCTGAGGCCTCGGGGCCGCAGCACACTAGTTGACGAAACTGCCATGCAGAACTCCGGTGATTACTTCGAGTAAAGCTCGACGATCAATGCTTCATTGATGTCGGACGGCAGGTCACCGCGATCCGGCACCGACTTGAACGTGCCTTCAAATTTCTTGGCGTCGACTTCGACCCAGATCGGACGCAGGTCCATGGTGTCGAACACGGTCGCCGCTTCCTGTACACGCAGCTGGGTGCGCGCACGCTCGGTCAGCGCGATCGCATCGCCCGGACGAACCTGGTACGAAGGAATATTGACCTTCTTGCCATTGACCAGGATCGCCTTGTGGGCAACTAGCTGGCGGGCCTGGGCGCGGGTAACCGCGAAGCCCATGCGATAGACGACGTTGTCCAGGCGGCACTCGAGCAGGCGCAACAGGTTTTCACCGGTATTGCCCTTGAGGGTGGTCGCCTTGGTGTAGTAGTTGCTGAACTGACGCTCAAGCACACCGTAGATGCGCTTGACCTTCTGCTTCTCACGCAGCTGCACGGCATAGTCGGACATGCGCATGCGCTTGTTCGCGCCATGCTGGCCGGGCTTGTTTTCCAGCTTGCACTTGGAATCCAGCGCGCGCGCCGGGCTCTTCAGGCTGAGATCTGCACCCTCACGACGGGCGAGTTTGCAGGTAGCTCCACGATAACGGGCCATGGGTATGCTCCTTAGACTCGACGCTTCTTGGGGGGACGGCAGCCGTTATGCGGAATCGGCGTGACATCGATGATGTTGAGCACCTTGTAGCCCAACGCGTTCAGTGAACGCACCGCCGACTCGCGACCCGGGCCTGGGCCCTTGATGCGCACTTCGACAGTCTTTACACCGTAGTCGCCAGCCGCGCGGCCAGCCTTTTCGGCGGCCACCTGCGCAGCGAACGGGGTCGACTTGCGCGAGCCACGGAAACCGGCGCCGCCGGCAGTAGCCCACGACAAGGCATTGCCCTGGCGATCGGTGATGGTGACGATGGTGTTGTTGAAGGAGGCCTGCACGTGGG
>JBOHYM010000022.1:0-43432 GCA_050737735.1 Rhodanobacter sp. | reverse complement strand
GGTGGCGGATTCAACTACGAAGTGCACCACGGTTGAAGGAAACATCGAAAACTTGCTGTGGTGTGCGGAAGCCTAATCGTTTTCGAGGCCGCCGGTTGAGCTTGTCTTCAATGGCCTGGATCTCAGCGTCGGAGTAAGCGCCAAGGTCGCATCGCTTGGGAAGATACTGGCGCACGAGGCCGTTGGTGTTCTCATTGCTGCCGCGCTGCCAGGATGAGTACGGTTCGGCGAAATAGCTTCTGGCGCGCAGGGCGATGTCGATCACAGCGTGTTCGGCGAATTCGCTGCCGTTGTCCCACGTCAACGTGTGCACGCGGGCTTGTAGCGGATGCAAGGCGTGAATGATGGCGCGCATAACTGTGTCTGCCTCGCCGTTGGGCACGCGGCGCATCCGCAGCAGGCCAGACTTGCGATCGACCAACGTCACCACCCGCGCCAGTCCCTTGCCCACGATCGTATCGCCCTCCCAGTCGCCCACCCGCTTGCGGGTTGCCACGATGGCCGGCCGCTGCGCGATGCGCCGTCCGCGAAAGCGTTGACGCTGCCGTGGCGTGCCGCAACGGTGGCGGCGCCGTTGCTTGCGGCAGCGTAGATGCCGCCATAGCGTGCCGCCCCGCTGACGATCGGCGGCGATGTGTTGATAGATCCGTTCGTGGCTGATGCACGCCTCGCTGGTGATCTGCTCGGGGCTCCAGTCATCGTCAACCAGACGCGCCTCCACCGCCGCCCAGCGATCCGGATGAATCCGTGCTTGTGTGCTCGCAGCATGCCGGCGTGTCGTGCTTTGGCGGTGCGCCCCTCGTGCGGTGTACTTGCCCACGCCGTCCGCGTTGCGTCGAAGCTCGCGACGGATGGTCGTGGATGCACGCTGCAGCTGCGCACTGATCTCGTTTGCGGAAAAGCCGCCGCCGTGGAGGTGCTGTATCTGGTAGCGTTCGTCTTGGCTCAGGTGTGTGTAGCTCATGTGCAGTTCCACTTGGCGGTGAAGCTGTGCAGGCTACCGCACCTGCGCCGCTCTACCGCTTGGGGTGATGCACTTCAGAATTGAACTCGCCGGTGTACCCATGGCGGCAATTGGCGTGCTCGGAGCCGGAGCCGGAGCAGGCGGAGGTGGAGGTGGAGGTGGAGGTGGAGGTGGAGGTGGACCAGGCGGACCAGGCGGACCAGGCGGAGCAGGCGGAGCAGGTGGAGCAGGTGGAGCAGGTGGAGCAGGTGGTGGTGCAGGCGGCGCACTCGAACGCAAGTACCAGTTCTGCGATGTCCCCGCGCTTACGCCACCTTCAAACAGGTAATAGGTATAGGCACCGGCCTGCACTTGTCCGCCGTTGAGCGCGAAAGCAGTCGGCGCGATGGTGGCGCCATTGGCAGCTTCCACCAGTAGGATGCCGTCGGTGGCTGTGAACCCGCCGGAGCCGCCTGCATTCGTGACATGGATGTTGGTGCTTCCGCCTGCCGTGCCGCCGCTGATCACCAGCTTGTCGGAAGGCGAGTTGTCGACACCGAGCACCGTGTTGAGCAGCAGGTTGGCCTGGTTGCCGGTGTAGTTGCCCACGATGGTGAACGTATTGACTGCAGGCATGCCGCCGTTTGTCAGGTCGATGGTGCCGGCATTGGTGACATTGACGAGCCGGGCTGCCGTGAATGGCTGTATGCCGCCGTTGGCACCGTTGCCGGCCAGAAGCGTACTGCTGGCATCGATCGTTACGTTTCCGGTGCCTGATGTGGCGTCACCGACCGTCAGGGTTCCATCCATGGTGAGCCGGGTGCCGTTGGTGACGGCGATTGATTCCCAGCTCGTGAATCCGGCGACGCCTGTCACGGTGGCGTTGTCGAACGTGAGTGTGTCCGACGGCGAACCGGCCCCGCTGACGGTGCCGCTGAGATTGAATGTGCCGCCTTGCACCAGCGCCGTGTTGAATGCGCCGGTGCCGCTCCAGTTCCAGTCGGTGCCTTGCGCCAGCAGTGTCTTGAAATGCGTGAACGCGTTCGTGGCATTCCCGGTGCCCTGCAGGATGACCGTGCTGGGAGCGCTGCTGCTGCCGCCATCGGCGGAACCGTTGATCACCGAGCCGGTTTGCAGGATCAGCGTATTGACCCCGTTTCCCATCTGCACCGCGACGCCGGTGCTTTGCAACAGGCCGGCGTTGACGATGGTGCTTGTGCCGTTGAGTGTACGTATGGCGGCGCCTTGCTGGCTGATGATTTTTCCGCCGGCGAGGTTCTGGATAGTGGCCGTGAAGCTCGATCCGACGGTGTTGGAGAAAACCGCGTCGGAGCCGGATCCCTGGGCCTGGATCGTACCGCTGTTGACCAGACTGTCATTGTTGCCCTGCATGTAGACGGTTGGGCTGCTCGCGCCGGTGGTCAGCAGTGAGCCGGTATTGGTGATCGCTCCGTTTTGTCCGAGGATGGACATCGCCCGCGCGTTGCTGCCGGAGGTACTCACCGAGCCGTTGTTGATCAGGGTGTTGTTCGCTTGGCCCAAAATCGTCTGGCCCCACGCGGCCGTCATGCCATAGGCATTGGGGCCTGCCGTGCTGATCGTGCCGTTGTTGGTCAGGGTATTGAAGCTGCCGTTGGCGGCCATGCCGTCGTTGTAGGTGCCGGTGGTCGTGATGCTTGCCTGGCTGGCGTTGGTGAGGTTGTTGTTGTCGCCGACTCCCAGCAATACGGCGCCGCGATTGGTGCCAGTGCCGCCGCCACCCGTGAGGGTGAGGACGCCGCTGTTGGTGATCTGGCTTGCATGATCGACGCTGAAGGCCACCGGGCTGAGGGTGCGTGTGTCGGCGAAATTCACGCCCTGGCTGATGTTGATGGTGACGTTGCTGCTGCCTGTTTGCGCAATCACCGGCGCAACGCCCGTGCCGCTACAAGTAACGGTGCTTCCACTCGGCGGTGCATTGCTGGTGCATGTGGCATAGACGGCGCTTGCCGGCAGCATCGACAGCCACAGCAGCGGTGTCGTGGCGAATATGTAGAGCGGCCTGATACGCCCTGTTCCCGGTTTCCGACCTGCTCTGTCGCTGCGTGGCATGCACTTTTCCCCGGCGTGAGGTGAAGCGATGGTGCATCCGATCGCTTGGCATGTCCCTGGCATGGCGAGCGGCACACCCCAAGCGCATGTCTTCGCGACGCGCGTGGTTTTATGCAGATTCGTGCGTAAACGACGCGTGAAAGAACGGTATGCTCGGGACTCGGATACCGCCATTAAAGCGTAGGCGTAATGACGCCATGAAATCCATTTTCCATCGAAAGCAGCCATCACCCTTGGTGACTAAAGCGACCTCACGCGTACTGCGCAATCCCATTCCCGAACGACCAGCTCTCCTTCGCCACCTCGATCAGGTTGATGAATACATCCTCGGGACGCAGGCCCGGATCGGCGGCAAACTTCTCCGCGATGCTTCGATACAGCGCCTGCTTCTGCTCCACCGTGCGCCCGCTGTTGCAGGTGATCTGCACGATCACCAGATCGTCGCTGCGGGCGATGCCGAGATAGTTCGGGTCGTAGTCGAATTCATCGGCGTCGTGCTGGCTGACCAGGATGAAACGGTCGTTTTCCGGCACGTTGAAAGCTTCGCGCATGGCCTGGTAGATGCCATTGCGCAGTGCGGCAAGGTGGGCGGCCGGCTTGCCGCGGCGGAGCGAGATGCGAACCAGTGGCATGGGGACTCTCCACGAGGATGGAACACTGCACGTTGGGGTGAGTAAGGCGAACCTCAACCGTCAGCTCCCGGAGGTTGGGTTCGCGTTGCTCAGCCCCGCCGCGAAGTGGCATCGCAGAAGAGCGGAGCCGCGCGATACCATATGTCATTGGCTGCCATGACACGAGAAATCGGCATCGGTTGCCATGCGAATGACCCTGGGACCTGCTGCGTCCTTCCTCTCGATCTGCCATCCCGAGCCTGCAACCCATGACCCCCACGCGTCTTGAAATCACTCGGCCCGACGACTGGCACCTGCATCTTCGCGATGGCGATGCGCTGGCCTCGGTGATCACCCACACCGCACAGCGATTCGCACGCGCCATCGTGATGCCGAACCTGAAGCCGCCGGTGACCACGGTGGCGCAAGCCGAGGACTATCGCCGGCGGATCCTGGCCAGCCTGCCGGCGGCCTCGCGCTTCCAACCGCTGATGACGCTGTACCTCACCGAGAACACCCCGGCCGAGGAAATCGCGCGGGCGAAGGCGAGCGACAGCGTATTCGCGGTGAAGTACTACCCGGCAGGCGCGACCACCAACTCCGATTCCGGCGTGCGCGAGCTGTCGCGCGTGTATTCCGTGATCGAGGCGATGGAGAAATACGAGTTGCCCCTGCTGCTGCATGGTGAGGTTACCGATCCGGAGATCGACATCTTCGATCGCGAGCAGGTTTTCATCGAGCGCCATCTGCTGCCGTTGCAGGCGCGGTTCCCGGGCTTGCGCATGGTGCTGGAGCACATCACCACACGCGACGCGGTCGACTTCGTCAGTGGCGCGCCGGCCAACGTGGCGGCCACGATCACCGCGCATCACCTGCTGCTCAACCGCAACGCTCTGTTCGAGGGCGGCATTCGCCCGCACAACTACTGCGCACCGATCCTCAAGCGCGAGACGCACCGCGCTGCCTTGTTGCAGGCGGCCACCAGCGGGAACGCGCACTTCTTCCTGGGTACGGACAGCGCGCCGCACCCGCGCGAGGCGAAGGAAACGGCCTGCGGATGTGCCGGGCTCTATACGGCCCATGCGGCACTGGAGCTGTATGCGGAAGCGTTCGAGCAGGTGGGCATGCTGAATCGGCTGGAAGCGTTTGCCAGCTTCCATGGCCCGGACTTCTATCGTCTGCCGCGCAACACGGATCGCATCGCGCTGGAACGCCGGCCATGGATCGTGCCGGACGCATACCCGCTGGCCGGCTCCACCTGCAAGCCGATGCGCGCCGGCGAGTCGGTCGCCTGGGCTATCGTCTAGACGGCCATCCGTGAAGGCGATTGACCGGGCGGATGCAGCGTGTCCTGCGGGATCGCCCTCAGTGAGCCGGATTCGGCTGCGCGCGTAGCGCGGCCAGGAATTTCTGGCCGGCGCGTCCATCCACCGGCATGCCGAGCCGGCCTTGTTCGGTGCGGATGGCGTTGCGCGTCTTGGTGCCGATCAGCCCATCGGGCGTGCCGATATCGTAGCCGCGGGCCAGCAGCAGTTTCTGCAGCTCCATGTTCTCGGCGCGGGACAAGCCGGGATCATCGGTAGGCCACGGCGCGACGAAACCGATATTGTCGTTGTGGTTGCCGACCAAGGTGGACAACTGGGCAATCGCCAGCGCGTAGTTTTCGCTGGCGTTGTAGCTGTAGATCGTGTCGAAGTTCTTGCCGGTCAGGAAGGCCGGCCCCTTGGTGCTGGCGGGCAGCAGCAGGCCGGTGTCGGGCAGGTTGGTCGGCAGTGGCTTGCCGTTGGTCTGGGTGATGCGCTGCGCGGTCCAGTACGCGACATCGTGCTTGTTCTTGCGGCCGGAGCTGCCGCTATAGTCCGCCGGCAACTTCACTTCCAGGCCCCAGGGTTCGCCTGTGCGGTAACCCGCCTGATGCAGGAAGTTGGCGGTGGAGGCCAGCGCATCGGGCACGCTGCCGACGACGTCGCGGTGGCCGTCGCCATCGAAATCGACCGCGATATGCAGGAAGGTGCTGGGCATGAACTGGGTCTGCCCGAACGCGCCGGCCCACGAGCCGTTGAGCTTGTCCGGCGCGATGTCGCCGTTCTGCAGGATCTGCAGCGCCGCGGCAAACTCGTTGCGGAAAAACGCCTGGCGCCGTCCGAAGCACGAGAGCGTACCCAGCGACTGCACCAGCGGCCGGCCGCCGGTGATCTTGCCGAAGTTGCTTTCCACGCCCCACACGCTGACCACGATCGCCGGATCGACGCCGTAACAGCTCTGGATCTGGCGCAACGTGGGCAGCCATTGCTGGTACGCGGCGCGGCCATCGGCCACGCGTTCCTGGTCCACCAGCATCGCCATGTAATCCCACACCGGCAGCGTGAACTCGGGCTGCTTGTCGAGCAGCGGCAGGATAGTGCCGTCCGGTGCAAGGCTGGCCGTGTATTGTTGCCACGTGCTGTCGCTGATGCGTGCGAAGTCGCCGCCATGCCGCAGCCCGGCGAGACACTGATTGAACTCGGCCTGGCTGAGGACTGGTGCGGTCGAATCCTGCGCAAGGGCGGCAGACGCGAGACACGTGCCGGTCAACAGGCTGGCAAGCATCAGGGCGAGGCGACATGGGCTGGGCATCGGTCATCCTTGTGAAGCAGACAGGTGGTGGCAGGCAACGATCATAGCGGCTGTGAAAAAGTGGCTGGAGCATGGAACGCGTAGGTTGGGGTGAGCGTATGTGAACCCCAACATGGACGACCATCCCGAGGTTGGGCATCGCTGCGCTCAGCCCAACCTACTGTAGCGGCGTCACGCATGGCTGGTGTCCCGGACGCACGCAGCTGGCATGGCGGCGTTTGAAGTCAGGACGTTTCAGCGGGTTTCATGTCGGTGCCGATGATGGATGTCGGGATAGTGCGGATGGCTGTGGACCAGCGGCGCATGCGTGTGGGCATGTGTATGCGGTTCCCTGCCGTCCCAGTCGAAATCATGCGTGTGCTGATGATGTTCGTCGTGCACATGCCGATGCGTATGCGTGATCGGTTCGTGCGTGTGCATGTGCTCGTGGCGCTCGGTCAGGTGCAGCCAAACGCCGCCACCCATCAGGACCGCGGCCAGCCAGAACACGGGCGAGGAGGGCTCGCCGAAACCCAGGATGGCGATCAGGGCGCCGATGAAGGGTGCCGTCGAGAAATAGGCGCCGGTGCGCGCCGCGCCGAGACCGCGCAGCGCGAGCACGAACAGCACCAGGCTGGCGCCGTAACCGAGCAGGCCGACCAGCATCGCCGCGCCAAGCAAGGAACTCGATGGCAAGCGCGCGCCCAGCGCCAGTGCCAGCAGGGTATTGGCCACGCCGGCCACCAGGCCTTTCAGCCCGGCAATGAACAGCGCGTCCGAGGCCGACACCTTGCGGGTGAAGTTGTTGTCCAGCGCCCAGCACAGGCAGGCGCCGACGATCAGCATCGCACCGGAACCGGTGGCCATGCCTTGCGCCCTGCCTGGCCACGCAAGCATGACGCCGCCGGCAACGATCAACATCATGCCCAGCACGATGCGGCGATCGGCGTTCTCGCGAAAGGCGAGCCACGCCAGCAGCGCGGTCAGCACCGCTTCCATGTTCAGCAACAGTGACGCCGAAGCCGCCGAGGTGCGCGTCAGGCCCAGCATCAGCAGCACCGGCCCGAGCACGCCGCCGCATCCGATCGCGGCCGACAGCCATAACCACTCGGGCAGCGGCAGGTCTGGCCGGCGCCAGCCATGATCGCGCAGCAGGCGGATCAGGCCCAGCCCGGTACCGCTGCCCAGATAGAGCAGGCCGGCCAGCAGGATCGGCGGGGTATGGCCGAGCAGCGCCTTGGCGAACGGCGTGCTGGCACCGAAAAGTGCCGCCGCTGCCAGTGCGGCGAGGATGGCGGATGAGAAAGGGCTGCTTCGCATGAGCCAAGCCTAACGCCGAAACCGCTTGCCCAGCCTGCACGCTGGATGCCACGTGCAGGCTGGATGGATGCGACTACTGCCGCCGCGTCAGTTCAGTACGCAAACTCGCGGAACACCGGATCGACGCTGCCGTTCCATGTGCCGTGGAACAGTTCCAGCTTGCGTTCGGCCGGGGTTTGGTTGGCCTGCACGATCTCGATCATCGGTTCGAGGAAGATGCTTTCGTCGGCACCGTTCTTGTTGAGGCGGGCACGGCGCTTGAGGCCATGGCCGGCGATCTTCAGCGCTTCCGCGGCAAGCTCGCGCACCGTGCGGCCACGGAACGGCAGCTTCAATGCGTGTTTTGGCACGCCGTCGCGCAGTGCATGGCGTTCCTCGCGGCTGAAGTCCTTGACCAGATCCCACGCAGCATCCAGCGCCTCATCGTCATACAGCAGGCCGACCCAGAATGCAGGCAGGGCGCACAGCCGGTTCCACGGGCCGCCATCGGCGCCACGCATCTCCAGGTACTGTTTCAGGCGTACCTCGGGGAAGGCGGTGGTGAGGTGATCGGCGAAGTCCTTCATGGTCGCGTGCGTGCCCGGCAGTAGCGACAATTCGCCGGCCATGAACTGCTTGAAATCCTGGCCGGCCAGATCGATGTACTTGCCGTCCTGGTAGCTGAAATACATCGGCACGTCGAGGATGTAGTCGACGTAGCGCTCGTAGCCGAAGCCGTCGGCGAACACGAAGTCGAGCATCCCGGTGCGGTCTGGGTCGGTGTCTTCCCAGATGTGCGAGCGATATGACAGATAGCCGTTTGGACGTCCTTCCGTGAACGGCGAATCAGCAAATAGCGCGGTGGCAATCGGCTGCAGCGCCAGGCTGGTGCGGAATTTCTTGATCATGTCCGCTTCGGACGAGAAATCCAGATTCACCTGCACCGTGCAGGTACGCGTCATCATGTCCAGCCCGAGCGAGCCGACCTTGGGCATGTACTCACGCATGATCTTGTAGCGGCCCTTGGGCATCCACGGCATCTCGTTGCGGCGCCACTTCGGCTGAAAGCCCATGCCGAGGAAGCCGAGGCCCATGCCGTCGGCGATCGAGCGCACTTCCTCCAGATGCGAGTTCACCTCGCGACAGGTCTGGTGGATCGTCTCCAGCGGTGCGCCGGACAGCTCCAGCTGGCCGGCCGGTTCCAACGTGATCGAGGCAGCATCCCGTGAAAGAGCGACCGGATTCTCGCCTTCGCGGGCGACGTCCCAGCCGTAGCGGGTGGCGATGGTTTCCAGCAGCAGCTTGATGCCGCGCTCACCCTCGAACGTGGGTGGGCGCAGCGTGTCGGTGAGAAAGCCGAACTTCTCGTGCTCGGTGCCGATACGCCACGCCTCGCGCGGCTTCTCGCCGGCGGCGAGGTAATCGGTCAGCTGCTGGCGGCCCGCAATCGGGGTGCTCTTGACGGCACTGGGTATGGACACGGGCAAAGCCTCGCTGGGGAAGCCGACACTATGGGGGCGGCGCAGGGCGACGAAAAGGGGTGTCGTAGAATGCGGGGCCGGGCAGCCCATTGGAGCAGCGCGCGATCGAGCGCGCCCTGAGCTGGATCAGGCGGCGAAGTCCGGAAACCAGGCGCGAAGTCGACGTTTCAGCGACAGCGCCGGCGCCTCCACCGCATGCCATGAGCACCATGCGATCAGAAGAGTAACGATGGTCGCGACTCCTGCTGTCGCCAGGTAGGACGGCACGGCTGGCCACAGATGCACGCTCAGCTGCTGCACGAAGTAGGCATACAGATAGGCGCTGTAGGACAGGTCGCCGAAGCGGGCCGCCGAACGCAGCCCGGGAGTGCTTTGCTGTCCGAACCACAAAGTAAACGGCACCAGCACGGCCCATTGCACCAGTCGCGCATGCTGAAGCAGCGCAGCGGCAAGCAGGCAGATTGCCATGGCGGCTGCCACGAGCATGCGTCGCCGACTGATTTCAGCGGCGAACTGGCGTGTGCAGACACCGGTCAGGAAGAAGGCTGTGTAGAAGTAGCAAACGTTGTCGAAGGTGTTTTCTTGGGCGTGCCCGGGCAGCGTCTTGGCATACATAACCGCGACGGCGACCAGTGCGAGCAGGGTGAATACCCTCCGTCGCAGGCCGATGGCGCCGAGCACGGCTACGTAGGCATAGCATTTTGCCTCGAGCGGAATGGTCCACCAGCTGCCATTGACTGCCGATAGGCTGGCGTTGGTCGGCGTCGTGCCGAACACCCCGGACAGCGTGTAGTGGGGGCGCAACTGGGCGTTGAAGGTGATGAAGCGGCGTGTCTCGCGGCCGAAGTATTCGTGCGGCGGCAACGAGGTGACCACGGCTCCCACGACCACGATTACCAGCGTCGCGACGATCAGTGCGGGCCAGATGCGCAGGAACCGGCGCATGGCGAAACGCATGATGTGCGGATCGTGATACCAGCTTTCGGTCACTAGGTAGCCGCTCATGATGAAGAACATCGCCACCGCGATGGAGCCGAGCGTCATGCCGTCTGCCAGCGTGGATTCGTGCATGCCAAGAAGCACGAACTGGTGGGAAACCAGCACCATCAGTGAGGCGACGAGCCGCAACCCGTCGAAGTTGTTGGCGTGACCGCTGGCAGGTGAGGGGCGAGGGGCGCCCATGACGAAGTTCCTTTTCTTTGGCCTGCTGATGGTCGGCGAAGGTGGGATTCACGGTGCCCGGAAACGACAGACGGAACGGAAAGAAGCAGGGCCGGTGTGGCCGGCCCTGCTCTCAGCGCTTCATCGAATTGAAGAACTCGTCGTTGGACTTGGTGTTCTTCATCTTGTCGAGCATGAATTCCATCGCCGCCAGTTCGTCCATCGGGTGCAGCAGTTTGCGCAGGATCCAGATCTTGGAAAGCATGTCCGGTTCGATCAGCAGATCCTCGCGGCGGGTGCCGGAACGGTTGATGTCGATTGCCGGGTAGACGCGCTTTTCGGAGATGCGGCGGCTCAGGTGCACTTCCATGTTGCCGGTGCCCTTGAATTCCTCGTAGATCACCTCGTCCATCTTGCTGCCGGTTTCGGTCAGCGCAGTGGCGATGATGGTCAGCGAGCCGCCTTCCTCGACGTTGCGGGCAGCGCCGAAGAAACGCTTCGGACGCTGCAGCGCATTGGCGTCGACGCCACCGGTGAGCACCTTGCCGGAGCTCGGGATCACGGTGTTGTAGGCACGCGCCAGACGGGTGATCGAGTCGAGCAGGATGATCACGTCCTTCTTGTGCTCGACCAGGCGCTTGGCCCGCTCGATCACCATCTCGGCGACCTGCACATGGCGCACGGCGGGCTCGTCGAAGGTGGAGCTGATGACTTCGGCGCGCACGGTGCGGGCGATCTCGGTGACTTCCTCCGGGCGCTCGTCGATCAACAGCATGATCAGGTGCGCTTCGGGATGGTTGTACTGGATCGCCTGGGCGATGTTCTGCAGCATCATCGTCTTGCCGGACTTCGGCTGGGAGACGATCAGGCCGCGCTGGCCTTTGCCGATCGGCGCGATCAGGTCAAGGATGCGGCCGGTGATGTCCTCGCTCGATCCGTTGCCGCGCTCCAGCTTGAACGCCTTGCGCGGGAACAGCGGGGTGAGGTTCTCGAACAGCATCTTGTTCTTCGACGCTTCCGGCGGATCGCCGTTGATGTCGTCGACGCGCAGCATGGCGAAGTAGCGCTCGCCTTCCTTCGGGTGGCGCACGCGCCCGGTGATGTAGTCACCGGTGCGCAGGTTGAAACGGCGGATCTGGCTGGGCGACACGTAGATGTCGTCCGGGCCGGCGAGGTAGGACTCGTCGGCCGAGCGCAGGAAGCCGAAGCCGTCCTGCAGGATTTCCAGCACGCCTTCGGCCCAGATGCCGCCGCCGGAGCGGGCGTGCGCCTTGAGCACGTTGAAGATCACGTCCTGCTTGCGCGCGCGGGCGACGCCTTCGTGCACACCCAGCGACTCGGCGAACTCCAGCAGCTGGATCGCGTTCTTGCGCTTCAGTTCGGTGAGGTTGATCACCCGGTCGTTGCTGCCCGGATCGGCGTTGTCGTCGTCCACCGGCAGGCCGTTCGGGTTGGGGCGCGGATGGTTTTGCGGACGACCTTGCTGCGGCTGGTTCGGGTTGCCGCCGCGCTCGTTGCGCCGGCGCCGGCCACGGCCGTCGCGACCTTCGCGGGGGTTATTGGAGTTGTTCGGGTTCTGGCCCGGGTTCTGACCCTGACCCTGATTCGGGTTCTGGCCCTGCGCCGGGTTCTGACCCTGCGCTTGATTCGGATTCTGGCCCTGACCCTGATTGGGGTTTGCTGCCTGATCCTGACCTTGGCTCGGGTAAGGAGCCGGTTCACGCGGTTCCAGCGCTACCCGTGGTGGCGGTGCTTCGTTGTAGGCCGGTGGCGTAGCGATCGGCGCCGAAGCGGCTGCAGGCGCAGTGGACGCTGGTGCAGTCGCAACCGGCTTGTCGGCACCCGGCGCATTCCCGGCCTTGGCGGCCGCGATCGCTGCCGCCGTACGGCGCGGTGCGCGTGGACGCGGCTCGGGCTTGCCATCGGCAACAGGCTTGGTATCGGCGCTCTTGGCGTCGTTGGACATAGTGTTTTCGGTATCGGACACGGGCAATCCTCGCGGGGCGCCGTTGAATTACAGGAGGGAGGGTGTGCGTCGCGCGGAAGGCGCTGGGGGACAGGACTGTCCCGACGGACGCGATGAATCTAGCACCCGCCGCATATCGGCGTAAAGCCTTTGCGAGCCTGTCGGGTCAAGCCGGACAGGCTCCATGCAGCGGGTTTGCAACAGTGGGTCAGATGGCCTTGTCGATCATCTGGGTCAGCTGACCCTTGCTGACGGCGCCGATCTGGGTCGCCTCGACCTTGCCGTTCTTGAACACCATCAGGGTCGGGATGCCGCGTACGCCATAGGCGCGCGGGGTCTGCTGGTTCTGGTCGATATTCACTTTGACGATGCGCAGCTTGCCTTCGTACTGCTGGGCCAGCTCGTCGAGCATCGGCGCGATGGCCTTGCACGGGCCGCACCATTCCGCCCAGAAATCCAGCAGCACCGGGGTTTCGGACTTGAGCACCTGCTGCTCGAAGGCGTCGTCGTTCACATGGGTAATCAGGTCGCTCACCGGGGATCTCCGTGGCTGGGGGCGCAAAACGTGCGGGTCAATAAGGTGGGGTGGCTGGCATGGGAAAACAAGGAGATGGCGACTTGGGAGTCTGTCATCAGCTACACTCACGTGCCCATGAAGCGCGGGTTGGGCAGGAAGAAAGAGGTGCCATGGCGGCAAGTCTTCATTCCAGCGCAACTCCGGGCACGATTCAAGGGCGGCTTGCAAAGCTGCCCGTCAGACCGCCGGCAAACACGGCGTCGCCAGCCGCGGCGCGACCTTGTTGACCCTGACATTGAGCCGCTTCGCTGCGCATCGCGCACCCGTCCTGCACCGCCCTCCGCCGACGTCCGGCGCCTGAGGCGGCACAGCACATCACGCCGCCGTCAGGCCAAGGTTTCCAACTCCCTATGTCACAAACCGTACTCACCGATACCTTCTTCACCAACTTCGATTTGCAACCACTGCTGCAGCAGGGCCTGGACGACAGCGGTTTCACCCGCTGCACGCCGATCCAGGATCTGACCCTGCCGCTGGCCTTGGCCGGCCGCGATGTCGCCGGCCAGGCGCAGACCGGCACCGGCAAGACCTGCGCCTTCCTGGTCGCGCTGATGAACCGTCTGCTGACCACCCCGGCGGTGGCCGAGCGCAGGGACAGCGATCCGCGTGCCCTGATCATCGCCCCGACCCGCGAGCTGGCGATCCAGATCGAGAAGGACGCCAAGGCGATCGGCCGTCACACCGGCCTGCGCAGCGCGCTGATCTATGGCGGCGTCGACTACGACAAGCAGCGCCAGCAGCTGAAGGACGGCTGCGACATCATCATCGCCACGCCCGGCCGCCTGCTCGATTACCACAAGCAGGGCGTGTTCAGCCTCAACAGCGTCGAAGTGATGGTCATCGACGAAGCCGACCGCATGTTCGACCTCGGCTTCATCAAGGACGTGCGCTTCATCTTCCGCAAGCTGCCGCCGCGCGAGCAGCGCCAGGTGCTGCTGTTCTCCGCCACGCTGAGCCATCGCGTGCTGGAGCTGGCCTATGAGCACATGCACGAGGCCGAGAAGCTGGTGGTGGAGAGCGACAACGTCACCGCCGATCGCGTGCGCCAGCTGGTCTACTTCCCCGCCAAGGAAGAGAAGATGCCGTTGCTGCTGAACCTGATCGACCGCGCCCAGCCGAGCCGCAGCATCATCTTCGTCAACACCAAGGCCGCCGCCGAGCGCATCACCGAGCGGGTCAAGCGGCACGGCTGCCGTGTCGGCGCGATCTCCGGCGACGTGCCGCAACTGAAGCGACAGAAGCTGCTGCAGCGTTTCCAGGAAGGCCAGCTGGACATCCTGGTCGCCACCGACGTGGCCGCGCGTGGCCTGCACATTCCCGCGGTCAGCCACGTGTTCAACTACGACCTGCCGCATGATGCCGAGGACTATGTGCATCGCATCGGCCGTACCGCCCGTCTGGGCGCGGAAGGCGACGCGATCAGCTTCGCCTGCGACTTGTATGCGATGTCGCTGCCGGAGATCGAGACCTATATCGGCCAGAGCATCCCGGTGGCACCGATGGATCCCGAGCTGCTGGTAATGCCGAAGCCGCGCGCGATCGATGCCGAGTTCGCCGCGAATGCTGCCGCCGACAGTGCCGCGTTCGGCGACGTGGTACCGCCGCGTCCGGGCGAGAAGCCGCGCCGTTCGGGTGGCGCGAGCCACAGTGGTGAGCGCAACGGTGCTGGCCGTACCGGTTCGCGTCCGCCGCGCGAGCGCAAGCCCGCCATCGCCGAGCGCAGCGTCGAAGCGGAGAGCGAACAGCCGGTCGCGGTTGTCGTGCATGCGACCGAAGCGGCTCCGGCCGCCGATGGCAGCGTTACCGCCGAAGGCATGCGCAAGCCGCGGCGCCGTCGTGGCGGCCGCAACCGCCGTCGCGAAGGTGCGCCGACCGACGGTGTCGAGACGACGGGGCACAACCCTGCCGTCGCCGAAGGCAACCGGGCACCCCGGGGTGAACGTCGTCCGCCGCGCGAACGCAATGCGACCGAATCCACCGGCAACGCCCACAACAGGCCGTCGCGTCAAGTCGCGGTGACCTCCGGCAAGGCCGAGCACGCGCACCCGAAGAAGCCGGGCCTATTCCGCCGGCTGACCCGGTTGTTCACCGGCCGTTGAGCACCAGGAGTCTGTCGGACTTTGGTTGGCCGGTCTGCAAAGCCGGCTGCGCGGTCCATGTTTCCGTCGCTTCTTGACCCATAGAACCACTATGGGTCGGCGAATCGCCGAAAACCTGTCCTCGCGCAGCCGGCTTTTCGCCTCGACCACCAAAGCCCGACAGACTCCTAGGATCGTCGCAGACTGAATCCGCGACGATCGACGGTTGCGTGAAGTCCGCATCTTGACGCCGGCTTCCCTTATCCTTGTCGCTGGTATGACGCCACGCAGGTGCGGGGATACGCGGTGATCCATTTCGATCAAGTCAGCAAACGCTACGAGGGCGGCCACGAGGCACTCTCGCAGCTTTCGTTCGAGGTGCCAACCGGCGAGATGGCGTTCGTCACCGGTCATTCCGGCGCCGGCAAGAGCACCCTGCTCAAGTTGCTTGGCCTGATCGAGCGGCCCTCGCACGGCACGATCAGCATGGATGGCAAAAACCTCTCCAAGATCCGCCGCAGTGGCATTCCGAAATGGCGCCGGCAGATCGGCATGGTGTTCCAGGATCACCGCCTACTGATGGAGCGCACGGTGTTCGCCAACGTCGAACTGCCGCTGGTGATCGGCGGCATCGCCCGTGCTGAGCGTGCGCGGCGCGTGCGTGCGGCACTGGAGAAGGTCGGCCTGCTCGCCTACGAGCGCCAGCTGCCGGATACCTTGTCCGCCGGCGAACAACAGCGCGTCGGCATTGCCCGCGCGATCGTGGCGCGGCCAACCCTGCTGATCGCCGACGAACCAACCGGCAACCTCGATCCGCAGCTGGCGGTCGAGATCATGGGCCTGTTCGGCGAGTTCCAGCAGGTCGGCACCACGGTGCTGATCGCCAGTCACGACCTGCCGCTGATCAAGCGCATGAAGAAGCGCGTAATCGTGCTCGACCACGGCCGGCTGGTGGCCGATCTGGCTGCGCAGGAGGTGCTGTGAACATGCCGCCCGAAGACATTCACGCGACCGTCCGCGCATCGGCCTCCGACGCACCACCGCGCAACGAGCACAGTCACGGCCGTCGTCTTGGCAGCTGGCAGGAGCATCACGGCTGGAGCGCGGCGTCGAGTCTGCGCCGACTCGCCTCGCGTCCACTCGGCAGCCTGCTGACGATGGCGGTGATGGGCCTGGCGCTGGCGTTGCCGCTGGCGTTCTACCTGCTGCTGGGCAATGTGCAGAAGCTGGGCGAGGCACTGGGCCAGAGCCAGGCGATCAGCGTGTTCATGCAGCGTGGCCAGAATGCGCAGCAGGCGCAGATGTTGGCCAAACAATTGGGCGACCGCGCCGAGGTCGCGGCGGTGACGGTGAAGACCCCGCAGCAGGGCATGGGCGAGCTGGCGAAGATGCAGGGTTTCTCCGGTGCGCTGCAGACGCTCGACGACAATCCGCTGCCTTATGTGCTGCAGCTGCAACCCAAGGCGGAGACGAGTGCCAACGCGATCGAGCAACTGGTCGCCGATGTGCGCAGCATGCACAGCGTCGAGCTGGTGCAGGACAGCGGCAGCTGGCGGCAACGGCTGGATGCGTTGCTCGGCGTCGGCAACCGCGTGGTACTGGTACTGGCTTCGTTGTTGGCGCTGGCTGCGTTGCTGGTGGTCGGCAATACCGTGCGCGTGGACATCGCCAGTCGCAGCGAGGAGATCAGTGTGCTGCTGCTGGTGGGTGCCAGCAGTGCGTTCGTGCGCCGGCCGTATCTGTACGCCGGCCTCTGGTACGGCCTGTTCAGCGGCATCCTGGCGGCCTTGCTGGCGGTGCTGATCGAGTTCGCGCTGGCCGGTCCGGTGGCGCAGTTGAGCCGGGCCTATGATGGCAAGCTGCAGGTCGGTGGCTTGCCGCTGTGGCTGTTGCTGGCGGTTCCGCTGGCCGCTGCTGCGCTCGGCTGGCTCGGCGCGCGACTGGTTAGTGCCTGGCAGTTGCGCAAGTTGGGATGACGGGTCCTGCCGAAGGTGATGTGAATCGCAGCCATTGATGCGGCGGTCCGTGCACTATCTGTGTGGAAGCGGTCGCAAGGGGTGCGCTCGCAGGTTCATCGGCAAGGATCGCCACGGGTCAGGTGGATGAGCAGGGAATGAGTACAAATATCAGCAACCGTCTGCTCACCGAGGCGCCGCGCGTGCTGGTGGTCGACGGCTCGCGTGTGGTGCGGCAGTTGATCACCCGGGTACTGCAGGCCGAATTGCCCAACGTCGAGGTGGTGGGTTGCGGCAGTGCTGCCGATGCGCAGCGGGTGCTTGGCGAGGGCGTGTTCGATTTCATCACCATCGCCTTGCGCTTGCCCGACATGGACGGGTTGGAGCTGGCGCGCTTCGTGCGCGAATCGGCGCCGCAGACCTACGTGCCGATCGTGGTGGTCTCGGGGGATGTCGAAGATCGCCTGCACCGGCGCTCGCTGGGCGAGCATGTCACCGATTATTTCGACAAGGCGCTGGGTTTCCAGGCGTTGGCCGAATTCATCCGCGGCTACGTCAGCCCGCAGACCACGGCGAAAGGCACCGTACTCTACGTCGAGGACAGCCGCGTGGTGGCGTTGGCGACCCGGCGCATGCTGGAAAAGATCGGCCTCAGCGTGCGCCACGTGCTCAGCGTGGAAGATGCGCTGGCCCTGCTGGAGACCGATCGCGCACTGGGCTGGGTCGGTGCCGACGTGGTGCTGACCGACGTCAGCCTGAAAGGCGAACTGACCGGCGGCGACCTGCTCAAGCATATCCGTGGCGAATTCGGCTACGGCAAGGGCCGGCTGCCGGTGCTGGTGATGACCGGCGACGAGAACCCGGCCAATCAGGCTGCCCTGATCCAGGCCGGCGCCAACGACCTGGTCGAGAAGCCGGTCGAGGAAAAGCTGCTGATCACCAAGCTGCTGTTCCAGCTGCGTGTGGCGAAACACCTGCGCGAGCACGCGAGCGGCGCATGAGTGACGAACGGACCACGCCCGAAAGGATCCGGCTGGAGTCGTCGTGGAAGGCTCGCGTAGGCGATTATCTGCAGCGCCCGGAGATGCAGGCACTGTCCACCTTTCTGCGTGCGGAGAAGCAGGCCGGCAAGCGGATCTATCCGCCCGGCCCGGAGATCTTCGCCGCGTTCGAGCACACCCCATTCGATGCGGTGCGGGTGGTGATCCTCGGTCAGGATCCCTACCACGGTCCGGGCCAGGCGCACGGCCTGTGCTTCTCGGTGCGCCCCGGCGTGCGGGTGCCGCCGTCGCTGGAAAACATCTTCAAGGAGATCCAGCGCGACCTCGGCATCGCGCGGCCCGACCATGGTTGCCTCACGCCGTGGGCCGATCATGGCGTGCTGCTGCTCAACAGCGTGCTGACGGTGGAGGATGGCCGCGCCGGCGCGCACCAAGGCAAGGGCTGGGAAGGCTTCACCGATGCGGCGATCGATGCGCTCAACCGCGAGCGCGAGGGGCTGGTGTTCCTGCTTTGGGGTTCGTATGCCCAGCGCAAGGGCCAGCTGATCGATACCAGCCGACACTGCGTGCTGAACTCGGTCCACCCTTCACCGCTGTCGGCCCACCGCGGCTTCCTCGGCTGCGGCCATTTCTCCGCCGCCAACCGCTATCTCGAAGCCCAGGGCCACGCGCCGATCGACTGGTCGCTGCCGCCGCGTGCCGCGCTGCAGGGCGGTTCCACGCCCGCTTGAATGGCGGCGCGCGACCCTCAACTCGGGTTTGCTGTGGGGCTGGACAAGGGGCATAAATAAATATACTATACGGTTCATTATAGTCCGGAGCCTTTCCGGGCTGAACCCATCGAGGCTGAATCAATCGGGGCTGAACCAATCGAAGGTTTAGCACTCCAACCACCCGACTGCTAAACTTCGACGTCATCTCAGGAGGTTCCACCCATGTCTCAAGCCTTGGTGACCGCCAACTTTCCGCTGCCGAGCGTCGTCGGCAGCCTGGATGCCTATATCTCCGCGGTCCATCGCATCCCGGTGCTGAGCTCCGAGGAGGAGCAGGCGCTGTCGCGCGATTTTCTCGAAGAGGCCAATCTGGCTTCGGCGAAGAAACTGGTGATGTCGCATCTGCGTTTCGTGGTGCATGTGGCGCGTGGCTATAGCGGCTATGGCCTGCAGCTGGCCGACCTGATCCAGGAAGGCAATATCGGCCTGATGAAGGCGGTCAAGCGCTTCGATCCGGACCAAGGCGTACGTCTGGTCAGCTTCGCGGTGCACTGGATTCGTGCCGAGATGCACGAGTTCATCCTGAAGAACTGGCGCATCGTCAAGGTCGCCACCACCAAGGCGCAGCGCAAGCTGTTCTTCAACCTGCGCAAGAGCAAGAAGCGCCTGGGCTGGATGAACGCGGCCGAGGTGCGCACGGTGGCGCAAGATCTGGGCGTGCCCGAGGCGACCGTGCGCGAGATGGAATCGCGCCTGTCCGGTCGTGACATCGGCTTCGAAGCACCGGCCGATGCCGACGACGATGCGAAGCCGGCACCGGCCGCGTTCCTGATCGACGATGGTGCCGATCCGTACGAGAACGTGTCCGACGAGGACTACGCCGACAACCAGATGTCGACGCTGTCGAGCGCCTTGAAAAATCTGGACGCGCGTTCGCGCAACATCATCCAGCGTCGCTGGCTCGACGACGACAAGGCGACCTTGCAGGATCTGGCCGACGAGTACGGTGTCTCGGCCGAGCGCATCCGTCAGGTCGAGGCGAATGCGATGAAGAAGATGCGCGGGCTGTTTGCCACCGCCGCCTGAGTCATTACTGCATGCGTCACGCGAACGGCCTCCCTCGGGAGGCCGTTTCATTTGGCACATCCATGTGCCTCACCCTAGGGGCGGCTTCGCCGTGCAAAGCGGCAGTCCTGCCGCTTTGTCGTTATGCTGTTTTCTTTTCAGCGCCGCACTTGGTATGAATTGAGCGATGCCACGCATTCTGGTCATTGAGGACGACGACGTCACGGCGCGCGAGATCACGGCGGAGCTGGCCAGCCATGGTATCGATACCGACCGCGTGGCGGAGGGGCGCGAAGGTCTGGCGCGTGCGGCGGACCCCTGCTACGACGCGATCACGCTGGACCTGATGCTACCGGGCATGGACGGGCTCAGCGTGGTAACCCAGCTGCGCGCGCAGGGTATTGCCACTCCGGTGCTGATGATCAGCGCGCTCAGTGATGTGGATGAACGGGTGCGCGGCCTGCGCGCCGGCGGGGACGACTACCTGACCAAGCCATTTGCCCCCGACGAGATGGTGGCACGGGTGGATGTGCTGCTGCGCCGGCATCGCCAGCAGGCGCAGCAGACGTTGCTGCGCGTGGCCGATCTCGAGCTTGATCTGGTACGCCATGCGGTGCGTCGTGGTAACACGCAGTTGTCGCTGTTGCCCACCGAGTTCAAGTTGCTGGAGTTCCTGATGCGCCATGCGGGGCAGGTGCTGACGCGCACGATGATCTTCGAGACCGTGTGGGGTTTCCACTTCGATCCCGGCACCAACCTGATCGACGTGCATATCGGCCGGTTGCGCCGGAAAATCGATGCCGCGGGATGCACGCCGCTGATCCATACCGTACGTGGTTCGGGATACCGGCTTGCGCAGACTGACTGACAGCTGGCGCTCCACCACCGCGCGCCTGATCCTGATCTACGGCGCGTTCTTCACGCTGTGGGGCATCGTGGTGATCGGCCTGATCCACTGGCAGGCAGCCAGTTACCTGACCCGCGTTTCGAATGACCTGATTGGTCGCCAGGCGAATTATTTCTCGATGCTGGATGAGCCAACCCGCCAGCGCGCATTGAATGACTACGTTTCGCTGGAGACGCGGCGATTCAATGCATGGGGGCTGTTCGATGCTCACGGAAAGCCATTGGCCGGCATCATCACCGCGCTGCCGGCGGGGGTGGTGGTCAACGGTCCGGTGGCTATCGTGCCGCAGGGCCTGGCGCGCACCGATGGCCGTTCGCATGTGAGTGTGCGCTTGGCCGCCGTGCGTCTCGGCGACGGGCGTATCCTGCTGGTGTCGAGAGACACCAGCATCGTCGACCGGATCGGCATGATCATCCTGCAGGCGCTGCTGTGGGGCATCTCGTTGACCGTGGTACCTGGCCTGCTCGGTGGCTGGTTGCTCAGTCGTGGACCGTTGCGCCGGATCCACGCCATTCGCGAGGCCACTCTGCCGATCATGCAGGGCGATCTGGCCCGGCGCCTGCCGGTGAGCCGGCGTGGCGACGAACTGGACATGCTGGCCGGCATCGTCAACGCGATGCTCGACGAGATCGAGCGCCTGCTCGGTGAAGTGAAAGGTGTATGCGACAACATCGCGCATGACCTGCGTACACCGCTGACCCGCTTGCGCGCGCGGATCTATCGGCTGCAGCAGCAGTTCGGCGAAGGCAGCAGCGAAAACGCGACGCTGGAGGCATGCCTGGTCGATACCGATGCGTTGCTCGATCGCTTCCGCGCGCTGCTGCGCATTTCGGAACTGGAGAATCAGCAACGCCGTGCCGGGTTCGACCAGGTCGACCTGGTCGAGATCCTGCAGGAAGTGCATGCGCTGTATCTGCCGCTGGCCGAGGATCGCGGTCAGCAACTGGAGTTGCAGCTGCCGTCGTTGCCGCCAATCCGCGCGGATCGGCACCTGCTGCTGGAAGCCTTCAGCAACCTGGTCGGCAATGCGATCAAGTTCACCCCGCCCGGTGGTCGCGTGGAGATCCGCGCGCGGGCTGCCGAGGATGGTCCGTGGGTGGATGTGAGCGACAGCGGGCCAGGCATTCCGGTCGGCCAGCGCGTTGCGGTGACGCGCCGCTTTTATCGGGTCGAGAGCTGCCGCAGCACGCCGGGCTCCGGGCTGGGCCTGAGCATCGTCAGCGCGATCGCACGCCTGCATGGCTACACGCTGGAAATTGCCGACAGCGAGCATGGCGCGCGGCTGAGCCTGCATTGCCGCATCGCCGGCATCTAGGCGATACACCGAAAACAATGCGTGGCCATGTTCGGTTCGATCGAGCCGCTGCGTGTTCGGCGCCGCGTGTTTGCGGAATATGAAGATATCTTCATGCGTCGAACCGGTATCGGCGAGATGCGGCATGGCAAAATTTGCCGCTACGCAACATTCTCGCTGGACACTCCATGCTGGGCATCGTGCGGATCGCGCTTGCGCGACCCTATACCTTCATCGTTCTTGCGCTGCTGATCCTGATCATCGGGCCACTTTCTGCACTGCGGACACCGACCGACATCTTTCCGGATATCCGCATTCCGGTGATCGCGGTGGTGTGGCAGTACACCGGCCTGTCGCCGGACCAGATGGAAGGCCGCGTCACCTCGCCCTACGAGCGGGTGCTGACCACCACGGTCAACGACGTCGAGCATATCGAGGCGAAATCGATCGCCGGTTTCGGCATCGTCAAGATCTTCTTCCAGCCGACGGTGAACATCGCCACCGCCAATGCGCAGGTCACCGCGGTATCGCAGACCCTGCTTAGGCAGTTGCCGCCGGGCGTCACCCCGCCCTTGATCCTGAACTACAACGCCTCGACGGTGCCCATCCTGCAGTTGGCCCTGTCGGGCAAGGGGCTGACCGAACAGAATCTCGGCGACCTGGCGCTCAACATCCTGCGTCCGCAGCTGGTCTCGGTGGCCGGTGCAGCGGTTCCCTATCCGTATGGCGGCAAGACGCGCCAGGTGCAGATCGACATCGACCCGTCGGCGCTGCAGTCGCGCGGTCTGTCGGCGCAGGATGTGGCCAATGCGCTGGCCGCACAGAACCTGATCACGCCGGTAGGCACGCAGAAGATCGGCCAGTTCGAATACACCTTGCAGCTCAACGATGCACCGAGCGAACTCGAACAGCTCGGTGATCTGCCGATCAAGACGGTCAACGGAACGACCATCTACATCCGCGACGTGGCGCATGTGCTGGATGGCAGCCCGCCGCAGACCAACATCGTACATGTGGACGGCAACCGCTCGGTGCTGATGAGCGTGCTGAAGAACGGTTCGGCATCGACCCTGGCGATCGTCGCCGGCATCCGGCAGCGCCTGGAAGAAGCCAGGTCGAGCCTGCCGGACAATCTCAAGGTCGCACCGATCGGCGACCAGTCGATCTTCGTGCGCGCGGCGATCACCGGCGTGGCACGCGAAGGCATCATCGCGGCGGCGTTGACCAGCCTGATGATCCTGCTGTTTCTCGGCAGCTGGCGTTCCACGGTGATCATCGCCGTCTCGATCCCGCTGGCGATTCTCGCCTCGATCGCCGCGCTTTCGGCGATCGGCGAGACGCTCAACATCATGACCCTGGGTGGCCTGGCGCTGGCGGTGGGCATCCTGGTCGACGATGCCACGGTGACCATCGAGAACATCAACTGGCATCTGGAGCAGGGCAAGCAGGTCGAGCCGGCGATCCTCGACGGCGCGGCGCAGATCGTCACGCCGGCGTTCGTCTCGCTGCTGTGCATCTGCATCGTGTTCGTGCCGATGTTCTTCCTCGACGGTGTCGCGCGCTTCCTGTTCGTGCCGATGGCCGAAGCAGTGATGTTCGCGATGATCGCCTCGTTCATCCTGTCGCGCACGCTGGTGCCGACGATGGCCAAGTACATGCTGCATCCGCATGTCGACGAGCACGGCCAGCATATCGAGGCGCCGCCGACGCGCAATCCGCTGGTGCGCTTCCAGCGTGGCTTCGAGGCTTCATTCGAGAGGGTGCGCGGTGGCTATCATGGTTTGTTGGCCATGGCGATGGCGCATCGGCGGATCTTCGTGATCGGCTTTCTCGCTTTCGTGGTGCTCTCGTTTGCGCTCGTGCCGATGCTGGGGCGCAACTTCTTCCCCGATGTGGATGCGGGAGAAATCCTGATGCACGTGCGGGCACCGGTTGGCACTCGGCTCGAGCAGAGCGCCGAGCTGTTTGCGCAGATCCAGCAGAGCGTCAAGCGGATCATTCCGGCCAGCGAACTCGGCACCCTGGTCGACAATATCGGCCTGTCCAACAGCGGCATCAACAATACCTACAACAACACCGGCACCATCGGTGAACAGGATGGCGACATCCAGATCGCTCTGAACGAAGGTCATCATCCGACGGCCGAATACGTGCGGCGGATGCGCGAGCAGTTGCCACGTGAATTCCCGGGCGTGACGTTCTCGTTCCCGCCGGCCGATATCGTCAGCCAGATCTTGAACTTTGGTTCGCCGGCGCCGATCACCCTGCAGATTCGCGGCACCAATCTCCCGGCGAATTTCAAATACGCCGGCACGCTGCTGCGTGAGATCAAGCGCATTCCCGGCGTGGCGGACGCACGTATCCAGGAGTCGCAGGCCAATCCCGGCTTCAATATCGATGTGGACCGCACGCAGGCACAGCTGCTGGGCATCACCGAGCGTGACGTCACCAACAGCCTGGTGGTGAACCTCGCCGGTTCCAGCCAGGTCGCGCCTACGTACTGGCTCAACCCGGACAACGACATTTCCTATCCGATCGTGATGCAGACACCGCAGTACACGCTCGACTCGCTGTCGGCACTGCGCAATCTCTCGGTTACCGGCAGCAACGGTGCATCCCAAGTGCTGGGCGGACTGGCGACGTTGAGCCGGCAGAGCACCAATGCGGTGGTCGACCAGTACAACATCCAGTCGGTGGTGCAGATCTTCGCCACCACCCAGGATCGCAACCTGGGTGGTGTGGCCGCCGACATCCAGAAGGTATTGGACGATCATGCCAAGGGGTTGCCCAAGGGTTCGCATGTCGATCTGCTCGGTCAGGTGCAGACGATGAACAGTGCGTTCTCGGGCCTGCTGTTCGGCCTGCTTGGCGCGATGGTGCTGATCTACCTGCTGATCGTGGTGAACTTCCAGTCGTGGAGCGATCCGTTCGTGATCATCACCGCGCTGCCTGCTGCATTGGCCGGCATCGTGTGGATGCTGTTCGCCACGCACACCACGTTGTCGGTGCCGGCGTTGACCGGCGCGATCATGTGCATGGGCGTGGCGACGGCCAATTCGATCCTGGTGGTGAGTTTCTGTCGCGAGCGCCTGTTCGAGCATGGCAATGCGCTGGAGGCCGCGCTGGAGGCCGGCTTCGTGCGCTTCCGCCCGGTGCTGATGACGGCGCTGGCGATGATCATCGGCATGGCGCCGATGGCGCTGGGTCTCGGCGAAGGCGGCGAGCAGAACGCACCGCTGGGTCGCGCGGTGATCGGCGGCCTGATTTTCGCGACGACAGCCACGCTTTTCTTCGTGCCGGTGGTGTTCAGCATCATCCACGCGCGCTATCAACACGCTTCTGCACCGGCGTCCGCTTTCGGAGAGCCTGCCCATGTCTGATTCAACCTTTCCCAAGGCCTCGCTGCCGTCGCATCGCGGTATCCGCGTGGCCGGCCTGGTCGCCGTGGTCGTCGTCGTGGCCATCGTCATCATCGGCATCGCCACGCGCATCGTCGATGCCAAACGCCTGAAGACCTGGACGGACCAGCAGACCGTACCGACGGTCAATGTTGCGCTGCCCGAAACGAGCGGTGCGGGCGCGCCGCTGGAACTGCCCGGACGCATCGAGGCCTACACGCAGGCGCCGATCTATGCGCGCGTCGGCGGCTACCTGAAGTCGTGGAAGGTGGACATCGGTGCGCCGGTCAGGGCCGGTCAGCTGATGGCCGAGATCGAGACGCCCGATCTTGACCAGCAATTGCTGCAGGCCCGGGCCGACCTGGCCAGTGCGCAGGCGAATGCCGCGTTGGCGGGCACCACGGCGAAACGCTGGCAGGCCATGCTCAGCTCCGATTCGGTCGCAAAACAGGAAGTGGATGAGAAGACCGGCGACTTCACTGCCAAGCAGGCGCTGGCGCATGCGGCACAGGCCAACGTCGACCGCATCGAGGCGATGAAGGGCTATACCCGCATCGTGGCGCCGTTCGATGGCGTGGTCACCGCGCGCAATACCGACATCGGCGCGCTGATCAATCCCGGCAGCAGCAGCGGGCAGGCGTTGTTCGTGGTATCCGATGTGCGCAAGCTGCGCGTCTACGTGCAGGTGCCGCAGAGTTACGTGCCATCGATTTCCGCCGGCGCCACGGCCACGCTCAGCGTGCCGGAATATCCGGGACACACGTTCACCGCCCAGGTCGATGCCTCCGCCCAGGCCGTCAATGCCGGTTCCGGCAGCACCCTGGTCCAGCTGGCGGTCGACAATGCCGACGGCAAGCTGATGCCCGGCAGCTTCACTCATGTCCGTTTCAATCTGGCGGCAAACAAGACGGCGTTGCGCGTGCCTGCCAGTGCGTTGATCTTCGACGCCAGCGGTCTGCATCTGGCGACCGTGGATGCCGACAGCCACGTGACCTTCAGGACCGTGACGATCCTGCATGACTACGGCAAGAACGTGGAGATCGGCTCCGGCCTGACCGCCGATGATCGCGTGATCGACAGCCCGCCGGACGGCCTTGCCGACGGCGACCGCGTGCAGATAGCCACTCCCGCAGCCACGGCCAAGCCTCATGCGAAAGCCTGAACTCGCCCTGCTGTTGGCCGTCGGCGTTGCGCTTACCGGTTGCTCGCTGGCGCCTGCCTACAAGGTGCCGCCGGTGCCGATGGCTGCCGCGTATCAGGACAACGGGCCGTGGCAACAGGCGCAGCCCTCCGACCAGTTGCCGCGCGATCACTGGTGGCAGCTGTATCACGACAGTCAGCTTGACGATCTGCAGCAGCGACTGCTCGCCAATAATGCCGACCTTGCCGCCGCGCTGGCGCATTACCGGCAGGCGCAGGGGTTCAACCTGCAGGCGCGCTCGGCACTCTTTCCGCAGATCAGTGTGGGTGCCAACGCGCAACGCGATCGCGAGTCCGACACCAGGCCGCTGCGCGGTCCGCTGACCGGCCCCGCTGCGTCGCCGGCCGACTACGACTCGTACACCGTGGGCGGCGAGATCGATTACGAGCTCGACCTGTGGGGGCGTGTGCGCAACACGGTCGAGGCGGGCAAGGACGACGCGCTGGCCGCTGCCGCCGACCTGGCTTCGGCGCAGTTGAGCCTGCAGGCGCAACTGGTCGACAACTACATCCAGCTGCGTGGACTCGACCAGCAGATCGCGCTGTTGCAGCAAAGCATCGATGCGTTCGGGAAAGCCTTGCAGCTGACCCAGACCCTGCACACCGGCGGCATCGTGTCAGGGCTGGATGTCGCCCGCGCACAGACACAGCTGTCTTCGGCCAAGTCGCTGTGGTCGCAGACCCTGGTGCAGCGGGCATTGATCAAGGACGCGATCGCGGTACTGGTCGGTGATTCCGCCGACCAGTTCTCGCTGGCTCCACAGACGGCGGCGATCGGGCTGCCCGCGCTGCCGTCCAGCGTGCCTTCGGCCCTGTTGCAGCGGCGCCCGGACATCGCGGCGGCCGAGCGACGTACGGCGGCGGCCAATGCGCGTATCGGGGTGGCGCGCGCGGCTTATTTCCCGTCGCTGACGCTGAGTGCGCAGGGCGGTTTCCAGAGCGCCGCCTATGCCGGCCTGCTGACGGCGCCGAACCGTTTCTGGGCGATCGGCCCGACCCTGCTGCAGACCCTTTTCGACGGCGGCCAGCGCAAGGCCGGCGTCATGGCGGCCAGGGCCGCCACCGACGAGGCCGGCGCGCGCTATCGGGGTGTCGTGCTGAATGCGTTCGCGCAGGTCGAGGACAACCTGGCCCAGCTCGATCACATCGGCGTGGCGCTGACCGACCAAAAGGATGCTGCCGATGCCGCGCAGCATTCGCTGGATCTGGCGCTGGACCGCTACAAGCAGGGCGCGGTCGGCTATCTCGATGTGGTGCAGGCACAGACCGCGGCGCTCGATGCGCAACGCAGCCTGCTCGACCTGGATACCCAGCAACTGCGTGCCAGCGTGCAGCTGATCCGTGCACTGGGCGGCGGCTGGTCGATCGACCAGCTGGCGAGCAGTCGTTAGGCCACAGCTCGCGCTTGATGCGCCTCAGCGGTGGGCTGTGGCCGGGTTGCCCAGCGCCATGCCTTTCAGCACGTTCAACGCCTGTGACAGTGCGTAGTCGCTGGTCGCCAGCTTGCCGTCGGCGCTGCTGCCATCGTCGTTGATGTTGTTGCCGACCTTGGCGTTCTCGTTCGCCAGATGGTTCGGCAGGTCGGCTTCGGAGCTGATCAGCACCGGGGCGCTGTCCGCCTTGTTGACGGTCAGGTCGGCCAGCGGGATGTCGGGCTTGATGCCCTCGGCCTGGATCGAGGTGCCGTTCGGCGTGTAATAGCGTGCGGTGGTGATCTTCACCGCGTGGTCGGCATCCAGCGGCAGCACGGTCTGCACCACGCCCTTGCCAAACGTGCGCTGGCCCATGGTCAGCGCGCGATGGTTGTCCTTCAGCGCGCCGGAGACGATCTCGGCGGCCGAGGCGGTGCCGTTGTTGGTCAGCACGATCATCGGTGCGCCACTCAGCAGGTCGCCCGGATGCGCGCTGAAGCTCAGGTTGGCATCCTGCAGCCGGCCACGGGTGGTGACGATGACGCCGGAGTTGAGGAAATCATCACTGACCGACACCGCCGCGGTGAGCAGGCCGCCGGGATTGTTGCGCAGGTCCAGCACGGCACCCTTCGGCGCGCCGTTCTTTGCGATCAGCGCGCCCAGCTTCTTGTCCAGGTCGCTGGCGGTATCGTCCTGGAACTGGCTGATCCGGATGTAGGCGTAACCGGGTTCCAGCTCGCGTACCTTGACGCTGCTGATGGCGATGTTCTCGCGGACCAGGTTCAGGTCGATCAGCTTGTCACTGTTCTGATGCGCGATGGTCAGGGAGATCTTGCTGCCGGGCTTGCCGCGCAGCTGCTTGAACATGTCGTCGACATTCTGCGGGTCGATCAGCGTACCGTTGATCTTGACGATGCTGTCGCCCGGCTTGATGCCGGCACGTGCCGCGGGCGTATCGTCGATCGGCGAGACGATGCGCAGGCCGCCATCCTCCTGCAGCACCTCGATACCGAGACCGCTGTACTGGCCGGTGGTGTCCTCGTTGAGCTGGGCCAGGCCATCCTTGTCCAGGTATTCGCTGTGCGGATCGAGCCCGCTGAGCATGCCGGTGATCGCGGCCTTCATCAGGGTCTTGTTGTCGACTTTCTCGACATAGGCCTGGCGCACCACCTCGTAGACACGGCTGAAATTGCGGATGTCCTCCAGATCAACCTGATTGGCGGCCTGGTCGGCGGCGGAGCTGGCACGGGCCGGGGCGACGGCGCTGCTGTTGGTGGCCGGCAGATCGACCGGTGGCGCGGCCAGACTGGCGGCGCTGGCCGGCGCGGTCTGCGCGAACGCCTGCGGCACCGTCAGCAACAGGGGTAGGGCCACCAGCAAGGCGATCGGGCTACGGTGGGAAAGACGCATGCGGGTGACTCCGTACGACAAGCAGGTGTCGCGCAGCCGCGCGACGGAAGAGGTGGATCATGCCTTGGACAACCGAACAAGGACGTAATTCATCCCGTCGTTATTCGTGAAGGACATGACGCTAGCCTGCGGCGCCGCCGCGGTGGCGTCAACGGCGTTGGCTCAGCCAGCTGCGCGGATCGACCGGCTGACCACCCTTGCGCAGCTCGAAATACACGCCGGTGTTGACGCCGGTGGTCGGGCTGGCGGTGCCGATCGCCGTACCCGCCTCGACCTGGTCGCCGACACCGTGCAGCATGGTTTCGTTGTTGCCGTACATGCTCATCCAGCCGTTGCCATGGTCGATGATGACCAGCATGCCGTAACCGCGCAGGAAGCCGGCATAGATCACCCGGCCGCGGGCCACCGCATGGATCTCGCTGCCGCCATTGGCCTTGATCAGCACGCCGCTGCCATAGCTGTTGACCGCGCCGCTGGCCGGCCAGGGCAGGTTGCCGCGGATGTTCGCGCTGGCGTTGCCGACCTCGATCGGCGGTGGCGGCAGCTTTTGCCCGGGGCGCTTCTTCGCGGCCGCCTCGCGTGCGGCGGCCTCGCGGGCTGCCGCTTCGCGTGCGGCCTGGTCGATTGCCTTCTGCAGCTTGTCGACCAGGTTGTTGAGCGACTGCGCGTTCTGCTTCAGGGCGGCCAGCCGCCCTGCCTGATCCTTGTATTGCGCATCGGTCTCGGTGGCCAGCTTCTGCTGCGCGGCGCGTTGCTGCGCCAGCGTCTTCGCCTGTTGCTCGCGCTGTGCCTTGGTCACCTGCAGCGCCTGCTGTTCCGTGGTGATCGTACTTTCCAGCTCCTGCAGCTTGGCCAGGTCGGTCATCAGCTGTTGCACGCGCTGCACGCGGTCCTGCTGGAAGTATTTCGAATACACCAGTGCCCGCGCGATGCGGGCGACGTCCTCGTCACCCAGCAGCAGGCGCAGGTCGGAGCCCTGGCCGAGTGCGTAAGTGGCACGCAGCAGGTCGGCGATCGCCGCGTGCTGGCGGTCCAGGTTTTGCTTCAGGGCCGTGCGCTGCTGATCCAGCTGATCCAGCTGTTGCTGCTTGGCGGCCAGCTCGGTGTCGGTCTGGCGTACCGCCTTTGCTGCGCTGGCCAGTGCATTGGCCTGCCTGGCCAGCTCCGCATTGGCGCTGTCGCGCTTCGCGGCGGTATCGGCCTGCTGTTTCGCCAGCGCCTCCATCTTGCTGCGCAGGTCGGCCAGCTGCTGCTTCGCCTGAGCCTGCTCGGTCTTGCTCTGGCTGTCCTGGCGCGCCAGCACCGGGGGTGCCAGGCCGGCGCCAGCGAGGGCGACGCTGACCAGCAGGCCGGGGATGAATGCAGGGAGGGAGCGGATGGGGTTGGGCATGCCGCGATTATCACCGAGCCGGGCGGTGGGCGCGAGCAAGCGATGGCGCGGGTTTCCAGCCGCTGGCGGTCGCCTCCGCAGCCACTGACCAGTGGGGATCGCAGCGAGTGTCGATAGCGGATCACCCGGGCCGGTCATGCATCGCATAAATGAATGAAGAGACGCAAAGACGTATAGCCGTCCAAATTGTTTTGACGCGACGCAACAATTGTGTTTTAGTCGGGTCACACCACGCGTGCAGCGACGGTGCCCATGGCACTGCAGGCTGTGCGCGTCCAGCACGTCGATCCGCCGCGGGGGCAAGATGGCTCAGCCAGACACCATGACGTTGTACGACCCGGCTTTCGAACACGACAGTTGCGGCTTCGGGCTGGTCGCGCAGATCGATGGCCGCACCAGCGCCACCCTGGTCGATACCGCGTTTGCCGCGCTGGCCAAGCTCTCCCATCGTGGTGGCGTCAACGCCGACGGCATCAGCGGCGATGGCTGCGGCGTGCTGATCCATCGACCGGCAGCCTGGTTGCGCGCGCTGGCGGTGGAAGCCGGTTTCGCCCCGGACGAACGTTTTGCTGCCGGCCTGGTGTTTCTCGATCCGGTCGGTTCAACGGCCGTGGAAGTGTTCGAACGGCACCTGCTCGAAGCCGGTCTGACGGTGGCCGGCTGGCGCGATGTGGCGATCAACCTGGAGGCCTGCGGCCCGCTCGCCAGCGCCACCTGCCCAGGCGTGCGCCAGGTGTTCGTGAATGCCGCCGCGGCGATGGATGACGACGCGTTCGAACGTGCCCTGTTCCGCGCGCGCCGCCGCGCCGAAACGGCCCTGGCGGACGACCCGCAGTTCTACGTGGTGAGCCTGTCCGCGCAGGTGATCGGCTACAAGGCGATGGCTGCACCGGGCCGCTTGCGCGATGTCTTTGCAGACCTGCGGCATCCTGCCTTGCTCAGCGATGCAGTGGTGTTCCATCAGCGCTTCTCCACCAACACCACGCCGCAGTGGCGGTTGGCGCAGCCGTTCCGGCTGCTGGCGCACAACGGCGAGATCAACACAATTCGCGGCAACCGGCGCTGGATGCAGGCGCGCGAAGCGGTGCTGCGTTCGCCGCTGGTCGACCTCACCGACATCGGTCCGCTGGTGCGCCAGGACGGCTCCGATTCGGAAAGCCTCGACAACGCGCTGGAAGTGCTGCTCGCTGGCGGTCTCGACATGCTCACCGCGATGCGCGTGCTGGTGCCGCCGGCGTACGCGGCGCGCGAGGATCTGGACGAGGACCTCACTGGCTTTTACGAGTACTACGCGCTGCACAGTGAGCCGTGGGACGGGCCGGCCGGACTGGTGATGTGCGACGGCCGTTACGCGGTGTGCACGCTGGACCGCAACGGCCTGCGCCCGGCGCGCTGGGCGCTGTCCGACGACAACCACCTGATCGTGGCCTCCGAGGCCGGCCTGTGGGACATGCCGGCGTCGCGCGTGGTGGCGAAGGGCCGGCTCGGACCGGGCCAGATGCTGGCGGTGGACTTCGCCGGCAAGCGCCTGCTGCACGACGCCGACATCGATGCGATCAACCGTAGCCGCGCGCCGTTTCGCGACTGGCTGCGCGCCGGCGTCAGCTATCTGGAATCGGATCTGATCGATCCCAGCCTCGCCGCCGAACCGCTGCCGGCGATCGAGCTGCGTCGCTACCAGAAGCTTTACGGCCTCAGTCGCGAGGAACGCGAGAGCGTGCTCAAGGTGCTGGCCGAGACCGAGGCCGAAGCCACTGGCGCGATGGGCGACGACACCCCGATGGCGGCGCTGTCGCGGCAGATCCGGCCGCTGTTCGACCGCTTCCGCGAAGGCTTTGCCCAGGTCACCAATCCGCCGATTGATCCATTGCGCGAGCGGCTGGTGATGTCGCTGGTCACCCAGTTCGGCCGCGAGGGCAATCTGTTCGAGCTGTCGGCCGACAACGCGAAGCAGATCCTGCTGAACTCGCCGATCTGTTCGCAGCGCAAGCTGCGCCAGCTGCTGGCGTTGCCGCAGTTCGTCGACGCCACCGTGCAGATCGACCTGTGCTATCCGCTGGCTGAAGGACTGGAGGCGGCGCTGCAGCGTTTCTGCCGCGAGGCCGAGCAGGGCGTGCGCGCTGGTGCCGGCATGGTCTTCATCACCGACCGCTATCCGAACCGGGACACGCTGCCGGCGCATGCGTTGCTGGCGGTGGGCGCGATCCATGCCCACTTGATCGAGAGCGGCCTGCGCTGCCAGTGCAACCTGCTGGTGGAAACCGCCACCGCGCGCGACGCGCACCAGTTCGCCTGCCTGATCGGCTTCGGCGCCACCGCGATCTACCCGTGGCTGGCGTATCAGAGTCTGTTCGAGCTGGGTCGTGACGGGCATATCAAGCGTGGCGACGGCGCACCGCGCGAGATCGGCCGCAGCTATCGCCGCGGCATCCGCAAGGGCCTGCTGAAGATCCTGTCGAAGATGGGTATCTCCACCGTCGCCGGTTATCGCGGCGCGCAGCTGTTCGAGATCGTCGGCCTTGCACCGGAGGTGGTGGCGTTGTGCTTCGCCGGCACGCCGTCGCGGGTCGGTGGTGCCGGCTTCGCCGAACTCGAGCACGATCAGCGACTGCTCGCTGCCGAGGCGTGGAACGAGGCGCAGCCATTGCGCGCCGGCGGCATCTACAAGTTCGTGCATGGCGGCGAGTACCACATGTACAACCCGGACGTGATCGATACCTTGCAGGCGGCGGTGCGCACCGGCGCGATGGCCGACTACCGTCGCTACGCGCAACACGTCGACTCGCGGCCGCCGTCGGCGCTGCGCGACCTGTTGCTGCCGCATGCAGCGGCTGCGCCGGTGCCGCTGGACGAGGTCGAACCGATCGCGGCGATCCTCAAGCGTTTCGATTCGGCCGGCATGTCGCTCGGCGCGCTGTCGCCGGAAGCACACGAGGCGCTGGCGATCGCGATGAACCGGCTCGGCGCGCGTAGCAACTCCGGCGAGGGCGGCGAGGATCCGGCGCGCTACGGCACCGAGAAGACCTCGAAGATCAAGCAGGTCTCCTCCGGCCGCTTCGGCGTCACCGCCGAATACCTGATCAACGCCGAGGTACTGCAGATCAAGATCGCGCAGGGCGCCAAGCCCGGCGAGGGTGGCCAGCTGCCCGGCCACAAGGTCAACGAGATGATCGCGCGGCTGCGCTATGCCAAGCCCGGCATCGGCCTGATTTCGCCGCCACCGCATCACGACATCTATTCGATCGAGGATCTCGCGCAGCTGATCCACGACCTCAAGGAAGTGAACCCGACCGCGCTGATCTCGGTGAAGCTGGTCTCGCATGCCGGCGTGGGCACAGTCGCCGCCGGCGTGGTCAAGGCCGGTGCGGACCTGATCACCATCTCTGGTCATGACGGTGGTACCGGCGCCAGTCCGCTCACCTCGATCAAGTACGCCGGCACGCCGTGGGAACTGGGCGTGGCCGAGACGCAGCAGACGCTGCGCCGCAACGGCCTGCGCGGCCGCGTGCGGCTGCAGACCGACGGCGGCCTGAAGACCGGCCTCGATGTGATCAAGGCGGCGATGCTCGGTGCCGAGAGCTTCGGTTTCGGCACCGGCCCGATGGTGGCGCTGGGTTGCAAGTACCTGCGCATCTGCCATCTCAACAACTGCGCCACCGGCGTGGCCACGCAGAACGAAGTGTTGCGCAAGGAGCACTTCATCGGCCTGCCAGAAATGGTGATGAACTACTTCCGCTTTGTGGCCGAGGACGTGCGCGGTCATCTCGCGCAACTCGGCGTGCGCAGCCTTGGCGAACTGGTCGGTCGCAGCGACCTGCTGAGCCAGGCCGAAGGCAGCACGCCGGTGCAGAAGCAGCTCGACCTGTCGCGGCTGATCGCCGGCGACGGCCTGAGCGTGGAGGTGGACAGCGCGTGCACGCTGCCGCGCAATCCGATGCGCGACGAAGCCGCGCTGGCCACGCGCATCGCGATCGATGCCGCGCCACTGGTCGAGCTCGGCAGCGGCGGCACGTTCCGCTACGCGATCGCCAACACCGACCGCGCGATCGGTGCGCGGCTGTCCGGCGATGTGGCACGGCGTTGGGGCGACCACGGCATGCCCGAACCCATCACCCTGCAACTGGAAGGCAGCGCCGGACAGAGCCTCGGTGCGTGGAACGTCGGCGGCGTGCATATCGATCTGACCGGCGAGGCGAACGATGGCGTCGGCAAGGGCATGGCCGGTGGACGCATCCTGGTGCGTCCCTCGCCGGAATCGCCGTTCGCCAGCCAGGACGCGTCGATCCTCGGCAACACCTGTCTGTATGGCGCCACCGGCGGCGAGTTGTTCGCCGCAGGCCGCGCCGGCGAACGTTTCGGTGTGCGCAACTCCGGCGCGCTGGCGGTGATCGAAGGCGCCGGCGACCACTGCTGCGAATACATGACCGGCGGCGTGGTCGCCGTGCTCGGTTCGTGCGGGCTGAACTTCGGTGCCGGCATGACCGGCGGCTTCGCCTACGTGCTCGATCTGCAGCGTGATTTCGTGGACTGCTACAACCACGAGCTGGTCGACATCGTGCGCATTTCTCCGGAAGGCATGGAGCACTACATGCAGCACCTGCGCGGGCTGATCGCGCGGCATGCCGAACTCACCGGTAGCGCCTGGGCGCGCCATCTGCAGAGTGATTTCCGCGGTCTGCTGCAACGCTTCTGGCTGGTCAAGCCGAAGGCGGCGAGCCTGGCCGCGCTGGCCGACGAATTGCGGAGGGCGGCATGAGCGACAAGCTGTTCCAGTTTCTCAACCTGCCACGACAGCCGCCGAAGGCGGTGCCGGTGGCGATCCGCGTGCTTGGCTATGGCGAGATCAGCGGCGACTTCGCGCCGGCCGCAGCAGTCGGCCAGGCCGAGCGTTGCCTTGACTGTGGCAATCCGTATTGCGAACACGCCTGCCCGGTGCACAACTACATTCCCGACTGGCTGAAGCTGGTGCAGGAGGGGCGGCTGTTCGAGGCGGCCACCCTGATGCACGAGACCAATCCGCTGCCGGAAATCTGCGGCCGTGTGTGTCCGCAGGATCGCCTGTGCGAGGGCGCGTGCACGCTGGAGCAGACCGACTTCGGCTCGGTCACCATCGGCAGCATCGAGCGTTCGATCACCGACGAGGCATTCCGTCAGGGCTGGCGTCCGGATCTGTCCGGCGTGGTGGAAACTGGCCGCCGCGTGGCGGTGGTCGGTGCCGGGCCGGCCGGCCTGTCGTGCGCCGATCGCCTGCGTCGCGCCGGCATCGCGGTGGACGTGTTCGATCGCCAGCGCGAGATCGGTGGCCTGCTCACCTTCGGCATTCCGCCGTTCAAGCTCGACAAGACGGTGATCCACACCCGCCGCGACGTGCTCGAAGGCATGGGCGTGCGCTTCCATCTCAACGTGGAGATCGGTCGCGACATCACGTTCGAGAGCCTGCTGGCCGACTACGATGCCGTGTTCATCGGCACCGGTGCCTACACCTTCGTCGATGGCGAGCTGCCCGGCCGTGAACTCGGCGGCGTGCACGATGCGCTGCCGTTCCTGATCGCCAACGCGAACCGCCTGCTCGACGATCAGCCGGCACCACCCGCACTCGACTTCAACGGCAAGCACGTCGTGGTACTCGGCGGCGGTGACACCGGCATGGACTGCAACCGCACCGCGATCCGCCTCGGCGCGGCCTCGGTCACCTGCGTGTATCGGCGCGACGAGGCGAGCATGCCGGGCTCGCGGCGCGAGGTCGGCTACAGCCGTGAGGAAGGTGTTGCATTCCTGTTCCATCGCCAACCGCTGGAAATTCTGGGCGACGACGGTCGTGTCCGCGCAGTGCGGGTGATTGCCACTGAACTGGTCGGCGATGGTGATGGCCGACCGCGTCCACAGAACGTGGCTGGCAGCGAATACGAGATCAAGGCCGACGTGGTGATCCAGTCGTTCGGCTTCCTGCCCAGCCCGCCCGACTGGTTGCGTGCGCACGGTGTGCTGCTGGAGCGATCCGGCAAGATCGTCACCGGAGTCAATGGGGCGTTGCCATGCCAGACCAGCCATTCGCGGATCTTCGCCGGTGGCGACAATGTGCGCGGTGCGGATCTGGTGGTGCGCGCAGTGTTTGACGGACGCGAAGCAGGCTCATCCATTGCAGCGCAATTATTGCAGCAAGCGCGATCTCTCAGTGCTGTAATTAATGCGTGCGATGCGGTTTGACTTCGCAATATATTTTGTAATCAGTATCGATTTTCGAAATATAATGTGTTTCGAATTACAGGGCGACCTGTGCTTTCGCGACATATTAGGGTTATGTCGCAAAAACATACCTGATTAACCTCGACTCCCAGCCGACTGCCGCGAGATCTGTGACGGTGCTGGAGGACGATGAACCCTCCGCAGAACGAGGGTAGGCCCATGGCGATCAATCTCGTGCACAGCTTCGACTGACAGTCTCAAGGACGGGTGCACGCGCCGTCTGGCGCCGGAGACCGAGGTCTACACGGATGGCTTGTACTGCTTTCGCCGTCTGGCCAATGCCGGTCACGCGCACACGGTGCGGAGACGGCTGGCAGCCGTGCGGCGTTATCTGGCAAAGGCGGTGTATCGCTTCAACCGTCGATTTCGACTGCACGAGACGCTGCCGCAACTGGCGCGCGAGGATGCTCTGCAAACCTCATTCGGAGTCGGCCCTGCGTTTGGTCACGAATTTTCATGGCTGATAATCGCGGTTAATCAGTAAAACATATGTCATGAAGAAAATTTCATGAAATTTTCTTCATGAAAAACATGTCATGTTAATGACTTGTATAAATGCTTGTGAAGTGAAAGTCTCCGTGCAGCGTTCCACTACCCGGTGTTCACTGAACTGTATTCAAACCGGGAATCACACCAAAGCTGTATTGGAGGATTGTTGTCCATGAAACGTAACAAGCTTGCTCTTGCATTGGCCGGGTTATTGATTGCTCCGATCGCCGGCACCGCGTCTGCACAAAGTGCCCCGACTGACCAGGCGACTCCACAAAGCCAGCCATCCCCGACGACGAATTCGAAGCAGTTGCAGACCGTCGTGGTGACCGGTTCCTCGATACCGCGTATCGATGCGGAAACGTCTTCACCGGTCACGGTGATCACCGCGCAGCAGATCGCGCGCAGCGGCTACACCACTATCTCCGACGTAGTCCGTTCCATCTCGGCGGACAACAGCGACTCCATTCCCAATGCGTTCGGTAACGGTTTTGCGGCAGGTGCTTCGGGTGTTGCACTGCGTGGTCTGACGGTAAATTCGACGCTGGTGCTGATCGACGGTCACCGTAGCGCCGACTATCCGGTTTCCGATGACGGCGAGCGCTCATTTGTAGACCTGAACACCATTCCGATCGCAGCAGTGGAGCGTGTCGAAGTACTGAAGGACGGTGCCTCGTCACTGTATGGCGCCGACGCCATTGCCGGTGTGGTCAACGTTATTCTGAAGCCGGACTTCCACGGCGTGGAAGCTACCGCAGATATCGGCACGTCGCAGAAGGGGGGGGCTTCACCAAGAAGGGAACCTTCACCGCCGGCGGCGGTGATCTGGATACCGATCATTACAACGCCTATTTCAGCGCGGAGTATGAGAAGGACGATGCGATTCAAGTCGGTTCGCGCGGCTTTCCTTACAACACGGCTGACCTTACGCGCATCGGCGGCCAGAATAATCTGGGCGGCAATCCTGCGTTGAATTCCGGATCGATCTATGGATCGGTGGCGCCAGGCACGCTGACGACCCCTGCCGGCGGGTTCATCTCGGGCGTAACGCAGGTGCCAGGCTCGGTCTATCAGCCGCTCAGCGCTTGCGGTTCGAACACCCAGTTAGTCAATTCATCCGTCGGTAGCTATTGCCAGCAAAATTTTGCTAGTCAGTACCTTCAAATTCAGCCAGAACTGAAAGAGGATGGTCTGTACAGCCGCTTCACAGTGAAGATCAACGACACGACCAAAGCTTATATGTCAGTCAGCTATAACGAGTCGCAGACGACGGTAATCGGTGCGCCACAGCAGATTCAGGCGTCAACACCAGTAAATACGAACAGTATCGCGTTGCCGCCTGTGTTGGCCAACGGTCAGCTTAATCCGAACAACCCGTTCGCAGCTGCTGGTCAGTATGCGCTACTCAACTATGCCTTTGGTAATATTCCTGAGTTCACGGACCTGGATAACCACAATCTTCGCGTGGTTGGCGATGTCGCCGGAACCTTCGGTGATTGGAACTACGATGCGGCGGTGGTGTTGAATCACGATTGGCTCGACACGAATCAACAAGGGTTCCTCAATTACAACGCCTTGGTCGATTCGATTAATAACGGCACATACAATTTTGTCAATCCATCGTTGACATCAAAATCCGCACTCAACGCGCTGGCTCCCGGCAATCAAAAGGTTTCGACCTCTGACCTGGACTCACTTGATTTGAGTGCCAACCGCGAGCTGTGGGACATGCCAGGTGGTCCAGTGGGCCTGGGCGTGGGTGCCCAGCTACGTCATGAGGCACAAAACGATCCTTCGCTGAATCCGGGCGAGGAATTTCAGGGCCTGGGTGTTGCGCAAACCAAGGGCAGCCGCGATGTCAGCGGTGTCTATGCCGAGCTCGATGTACCGTTGCTCAATTCGCTGGAAGCCGACGTGTCAGGGCGTTTCGATCACTACAGCGATTTCGGCAATAATTTTTCGCCGAAACTTGGTTTGAAGTGGAAGCCGGCTGACTGGATTGCCGTACGCGGCACCTATTCCAAGGGCTTCCGCGCACCAAGCTTTGCCGAAAATGGCTCCAGCCAGTCCGAGGGTTTCGTTTCAGGTTTTGGCGGCGCCAGCCAATTGCCAGCGTCTTTCGTTGCGGCGCATAACAACAGCCCGTACGCCACCCAGCCATATACGCTGGCCGAATTTACGGCGGCGAACCCCAACATCAAGCCGGAAAAGTCGACCAACTTTACGTTCGGCGTTGTTCTGCAGCCGACCAGCTGGTTCAGTGCGTCGGTGGACTACTACAACATCAAGAAGACCAATGTCATCGTTGCGGCCGATACAGCATCGGCGCTGACAAATTACTTTGCCGGCACGCCACAGGCACCGGGTGTGAGCGTCGTACCGGATGCTCCCGATCCAGCTGCGCCGAATGCACAGGCACGCCCAGCTGAAATCATCGGGGAATACATCAACGCCAATTCGTTGAAGACGTCCGGTGTCGACCTCGACTTGCAGGGACACTGGACTTTCGACAACGGCATCAAATATACCAGTGAAGCTACCGGCACCGAAATCTTCAATTGGACTGAAGTGTTTCCAGGTGGCGTAGTCGAGTCGTTTGCGGGTACGCATGGCCCGTACAACCTGTCGTCAGGTGCAGGCACGCCACGCTATCGCGAATCATGGTCGAATACAGTCGAGTATGGTCCGCTGACGGTCACGGGCACGTTCTATCACACCAGTGGCATGGCCAATTACGCTGAAGACGTAGATGTCGGTCCGGGTGAGTGCCTCAGCATCATTCCGGCAGGTCCCAATTGCCGTGTCGGCTCGTTCACGGATTTTGATCTGACCGGCAGCTATGACATTAGCCGCAATTTCAGCATCACCGCCTCGATCATGAATGCGTTCGATCGCAAGGCGCCGCTTGATCTGGCGAATTATGCTGCTGTGAATTACAACCCGACCTATGCACAGGACGGCGCAATCGGCCGCTTCTTTAATCTCGGTGTTAAAATGAAACTATAAGAGCAGTCATCAAGTAGTTTGTTGAAGAATGCGGCGCATCGTGTCATTGATGCGCCGTTTTTGTGTGTGTCAAACATCGCGTGTGGCGCGGTTATAGATGCTGTGAGGTATCCATCGCGAGGTGGAGCGTGAAGGAAGTGTCAGGCAAAGTGTTGGCCTGATAAACGGGAAGCGCCGTGTGCGGAACAACATGTACGAGGGTAACCCTGCCACACTTCCATGAACCTCGAAAAACCTGCTTTTTTTGCCGTCATTCCCGCTTGACCAGTCATTCGGCTGTTGAGAGCCGCGGTAATGACGCCATTGGAAGGTTTTTCGAGGTTTCTTTTTGATCGAAAACGAGTGAACCGCCCATGTGCATCATCGCCTTTGCCTGGAACGTGCACCCACGCTGGCGCCTGGTGCTGGCCGGCAATCGCGATGAGTTCCATGCGCGGCCCAGTGCTCCGCTGGCGCGCTGGGATGATGCGCCGATCGTTGGCGGCCGGGATCTCGAGGCGGGTGGCAGCTGGCTGGGCGTGACCGACGCGGGACGCTGCTGTGTGGTGACCAATGTGCGTGATCCGCGCGATCCGCAGCTCGGGGTCTCGCGCGGCAGGCTGGTCACCGACTATCTCGGTGGTACGGCGGATGCCGCAGCCCATGCACGGCAGTTGCTGTCTTCGGCGGCAGGCTATCGGCCGTTCAACCTGCTGACCTTCGATGCGCAGGCGGCGTTTTATCTGGGCAATCGGCTGGAGCCGCGCGCGCAGAAGGTGGTGTCTGGCGTGCATGGCCTGTCGAATGCCGACTTCAATACGCCGTGGCCGAAGACACGCATACTGATGCAGCATCTGCAGCACTGGATCGACGATGTCAACGAAACCGATATTGCGCCATTGTTCGAGGCACTGGCCGACGAACGCACGGCACCGGAAGCGCAGTTACCCGATACCGGCATCGGCATTGAGCGCGAACGCTGGCTGTCGGCCGCATTCATCCGCGGCGAGGATTACGGTACGCGTGCCAGCACGGTGGTGCTGATCGGCCACACTGGCGGCGGTGTGATTGCCGAACGACGCTTCGGTCCGAACGGCCGCTTCATCGGCGAGAGCCGGTTGCGGATCGGCGAGCCGCCTCGGGCTGCTGCTCCGACATAACGCCGGCACGATGTCGCGTTCTTGCGATGGCCGCAGGCCTACGCATGCCAGCGGCATCTGCGGCTGCCTGCACGGTTACATGCTGGCTAGCCTGTGCAAGGTATATCCACGGACAGGAGAACCTCATGCGCATGGATGGGCTGTTGCCGCTGGCCGCTATCGCGTTGCTTGCAACCCACGCCGCTCATGCGGCCGATTGCCCCGAATGGTCGCCGGCGCAGGCGCGGCAGGAGATGAGCGCGCTGCATGACCGGCTCGATGGCTGGAACCATGCGTACCGGGTCGCTGGCCAGTCGCCGGTGGATGACGCGGTCTACGATCAGGCATTGCAGCGCCTGACGTACTGGCGGCGCTGCTTTCCGGCGCAGGCGCCGGAACCACTCGCTCACTTGGCCGATGCCAGCGGGCGCGTGCGTGCGCCGGTAGCACACACCGGACTGGCCAAGTTGCCGGATGCCGCGGCCCTGGCGGCATGGATGCATGCGCGTGGCGACAACGACCTGTGGGTGCAGCCGAAGGCCGATGGGGTAGCGGTGACCCTGCTGTATCTGGACGGCCAGTTGCAGCAGGCGACCAGCCGCGGCGATGGCCTGCATGGCTCGGACTGGACGGCAATAGCGCGATTGATCGATGCCATTCCCAAGCAGTTGGCGCATGCGCCTGTGCGTGTGGTGCTGCAAGGCGAGCTCTACTGGCGCCTGCCTGGTCACGTGCAGGTGAACGACGGTGGTGTCAACGCGCGTTCGGCGGTGGCCGGCGCATTGGCACGCGACACCCTGGATAGGCAGACCGCCGCGAAGATCGGTCTGTTCGTCTGGGACTGGCCTACCGGGCCGGCCGACATGCCAGCGCGGCTGGCCGGCCTGTCGGCGATGGGGCTGACCGAGAGCGTGGCGTACACCCATCCGGTCAAGACGCTGGATGAGGTCAGACAGTGGCGCGAGCAGTGGTATCGCCACGCGATGCCGTTCGCGGCCGATGGCACGGTGGTGCGCCAGGGTCATCGGCCGGCGGCATCGACCTGGCCGGCCACACCGCCGGCATGGGCGGTGGCGTGGAAATATCCGGCGGCGTCGGCACTGGCCGAGGTGCGTGCGGTGAACTTCACGGTTGGTCGCAGTGGCCGCATCACGCCGGTACTGGAACTGGAGCCGGTGCAGTTGGACGACCACCGCGTGCAGCGGGTCAGCGTGGGCTCGGTGGCGCGCTGGCGGGAGTTGGATATCCGTCCCGGCGATCAGGTCGAGGTGGTGCTGGCCGGTCTGACCATTCCACGCCTGCAGTCGGTGGTGTGGCGTGCGCAGCAGCGTGTGCCGGTCACGCCGCCCGATCCGCGGACGCATGATGCATTGAGTTGCTGGCGGATCGAGCCGGGTTGCGAACGGCAGTTCCGCGCGCGGCTGCTGTGGCTGGGCGGCAAGCAGGGTCTGCAGCTGGAGGGTCTCGGCACCGATACCTGGCAGGCACTGATCGACGCCGGGCTGATCCACGACCTGCTCGACTGGATGAGCCTCACGCCAGCCCAGCTCGCCAGCGTGCCCGGCCTTGGTCCGGCGCGCGCCAACGTACTGAAGCAGACCTTCGCCGCTGCCCGCCAGCGCCCGTTCGCCCGCTGGCTGCACGCACTCGGCATGCCGGCCAGCGCAGGCGCGGCGCTGCCGGACTGGGCCACGCTGAGCGGCCGTGGCACGAGCGACTGGCAGTCACTCGATGGCATCGGCCCTGGCCGTGCCGATCGGCTGGCCGAGTTCTTCGCGCATCCCGATGTGCGTGCGCAGGCGCAGCGGCTGCATCAGGCAGGTGTGCAGGGGTTCTGAGATTCCCTTGCGGGACTCTCCTTGTGGGAGATTCCATGTCGGCATGCAAGGAGCGACTTCAGTCGCGATGCTGCGGCTTGAAATGAAGCCAGGAGCGTCGGGGCTGAAGCCCCTCCCACCGCTTGACGGTATTGCGCGGGATGTTTTGTGGGAGTGACTTCAGTCACGACGCTCTTGCTGGTTTCGCG
>JBOHYM010000021.1:0-213931 GCA_050737735.1 Rhodanobacter sp. | reverse complement strand
GCGGTACTGATGGCCGCCCTGTCACCGACCTGGCTTCGCGAATGACTACGGAAGACTCAGAGCTGAGCGATGCGGTAGATCACGGTGGCATGCGCCGGCAGGCTGACCTTGAGCGAGCCGTCACCCTTCGCATCGCTGTGCTGCCACAGATCGCGCACGTTGTACTGACCCGCTTTCAGGCCGATCTCGGCAGCCTTGACGGCGACATCGTGCGAGGCATCGGTTTCGTTGAACACGGCCACGGCGCGGCTGCCATCCTTGAGCGGCTTGACGATCACGTGAATGCCGCCGGCGTCGCGCACCTGGTGGCCCTGCTTGCCCAGTGCGTCCTGGTCCACCGCGATGACTTCCTTGTTGAGCAGGATCTGCAGCGCGTCTGGCTTGATCGTGCGCAGGTCGGTGCCGATCAGCAGCGGTGCCGACATGATGGCCCACAGGCTGAAGTGGCTGCGGTATTCGACGTCGGTCATGCCGCCATTGCCGACTTCCAGCATGTCGGGGTCGTTCCAGTGGCCCGGCGCGGCATAGCTGTCGAGTACCACATTTTCCTTGAAGATCTTCAGCATCGAGGCATAGGTGTCGGTGATGTCTCCGGTAGTGCGCCAGGACTGTGCATCGACCGGCGGCTTGCCCGCCCACAGCCACGGCTTGTTCTCGCCCCATTCGCACACGCTGAAGAAAATCGGCCGACCGGTTGCGCGCAGGGCTTCGGCCATGTCGGTATAGCGCTTGTGCGCGTCGAGCTTCTGGTTGTTGCAGTTGTCGTACTTCAAGTAGTCCACATCCCACGAGGCGAATGTCGCGGCATCCTGTTTCTCGTGGCCCAGGCCGCCCGGAAAACCACGGTTTTCCTTCAGCGGTTCGCAGGTGGAGGTGCCGGCGCTGGAGTACAGGCCGAACTTCAGTCCGTGCTGGTGGATGTAGTCGGCCAGCGCCTTGATGCCGCTGGGAAAGCGCTTGGGATTGGGCTGCAGCTTGCCGTCCTTGTCACGCTGCCAGTTGGCCCAGCAATCGTCGATGTTGACGTATTGGTAGCCGGCGTCCTTCAGGCCGAGGCTGATGAACTTGTCGGCGATGCCACGGATCATGGCCTCGTTGAATTCAGGGCGACAATGGGTGGAGTTCCAGTTGTTGAAACCCATTTGCGGCAGCGTGGTCTCGGCCAGTACCGGCGAAGCGCCAACGGCGACGGCGGACACCAGCAACCAGGAAGCGGTCGTGCGCAGCGTGCAAGCAAGCAAACCTTTCATCGACTTCTCTCCACAACGGGTAAGCGGGATCGGGGAAACGGCGAAGTTCTTGAAGCACGGCCTCGCCAGATACGTGATCTATTCAAACGTGATTTATTCAAACGTGCTCTGCAAGCAACCTCGGTCGGAACAGGCCTCAAGGCACCTTGACGACAGGGCCCAGCTCGGGATGCTTGAGCGTGTTCAGCACGGGCTGGCCCTCCACCAACAGGTCCAGCACGATCAATTCATTGCCGTCGGGCTTCAGCCAGGCGCCGGGTACGTACAAGGTACGCTGCGGGCCAATGCTCCAGGTGCGACCCAGCGGATGTCCGTTGAGCCAGACGAAGCCTTTGCCCAGTCCCGCGGTGTCGAGGAAGGTATCCGCCGCGGCACTGCCCGAAACGGGCGCATTGAAGCTGGCTCGATAGAAACACGGTGCATGTCGGCACGGCGCATGGGTGTAGGGCAAGGCATCGCTGTGGGCAAAGGGCAGCGAATAGATTTGCCAGTCGGATAACGCATGCCCGTGCAGGCTGACCTGCCCCAGGATGCCCTTGCGCTCGGTGAGCATATGCTCACCAAAGTTGATGCGTCCGTCGTTCTGCACCAACAGATCCAGCGTATCGCCCTTGGCGAGCTTGATGGCCAGCCGGTCCTGCTTCAGCCGGCGATCGAGCGTGCCGACACGCTTGCCGTTGACGTAGACCAGTGCGTAGTCATGCAGCCCATCGATGCGCAGCTCACCGCTGGCATCGGCATCGGCCTTCTTGCGGTAGAGAATGTCGCCATAGGACTGGCCAAGCTCTTCCATGGTCTTGAGATCGTGCGACGTCGTGGGCGTTGGCAAGGTGTCCCACAGCGACACCGACTCATCCAGCTTTACGCCCTTGATGGCCTGCGTGGGTGGCGTCGCCGGCACAGGCGGCAGCGTGGCACCGGTTGCCTGGGCAATCACCTGACGCAGTGCCGTGTACTTCGGCGTGGGCCGGCCACTCTCGTCCAGCGGACTGTCGTAGTCGTAGCTGGTCACATCCGGCTGATAACTGTTGTCGTCCCAGTTGGCGCCATTCATCCAGCCGAACGAGGTGCCACCGTGGAACATGTAGAAGTTGACCGAATAACCCTGATGCAACATCCACGACAGTTCGCTGGCCACCAGCTTGGGATCGGCTACATGATGTGGCCCGCCCCAGTGATCGAACCAGCCCACCCAGTATTCGCCGACCATGTAGGGTCCGCCGGGTTGCCAGGTGTGCAGCTGGGCAAACTTTTCCTTCGCATGGCCAACACCGAAGTTGATGACCTTCAGCAAGCCTGGCAGCGAACCGGGCTGTTCGGCACTGTCGGAGGTGTACAGCAAGGATGCGTTGAAGCCACTATCGAGCAGGGTCTGGCGAATCTGCCCGAGATAGGCACTGTCCGTGCCGAAACTGCCGTATTCGTTCTCCACCTGCACGGCGATGATGTTGCCGCCGTGGGCCAGTTGCAACGGAGCCAGTTCCTGGCCAAGTCGATGCAGCCAGCGCTGTGCCGGCTGCATGAATTTCGGATCGGTACTGCGCAGCTTGGTATCCCGATCCTTCAACAGCCACGCCGGCAGGCCACCAAGTTCCCATTCGGCACAGACATACGGGCCAGGCCGCAGGATCACATACAGACCTTCCTGCTTCGCCTCGCGGATGAACTCGGCGACGTCGTTCTGGCCGCTGAAGTCATACTGTCCCGGCACCGCTTCATGCGCGTTCCAGAACACATAGGTGATGATGGTGTTCAGCCCCATCGCCTTGGCCATCTTCAGGCGGTCGCGCCAATACTCGCGTGGTATGCGCGGGTAATGCATCTCGCCAGAAATGATCCGGAAAGGCTTGCCATCGAGGGTAAAGTGGCCCTGATCAATCGCCAGACCGTGGACGGCTGGCGCCGCATCCGCCAGCGCGTGGCCTGAGAGCAACCCGCCAAGCAACAAACCCGCCAGGACCTTCCTGGATATATTCATCAAATCCCCTCACCGTTACGTCTGATCTCACACCCGCTTTTGCGGCAGAACGCCATGTCTGCCGACTTCGGCTGCCGGGATCGTCCGGAAGCCGAAGCCGTCGACAAGGCGTCAGAAGGTGCCACGCAGGCCCACGGTGTACTCGGTGCCATCCGCCTCGGCATAGAGGAACCGGTTCGGATAGACCGAGTAATCGTAGAGATGCTGGTGCGTCAGGTTGGTAGCGGAAACGAACACCGAGAGAAACTTGTTGATGTCGTAGCTCGCGCTCAGGTCGAGCTGGCCATAGGAGTTACGCGTCGCGGGCTGCGCACCTGAGCCATAGGCCAGGCTCTCCAGATACGAACCACGCCAGTTGTAGGCAAGGCGCGCCTGCACCGGGCCCTTCTCGTAGTACACGCTGAAGTTGGACGAATTACCGATGCCCGGCACGGCGAACTTGCCCGATGTGGAGATCACGCCAGAATTGAGCGTGGTGCTGCTGGAAACGTGCGTGTAGTTGGCCAGGATGCCCAGGCCGTCGAAGGGATCGGGCAACAAATGAGTGAACTGGTAGTTGAAGGTGAGCTCTTCGCCGTAGATGTTCGACGAGTTCAGGTTGATCGGCTGGGTCAGCGACCAGGTCAGCGGCTGGCCATTGGCCGAGTTGGTGAGGAACTGCACCGGCGTGCTGACCAGGGTGCTGAAGTTGCTGACCTTCTTGTAGAACCCTTCCAGCGCGAGGTAGCTGGCATCGTTGATGTACCACTCCAGGCCCATGTCGTAGTTTTTCGACGTGTACGGCTGCAACTGCGGGTTGCCTTGCGAGATGGTCAGGGAATTCGGGCGCGTGCCGAAGCTCTGGTCGTAATACAGGTTGCTGAGTTCCGGTGGCGTCAGCGTCTTGGACAGGGAGAAGCGGTAGATCAGGTTGTCCAGCAGGTTCCACTTGAAGTTCATCGAGGGCAGCCACTTGTGGTAGCCGCCACTGGCCGACTGCGGTGCCAAGGGACCGTAGGCGACCTGGCCATTGCTGGTGTCGTTGGGATCGATGTAGTAGCTGATCGGTGGCTGGTTGATCGCCGTGGAGGTCGAGCCCAGGTCGAGGTAGCGCACGCCCACTTCCAGCGCCCAGGGCTTGTCCCACATCGTGCCCTGGAAGGTGGACTTGGCGAAGAACGACTTCGCGTTCTCGGTCACCTTGTTGTAGCTGCCCGGGTTGGGCGCCGCATTCAAGGTGCCGCCGTTCGCGGCCAGTCCGGCCAGCAGCGCAGCGCGCTTGTCGGCAGGCAACAGGTTGTACGCCGCCGGCGAAGCCAGCCAGGCTAGATAGGCGCGCGGATTGTACTGGATCCATTGCGCCGGCTCGCCCGGCGAGGATACGCCGCTGACCTTGCCCGGCGCGGTGTAGACATAGGCGCCCACCGCCTCCGGCGGCACGGGGATGCTGTAGCCACAATAGGCGTTGCAAAGGAGGCTGTTGGGCGTGCTCCAGTTGACCGACTTGTTCGAATGGTCCTCGAACTGCGCACCAAATTCCAATTGCGAAAGCACGCCGTCGACGAAGTTCTTGGTGAAATTCAGCTGGTACTGGTTGATGCTGTTGGTGACGTTGGTGCCGCTGCCGGCATTGCAGCAGTGGGCGGTCAGCGCATTGGGGTCCGTCGGCGAGAGGATGCCGCTGTAGCTGGGCGGCTCGCTGGCGCCGTTGTTGGTCCAGACCGGATCGACACCGAAATTCCTCGTGCCGATCACCAGGAAGTAGCCGTTGGGGCTTTGCTTGTTCCAGGCCTTGGAGTTGGAGATGTCCAGGCTCAGCTTGGTCGAATCATCGAAGTCATAGGCGACGTTCAAACCGTTCTGGTAGCTCTTTTCATAGCTCGGCGTATACGACATTACATAGTCGTTGGCCATTACGCCAGAACCCGAGCCAGCACGTGTGAAACTCGTTACGGTGTTGTTGGCATCGGTTGTCAGCGACTGGATATCGCCGGTATTGCCGTACTGCCCGAACTCGTGCTCCAGCGGGTCGACCTTGTAGCTCGAGTACAAGGTGTCGGCCTGCACCGTCAGGTGGTCGATCGGCTTCCAGTCGATCGCACCGCTGAAACCCTTGCGCGTGCGCGTCTCGTCGACGACGTTGCTGGCCAGGGTCTCAGGTATCGCAACGTTGGTGTAGTTGGCCGTGCCAGGACCGGGCGACAGCGTGGAAATGTCCTGGTTGGCATACCAGGAATTGGCCTGCGTATTGAGTTGCGTGTCCTTGCGCTTGTAATACGTCGCCGAGGCCATCCAGCCGAAGGTTTTCTCCGAGTTTGTCCAGCCGAATACGCCCGAGGCCTTGGGCGTGGTCTTGCCCTTCCACTCGCCGGTCAGGTTGCTGTTGACGGCTGCCGCGCTCCAGGCGCCATGGTAGCCACTGAAATCCAGCGGGCGCGCCGTCTGGATGTTGATCACACCGCCGATGTCCACTTCGGGAATGTCCGCCGACGCAGTCTTGTTGACCTGGGCGAGGCTGATGATTTCCGAAGGCAGCACGTCGAAGTTGAAGGCGCGCGAGCCGGAAGCCGTCGCCATCTCGCGATTGTTGATGGTCACCGCAACGAATTCCGGGCCAAAACCGCGCACGGCGACCTGGCTTGATTCGCCACCGCTGCGATCGACCGATACGCCGGGTACGCGCTGCAAGGCGTCGGCGACATTGGGATCGGGAAACTTGCCCGCTTCTTCGGCCGAGACCGAATCCACGACATTGACGGCATCCTGCTTGATCGACTGTGCACGGCGGATTGCGGCGAGCTGGCCGGTGACCGAAACCCCGGTCAGGTCGGTTACCTTCTTGCTATCTGCCTTCTTCTTGGCGTCGCTGACACTTGGCGTGGCCGGTGCCGGTGCCGAAGTGCTGGCCGCGGGCGCCGCCGTGCTCGTTTGCGTATGCCCTTGCGCGCTGTAACCGATCAGGCAAGCGATCCCCATCGCCGCCAATGCCTGGTGCACCGAGAAAGCCACTTTGGTCCGTTGCATGGATTACCCCTCGAATTGTTTTATGGAATGTCTCTTGTTTGGAGCTGCTCCCCAGCCCTCGCATCCATCGTTCCGCGGCATCCAACGTTCCGCGGTCTTCCTATTTGTCGTATTTTATTATGATACTAATCACATACGCGGCAAGTTGCGACGCAACATCTGCGGACGCGGATTGGCTCATTCACCAGGCTCCCGATGTAACGCCAACATTTCACTGTGAAATACAAATTTCATACAGTAGTTTTGTATGATGGTTACCAGATATCGCTGCGCCGCAGCAAACTGCGGTAGTCGCAACGACTAGCGGACCATGCGCTAGACACTCACACTGCGGAGAAAGATTGACCATGAAAGCTACAAGTTCGCGCAGTTTGCACAGCCATGTGGTTCGCGAATTAGGCAAGCGCATTGTTGTCGGCGATTTACATCCCGGCGATGTGTTGCCGCGCGAGGATGTGCTGGCCGAAAGCATGGACGTGAGCCGCACAGCGCTGCGCGAAGCGTTGAAGGTACTGTCTGCCAAGGGCCTGATTGAAGCGCGCCCGAAAATCGGCACCCGTGTCCGCCCAAAAGATGCCTGGAACCAGCTGGATGCCGATGTCCTTTCATGGCGCTGCGCCTCGATGCCCACCGATGACTTCATCGAGAAGCTGGTGGAGATGCGCGAGATCATCGAGCCGGCGGCAGCGGCAGCGGCAGCACGCAAACGCACCACGGCCCAGCTGTCCAAGATCGATCTTGCCTACCGCAACATGCAGGCCGCCAAAGATCCTGATGAGTGGGCTGTTGCGGATCTCAGCTTTCACGATGCCGTGCTTCAGGCAACCGGCAACGAGCTGATGGTCTCGCTCTTTTCGGTCGTTGAAAGTGCGCTGGGTATGTTCTTCGTGCTATCGGCGCAAACCGCCGGTGACTTCAAGTACGCGCTACCACAGCACTTGAAAGTGCTCGAGGCGATTCGCCGCAATCAACCGGAGGTCGCCCGCAAGGCGATGCAAGGCATGATTGCCGACTCGAAGGCCAACCTTCACAAAAAACGCAAAGGGAATACCAGCAAGGGAAATTCCAAAAAATCCCCCTGACAGGCTGTTGAAAAGCAACGACCGGGATGGCGTTGGCACGTACCACCGGCCCATGGCGTTTCTCCACCAACGGTATGGCCCTGATAGCAAAGCGCCGCCGCCGTGCTCCCTGATTTGCGGTACAGCCGCCTATGAAGGTAGGCGACTCCTGCTTTATCTATACGCGTGACCATGGCTCCCATGCGGCCGCTGTATAAACGGCGAACGATGTGGCATGGAGCGCTCGCCGGATCCAGTGCCGCCCATGTCTTAAGCACTTCATAAGCGGATCATCGGATAATCCACCGACAGACGTGGAGCCACCGTGCGGGTCATGGCACGACGCGATGAAGGAGTCCGTTCGTGCACATCATCCTGGTCGAAGATGATCCTCAGCTCGGTGCCGCGATCCAGCGGGCACTGGAGCGTCTCTCGTATACGGTGAGCTGGCTGCGCGATGGCCGTGAGGCCTTGATCGCGCTGCGCGACCAGACTGCCGATCTGGTGCTGCTGGATCTGGGCCTGCCCGGCAAGGATGGTCTGGACGTGCTGGTCGAGGCGCGACGCTCCCATGTGAAGACCCCGGTCATCGTGATGACGGCACGGGACACCCTGGGCGACCGCGTGAATGGCCTGGATGCCGGTGCCGACGATTACCTGGTGAAACCCTTTCACCTGGAGGAGTTGGGTGCGCGCATCCGCTCGCTGACCCGGCGTGCGCATGGCCTGGCTGCGAACCGCATCGAGGTCGGCGTGCTGAGCATCGACCTGGGCACCTCCGAGGTGACCTTCCGCAACACGCATGTCGAACTGACCCGGCGCGAGTTCTCGCTGCTGCAGATACTGATGGAGCGTGCCGGGCGACTGGTCCGTCGCGAGAGCCTGGAGAATTCGCTGTACGGCATCGACAACATCGTGGGCAACAGCGCACTGGAAGTGCTGGTGCACACCCTGCGCCGCAAGCTGAGTTTCGACACGATCCAGACTGTGCGCGGCTTTGGCTACATGATTCCACGGGAACCGAAGTGAGGCTGGCCAGCCTGCATGGCCGCTTGCGCTGGCTGATCATCCTGGTGATCGCCGCGGTGCTGCTGCCGCTCGGCGTGTACAGCTACCAGCGCACCATTCACGAGGTGGACGAGTTATCCGACGGCAGGCTGGCGCAATCAGCACGGACCCTGCAGGTGTTGATCGAGCATGCCGGCACCAGCGTACTTCGCGGCCATGCGGCCGAGGGCATCGTGGTACCGATCGAGACAACAACGGCTCACTCGCCGAATGCGCATGGCCATACCCATGAATCCGAGGTCGGCTTCCAGATCTTCGATCACTCGGGGCACATGGCACTCGCCACTGCGAACCTGGCCTCGTTGCCACTACCGGCAGCGGGCGATGCCAATTTCCGCGACGTGCAGCAGAACGGTTACAACTGGCGCGTGTTCACCCTGCAGGACCCCGCCGATGGCATCGTGATCCGCACCGGCGAGCGCTACGACAGCCGCCACGACATCACCCACGCCGTGTGGCTGGAGCACAGCCTGCCGCTGCTGATCGGCCTGCCCCTGCTCGCCTTGCTGGTGGGCTGGGCGATACGGCGCGGCTTGCGTCCGCTCGAATCACTGACTCGCGTCCTGTCGGCAAGAGAGCCGGGCAATCGCGAGCCGGTGGTGCTGGATGATGCACCGCTGGAATTGCAGCCGGTGCTGACTGCATTGAATGGACAGCTCGTACGTCTGGAGGATGCGCTGGAACGCGAACGCCGTTTCAGTGCGGATGTGGCGCACGAACTGCGCACGCCGCTGGCATCGGCGATGATCAATATCGAGAGCGCGATGACGACGACCGACCCGGTCGAGGTGAACGCGACCCTGGCGAATGCCCAACACGGTGTCGCCGCACTGGCCCGGCGGATCGAGCAATTGCTGGCACTGGTGCGGCTGGAGTCTGGTGCGGCATCGGGCCAGCGTGCGGCCGTCGATCTGGCGTCCATCGCGATGGATGTGGTCGAGGAACTGGCACCGGTGATTGCCGAGAGCGGTGTGGAACTGAGTATTGCGCGACTGACGCCGCAGGTGATCATCCACGGTTACGAGGCGGCAATTGCAGCCCTGCTGCGCAACCTGCTGGAAAACGCCCTGCGCCACGTGCCTGCCGGTGGGCAGGTGCAGTTGTCCATCGCGCAAGATGAACATGACGCGCTGATCGATGTCATCGACGATGGCCCCGGTATTCCGGCAGAGCGCCGGGCCAGCGTGTTCGCACGCTTCCATCGTGAAGCCGGTAGCCGCGGTGACGGCTACGGGCTGGGCCTGTCGATCGTGCAGCGTGCGGCGCAGTTGCACGCCGCCACGATCGAGTTGCTCGACTCGCCTTATGGCCGGGGCTTACGGGTACGCGTGGCAATCCCGCTGTCGCCGTGAGCCGGTCCCCACGACGACATTGGAGGCTGTGCCGCCGCCTCAGTGACGCCCGACGGTAAGGATGCTGAAACTGTTCGGCTCGATCGTCGGGCGACCATTGGCCTGCTTGGTGGCACCCCAACGTGCCGCGGAGAGATACAGCCGATGCAGCTTCGGATCGAGTGCCAGCGTGCGCGCGCTGGTCTGGGTGGGAATGGTGGCCGTCACCGTGAAGTGGTTCGGATCATCCTCGTGCACCGCGGTGATCGTGCCGCTCTCGCCATTGGAGCTGTAGACCATGGCGTCGGCGGCATCGAACACCACGGCATCCGGACCATCACCGATCACGACCGTAGCCACGTGATGGCCGTCAGTGGCATCGGTGACCGCCATCGTGCGGTTGTCGCATACCGAGAACAGGCGGTGATGCTGCGCGTCGATGGCCAGGCCGCTGGGCGACTCGCACGGCGCCAGCGGCCAGGTCTGCAATACCTTGTTGCTGGTCGAATCGATCTGCACCAGCTCGGACTTGTCCTCGATGTTCACGTAGACGTGGGCGGCACCGTCGGACACCGCGAACTCCGGCTTGCCAGGCAACGGAATCGTGGCGATCACGGCATTCTTGACCGGGTCGATCACGCTGGCGGTGCCGCTCTTGCCATTGAGCGTGAACACGTGGCGCGAGGCGCTGTCGTAGACGATCGCATCGGGTTTCTCACCGGTGCCCGTGACCGTCGCGACGGTCTTCAGCGAGCCGAGGTCGAACACGGTCACCGACGCGCTCTTGCCGTTGCTGGTATAGCCGCGCTGCAGATCCGGGGCGATCGCGATGCCATGCACGCCCTGGGTGTCGGCAATGGTGCCGACCTGCTTGTTCGTGTCGACGTCGATCACCAGCACACGATCGCCACGACTGACGAAAAGATGACGATGCTGCGCATCGAAACTCAGGTAATCCCAGCCGCCCGCACCGGCCAGCGGCAACCGCGAAAGCACCTGGTAAGCCGGACTTGGCGTGGCGGCCGCGGCTACCTGAGGAAGGCAGGCCAGGGTCAGCAACGCCGAGATGATGCTGCGTAACAGTTGCATGGTGACACCTCGCTTTGTCGGGGAATGATGGTGAAAAGCACTGCTGCAGCATGCAAGCGCAGGCTTATGCATGCCTTAGCCCGTTCTTCTCGCATCGCGGCGGCGCAACAGGGAATACAGCACCGGCATCACCAGCAGCACCAGCGGCAGCTGCACCAGCATGCCGGAGATGATCGCCACCGCCAACGGCTGCTGCATCTGCGAGCCCTGGCCGATCGCCAGCGCCAGCGGCAGCAGGGTGAGGATCGCCGCCAGCGTGGACATCAGGATCGGCCGCGTACGGTGCTGGCCGGCTTCATGCAGCGCGTCGTGCAGCGCCATGCTTTTCTGCTCCGCATCCTGTAATTCGGAGAAGTAGAAGATCGCCACTTCGGTGACGATGCCGACGATCATCGTCATGCCCATCATCGCCGAGATGTTGAGCTCGATGCCGGTCAGCCACAACCCGGCGAACACCGCTGGCAGCGCCAGCAGTGGCATCGCCAGGATCGTCAGCGCAACGCGGAAACTCTCGTACAGGAACAGCAGCAAGGTGAACACCAGCGCGATCGCCGCGAGCATCACGACGGTGAGTCCGCGAAACGCCTGCTGCTGTTGCTGATAAAGGCCGCCGAGCTGGACGAACATACCTTTGGGTAGCAATCCCGGTTTGGCCAAGACCTTCTTGACGTCGACGATGGTGGCACCGAGGCTGCGCCCGCTGATCAGGCCGGTGACGGCGACCATCCGCTTGAGGTTGTCGCGGGTGATCTCCGGCTGGCCCTGCACCTGCTCCAGCGTGGCCACGCGCGACAGCGGCAGCAGGTGACCGTCGCCGGCGCGGATCGGCAGCGCGGCGACCTGTTCCAGTCGTTGATGCGAGTTTTCCGGCAGGCGCACGCGCACGCCGACTACCCTGCTGCCCTCGGGCAGTTGCGCGGCTACGGTGCCGTCGATCGCTGCCGTCACCTGGTCGGTGACGCTGACCGGATCGAGTCCTTCCAGCGCGGCTTTCACCGGATCGACCTGCACGGTCAGAGCGTCGCCGGCCGGATTGATGCCGTTGCGCACGCCGACCACGCCGGTGATCTTGCCGATCGCGTCGGCGACCTTGCCGGCGGTGGCATTCAGTTGCGCCGCATCGTCGCTGTACAGCTGGATCTCGATCGGCTGCGGCACCGCCACCAGGTCGCCGATCAGATCCTCCATCAACTGCGACAGATCGATGTCCAGCCCCGGCACCTTCTGTTCGACCTCGGTGCGCACCTGCGTCATCACCTCCTCGGTCGAGGGGCGTGCGCCGTTCTTCAGGCGCACGAAGAAGTCACCCTGATTCGCCTCGGTGAGGCCACCGCCGAGTTGCAGGCCGGTGCGGCGCGAGTAGGTATCGACATTGGGATTCGCGCGGATGATTGTCTCGACCTGGTTGAGCAGGCGATCGGTTTCTTCCAGCGAGGTGCCCGGCTTGGACAGGTAGTCGAGGATGAAGCCGCCCTCGTCCATCTTCGGCATGAAACCGGTGCCGACCCGCGTATATGCCACGCCGCCTAGCACCACCAGCGGCACGATCAGCAGCAGCACCAGCAGTGGTCGCTTCAACCAGCGCTGCAGCAGGTTCTGGTAACGCTCCATCATGCCCTTGGTGAAACGACCCTGCGGGCGTTCGACCGAATGACGCGGGTCCAGGAAACGTTCAGCCAGCAGCGGCACCGCGATCCAGGTCAGCAGATAGGAGATGACCAGCGCGCTGGCCATGGTCAGCGATAGCGCCTTGAAGAACGCTCCGGTCACGCCAGTCAGGAACGCCAGCGGCAGGAAGATCACCACGGTGGCGGCACTGGAGCCGGTCAACGGGCGGGTGAACTCCAGCGCCGCACCGGCGATGCGCTCGTGCATCTCGCCTTTGCCCTGCCCGCCTTCGTCCGGCTGGAGCCGGCGCATGATGTGCTCGAGCATCACGATCACGTCGTCGATGATCAAGCCGACCGCTGCCGCCATGCCGCCCAGCGTCATCATGTTGAAGCTCATGCCGAGCACGGACAGCAGCAGCACGGTGATCGCCAGCACCGCAGGTACCACGATCAGCGCCACCAGGATCACCCGCGTATTGCGCAGGAACACGAACAGCACCAGCCCGGCCAGCACGATGCCGATCAGGATCGCGTCGCGCACGCTGCTGGCCGCGCCGGTCACCAGCTGGGTCTGGTCGTACCAGTTGGCAACGCGCACGCCGGCGGGCATTTGCGGCGCGTAGTCGGCCAGCCGCTGCTTCACCTCGCTGGCGATCTGCACGCTGTTGCCGTCGGGCTGCTGATAGACCTGCAGCAGCACCGCGTTCTGGCCATCGGCATTGACGCGTATCCACTGCGGCACGTGGTCGAGGCTGACGGCGGCCACGTCACCGAGCCGCACCACACCACCGGGGCCGGCACGCAGCACGATATCGCGCAGCGCGGCGATGCTGGTCGGCTGATTGTTGGCGAGCAGCAGATACAGCTTGTAGTGATCGGAGACACGACCCATCGCCTGGATCGTGGCGGCATGGCTGACCGCACCGGCGACATCACTCAGGCTCAAGTTTTGTGCGCGCAGCTTGCCGGGATCGACGTCGGCGTGGAACTCGGCCACTTCACCGCCTTGTACGTCGACGTTGGCCACACCACTGATGCCGCTCAACAGCGGGCGCAGCTGATATTCGGCCAGATCATGCAAGGCGCTCGGCGACAGCGTGTGCGAACGCAGGCTGTAGGCCAGCACCGGGAAGGTGGTCGGGTCCATGCGCCGGGTGCTCAACTGGGTCCCCGGCGGCAACCGCGGCAGGATCTGCCCGGCCGCCGCATTGACCTCCTGCAGTGCCGCGGCCATGTCTGAGCCCCAGTCGAACGTCACCGCGACATCGGCACTGCCACGACCGGTGGTCGAACGCACGTCGCGTACACCGCGCACACGGCGAACCGCCTCCTCCACCGGCGTGGTCACCTCGATCGCCATCTGGTCGGCGGGGCGATCGCCCGCATCCAGGGTCAGCTGCACACGCGGGAACGCCACATTCGGGAACAGCGCCACCGGCATGAACAACGCACTGGCGATGCCACCGATCGTCAGCATCAGCGCGAGAAACAACAACGAACGACGATGCCGCTGCATCCAGACGGTGATACTCACTGCGCCGCGCCCTGCTTCGTCGTCAACGCCGGCGCGGCATTCACCGCGGCGGCTTGTGCCCGCACCGTGTCACCGTCGTTGAGTTCGTAAGCGCCGAGCACGATCACCTGCGCCTGTGCATCGAGCGGCCCCTGCACACCAACGGTGTCGCCATTCGGACTGCGCAGTTTCACGTTGATACGTTTGGCGTGGCCCTGCTCGACCTGAAACAAGTAGTCGCCCTTTTCGTCATGCAGCACGGATGCACGGGGCACGGCCCAGGCGTTGAAGTCGGCGGTGCGGATTTTCGCATCCAGCGCCGCACCAGCCACCAGCGTCGCGCCGGCCTCGGCGGGAAGTTCCACTTGCGCATCCAGCAGATGAGTTTGCGGATCAATCGATTGCCCGATCATGCTCAGCGTGCCGACAAAGCCGGCCGCCGTATCACCGTACACGCTATGCAGTTGCACGGGCATGCCGGGGCGCAGGCTGACACCTGCCTCTGGCTGCACACCGAGCTGCGCGACCAGCGCATGTGCGGGCGTGAAACCGAGCAGCGGCGCATTCGCTGCAAAGCGTTCGCCCAGCCCCACACTGAGCGCGGTGACCACACCATCGACAGGTGCCGTGACGGTTTCGTCGGCCGCACCACCACCAAGCGCACGCTGCGCGTCGAGCGTCGCCTGCGCATCGGCCAACGCCTTGCGTGCAGCTGCCAGCTGCGATTGCGTGGCCAGTCGTTGCGTGGCCAGCTGTTCGGTGCGCTTGAGTTCACCGCTGGCCAGGGTCAACGCACTCTGTGCCTGCTGGTACGCGCTGCGCGCGGCCGGATCGGGAGCAACCCGCAGCAGGGATTGGCCATGCTTGACGGTCTGGCCGGCCGCCACATTCACCGCCACCACCTGCCCACCATGCGCGAGACTGATCGTGCGTGCGTGCTGCGGATCACCGATCGCATTGCCCCAGGCTTGGACGGTGTCGTGGAAGGTCTGCTGCACCGGCGTCACGGTGGTCACCGCGACCTGACCGGACGGGACAGCGGCATCTTCGTCATCGGCGGCGCCATGGCTGCAGCCGGCCAGCAGGCCGAGCAGCAGCAGCGCGCACAGATTCGGTAAAGGAAATGAGCGGTTCATGGCGTGGCTGCTTTGTCGGAGACAGGGTGGGCGGTGGCGAGATCGGTGTTGCCGAGCAGGGCTTCCAGCGCGATCGCCTGCGTGGCCTGCTGCTGCTGCAAATCGAGCAGGTCAAGGTTGGCACTCAGCGCATTGCTGTGGATGGCCACGTAGGTCGGCCAGTCCAGCAGGTTCTGCTGCCACGCGTGTTCGGCGGCGCGACGGGCATCGTCCAGCTGTTGCGCGTGCACACTCAACGCGATGCGTTGCTGCTCCAGCGTGGCGAGATCGGCAAGCAGCCGCTGCATATCGCTGCGAGTCTCCAGCATGCGTGCCTCGTAGTCGTCCTTCAGCTGCTGTCGAGTAGCCTTCTCGATCGCGATATTGCCGCGGTTGCGGTCGAACAGCGGCAAGGTGATGCCGATGCTGAAGCCGCGGGTGGACACGTCGGTGGTATCGCGTGCGGTATTGAAGCCGATGTTCAAGGCCGGGAACTGCGCGAGTACCGCCGCGCGCAACTTCGCTTCCTGCGACTGATAGCCGGCCTGCAACGCCAGCAGATCAGGCCGCCGCCGCGGCAGGTCAGCCAGCGCCTGCCGCACCTGCTCCGATGTCGCGCCGGTCTGATATGGCGCACCGACCAGATCGAGCGGCGCCGTCGGCGCCAGCCCGAGCAGGACATGCAGATCGCTTTCCGCCTGATGCAGCGCGACCGTCGTGTCGGCCAGACGCTTGCGTACATCCGCGCCGGCATTGAGGCCGGCACTGGCAGTGTCGTAAGTGAGATTGCCGGCCTTCAAGGCCGCGTGAATGGATGGTTCGAGCACAACCATCGCATCCTGCTCGGCAGCGAGCCGCTTCTGCTCCTCGCGCAGGGTAAGCACCTGGTCGAACAACAGCCGCGCCTGCGCCACGGTCTGCCATTCCGCCCACAGCAGGTCGAGATTGACCTGCTCAGCCTGGCTACGTGCGGCCGCGCGGCGCGACGAGCGCGTCAGCAAGCTACTGATGTCTTCGCTGATCCCGAGGTTGTACGCGCTGCTCAGGCCGGGACCGGGATGGGTGAGATAGTCCTTGCCGAAGCTCAACTGCGGGTCGGGCAGCAGGCCCGCGGCAAACGCCTGCGCACGGGCGATGCCAAGCTCGTCCCGCTTGAGCTTCAACGCCGGACTGTTCACCACCGCCAGCATCGCCACCTCGGTGACATCGAGCCCGTCCGAGGGATCGAAGCGATGACTTGGCAATGCCAGCTCGGGCATCGCTGTCACTGGCGCCGTCAGCTGCATCACGCTGGCCGCGCCCTGGCCACCACCCAGCGGCGCCGGTGTGTAGGTGGCGCAGGCGGACAGCAACAGACCGGCGGCGATGCCCATCACCGTACGGAACGATTGGCGTCGAGGCGGCATCACGCGGGGGCGATGGCGCAATGCGATGGGCACGTGTCGTGGATGGTTGGCAGGGTGCATGGGTCCATTCTGGACAGCGCGGCTTAGTTCTTTCTTAAAAGGATGCCTTGGTCCATTCAGCGCGGCATCGCTGCAGATAACGGATGCACATCTACCACATGCAGCGCGATGGTGACGTAGGCACCGTTGCGTGCCATAGACGGGAAGCGCTTGCGATCCGGTCAGTTCAGGTGCCACGCATTGAGATGCTGCCTGATTCAGCTATTGATTTTCTCGAGAGAAATGCCCTTCGTGGCCGGCCCGAATACCCCTATGACCACGATGCCGACGACCATGGCAATCGCTATGAAGACGGCCACTGCCAGCACGCCGCCCGCGTTGAGAAAATAGCCGATGGCCAGGCCTGCAAAGGCTGCCGCGATGCGGCTCCAGGAGTAGACAAAACCGATGGCACGGGCACGTATGCGGGTCGGATAAAGTTCCGCCTGATAACTGTGGTAGGCGTAGGACATCACGTTCGCGGCCAGGGTGAACAACACGCCCAAGATAATCAGGACCGGCGGGCTGCTTGCCTGCGAGAAGGCAAGCATCGTCAGGCCCATCACCATCAGCCCGAGAATGATCTGCAGCTTTCTCTCCAGGCGATCGGCAAACAAGGACCCCAGCAGCGGGCCGAACGGATTGGCTATCGCAATGATGAACGAGTATTCGAGACTGTGTGTGAGAGTGATGCCGCGGGCGATCAGCAGGGTCGGCACCCATGCGGCAAAACCGTAAAACCCGATCACCTGCGCCACGTTGAACACCGACAGCATCAGGGTGCGTTTCCCGTAGCGGGCGGAAAATATTTCCTGAAATCGTCCACTGCCGTGCTCCTCCGCTGGCTGCGCTCGCGGCGGTGGTAGGGGTTGTCCCGTTTCCGCACGGACTTTGCCCTCGATCATCGAAACCACCGCCTCGGCCTCGTCGAGCCGTCCCTTGAGCGCAAGCCAGCGCGGGCTCTCCGGTATCTTCCTGACAAGCAGCCAGACGACCGCCGCACCGACGGAACCGATGAGCACGACCCAGCGCCAGCCATCGAGACCCAGCGGGCTGGTCGGCACCAGCAACCATGCCAGCAGGGCGACCACCGGCACGACACAAAAGGTGATGAATTGATTGATGGAAAACGCCCGGCCTCGTTCAGGCCCCGGAATCAACTCGGATATGTAGGTGTCGATGGTTACCAGCTGGACAGCGAATCCGATGCCGGCAATGAATCGCCAGATGTTCAACATTTCACCGGTTTTCTGAAAGGCCATGATGGCGGTACAGGTGACGTACCAGACCAGTGACCAGGTAAACACCGGACGCCGGCCGAAACGGTCCGGCAAGTGGCCCAGCAGCACCACACCCAGCCACAGGCCGGCAAACGTGCTGAATATGAAGGTGCCAAATCCGGCGATGCGAATGCTGTCGAGCGCGGCGAAGAAGCCCAGCGACTGCGGCGTGAACAGTCCCGACCGGATCATGCCTGGAGCCACGTAGCCGGTGAAGAACAGGTCGTAAAACTCGAACACGCCGCCCAGCGAAATCAGGATGACGATGGTCCATATCGTGCGTGACGGGGGCAGCCGGTCGAGGCGGCCGGCGATTCTGGCAGATTCAATTTCGGACACGGATGGTTGATCTCTTGGTTGGACGGGGTGGTGTAGATGCCATCACCTGTCGCGTGTCCGCCAGTACGGTGGACACGCGACATTGGCGTCAGAACTTGATCGAAGCCGTGGCATAGATCAACCGTCCGATAGGCGAATAGGTGGACACATCGACATTGTTGTCGGTGAATGCCTGCGGTGACAGCGGCGGCATCCGATTGAACAGGTTGTTGATGCCCAGCCCGACCGACCAGCCCTTGAGCAGTCCTGACGCCTCCAGATCGCGGGAGTACCCCACCCGAAGATCCCAGCTGGTGTAACTGCTCACGGGCAACGGCTTCAAGGTCTTGCTCGTGGCGTAGACCAGGCCACCGGGACCGATATCGGTGACCGCGGACATATAGGTGTTGCCGAGATTGACGTCCCAGTTGCCGTACTGCCAGTCCAGGGTGGAATAGAAACTGTACTTCGGGATGGTTCCCTGCACGCCGGTTCCGCCATTGGTGGCGAAACCGGCGTAATTGTAAAACTGCTGCCCCGGCAACGCCTGGAATTGGTACTTGAAGAACAGCGCACCGTTGGTGGTCAACGTAAACGTGCCAAGGTTGGCGGTAGCGAAGTAATACTGCGTGGTGAGGTTGGCCGATCGCACGTGCAGGCCGCCCAGATTGGTAAACCGATCGATCGCGTACAGGTTGTTTGGATCGCCTCCGGAACGCAGATACGTACTCACTTGCCCCGGTGTGGTGAACGCGGTGGCACCGGGAAGCCCCGGGAAATTGCCAAGCGCGAGGTTGCCCGAAAACGGGGACGCCGAACCCAGCTGATCAACACTCTGCAGAATATTGGTGAAGCCGATGCCTCCGGGGTAGCCGCGCTGATCAACCGACGAATAGTCGAGGGTGACCGACAAGCCCTTGATGGCCGCGGGATCGAATGTAACGCCCAGCGAGCGCGTGACAGCCTTGCTTGGCTTCAGGTTGGGGTTGTTGCCATCCTCACCATTGAACTGCAGTCCCGGCAAACCAAACACCGACTGGATGACACTACTGCCGATCTGCCGCGTGTCGGTTGGTCCAAACATCGCATAAAGCGTGGGTGCGGTGAACGATCTGGAAAACGAACCGCGCACAGTGAATTGCGGGTCGATTGGCTGCCAGCGGAAACCGATCTTGGGAACCAGCGAATTACCGACATCGCTATAGTTCTCTTCGCGCACTGCGCCCACCAGATCGAAGGCGTGCGCACCCGGTAGCGACCACGACGCGCTGGTGATCGGCACGCGGAACTCAGCATAGGCACTATCGATAATTCGGCTCTTGGAGAACGGATCGGCACCGATGCCGCCGATCCAGTTGTGGTTGTTCGGTCCCGTGTTGGTGCCGTTCGGATCGGTGTAAGCGGAAAGCGCTTCCCTGCGGGTGCCCAGGCCCATCGCGAATCCGACCGATCCGGCCGGCAACTCGAACAGCTTGCCGACCAGTTTGGCGTCGAGCGAATCCAGCGTACTCTTGGCGTTGATCACTTCGGTGCCATAGAGGTTGTTGAGCATGGTCGGCGTGATACCGCCGGCCAGCGCAAAGGGATCCAGTGCCGGCTGGATCACGAACGGGCCGGATGCGGAGAATCCGCTGGCGACACGGCTGTAGGCACCGCCAGCTACCGGGTTGCCTTGGGCGTCGTAACCACCGGCAATCGCTCGCCCAACGTTGGGTGCGTAGATCACATTGCGCTGTTGCTGCTCCAGCGTGTCTTCGCTATGCACGGCGGATACCTCCCAGCTCCAGCCATCGCCAATGTCACCACGCAGGCCGCCAGTCACCCGCTTCGCGACAGAGTCATTGAAATACTGCTTGGGCCGCGGCTGATAGGCGAAGACGACTTGCTTGAATGGTCCGTTCAGCGGGTTGTATGGCGCTCCGGCGGGCACCGTCACCGTGGTGGAGATCGGCAAGAACTGGGTGAAGCTGCGGTCGTGCGAGTAGATAGCATCGCCGAAGGCGGTGAGCCGATTGTCGTCAAGCAGATGGGCCGTCAGATTGACCGTGAACGCGTCCTGCTTCTGCTCCAACAGCAAGGTCTGGAATTGCGAAAGGTCATAGCCAGACGCCACGCCAGCCGGCGTGGTCGCCACGTAGGTACCGTTGTTGATCAAGTCATTGATCGATGTCGCGGTCGCCTGGGTTCCGGTCGGATTGCGCATGCTGGGCGAGTCCACTCCAGGTGCCAGGATCGCGCCGGGAAGCAGACCGTTGGCGCCCACGCTGCCCGGCACATTGGACAGACTGCCGGTGAATGGGCTGCTGAAACTGCGTGCGTTCTGATACAGCGGATCGGTCTTGGAGGTGGTGGCCGTCGCGGTGATGCTGACCCCGTGCCCGGACGTGCCGGCCACCACATACGCTGACCGCTCGCCGTAATCGCCCTTGGCTGAGCCGTAGCGTGTGCCTACCTCCACACCCTGATAGTCCGACTTGAGAATGATATTGACCACGCCGCCAATAGCATCGGAGCCGTAAATCGCCGAGGCACCGTCGGTGAGCACCTCGATATGATCAATCGCCGCCACCGGAATCTCGTTGACGTCGACGAAGTTCTTGCCACCGATGCCGTTGATGCCACTGGTGGCCACGCGGCGGCCGTCGACCAGCACCAGCGTATCGAGATTGCGCAACTGGAGCTGCGAACCGCCGGCCGTGTTCTGGTTGGTATTGTTGGCGTTGCTGTTGCCCGCATTGCCGCGCCCCGCGAACGAGGGCACCACCTTGCGCAGCAGATCCAGCACATTGGTGTTGACGCCGCTGGCTTTGATGGCATCACCATCGATCGAAGTCACCGGCACTACGGCCTGATCCGGTGTAGTGGGAATATTCGATCCGGTCACGGTAATCGCTTTCATCTCGGTCACTTTCCCGTCTTTATTGGGATTGTCGGTGTCCGCGTTTGCGGTCGTTGCCGCCGAAACATGACCTGCCAGACCGGCACTGAGAAACAAGGCGCTGAACAACGCTTTGCGTGGCTGGTTGTGCATGGTGGATTCTCCCCGTCAATGAAACATCAGGTTTCGGACAATCTGCGCAATGGCTCCCTCCCCAGGCAGCCATCGAATGTTTCATTCAAAAGCGACGCGCAGCGACCGTCTTTAATATGTGTGGCTCAGTTTTCCCGTAGGTCAACACTCTGAAGCTGTTGTCGAAATAGACGTTCGGATAGAACGGCCATATCGCTGTGTCCACCACGAGGGCGGGATCGACGACGATCTCGGCGCGGCAAATCAAGGTACGAGAGCACGATCAAATTTCGCCGGGCCGATGGGTTCCGCGATGCGAATGCCATGAAAACTGTGGCTGCATCGCGGTGCCTACTGACCCAGCGAGAACCAGAGCACTTCGCCACCGTTGCCGTGTTCGCCGGGCGAGGCCGCCAGGTAAAGACGGTCCAGTTGCGGTACCACGGTGCCCGACTTAGCGCCGGTCGCGCTGGGGATGCGCGGCCGTGCGGCGTAGAGATCGGGGGTGATTTGCTGGAACACGCCAAGGTAGCCGTCGCCGCCGGGCACATACACGCGTTTCCTGGCGCTGTCGTAGAAAAGCCCGTCCGAAGTTGCCGGCGCATCCAGGCTGGCTACGGTGGCACCGGTATCAGTGTTGAGCACAAGCAGTTTGCTGGGGTTGCGGGTGCCGACGAACAAGCGGTGGTCGGTCTCGTCCAGCGCCATGGTCAGATTGGTCTGGGCACCGCTGAGCGGCCAGCGTGCGATCACCTTGAGCGTCTTCTTGTCGACCACGGCCACGCAGTTGTGGTCGGCCACGTTCACGAACAGCCGGTTGCCATGCTGCTCGTCCTTGACCGCTTCGGTGTGGTCCGAGTCGAACCGAAGCTTGGCGTACAGATGGCCTGTAAGTGGGTCTACCTCGTTGAGGAAGCTGTCCTTCATGTCCACGTCCTTGCCGCCGGTGACGATGTACAGATGGCCGGTCGAGGTGTCGTATTCGGCCGTGTCGGCACCGGGCTCAAGCGCGATATGGCCCACGATCTTGTAGGTGGTGGCATCAAGAATTTTCGTCATGCCCTTGCCGCTGTCGGTAACGATCAGCCGGTTGTGCTCAGGCAGGTAGATGAATGCGTGCGGCGTCTGGAAACCGGTGAGCGTGCGCTCATGCTCGCCGGTCTTCAGGTTGAACAGCTCCACCGTGCCGTGATCCTCCGCTGCCAGGAACAGCCGGTTGCCCTTTACGTCGACACCGAAGTGATCGAAGTCACCGGAGTAGCCGGGCTTCCAGCCGGTGCTTCGCCCAATCAGCGTGGCCGTCGGGTTGGCGTCGGCCACGGTCGGCGCTGGTGGCACCGACTCCGTCAGTTTCGCCAACGATGGAATCTTCGCGCGCAGTTCGTCGCGAATCGCAAACCCTTCGCGCTGCAGCGCCGTCTTGTCGTCGCCCGGCTTGTACGGAAGCACGATGCCCACCGCGCCGAGGGTCTGACCCTTGACGTCGAGCAGGCGCGTCTCGACCTCGAAGCGGTTGCCGTTGACTTCGAGGTTGGGAATGCCGGTGTTGATCGCGCGCATGTCGTCTTCGTCAGCTGCCTTGCCGAAGCGTCCGATGCTCGATCCCACCACCACGTTGGTCGACATCCCCGGTGGAACCGCGTGCAGCATCAAGATCAGCAGCCTGGGATGCGCGGCCATGGTCTGGTCGACCAGCTGCTGCGCATAAGTATTGGTTGGGACGGCCAGATTGAATTGATAGGGCTGCGTCAGATTGCCGATGTTGGAAATTTTCCGGCGCAGCTGATCGCGCACCTCCTCGGCGCGTTTCTCCAATGTCGCCTTGTCGTCACCCATCTTGTACGGATACACGATGCTGAGTGCGCCGACGCGGCCGCCGGTGACATCCTGCAGCGGCAATTCGACCTCAAAGTGATCGCCAGCCTTGTTGACCTCCAGATTCGTCTTGCCGTTGTTGACGACATTCATGTCGTCAGAATCGGCCTTCTTACCGATTCGCCCGATGTTGGAGGCGATGATGATGTTGCCCGACTGCTTCGGAGGCGTCACGTGCAGCGCCATGATGGCGATGTCGGGGTGGGCGGCGAGGGTCTCGTCCACCAGATGCTGGGCATACGTCTTCGGGGGTTCCTGCGCAAACAGCGGTGTCGTCAGTAAAGCAGCCGTCAGGAGCATTGCGTAACGAACCATGGATTCTGTCCTCAACAATGGGCATGGATGGATGAAAGTGTTGACATGCAACTGCGATCACACGTACCTGGAGTGAATGGCAGGAGAAAGCTGCAACATCGGTCAGGTGTGACACACACCCTAGGCCAGCGACCTGACAGATACCTGTAGCCATTCTTAAAATTTCTTCAGGTCCGACCCGGCCTGCGATACCTATGCTGCGGGCGCAAAAGATTGGCGCGTTGCAGCGAGCCGACTGCAACGTGCAGGGTACCGAGCACACTCTCCCCACCGCGCACGGGTTGTGCACCGCGTCACCGTCTCGGCGCAATGCTGACCTAAACTCGCCGCGCAGTGATGAAAGACAGGTGCGCGATGAAGATTCTGATCGTTGAAGACCAACAGCGTCTTGGCCAGTTTCTCAAGCAGGGGCTCAGCGAATGCGCTTACACGGTGTGCTGGGTCGACACCTGCGAGAAAGCACGCGATGCGCTCGCGGAGACCAACTATGACGTGATCATTCTGGATCTCAGCCTGCCTGACGGCGACGGCCTGCACCTGCTTTCGGAATGGCGCCGCGCCGGTTTCAACGAGGCGGTGCTGATCCTGAGTGCACGCGACACCGTGGAGGATCGCATCAAGGGGCTCGACCTCGGTGCGGACGATTACCTGCCCAAACCCTTCAGTTTCGATGAACTGCTCGCACACGTGCGCTCGTTGCTGCGGCGCCAGTCGACGGTCAAGCAGACGGTGATCATCCATCGCTGCGTCAGGCTCGACCTGTTGGGGCACACGGTGAAGCTCAAGGAACAGACGGTTGATCTCACCAGCAGGGAATTCGCGCTGCTGGAGATCTTCATGCAGAACGTGGGACGTACCCTGACGCGCTCCTATATATCCGAGCGGATCTGGCCCGGACTGGCAGATACCAACCTTCTGGACGTTTACATGAGCCGGTTGCGCACCAAGCTGGAGTCCGATCTGGGCGAGCCGCTGTTCAAGACGTTGCGGGGTATCGGCTATCAACTCGTATGAAATCGATCGGCACGCGCATCACATTCTGGTATGCGTTGAGCGCCACACTGACACTCGCCTGCCTGTTCGTTGCGGGCTACCACCTGCTGCAGAACTATGTGATCCGTGACCTGGATCTTCTGAACGCCACCGAGTTCCAGCAAATCAGGGCTCGCCTCGGCTCGGACTATCAATCACTGAATCCTGAAGTCATCAACGAGCGCATACGCCAGACCACGGAATATGCGTCGGTGCTGTTCTACATAAGCATTGATTCGCGCGATCGCGGAAACCTGTTCCACTCAAAGAACCTGGCGGGCAATCCGCTGCCGGACGTGAAGGGGAAGCGGGTCTTCAACGGCACCATGCCGGGCATCGGCGAACTGCGCATCGCGGAGTTCCTGCTGCCACCCTTCGACGTCAGTATCGGAACGCCGATGGGCCAGGTCCGGCGCACCATGGTCGCCTATACCGAAGTCTGCCTGGCACTCCTGCTGGGCATGATTCTGGCCAGCATCGCGATCGGGCTGGGATTGTCCCGGCTGATGCTTCGCCCGGTACGCCTGATCGGCGAAACGGCCAATCGCATCCGCTCCGACAATCTGACCGAGCGCATTGCCGTCACCGGTGTCGATGATGAAATCTCGGATTTCGCTAGGCTGCTGAACCAGATGTTTGATCGCCTCGAATCATCGTTCAACCAGGTGCGCCAGTTCGCTGCCGAGGTATCACACGAACTCAAGACACCGCTCTCCCTGGTGAGACTGCATGCCGAGAAGCTTCTCGTCGACGGCAAACTCAATCAGGTGCAGGAAGACGCCGTGCTCGTCCAGCTGGAGGAGCTGGCCCGCGTCAACCAGATGGTGGATGAGCTGTTGTTCCTCTCCCGTGCCGAGGCGCACGGCATCCGCATGGATCTCGCGGTGCAGGACCCCCACCAGTTTCTGTACAACTTCGAACAGGACGTCCGCGCATTGACCGAACACCAGGGGCGCCGGTTCCACTGCACGCACCACGGCCACGGACAGGTTGCCTTCGAAGAGCGCTGGCTACGGCAAGTCGTTCTCAACATTCTTACCAATGCACTCAGGGCGTCGCCGCCACACGGATTGATTACGCTGCGTTCGGAGCTTGCCGCCAATCTCTGGCGGGTAAGCATCGAGGATGAGGGTCCTGGACTCAGTCAGGACCAATGCGAACGAGCCTTCGAGCGTTTCGTCCGGTTCAACCAGGCAGGCATGGAGGATAGGGGAAGTGGCCTTGGCCTGGCCATCTGCCGCAGCATCATCCAACTTCACAACGGACGCATCCACGCCGAAGCCGGCGCCGGTGGCAAGGGCCTGCGTGTCGTGTTCGAGATTCCGGCCAATAGCTAGTGCAAGCCCGGCTGAAGAGGATGAGCGGTCATACTCTCTTGACCAAACGCCTACTTCGCCAGACCCTGATCGCTCCCATGCGTTGCCAACAGGGCACGGATCTGGCAGCCGGAAGCTGCTGAGGGTGCGCCGGGCACCCGTTAGGCGCGTTTCTTCGCAATGCGCAGGCTCATCAAAACAATCGCTGGGTCGACACCGAGATCGCTGTTCCTGAAATTCGCCGTCGTCCGGATCCGCCGCTCGCCCAGCTACTCAACCGCATGGCTTTGCGGTTCCAGAATTTCCCTCAACGGCTTGCCCTGCACGGTGCCGAGAGAAACGTGCAGAAGCTGCGCGATGGTCGGCGCAATGTCGACGTTGGGAAACGCCGGGATTTCACCCTTGGGCTGGATACCGAAGCCCGCGGCAATGAAGATCCCCTGCATGAGGGGGTCCGAGTTGGGGTAGCCGTGGGCTCCCACTTGCTGGGTCGGTGTCACGAATGCTCCGGTGTCGCCCTCATTGAATTTGTAGTCATCGGCCGCGTAGAGCAGCAGGTCGGGGGCCTGGTCGCTCTGTGCCGGCGTGGGCCAACCTTCTTTCGCCGCCTCTGCGGGAGTCAGCGCAGCGCGGATGCCAGATCTCCCCGCGAACAGCGATTTCAATCTCTTCGTCGTTGCCTGCGTCGCGTGCTGCTGAAAGACCAGGGCGAAACCCCCTTCAGGTATGCAGAAAGCGGGATGGCTTGCAGCGCCTGTTTGCAGTCCCGCCTGCCTGAGCAGGACATTGGGGTGCAGGAGTTGATGGACGTTCTGCTGACCATGGTCGGAGACGATGATGAATGTCGTGCGGTCGAGCTCACCGGCGGCGCGCACTGCGTCAATGACGTCCTTCACGCGGTCATCGAGAAACGCGATGGTATTGCGCCCCGCGTCGTTGCCGAAGCCTGTCTCGTGCTCGATGCTGTCCAACGCCAGCAAATGCAGCAACAGCAGGTCGGGATGATGCTTCTGGATGATGTCGACAGCCGCGCGGGTATAGATGCGATCGCGCCATGCCTGCGAGGGCTCACCGAAATGGACGAGCTCGCTATGGGTGATGACGCCTTGCCGTACCAGCTCCTGCTCGATAGCGCCGTCGGGATGGGGGTGTTCGGGGAATCGCCAGTCGATGCTGGGGGCACCTTCGACGGCGACCCAGTCCACCTCCGCCGTCGTGAGACCCGCCCGATGCGCGACATCGTAAACAGTGGGTACGGCGACCAGCCGAGACTTCGGCGCGCCCATGTCGATCCTCGGTGGCATGGCGGTGCGTCGATCGACGATCAGCCCGTTGACCAGCACGTGATGCAGGCTGGCGTCGACACCGGTGACCATGGCTGTGTGGTTGGGCCAGGTGATGGTCGGATTGATCGGCTGCATGGAAACCGCGTAGACACCTTGCTGCATCAACGCATGCAGCGTCGGTGCGGGCAGCTGCGGCTCGTGCAGGCTGGTGGCACCGAAGGCATCCAGACTGATGACGACGACTTTCGGCCGCTGCGTTGCGGGTGCCGCCTTCGCGCCAAGCGGAAGCGCGAGCATGCTCGCAAGGAGCACCGCCGTGACCAGGACATGTCGAAGCAAGCTGGAGATTGAGCACATCATGCGATCCCTCGACAAGGAAAAGACGCCGCTCGGAACACTGCTCATGGACGCTGCCATCAAGTCTGCGTCACTTGACCACGTCGTGCGAATCGGTCGGTTTGCCCGTGGCAGGTCTACTGCGCACCTTTTCGGCAAAGCGGTGGACCAGTCGTGTCCACGTGTTTTCTGTCTGGTTCGGGTCCCATACAAAAGTCGCCACACTGTGCGGCGGCAACGTATATTGGAAGGCGTTTTTGTCCTGCATGACGGAGACACGGCGCGCATCTGCGTTGCTGTTTACCATCACCAGCACGATCGATCCACCGGAGGCATTCTGGAATGCCACATTGTCGATGCCGTTGCCTGTAGCCGTGGATCGCACCCGGACGGCACCGGGCAAGACGAATCGACTGAAATGGGCGAACGCGTAGTATTCATCGTTGCGACTCACCGCACCGGTGCCTGAGTCAATCGTAACCAGCCCCTTGCAGCTGCCACATCCACCCAAATGCGGACCATAGTGCTCGTCGAGTGCAAGGTTCCAGTAGACGACGCCGCGCGCCCAGTTTCTGAGTCCGGCAAGTAGCAGATCCCGCGCAAACCAGAGCAGTTCACCGGTGTCACCGTACGCCCAGTCGCCACCGGAACACTCGGTGATGTAGGTGTCCTTGCTGGGAAATGCATGATGCACCTGGGTCTGCGCACCGGGACCGCCGCGGTAACAGTGCCAGGCAATGCCATCGATATACCGTGCGGCATCGGGATCGGCCAGTACGCTCAGCGGTTGCTCCGGCTCGTCCCAGTTGTGATCCCAGCCAAGAATCAGTGTTCTTGGCTTGCGACTGGCCAGGGCCGGCCCGAGATACTGCGCAATGATCCGCGCCCGTACGGTGGCGGGCATCTCCGTACCAGGATAAGTCACGGGTACAAAGCCGGGCTCATTCTGCAACGTCAACGCAAAAATCGGGATGCCGTAACTGCGGTAGGTATCGACGTATTTGACGAGATACTGCGCGTACGTGCTTTCGTACTGCTCAAGCAATTCCCCGCCAATCAGATTTTCACTGGTCTTCATCCATGCCGGTGCGCTCCAGGGAGTGGCGATGATCTGCAGCTGCGGATTGACGGCCAGCGCTTCGCGCACGGTCGGTATGACGTCATGCAAGTTGGACGCGACATTGAAATGCAGCAGTGGGGGATCGACGTCGCCGAAGGGAACATCGTCCAGGGTGTACTGCTGCAGCGAGAAATCCGAGGCGCCGATGGTCAGGCGCGCCATATTGAGATTGAGGCCAGGTGGTGGACCAAACATCTCGCTCAACAACGCGCTGCGCTGCAGCTCACTCAACTTGTTCTGAATCAACCATGCCGACGAGTCCGTCAGCGCCGCGCCGAAGCCAACGATCGATTGATACGTCTTGTGGATATCGATGACCACGTCACTGGGTGATGCAGCATCCGCGCTCATCTCAATGTCAGGCTGCTGGGCCAAACGCAGTCGGCGATCTTGCGTACTCAACCACAGCTGGACCACGGGTCCCAGCGAATACATCGTCGGGGTGATGGGGAGCGCTGGTGCGGACGACGTGCGGCGCAACAGATGAGGGGCCACCAGTGCGAGCACGGTGATCAGGGCAATAGACGAAATAGCCGTCCAGCGAGGAATACCCTTGCTCTCACCCATGGTGCACACAAAGCACATCGCCTACGCTGCGGTGCACTTGTGACAAACCCACGATCACAAAGTGCCCAGACTTGCGCATGGCAGGTCAGCGCGCCCAGCCGGCTTTCCGGCGATGATTTTTATGTCGGCAAAGGCGGCGGAAAACGGCGCCGATGCCTGGACGCCAAAAGGCACATCGATATGTGAGAGGTCGCCACCGTTCTTGATGAAGCACTGCAGCGGAATCGACACGGTGTGCCGGGAACCGATCGCATAGCCGGCGAAGGTACGCGTGAGGTCGACGCTTCGCTCGCAGCCCGTGCCGCAGTCCATGTACACCTTCACGGGCTCCTTGGCCGGTGTGGTGATGACCACATCGAACTGCAAGGCCGCGTGGGCAGATGCCATCCGCGTCAGATCCCTGGGTTGGTGGCTTTGCGCAAAGAACTTTCCGGCACCGAGCCATGTGATGAGTTTCGCGTCCTGCTGCGTATTGACCTGGACCGTACTCATGCGTAGCACCGGCTGACTTGTCGGCCACACCACATCGGAGTTCAAGTCCGAGCCGATCTCATGTGCGGGTTGTCCCGAATGATCAGCGGCCAGGTAAAGCGCGAACGGACGCTCCGGCAGGGTGCGGAATATCGTAAGCACCGGCGTATCGCCACAGGATTCGATCGCGGGAAACTCATCCAGCCTGGATACGTCGTGCTTCTCGGGATAGTGCAACCCGTAGCCGGCTGTGAAAAGCCAGGGCGCCGATACGGCCTTGGCTGCATCCGGGCAGGGCGATCCCGGCCAGGGCCGCGCGAGTGTGCCGCTGAAATTATTGTGCCCTGAACCGGCAGGTACGGCGAACAGCACATCGGCCACCCCGCCACCTTCCGTACCAGGCAACCAGGCCGCCACAAAGGCATCGGAGAGATTGAGCAGATTGTTGACGAAGAGCGGACGCCCCGCCACGAATACCGTCACGACCGGCTTGCCGGCTTTGGCCACCGTCTTCAACACCGCCAGGTCTTCCGGGTAGCGATCCGAATGGCGCAATGTTGCCGACGGCATGAGGTCACCGATCATCTCTGCGTACGGCGTCTCACCGATCACGGCCACGATGGCATCGAATTTTTTCAGATCGATGCCCTGCCCGGTTTCGCTGTAAGTGACGTTCGCCGCACCATCGGCCCCACGCAGACCGGCCAGTATCGATTCGCTGTTGGGAAAGTCGGCATTGGTGTTGTCGGTGCCCTGCCAGGTCAACGACCAGCCTCCGGTCTGATTCGAGATATTGTCGGCTGTCTTGCCGACCACCAGAATCTTCGCACCCGACTTCAGCGGCAACACATTACGATTGTTCTTCAACAAGACCATGGACTCGCGCACAGCCCGCCGCGCCAGCTCGCGGCTTTGTATCAACTTCTCGTCACCCGCGCCTTCGCGTTGCGAAGGGCGCTTGTCGAACAAGCCCATGCGCAGCTTGGCGCGAAGGATGCGGCTCACGGCATCGTCGAGGCGAGACATCGGAATCTCGCCTTTCTCGACCTGGCGCGTGGTGTTTGCGATAAAGGCCTGCCAGTCGTCCGGGACCATCACCATGTCGATGCCGGCATTGATCGCCTGTGGGCAACTGGCATTGGTGCAGGTCGGCACCTCGCTGATGGCATTCCAGTCGGAAACGACAAAACCCTGGAACCCCATCTTGTTTTTCAGCGCATCCGTCAACATGGCATGCGAACCGGTCATGCGTCCGTAGTTGACGCCTGCTGCCACGTCGTCCCAGCTGTTGTGCGAAGCCATGACACTCAGAACGCCAGCTTCCATGGCCCCGTAATAACCCGAGCCATGCACATTGATCATGTCGGTCAAGGTGACCTTGGCTTCGCCTTGATCGGTACCGTTCTGCGTCGCTCCATCGCCGATGAAGTGCTTGGCGGTTGCCAGCACGTTATGGTCGCCAAATGTCCCCTGCATGCCGGTCACATAGGCATCGGCATACTTGTGTACCAACGGGCCTTCGTTGGAATAACTTTCGTAAATGCGGCCCCAGCGAACATTCTGCGCAACAGCAACCGCAGGGCCAAACGCCCAATCGATGCCCGTGGCGCGCACAGCACGGGCAGTCGCTGCGCCGATCTCCTTGATCAACTCGGCATCGTGGGCTGCACCCAGGCCGATGTTGTGCGGGAACTGCGTTGCACCGAAGACATTGTTGTCCCCATGCACCGCATCCGTGCCCCAGATGATGGGCACCTTGATCTTTGCATCGGTCGCCATCGAGGCGTCGTAATAACGATCTGCCAGCGACAGCCAGTCCTTGACTCCAGCATGCTTGTCCTGATTGGGCCAGGAGCCGCCGCCATTGAGCACTGAACCGATATAGTATTTTTTCACCTGCTCGGGCGTGATGGATTTGATCTCGGCCTGCGTGATCTGGCCCACTTTCTGGGCCAGCGTCATGCTCGCCACAATCTCCCGCACCCGGGCTTCCTGCGCCGGATCAACGGCCACCCGACTGGTGATCGCCGGCCAGTCGGTGTAATGGGTCGGCGCAGGCAAATCGCTGCTCTTGGTTGATGACGCCGTAACCGCATCACTTGCGTACACAGCGCCAGCGCCATCGACCGCTGCCAACAAGGCCAATGACAACCAAAACCGATGATTACGTAGCATGAGCAGCTTCCTTGGTTCGGAGCAGACACTGAGAGTATAGGCAAGTGGAGTCCATCGACGCGCGTGAACTGGGCCGACATCCAATTCATGATGCAGCAACACGCTGGTACCAACCTGTTGCAGGCGGCGGCGCGCCTCGAGCATGCCGTGCGAGAGGCCAGGCGCCCAAGGCGCCTGGCCAGAACCACCGCGCGAGTTACAGCTTGTAGTTGATGCCAAACAACACCGTGCGTCCCCAGGTGTCGTATTCCAGCGGACGGGTGATCGGCGTCACGCCGTCCGGCAGGTTGGCAAACTGCGCCGTCTGGTCCGGCGCATTGGTCAGGTTGTTGACCTGCAGCAGCAGCGACAACCCGTTCAAGCGACCACTGGTGAAGTCGTAACCCAGTTGCAGATCGGTCTGCCGATTGGCCAGATACTTGGTGTAGCCGAGTTGATCGAACAGAGCCACGGCCTCGCCGGTGAACGACGAGCGATAGCGCTGCGCAATACGCACCGAGAATCCGTAACGCTCGTAGTACAAGGTCACGTTGCCCACCTTGTGCGACAGGCCGGGCAAGGTCTTGGGGCCACCCGGGATCGACGAAATGGAACTGGTCGGGATGCGGCTGTTGGTCAGTGAATAGTTGGCCTGTACACCGAACCCTTCCAGCGCGCTGGAGATCATTCCGCCTTCCAGCGCACCAGCCAGCTCCAGCCCGTCCATCGAGCCGCCCGCGCCGTTTTCAGGCAAGGTGTAGGAACCGTAGTTGCTGGTGGGCACCAGGGTCGGCGTGTTGTTGGTAAAACCCGAAAAGTCGTAGTCGAGAATGGTCTTGTTGTAGATGTAGTTCAGCAGGTTCTTGTGGAACACCGCCACCGACACATAACTCGCCTTGCCGAAGTATTTTTCCCACGACAGGTCGGTACCCACCGCGACATACGGTTTCAACTGGGGGTTGCCACCGCTGCCGGACCAGATCACCTGCCCCGCTTGCGGGCCGTCCGTAATTTTCGCCACGCCGGCAGATGACGCCACCTTTTCGTCGTCGATACGTCCGCGCGCCATGGTCTTGGCCAGGCCGAAACGCAGGTACTGCCCTTCACCGAGCTTGGCGACCAGGTTCAGGCTGGGCAGCACATTGTTGTACGACGTACCGCCGCTGAGCGTGCCCACCAGCGTATTGCCATTGCTCTGCAATGCGCTGGACGATTGTTCGGTATGCACGAACTGCACGCCGACGTTGCCGCGCAACGGAATGCCCGCCACATCCGTCTGGATATTGAACTTGGCGTAGGCAAGGGGAACCTTCTCTTCCACCGAGTAGTTGCGGCTCCAGTCGCCCGCCTCGTTTTCAGGCGTCAGGTAGAACTGGTTGTACATGGCACCCAGCACGTTGTAGTTGAGAGCACCCGGAATGCCGCCGTAACCCAGCGAGGTGGGGTTGTACAGAAATGCCGGATTGATCGGCGTACTGAAATGCGGAAGGTAGGTGTCGCCCGTGGAACCGTTGCCGTCCAACCATGCGAAGTCGACGTCGGCATGCTTGGTCTTGGTGCGATCGGAGTAGGCCAGGCCCAGATCCATGCTGCTGAAGATCCAGCCCAGCGGATGACTTACCCCCAGCCGCACGGCGTGGATGGTGTCTTTCTGGCTGTCAAACTCCTGGCGGCCGTTGTAGCCGTAGTTGTTCGGATCGGTGAAGACCACGTTCGCCGGATTGGCCAGGTTGACGCTGGGCGAGAAGTCCGGATAACCGCCGAAGCCGGCCGGGGTGTTGAACGCCACGTCGGTAGTGGCGCCATTGGCGAGGCCACTGAACAAGTAGGCGTCGTGCAACTTCACCGTGGCAGAGGATGTCGACAAGTCGGCCGTGGCCGTCCAGTCGCCGAGATAGAACTTGTTGTTCCAGCCGACTGAATACAGCTTGTCGTGTTCCTTGTTGTAGTCGTTTTGCAGGATCGGCGCGATGCCACTCATCACACCGGAGGTCACCACCGGGAACGGCCGGGCAGGCGAGGTGACCACGTCTGAATAACTGTTATTGGGTGCCGTGTCGCCGGGATAGCTGGACCACTGCACGCCATTGGTGAATTTCTTCTTGTTGAAGGTGGAGTAGTACATGTCCAGCTTGGAGTAGTAAGTCTCGTTGGGCGCCCACTCCAGCACGGCCATGACACCGTTGCGCTTCTCGTCCTGCGACTGCGCACGCAACTGCATGCCTTCCTGCGAGAGCACGTTGTCCGGCAGGCCCGGCGTGTACGGTGCGCCCCAGTTCTGGTTGGCACCGGTCGAGCCATTATCGGTAGCCCACCACCATGCCTGGTATTGCTTCTCCTGGATCGGCTGATCAAGTTGGGCCAAACCGATGGCAACACCCAGCGTGTGGTCGAAAAACTGATCCACATAGGAAAAGCTCGCGCGGTGACCGGTCGTGCCCGTGCCGGTACCGGGATTGAGATTGCCATTGCTGTTGCTCTCGCCGCGCACATTGAACACCAGCGTGCGCTTGGACAGGTCCAGCGGATTGATGGTGCGCAGATCCACGGTGCCGGACAGACCCTGACCGATGACGCTGGCGTCCGGGGTCTTGTACACCGTCGCGCCATTGATCAGCTCGGCCGGATATTGATCGTACTGGACGCCGCGGTTCTCGCCGATCGTCGCCTGCTCGCGCCCATTGAGCGTGGTGCCGGCGAAGCTGGGGTCAAGACCACGAATCGAAATGGCACTGGCTTGGCCATCGACACGCTGCGTCGCCAGGCCGGGCAGGCGCGCCAGGCTGTCGGCAATGCTCACATCCGGCAGCTTGCCGATGTCCTCGGCGGCGATGGTTTCCACGATGTCGTCGGAGTTCTCTTTCGCCTTCAGCGCGCTCTGGATGCTGCTGCTGATGCCAGTCACCTGGATCGCGCTGAGGTCGTTCACGGGGGGCTTGGCTTTCTTGTTGCTCGCCGGCGCAGTCTTTGCATCCGTGGTGGGCGGCGTCTGCGTGGCAGCCGCGGGTGTCGCCTGGGTCTGGCTCGACTGGGCGGGGGCCTCCTGAGCGGACGCCGCGCCGGTTGCCATGCAGAAAGAAAATGCGGTTGCGCATGCCATGCCCAAGGCAGGCAGATGTAGATATTGCGAAGTAGAAGGCGCAAGAAATGTCCACGATTGACGACGGCTCATCGATCTCTCCCTTTTTATGAATACCCCCCCGAGGACTGACGTGCGGCCTTATTACGCTGCGGCTGCAGGCCGATAGTGCACCGAGGGCGCGGTCATGTCATCAGGCCGCATGGCAACATCCTGCGTCAGCGATGCCGTCCACACTTCTGCCTTCCTGCGCCGTGAAAGCGGGCCGCTGCATTGATCTTGCGCCTGTCTCGTGCGGACAGTTCAGCCGGCGACTCAGTCAGCCACATCCAGTTGCAGCGAGCTGAAGGCGCCGCTGTGCGCCAGCGCGGTGATCGTGTGATGACCGGCCTGCGGCAGGGTCAGCGATAGCGCTGCGGCATCCTCGCTGGTGCCTTGCAGGCGTCCGTCCAGCAGCCATTGCACGCTGCCCTGCGCACCCAGGGCGCGCAGCGTGATGCGCAGGGGCTTGTCGCTGTTGGGTGCACGGCGCAGGGTGGCGCCGTTGCCGAGACCGGCGATGCGGATCGGCGTGGCGACGTCGAGCGAGTCGGCGGCGCAGCCGGGCGCCAGCGGCGGCAAGGCCGCACTGGCACGGTCGTCCGCGCTCAGCCACGGCGTAGCCAGCGCGGGCCAGCGCGCCAACTGGATCGTGTGCTCGTGGCGAGCATGGCAGGTGGCACTGAGGCGTTCGCCCTGGTCATTCACGCGCAGGCTGAGCAGACCCGAAGCCCAGGCACCGAGATCGCGTTCGGCAAAGGTCGGTGGCACCGCGTCGTCGAGCACCCACGCCGTGCGGCGCTGGCGGCACAGCTTCGCCGGCGTGGCGGCAGCAGCGGCACCGAGCGGCCAGCAGATGTCGACCGCACGCACGCTGGCCGGCTGCGCGCGACGCACGCCGCCGCGTTGCGGCAGCATGTCGGCGATCTGGAACAGCAGCGGCAGCGCGGTCACCGCGCCGTACTGGCCCGGCGACGGCGTGCCGTCCGGACGGCCGATCCACACGCCGATGGTCCAGCGGTCGGTGACGCCGATCGCCCACGCGTCGCGGTAGCCGTAGCTGGTGCCGGTCTTCCAGGCGACCGCCGCGTGCCGGTTGATGGTGCCTTCCAGTGGCGCGCCTTCGACATCGGCCGGATTGTGCGCGAGCACGTCGCGGATGATCCAGGCGGCGCCCGGCGAGAGCAGGCGCCGCGGCTGCGCCGCTTGCTCCGGCGTGTAGCGCGGTGTGCCGGCGACGCCGCCGTTGGCGAACGCGGTATAGGCGCCGACCAGATTTTCCAGTCGGGTGGACGCACCGCCGAGAATGATCGAGAGATTGGGTTTTGCACCATCCGGCAAGCCGAGGTCGATGCCGCCATTGGCCAGCCGCGCCACGAAACGGTTCGGTCCGACCCGATCCAGAATGTCGACCGCGGGGACATTGAGTGAGCGTTGCAGCGCCTCGGCCACGCTGACCGGCCCGCTGAATGCCTCGTCAAAATTGCCCGGTTGGTAGCCGCCGAAATCCTGCGGCGCATCGACCAGCAGGCTCTGCGACGTGATCAGGCCATCGTCCAGCGCGAGGCCGTACAGGAACGGCTTGAGCGTGGACCCGGGCGAACGCGGCGCACGCACCATGTCGACATGGCCCAGCCGGACCGGATCGGCGAATTCCGCGGTGCCGACGTAGACGCTCGCTTCCAGGGTGGTGTTGTCGACGACCAGCACGGCGGCCGACGTGCGTGCCGGCAACCGCGCGAGATAGGTGGTGACGCGATCCTCCGCCGCACGCTGCAGGTCGGCGTCGATGGTGGTGGTGATGCGGCGCGCCTGCGGTTGCTGCTGATGCAGCCGCTCGGCCAGCAGGGCCGCCGACAGCGGTGCACGCAACGAGCGCGCAACCACCGGCTCGATCGCCGCATCGCGCACCTGCGCCGCGCTCCATACACCAAGATCGCGCATGCGCCGCAACACCTTGTCGCGCGCCGCACGCGCCGCCTCGGGATGGCGATCCGGGCGCAACCGGCTCGGCGATTGCGGCAGCACCGCGAGCAGGGCCGCCTCGGCGCGCGAAAGCTGGCTGGCCGGCTTGCCAAGGTAGGCCCACGAGGCCGCATCGACACCTTCGATCGGGCCGCCGAACGGCGCATGGTTGAGATACAGGTCGAGGATCTGCGCCTTGCTCAGATGCACTTCCAGTTGCAGCGCGCGCAGGCTCTGCACCAGCTTGCCACCGAACGTGTGCTGGCGTAATCCATCAGATCCGGGCTGGATGATCCGCGCCACCTGCATGGTCAGGGTGGAGCCACCCGAGACGATGTGCCCGTGCCGCAAGCCACCGACGAAACCGCGCGCCAGCGCATAGGGATTGACGCCAGGATGGCGATAGAACCAGCGGTCCTCGTAATGCAGCAGCGCCGCGAGATACAGCGGCGATACCTGCTTCGCGCTGACCGGGTAACGCCACACGCCATCGCTGTCGGCGAACGCGCGCAACGGTGTGCCATCGCGCGCCAGTACCACGGTGCTGCCGGTGTCGGGTGCGGGAAGATGCAGCGGGAACAGGCGGTCGAGCAGCGCCGCGACCAGCAGCAGGACGACGACGGCCATGATGCCGACGCGCAGCCAGCGCCACGTGCGGGAGCGACGTGGCGGCGTGGGTGTGGCGGCGGGAATGGCCATCATGAGTATCCGGAAGAGCCGGCGGGCAGTGCCCGCCCTACAAAAGCGCATCTGTAGGGCGGGCACCGCCCGCCGGTTTGCCGATGTCTACGGTTCAACCACCGTAAGCCGTGCCGGCGTGACCTGGCCGATGCCGCGCACCGCAGGCCGGTACATGTCCTCCACCAGCGGTGGCGGCACGGTGTAATTGCCGGGCGTCACCGCGCGCACCAGGTAGAACACATGCGCCGCATCGCCACGGCTCAGGTTCAACGCGGCCGCATAACGATCATCACGGTATTCCTCGTGCACGATCTGCGCGGCCGCGGTGTGCTGGTCGAGGTCGATGCCGTCGATCACCACGCCGGCCCACTGCTGCGCGCCGCCGAGGTTGAGGTTCTCCACTTCCAGCCCGCCGGGCAGCAGGTCGGTGACCAGCGCATTGGGCATGTCCATGCGTGCCTCGATGGTCAGCTCGACGATCAGGGTGTCGCCTTCCTTCAGCTGGCTGCCGGTCCATGGCTTGCCGTCGGTGGTGAAGTAGCTGCGCCGCACGTCGATCTGGCTGGGGTCGGCCGCCGGTGCCTTCTGTGGAATGCCGGCTACGTCGAGCGTGGCGAAGATCGCCGCCTGGCTGGTGGGCGTCACGGTGACACCGGCATTCAGCTCGGCCACGCTGAGTTCGCGGCTCCACACGCGCTGGTCCGGCGCCTGCTCGGTCTTGCCGTCCACGCTGATCGTGGCCGCCAGCGGAGCGTTATCCTTCGCATCGAACGCACGGGCGACGCGGGCAATTGCCGCCTGCTCCTGTGTGCTGAGGTAGGACCACGACCAGCGGTAATTGGCCTCCTTCTTCTGGCGCTCGATCACGTTGGCGCTGGCGTTGCGTGCCCAATCGACCAGCTTGGCGTCGTACTCCGGCTTGTTCATGCCGTAGCTGTGGGTGAGCGCCACCATCAGCGCGAGATCACGCAGGTCCGAGCCGTAATCACCGACGTACCACGGCCGCTCCTTGTTCCACGCGAACGCCTCGGCGATTGCCTTCTGCGCGCGCTCGTTGTCACCCATCAGCTTCAGCGCGATGCCCAGATGCACCAGCGGCAACGGTGCGACCAGCTTGCTGCGGTCGTTGTCGAAGATCGCCCGCAGCGTACCCAGCGGCGCCCGGTTGACGCGTGCCAGCACGAAACCGGAATAGGCCTCGTCGGCAATCCGCATGTGATCGTGATGCTCGTAACCGTAGTACGGATGGCCGCCAGCCAGCAGGTCGTCGTTGAGCCGCTGCAGCGCCTTCTGCAGCACGTCCTGCGGCACCGCGAAACCGGCATCGCGCGCATCGAGCATGAAGTCGACCACGTAAGGCGTGGTGAATGTCTCGATCGGGCTGGTGCCACCCCAGAAACTGAAGTGGCCGTTGCTGGCCTGGAACGAGGCGATCCGTCCCAGCGCACCTTCCACCGCGGCCTTGCGCACCTCGTCACTCATCACCGGCGCGCCAAGTGCTTTGGCCGTGGCGCCGTCCAGGATCAGCGCCGCGTAGCCCTTGCTGGTGGTCTGCTCGATGCAGCCGTAGGGATAGTCGAGGATCCCGCGCAGGGCCGATGCATACGGCAGCGGCGGCAGCGTGCTCAGGGTAATCTGCGCACGCACGGTCGCCGGCAGCAGGGCCGCCACCACGGCAGCGCCGAAGTGCTGCGGCTTGCCCGCTTCCAGCGCCAGCGGCATGGTGCTGACGGTCTCGGGCCAGGCCGGACGCACGGCGAATTCGAAGTGGCGATCGACTTTGTAGTCGTTCAGTTCGGCATGGATGTCGACCTTCGCCACCGCGGCGCCCGCGGCGGCCGTGACCGGCATGCTGAGCGTGGTGCCCGCACCATCCTTGAGCGGCACGCTACGACTGGCATTGTCGATCGTGATCAGGCCGTCGCCCTTCACGCTGACTTTGGCGACGCCGTCCTTGCCAGACAGGTTCTTCAAGTCGAGGCTGATCGTGGCCTTGTCGCCCGCCGCCATCACACGCGGCGTGCTCGGCTCCACCACCAGTGGTGCGCGCACGGTGACATTGCCGTCGACATTGCCGTAGCGCTCGTCGGTATACGCCAGCGCAGCGAGGCGCAGGCTGCCGTTGAAGTCCGGCACGGCCACATGCAGCGTGGCGTTGCCCTGCGCATCGAACGCGACCGGCCCGGCGAACAGGTCCACGATCTGCACCTTCGGATTGAGCCGTGCGGCTTTCGGCAACGCCTTGCCGCTCATGTCACCGCCATAGCGCAGCTTGGCCTGCTCGCCATCCATCGCCTCGATGATGCGGCTGTACAGGTCATAGGCGTCGATGCCGAGCGCGCGCTTGGCGAACATCCACGCCCACGCATCCGGCACCGGATAGTTGGTGATGTTGAGCACGCCCTGGTCGACCGCCGACAGCGTGACGAACGCCTGCTTGCCAGCCAGCCCGCTCGCCTGCACGGTGACATCGAGCGGATTGCCCGGACGCATCAGCGCCGGCGCGCTGAGCTTGAGCGGGATACGTCGGTCGTTACGATCCATCGCCACGTATTCGATACCCATCGCGCGAGCCGGCGTGGTGTGCTCGTCCGCCTCGCCGCCGCGGAACACCAGCGCGACCACGTAGACGTCGTGGCGCTCCCAGTCCTTGGTCACCGGGATCTCGAAGGTGGCGCCGGCCTTGGCATCGATGTTCTTCGTATAGAGCAGGTGATCCGATTCCACCAGCAGCACGCCGAGACCCTCGTGCGGCGGCGTCACCGTGACCTTCATGGTGTCGCCGGCGTGGTAGCGCGCCTTGTCCAGCGCCAGCTTGACCTTGTCCGGTCGCGCCTCCTTGCCGAGGTTCTCGTCGTCCCAGCTGTAGCCGGCGAAGAACGGGAACACCGTGGTGAGTTTGGTGACCGGGTCGTACACCTCGACCCGGTAGCTGCCCCACTCGACCGGAAACTCGACATGGGTCGACTGGCCCGCAGCGACATCGATGTCCTTCTCCTCGATCAGCTGTAGCCGCTGGTTCGCATCCGACTTCCAGCCACCGCTCTGTTCGTACAGCCAGTAGAAATCGCGCAGCTCGCGTTGCAGGCGCACTTTCAGATGAGTGCCAGCGACCAGTTTGCCATCGGCATTCGCACGCACGATCTCGAAACCGACCGGACTCTCGCTCTCGGCGCCCTGCTTCGGGTCGAACAGCGGGCGCACGCCGGCCAGGGTGTCGGCCGGCCAATAGGTCCGTTGCAGCAGCCGGGTCACCGCACGGCCACCGCTTTCGTAGACGCTGCCGGACAGGGTCACCGCCAGCGGCGCGACCGGCTTGACGTCATCCGGCAGCGGCACGTCCTGCTGCAGCACGCCTTGCGCGTCGAGCTTGGCGTCGACCACGTTGTCGGCGCTCTTGGGCAGCTCGACCAGCGGATTGCCGAAGAAGGTGTCCTTCATCGTCGCGATCGGGTGCACTTCCGGCGCCACCAGCAGCTTGGCAGTGAAACGATTGCCGTCGGCCGGTGCGCCGTAGAGATAGCTGGAGGCGACTTTCAGCTTTAACGGTTCATCCGGCGCCAGCTGCTTTTGTGGGCTGGACAGCTCGACCTTCAGCCGCTCCGGCAGGAATTCCTCGACGTGGAACGGGAACGCCTGCACCGAGTCCTTGCTGGCGGGATCGAGGCGGAACTCCAGCTGCCACAGGCCGGTCGGCGCGTCGGCCGGAATCAGCTGGCTCAGTTCAAAGTAGTTGAGCTGCTGCGGCTGCAGCTGCTTCTCGACCAGGGTGCGCCCGTCCGGCTGTTTCACCCGCACGAACAGCGACTGCGCCTTCATCGGCTTGCCGTCGTAGTCGCGCAGCAGTGCCGAGGCACGCAGCGTCTCGCCCGGTCGATACAGATCGCGGCCGGACCAGGCGTAGACCTCGAACGGCGCCTGCTTGCGGCCGGTGATGTCGAAATTGGACACATCCAGCGCGGGCCGGTTGAACGGCAGCACCGAGACATCCTTGCCGTGCCGCGCAACCAGCATGTCGGACGATTTGACCTTGTACGCGATCAGCGCGTTGCCGTCGGCACCGGTCGCGGCCTTGAGCGTGGTGTGGCCGTCGGCATCGCGAATCTCGACGTTGACGCCGTCGACCGGCGAGCCATCACGAAACGAGGCCACGTGCAGCAGCACGTTGTCGCGATACACGCGCAGGTGCAGGCCGAGGTCGCTGACGAAGAACGTGGCGGTGTCGTAGTTGCCCTTGAAGGTGCCGCCAGCCTTGACCACCGCCATGTACACACCCGGCTCGGCCAGCTCGCGGATGTTCTGCACTGGCAGGTAGGTGACCGTGCGATCGTTCGGCTCGCCACCCAGCGTGTAGTGGTTGGCGTAGACCGAATCGGCGATCTCGGTGATCGGCCGCTTGCTGCGCCGGTCGTCGTCCTTGCCGCAGGTGTTGTAGGAACTGACGTCGTGATCGAGCTCGTAACTGTCGCGGTTGCCGTTGCGCGGATAGGCACAGAACAGGTCCGACAATGCATCGTCGTGCACGCGGAAGAATTCCACGTCGGCATCGTGCACGTTCATCGACACCAGCGGCAACCCGCGCGTGCCCCGTGCCGGCAGCACGCTGCCATGGGAGGCGAAGCCGACCGCCGCCGGCAGGTTGCCGGAGTACACGTCATGCTTCACTTCATGGCCCAGCGTGTGCCCGTCGGCTGCCAGCAGGCCGGCCTGCAGCTGCACCGCATAGTGGGTGTTGGACTGCACGAACGGAAAACTCAGCGTCTTGCCATCATCCTGCAGACTCCAGCTGCCGCTGACCACTTCGCCGTTCGGGCCGGTCACCGCGATCAGCGTGTCGAAGGTCTGTGCCGAGGCCAATACGGCATTGAAACGCAGGGTCAGCGCAGTGCGCGAGTCGCGCGATTCCGAACTGGCCGAGACCAGCGCGAAAGCTGTCTTCGCTGTTCCAGTCGCCGAGGCGCTGCTGGCCGGCGTGCCCTGCAAGGGCGGTTTTCCCTGCTCATGACCTCGGTGACAGGCCGCGATGGACAGGCACAGCACCAGTGAAGTGAAAGCACGCAGCATGGCGCTGCGCGAAAAGCACACGATCGGCGAACGTGACATGAAAACCTCTCCCTAGGCTTGCTGGAGAGTATCGCCGGAATTCATGGCAGCGGCGAGGCGCCAGCGGGGCGTGCCGGTTGCAGTTTCAGACTTCCGTCACAGCAGCACCCGCTTACACCCGCCGGCCCAGCCAGTCGCCCAGTTGCATCAGCACCTGGCTGCGCCCGGGCTCGGCTTCGTTGAACAGCTCGTGATAGAGGGTGGAGAAGAAGCGCGTGGTCAGCTGGCCGCTGGCGGTCGCCTTGCGGGCGAACGCGCGACTGCCGGACGGATCGACCAGCTCGTCGCTGTCAGCCACCAGCAGCAGGGTCGGTACCGCCAGCGTGGCGGCATCGGCGATGCACGCCGCACCGGCCTGGAAGATGAAGTCAGCCAGCCGCGGCGTGATCCAGCCATGCCGCAGCGGATCGTCGCGATAGTCGGTCACCACCTGCGGATCGTGCGAGAGCTTGTCGACCTTCAAGCTGGTGCGCAGCGGCAGTTTCGGCAGCAGCCGGCTCAGCACGCGGGCCAGGCGCAGCATCGCCGGCGACTCCCAGCTGCGCAGCGCCGGCGACGACAGCAGCAGCGCCGGTGGCACGATGCGGCCATCCAGCACGGTACGCGCCGCGACCAGGCCGCCCATGCTGTGGCCGAGCAGCAAGGGCGCCTGCGGCAACCCGTTCGCGTAGTCGGTATAGACCGTGGCCAGGTCTTCCAGCAGATCATCCGCATGACGCAAGGCGCCGCGCTGGCCGGGCGTCTGCCCGTGGCCGCGCTGGTCGTAGCTGCGCACCGCGTAGCCGCGCTGGTTGAACCAGGCGGCAAGCTCCCCGTAGCGGCCGCTGTGCTCGCCCAGGCCGTGCACGATCAGTACCGCACCGCGTGCCTGCGGCCTTGGCCAGTCGCGCAGGAACAGCTGCTGGCCGTCGGCCATCGTCAGCCATGCGCGCGCTTGGTCGCCCGCATCGTCAGCTTTTAATGCCGCTCGCACCGGTTGTTCCACTCGTCGTTCCTACCCTGCGTTCGCCTGTGCTGTCGCAGCCAGTCCAGTCAACATCCAAAGATGGGTTCCGTCAGCCGTACCGGCTGCGGCCGCGTGATGGCCTCGCGACAATCAATGTTCGGTCACCTGCAGGTTTTTCATCAGCAGGTTGAGCTTGGCTTTCATGGCATCCTGCGGCTGGCTGCCCTCGACGCCATAGAACGCCGTGTACAGCACCGATGGGGCCGCTCCGGCTGATGGATTGACGACGGCCGTGATCTTCATCGTATCGTTGTCGCTGAGTGCGACATCATCGTAAGGATGCTGGCGCTGCGAAATCTTGCGCCACCGGCTCTTGTAGTCATCGTCAAGATCGTCCGACGGTGCCACGTTGCGTCTGATGTTGATCAAATCTTCGCTGCCGGCATCGACCCTGACCCGCACCTCACCCACGTCCCAGACCACCTTGTCGTGATCCGTGAAATAGCTGAAGCCGAGTGTCAGTTCGCTGGCCGGCGCGATTTTCTGCAACGCCGGAGTGAAATTGAACTTCATCCGCTTCGACGCATAGTTGAAACGCTGATCGTCATCGGTCTCGATCCGGATGTTCTTGAACACAGCCGGCAATAGCTCGGTTCTTTTCAGGTAGTCCTTCCACTGCGCCAGGCTGCCGTCATACCCCACATCGACGAAATCCGTGAGCACCTTCAGGTCGACCACGCTGTCGTACTCATGACCCGGTGGCGCAAACCGCAGCATCGTCACGTAGCCGTCCGGCACTGGCAGCGAGAACGTCACCAGCCGCACATTCAGGTATGGCAGCGGCCACACGCGAACCTGCCAGCGTCGCTGCCAGGCATCGATGTGGCTGGTGTCGCTGCTGGGCTGGCCCAGCGCGGTGATCTTTACTTTCTCGGTGCCGACCGCGCGTTGCAGGAAACCGATCTTCGCCAGCTGTTCCATCAGCACGGCCGGATTGCCGTACAGCTGGTCGGCCGGCAGATCATCCGGTTTGCGCAGATGAAACATGAGATTGTGGCCGACCAGACCAGGCTCGACGTAGCCATTGGCCGACAACGGGATTTTCTGCCCGGGCCTTCCCGACAAGACCCAGTCTCCCGTGCTGTTGCGCACGATCAGTGCGGGGAAGCTGCTCGACCGCGGCAGGCCATGCAGCAGTCGGTTGGAACCGGCGCCGCGCGGGAACAGCTTGTCGGCATCCTTCGCCAGCAGCACCTTGAGCTGCGCGTCGATATAGGCATCGAACAACTTGCTGAACGTGGCGCTGAAGTCGGCAAAACTCCTGGGTAGCGTGAACTTTCCCTTGAACGTGCCGTTTGCGACTGTGTCGAAGATATCGAGCTGGTACGGCATGCGCTCGTCCATCACGGCCAGATGGTCCGGTGCATCCAGCACGATGCCGATCGGCAGCGCGTAGTTGAGGTTCTCGTTCGCCGATTTCATCAGCACGATGCCGATCAGCTTACCGTCCTTGTCCAGCAGCGGGCCGCCGCTGTTGCCGGGCGAGGCCGCCGCCGAGAAGCGCATCCACTTCCAGCGACCGTCCTGGTCCTCCGGCGTGTCGGAGGTATACAGGCCGTCGCGGATCACCACACCGGTGCCCAGCGCATTGCCCACGGCGTAGACCACTTCGTTCAGCGCTGGCTTGGTGTTGACCTGCAGTGCCGCCGCGTTCGCCGGTTGCTCGGCCAGCGAGAAGACCACGAAGTCCTGCTGCAGGGAGTACTTCTCGATCTTGTCGATCGCGTACACATGACCACTGGCATCGCGCAAGGCGGGTGCGCCCCACAGGCTGCCGATACCGATCTGCAGCACATGCGCGGCCGTGACATAACGATTGTTGCCGAGCGCGAAAGCCGTGCCGATCGAGTAATACTTATCGGTGCGCTCCTGGTACGGCAACAGTTCCAGTGGCAGCGGTTTTTCATAGGTCAGCGGATCGTTGACCGGCTTGGCGGCCACCACTTCGAAGGTGGCTGCCTGGATCTTCGGCAGCACCGCCGGATCGAGGCTGACCGCCTGCGCGGCGGCGCCGTACAGACCCGCCAGCATGAGCAAGACAAGACAACCGAATGCCGTCATCCGTGACGTGGCCTTGCGCAGCATCGATGGCAAAACGTGCATGGGAGTCCTTCGCATGAGGGCCGCGCCGGATTCCCTTGCGGGACCCCTGACCTGCGACGGCCGTACACGAATAGTGACATGCCGAAGCGGTGCCTGCACCGCCCGCCATATCGCTATTTGCGGCGGATTCGATGACGGATTGCACGGGCTGCGGGCATCCCCATATATGATCGGGTGTCTCACTCCTCACCGCCGCACGGGCAACCACCGATGCGTCTGGATCGCAGCCCGCTTGATGATTTCCACCCGGCCGTCGCCGGCTGGTTTCGTCGCACCTTCGCCGCGCCCACGGCGGCGCAGACCGCGGCATGGCCGTCGATCCGCACCGGCCGGCATACCCTGGTCGCCGCCCCCACCGGCTCGGGCAAAACGCTGACCGCCTTCCTCGCCGCGATCGACAGCCTCGTGCGCGAGGGCGTGGCGCATGGCGGCGTACTGGCGGACGCCACCACGGTGGTCTACGTGTCGCCGCTGAAGGCGCTGTCGAACGACATCCACATCAATCTGGAGGCGCCGCTGGAGGGCATCCGCGTGGAGCTTGAAAGGCTCGGCCTGCCCGACGTGGCGATCCGCACCGCGGTGCGTACCGGCGACACCCCGCAGGTGGAACGCAACCTGTTGCGCAAGCGGCCGCCGCACATTCTGGTGACCACGCCGGAGTCGCTGTACGTGCTGCTCGGCTCGGCCTCCGGTCGCGCGATGCTGGCCGGCACGCGTACGGTGATCGTCGACGAGATCCACGCCATCGCCGGCAGCAAGCGCGGCCCGCATCTGGCGCTGTCGCTGGAGCGGCTGGAGTCGCTGTGTCAGCGGCAGTTGCTCCGGATCGGATTGTCGGCGACGCAGAAGCCGATCGAGGAAGTCGCGCGGTTCCTGGTCGGTGCCGGCGAGCATGCCGCACTGCCTGATCTTGCTGGCGGCTCCGTCAGCAGCAAGAACGATGCACTGGCCGACTTCACCATCATCGATGTCGGCCACACCCGCACACGTGACCTCGCGATCGAGGTACCGCCGGTGCCGCTGGAAGCGGTGATGTCGAACGACAGCTGGGAACTGGTCTACGACCGGCTGGCCCAGCTCGTACAGGCGCACAGCACCACCCTGATCTTCGTCAACACGCGGCGGATGGCCGAGCGCGCTGCACGGCATCTGTCCGAGCGACTCGGCAAGGAAACCGTTGCGGCACATCATGGCAGCCTGTCGAAGGAGCTGCGGCTGGATGCCGAGCAGCGGCTCAAGCGCGGCGATCTGTCGGTACTGGTGGCAACCGCCTCGCTGGAGCTGGGCATCGACATCGGCGATGTCGACCTGGTCTGCCAGCTCGGCTCGCCGCGCTCGATCGCCGCCTTCCTGCAGCGTGCCGGGCGCTCCGGCCACAGCATCGACGGCACGCCGAAGGCGCGGCTGTTTCCCGCTACTCGCGACGACCTGATCGAGTGCACCGCCCTGCTCGACTGCGTGCGTCGCGGTGAACTGGATGCGCTGATCCTGCCACCGCAGCCGCTCGACGTGCTGGCGCAGCAGATCGTCGCCGAAGTGGCCTGCACCGAATGGGACGAGGATGCGCTGTATGCGCTGGTGCGCCGCGCCCATCCATATCGCGAACTGGCACGCGCCGATTTCGACGCGGTGGTGCGCATGCTGGCCGAGGGCTTCGCCACTCAACGCGGCGCACGCGCGGCATATATCCATCGCGATGCGGTGCATCGGCAACTGCGCGCACGCCGTGGCGCACGGCTAACCGCGCTGACTTCCGGCGGCACCATCCCCGATACGGCCGACTACAAGGTCGTGCTGGAGCCGCAGGCGATCATCGTGGGCACGGTGAACGAGGATTTTGCGGTCGAGAGCATGGCCGGCGACATCTTCCAGCTCGGCAACACCAGCTATCGCATCCAGCGGGTTGAGCGCGATCGTCTGCGGGTGGAGGATGCGCATGGCGCATCACCGAGCATCCCGTTCTGGCTGGGCGAGGCGCCGGGGCGCAGCAAGGAACTGTCGTACGGCGTATCGCGGCTGCGCGATGAAATCTCGACACAATTGGATACCGGTGGCATGCCGGCCGCGCAGGCATGGCTCGTCAATCAACTGGGCCTGAGCGAGGCCGCTGCGCAACAGCAGGTCGATTACCTTGCTCGGGCCAAAGCCGCACTGGGTGTATTGCCGACCCAGCACACGCTGGTGCTGGAACGCTTCTTCGACGAATCCGGCGGCACCCAGCTGGTGATCCACACGCCGTGGGGTAGCCGCATCAACCGCGCCTGGGGGCTGGCGCTGCGCAAGCGCTTCTGCCGCCAGTTCAATTTCGAATTGCAGGCAGCGGCGACCGAGGATGCGATCGTACTGTCGCTGTCGACCAGCCACAGTTTTCCGCTGGAGGAAGTGGCGCACTACCTGCACTCGAACACCGCCGAGCACGTGCTGATCCAGGCCCTGCTCGATGCGCCGCTGTTCCCCGCGCGCTGGCGCTGGAATGCCGTGACCGCACTGGCGCTGCCGCGCTTCACCGGCGGCAAGAAAACCCCGCCGCCGCTGCAGCGGATGAAGAGCGAGGACCTGCTCGCTGCCGTGTTCCCCGATCAGGTCGCCTGCCTGGAGAACATCGTCGGCGAGCGCGAGGTGCCGGATCATCCGCTGGTCAACCAGACCATGCACGACTGCCTGCGTGAGGCGATGGATATCGACGGCCTGCTGCAGATCCTGCGCCGGCTGGAGGCAGGCGAGATCGCCATCGTCGCACGCGACCTCACCGTACCCAGCCCGCTCGCCGCCGAAGTCTTGAATGCCGCGCCGTATGCGTTCCTCGACGATGCACCGCTGGAGGAGCGCCGCACCCAGGCCGTGCAGACGCGACGCTGGAACGAGTCCGGCAGCGCCGACGACCTGGGCCGGCTCGATCCGGAGGCGATCGCCGCCGTGCGCGAGGAAGCATGGCCGCAGGTGCGCGATGCGGACGAGATGCATGAGGCACTGACCTTGCTGGGCTTCGTCACCAAGGAAGAAGTCGCCACCAACAATGGCTGGGGCGAGCGGCTGCAGGCGCTGGCCAAGGCGAAGCGCGCGACCCAGCTCGCGATACGCCCCGCGGGAGCGGCTTCAGCCGCGACGCTTCCGCCAGTCGTGGCTGGAGCCGCTCCCACAGAAAAGCAGATTCACCACATCTGGACCTCCGCGGAGAAGCTGCCGCTGTGGCAGTCCCTGCATCCGCTCGCAGCGATGCAACCGCCGATCGCCGCTCCCGCCGAATACGCCACGCAAGCATGGTCGCGCGAGGACGCCCTGCTGGAACTGGTGCGACATCGCCTCGGCGGACTCGGCCCGGTCACCGTGACGGCGATGGCGCAGTCGATGGCAGTCGAGGGCGGCGATATCGAACATGCCCTGCTCCGGCTGCAGTCCGAAGGCTATGTGATGCAGGGCCGCTTCACTGCGGATGCCGATGCCACGGAATGGTGCGAACGGCATCTGCTGGCGCGCATCCACCGCTACACCATCGGCCGGCTGCGCCGCGAGATCGAACCGGTCAGTCGGCGCGAGCTGATGCGCTTCCTGTTCGACTGGCAGCACGTGTCGGCGGCAAGCCGGCGCAGCGGGCCGGATGCCCTGGGCGCCACGCTGGCGCAGCTCGAAGGCTACGAAGCCGCGGCTGGGGCCTGGGAAGCGGAGCTCCTGCCGGCGCGCATCGACGATTACTCGATCAGCTGGCTGGACGAACTGTGCCGTGCCGGCCGGATCAGCTGGGCTCGCCTGCGCACGGGCAGTGGTGGTGGCGGTGGTCCACTGCGCAGCACGCCGATCGTGCTGCTGCCACGTCGCAGCATGGCGGTGTGGACGTCCATCGCTGCCGGCGAGAACACGCAGGACATCCTGCTGTCGTCACGCGCGCAGGCTGTGGCCAATGCGCTGCGCGAGCAGGGCGCGCTGTTCTTCGACGAGCTGCTCGGCGCCACCCGTCTGCTGCGCACCGAGCTCGAGGACGCCCTCGGCGAACTGGTTGCCGCCGGTCGCGTCAGTGCCGACAGCTTCGCCGGCCTGCGCGCGCTGCTGCTGCCGGCGGCGAAGCGCGATGGTGGTCGCCATCGGCGCCTGCGCCGGCATCTGCTCAACGGCATCGAGGACGCCGGGCGCTGGGCGCTGGCCCGCAACATCGCGACATCGGCGGATACGAAGACAGTTCACGACCCCGACGCGGTCGAACACATCGCCCGCACCCTGCTGCGTCGTTACGGCGTGGTGTTCTGGAAGCTGCTGGAACGCGAAGCGCCGTGGCTGCCGTCGTGGCGTGAGCTGCTGCGCGTGTATCACCGACTGGAAGCGCGTGGGGAAATCCGCGGCGGGCGCTTCGTCGAAGGCCTGGTCGGCGAGCAGTTCGCCCTGCCCGAGGCGATCGCGCCCTTGCGTGCGGTGCGCCAGCGCGCGGACAACGGCGAGCTTATCTGCCTCAGCGGCAGCGATCCGCTGAACCTGGTCGGCACCGTACTGGTCGGCGACAAGGTGCCGGCGCTGGCCGGCTCGCGTGTGCTGTACCGCGATGGCGTGGCGATCGCTGCGCTGGTCGGCAACAAGATCGCACCGCTGATCGAACTGTCGGCCGCGGACACCCAGCTGGCCAGGCATGCGCTGCTGCGTCACCCACCCTCGCTGCCGGAACTGGCGGCGGCGCCATAGAGCCGGGATCACGCCGATGGGATGCCTACCTTTGCTGCTGCTGTTTCCGCTGGGCTTCGGCGTGGGTTATCTGATCCATGGCCAGACCGGCGCGTTGTGGGGTGCGGGCGTCGGTTTCCTGCTCGGTCTGCTGGCGATGGGCTGGCTCATCAAGGCATTGCGCGGCCGACGGTAGGAACGCACCCCTCCCCTGCCTTGCACGGGAGAACGTTTCGACATGAGCATCATGGCTTGGCCGTCAGCGATACCCTGTCCAGTGCATAGAGCGGACCATCGATCGGCGCGGTATAGATCAGGCACAACGCGCGTTTGCCCTGCTGCGCCGGCAGCGCCGCATCAAGCGTGAAACGGCGTGCGCTTTGTGCCGGGTCGGGCAGCGGCAGCGTAGCCAGCACCGGCCCTTCGCAGTGATCCTGATGCACCACCAGCTCGCCGAACGGCGTGCTGTGCGGGCGCGACACCACCAGCTTCTGCTCGTGCGCCAGCGCGTAGTTGCGTTCAAGCCGCACGGCATCGACGTGGATCGCCGCCACACCGTCCATCGGCGTGGCCGGATACAGCTGGCAGCTGTTGAACACGTTGATGCTGTACACCGGCGCCAGCGACGTCGCGTCAGGCATCGGCTGAACGCGCAAGCGGAAATCGCTGCCCGGGCAGTTCGGCATCTCGTTGCCACTGAGGCTGAGCAGGCTGGCGCGATCGAGCACGCGCTGGCGTGGTACGGCCAGCTCGACGCCGTCGGCGGCGAACGTCACCGCACGCACCGTGACCGGAAGCTTCACCGTGAAGGGTGCGTGGTACAGCAGCGAATGTTGATCGGGGACGCTGCCGTCCAGGGTGTAGTGCAACTCGCCGCTGCCGGCCTGATCGGACAACGTGACCTGCGCCGTACCGCTGGCCAGCGCTGCATCGCGATCGACCGCGATGTCCGGCTCAAACGCGCTGTCGGCATAGCCGATGTGCTGCGCGCGATACCGGGCGAACTGCGCCGGCAAGCGGGCGAGGAAACTGTTCCAGTCGCGCGACGCGGCCGGCGACCAGTCCACTTCGCTCAACGCATCCAGCCGCGGGAACACCGCATGCGCCACGTGCAGCATGGTCGGTATGTGCTCGGTCCACACGTTTGCCTGTGCGCCCAGCACATGTTTCGCCTGGGTTGCGTCGAGCTCCGTCGGCACCGGCTCGAACGCGTACACATGGGCCAGGCTCTGTGCGGGAATGCGCCCGGCCGTCTCGTCGGCACGATCGCTCTGCAACTGGTCGAAATACAGGTCGGGCGCGGGCGCCAGCACCACGTCATGCCCCTGCTGCGCCGCCTTGATCGCACCCTTGCTGCCGCGCCACGACATCACCGTGGCATCGGCCGGCACACCACCGTCGAGAATCTCGTCCCAGCCCACCAGCTTGCGGCCGTGCGCGGCGAGGTAGCGGCCGATGCGATCGATGAACCAGCTCTGCAGCGCGTCCGCGTCCTTCAGGCCCAGCGCGTGCATCTTCGCTTGCACCGCGGGCGAGGCCTGCCATTGGTCCTTGACCGCCTCGTCGCCGCCGACATGGATGTATTTCGACGGGAACAGCGCCATCACCTCATCGAGCACGTGCCCCATGAAATCGAAGGTGCTGTCGTCCACGTTGTACAGATACGGATTGACGCCCCAGTCGACCGATACCGCCGGCCGCTTGCCGGTGACGCCAAGCTGCGGATACGCCGCCACCGCGGCCTGTGCATGGCCCGGCATGTCGATCTCCGGCACCACCGTGATGTAGCGCGCAGCGGCATACGCGACGATCTGGCGGATCTGATCCTGCGTGTAGAAACCACCATAGCGCAGCGGCTCGCCGTCATGCCCGGCATCCGGCGGCGTGCGCCAGGCGCCGATGCGGGTGAGCTCGGGGTAGTGCTTGATTTCGATGCGCCAGCCCTGGTCATCGGTGAGATGCCAGTGGAATATGTTCAGCTTGTGCTGGGCCATCTGGTCCAGCAACTGCTCGATCTCGGCCACCGACTGGAAGTGCCGCACGGAATCCAGCATCAGTCCACGCCAGGCGAAGCGCGGCTGATCGCGGATATGCACGGCGGGCACCTGCACCGCGCCGCGCCGCGCATCCGGCGTAAGCAGTTGCCACAAGGTGACGGCGCCATGGAAGAGTCCGGCATCGCCGCGCGAAACAATGCGCACCCCATGCGCATCGACATCCAGCGTATAGCCCTCCGTGCTGGTCATCGCTGCATAGGGATCGCGCACCAGGGTGATGGCTACGGTGTCCGGTGCCGAAGCGAGAATCCTGGGTGACAGGCCGCGTGTGCGTTGCAGCAGTGACGACAGGTAAGCCGCGGTTGCCCGGCTCGCCGCATCATCCGGCTGGACAACGATCGGCGTACCTGCATCGATACGGAGCTGGCCATTGCCGTAACTCAGCTCGGCCGGCAGCGGAATCAGTGAAGGCGGCGCTGCATTCGCGCCTGCCTGCATGGCTGCACCGCACAGGATGGAGGACAGCAAAAGACTTGCGATGCGCATGGCATCTCCCGTGATACGTGACGGAAGGCGGCGCGATCTGCGCCGCCTTCCCGGTGCTCAGGTTGCCAGTAAAAAAAAGGATCTGGCAAGCCGCCAGATCCAATTGGGGAAAAATGAAACAGGAAGGTGAAGACTCAGAACTTGAAATTCGCTTTCAGCATGTACTGGCGGCCGGTGACATAGAGCGCGGAAAGCTGCGTCTTGCTGCCCAGGTAGGCGTCGTACTTGGAGTTGAGCAGGTTGAGCGCATTGAAGGTGAGCGAGAAGTTCTTGTTGATCTGGTAACCCAGCGTGGCATCCAGTTCCTTGTAGCCATCGATGTACGTCGACGGGGCACCGGCCACGTAGCCACCGGCGAGGTAGCTGGAGCGATAGCCGTAGGTGACACTGGCGCTGTACGGACCCTGCTCGAAGTAGGGGCTGACGTTGTAGGCATCCTTCGAGTTGTACGGCAGCGCCCCGCCGGATGCCGTGGAGGCATCGGAGTAGGTGTAGTTGGCGCGAAGGCCAAAGCCGCCGCCAAAACTCTGCTGATAGCTCAGGGTGACGCCCTTGACCTTGGCGCGACCGCCGTCGACCGGAGCGGTGACGCTGTAATCGCAGATGCCCGCCGTCGTGCACTGGCCGGTGGCAATCAACGCCGCAGCGCTGGTCTGGTAACCCGGGAGGGTCCAGGATCCGTTGATGCGTTCCTGCATCGTCGACGCATTGACGATGTAGTTCAGGATGTCCTTGTAGAAAAACGATGCGGCGAGTACGGACTGGTCGTTGAAATACCACTCGGCCGAACCGTCGGCATTCAATGAGCGGTAGGGCTTCAGATCCGGGTTGCCGGCGACGCCGGTCAGCACGGTGTCATTCGCCGCGAAATACGGCGCCATCTGGTTGTACGGCGCATAGGCAATCGTTTCCGAGGCGGCGCCGCGAAGGATGAAGTCGGACGTGACGTTGTAGGCGATGTTAAACGACGGCAACCAGTTGTTGCGGGCACTCTGCTGGGTCACATAGCCGAAGCCGGTCGGGAACGTGCAGTCAAACGAATCGGCGGAGGCACAGTCGTTCGGAATGATGTAGCCGCTGCTGGTGTTCTTGGTATGCACGAAGCGCACACCCAGGTTGCCGTGCACCGTCTCGTTGCCGAAGTCCAGCTGGGCATAGGCCGCGCTGTTCTGCTGCTGCACGGCAAAGGTGTTGTCCCAGTACGAGTTCGCATCCTGCGCCACGCCAAAGCCGGGCGTGCCGGTGATCGCATTGAAAATGGCGTTGGCGCCGGCCGTCTGCACATGCTGGATCGAACTCTGGGTCAGGCCAAGGCTGCTTGAACCGGACAGGTCGGTCAGACCGCCGTAGCCGATCTGATCGAGGGTGAGCGTCTGCGCACCGGTGTAAACATTGAGTGTCTGGCTCTCCCAGTGCGAGGCGTAGCGCGCACCGATTTCCAGCTGGTTGAAGAAACCGTCGAAGTCCTTGCTGAAATCGACCTGCCCATAGAGGTCACGCGCCTTGTACAGCTCCTTGCCAAGATTGCCGCCCCAACCGTTGTCGGCCCAGTAGTTGGGATCGTTCGCCGTGGTCGGATCGGTGTACTGAGGACCCTTGTTGAGACTCCAGTCGAAACCGCCGCCATAGAAGATCTCCTTGACTGCCTGCTCCATCGGGTTGCGCGACACGCTTACGCCTGCCTGCGCGCCCAGACTCCAGCCATTGCCTTTGTACAGGCCCTGCCAGTCCACCCCCTTGGTCGTGATGTGCGAAGTACGGGCGTTGTTGTCGGTGTAGGTATGCGCGGTGCTGACGCAGTTGAGGTTGTTCTGGCAGGCGGTGCCGGCCTGGGTGCCGCTGGTGATGATGCCGTTCGGGCCTTCCGTCAGCGAGGTGATACCGGCGGGGTTGTTGGTAGCCCACGGATACATCGACTGGTTCAGGTTGTCGAGATTGTCCTTGACGTACATCAGACCCAGCGTGGACTCGAAATTCTCGCTTGGCCTCCACTGCAGGTTGACGGTGACACTGTCGCGCTTTTCGATCTGCTGGAAGTTCGTGGCGCTGACCTGATTCGGAATCTGGTCGGTGCCCTTGATCGTGCCTGCCGTGAGCTCGTTCTGTATAGCGGTATTGCCTGCGGCCAGTGCGGCCGTATTCACCGAGGATACGGAGGAATATCCATAGTTCTCCAGACCCTGACGATCGGTGTACTGCTCGTAATGCTGCCCGGAAACGTCGACACCAAAGGTCTTGTCGTCGTTATGCCAGCTATAGAACAGCGAGCCGGATGGTCGGCTTGAGCCCACCATGTCGTCGTAGTTGACGCCGAACGAGCCAGTAACGGTGTTGGGTGCAACGTCGAGCGGCTTGACGGTGTGCATGATCACGGTGCCGCCGATCGCACCTTCAGGCAGGCGTGCCTCGGGGCTCTTGTAGACTTCCAGCGCGCCGATCACTTCGGGCGCAAGCAGCGAAAAGTTGAAGCCGCGATTCGGGCTGTCGTCGTACAGCCACACCGCCTGCGCCACCGGGTGACCATCGAGCAGGGTCAGGTTGAGGCTGGGGTCAAGGCCGTTGATGCTGACGCGCTGCGTCGCGCCGAGCTGGCGATCAAGCGTGACTCCGGGAATCTGCGCCAGAGCTTCGGCCACGTTACTGGCAGGAAATTTGCCGATGTCCTCGGCGCTGATCGCGTCGATGATGGCATCGGCGTTGCGCTTGGTGTCCATCGACAACTTCAGGCTGGCGCGAATGCCGGTTACGACGACCGTTGGCAGTTCCTTGGCCTGCTTGGTATCGGCCTTCTGGTCCTGCGCTTGAGTCGCACGGTTGACGGTGCTGCTGGTCTGCGTGCTGTCCTGCGCATAGATCGCGCCCGACGCAAACAGGCTGGTGATGATGCTGGCGGCTAGCAGTGTTTTGCGGTAATTCATGATGTCCTCCCCTCAGAGGCTGGCTCGAAATCAAGACCGGCATGGCTCGGTCGTGGGCTGTTGTGATGGTTGGCTTGGCGCCGTGTCACTGGATCGGGCTCATCTCACTTCTCCCTGCTGTCCGTCCAGAAACCAGCCTGCGGCGCCAATGACACCAAGCTGGCCGTGCTCGATCAGTCGTACCGGAACCTGTTGCAGATAGGCGCGCATCACGCCCTTGTTGAAGTAGCGCGCCGCGAACGTGCTGGCCAGCAGGAACGGCTGGATCTGCGGCAGGATGCCGCCGGCCAGATAGACCCCGCCGCGGGCGCCGTACAGCAGCACCAGATCCCCGACGAAGCTGCCGAGCAGGCCGCAGAACACCTCCAGTGCCTCCACCGCAGCGGCATCGTTGCCCGCCAGCGCAGCGCCGGTGATCTCGGCCGGCGTCAACAGTCGCGCCGGGCCGGCACGCAATTCGCACAGCGCGCGATAAAGCTTGAGCAGGCCGGGCCCGGACAACGCATCCTCGAACGACACATACGGACGTTCGCGCCCGAGCACGCGCAGGATCTCGATTTCGCGTTCGGTACCGGGCGCCAGCGAAACCTGCCCGGCCTCGGTGGCCAGCACCTGTGCCCGCGGCTGTCCCGGTAGCAGCACCGCCGAACCCAGCCCGGTGCCCGGCCCCATCACCAGCACCGGCCCATCGGTCGTCGGCTGTACGGCATCGATGATCGAGCGTGTCTCGCCGGCCTCGATGAACTGGGTGGCGTAGGCGACCGCCTCGAAATCGTTGATCACGGCCAGCCGGTGGATGCCAAGGCCGTCGCGCAGCTCGCGGATCGACACCGGCCACGGCAAGTTCTCGTTGACGATGGCGTCGTCCAGCACATAGCCGGCGCAGGCCACCGCGCAATGGCGGAGACTGTCCCGCACGGCCGCATGCGGCGTACCGGACAACTGCCCGACAAAGTCCTGCAGCATCGCGGTGAGACCCGACCAGTCGGCGCAGCTGTAGCGGTGATAGTGCAGCACGCTGACCGGACGACGGCCGGCGGCGCTGCCGACAACGAGGCCGATGCGCGCATGCGTGCCGCCGACATCCGCAGCCAGGAACGGCTCGCCGGAAAACGGCGCACCCGTCCGGGCCGCCATCGATGGCTCCGCTGCATGACGCTGGTTGGCGACTTCCCCCACTCTGCATCCTCCCCGTGGTCGGCGTTGCCCTGATCCGCGCGGCGAGGAATCGCCAGCGGCCGGGTATTGGCCTGATTGTGGCGGAGTCTGTGATCAAAATGACAACGTTGTCAACGGGGTCGCCAAAAAAAGTTTCGCCATTCGATACGGCACCGCAGCATAGCTGTCGCGACATCCCAGGAAATCACTTGCACAAATCAAGTGAATGGCTCTGTATAGCCAATCCAAGAAACTTTTTGCGCCCCATGGCCCACATCCCGCAGTGCCACAAAAGTGTTCCGGCACGGCCGTCTTTACGGCTCAATCAGGACATCCGACAGGTCGCCTTGGCGCGATGCGGATTGACAACGTTGCACTTTCCGGCGATTAAGGAGACATTCCCGGCTGTCCCGGTCATTCGACCAGCGCCGGCACAGCCGACCATCGGGGAGAGCAGTTCATGGCAACAACGCTGGCGGCGACAGCGCCGTCCGACCGCACGTATATCGGGCCGATGGTGACCATCGGCGTGCTGTTCTTCATCATGGGTTTCTTCACGTGGCTCAACGGACCGCTGATTTCCTTTGTGAAGGTGGCTTTCACGCTGGATGACATCAACGCGTTCCTGGTGCCGTTCGCGTTCTATGTTTCCTACTTCGTACTCGCGCTGCCCGCGGGCGCCGTGCTCAAGCGCACGGGCATGAAGAAGGGCATGGTGCTGGGCCTGTTCGTCATGGCCATCGGCGCAGCGCTGTTCGGCGAGTTCGTGCGCATCCGCGTCTATCCCGGCGCGCTGGCCGGCCTGTTCGTGATCGGCGCGGGTTTGTCACTGTTGCAAACAGCATCCAATCCCTACATCAGCATCCTTGGCCCGATCGAGAGTGCGGCACAACGCATCGGCATCATGGGCATCTGCAACAAGATCGCCGGAGCACTGGCCCCACTGGCCTTCGGCGCGTTGGTGATGAAAGGCGTCGATACGTTCCTGGGGCAGGTCAACACGATGGCGGCCGGACCTGAGCGCGAAGCCTTGCTCAACGATTTCGCCGCACGCGTGTTTTGGCCCTACATGGCGGTAGCTGGCTTGCTGGTGGTGATCGCGGTCGTCATCGCTTTCTCGGCACTGCCGGAAATCAAACCGGCCGGCGCCAACAGCGAAAGCTCGGTCGGGCATGCCAAGGGCGGCATTCTCAGCTTTCCGCACCTGTGGCTGGGCGTGCTGTGCCTTTTCGTCTACGTGGGCGTGGAAGTGATGGCGGGTGATGCGATCAACACCTACGGCCAGGGTTTCGGCTTGTCGTTGCAGATCACCTCGCACTTCACCACCTACACCATGGTGTCCATGCTGGTGGGTTATCTGGTGGGCTCGGCGCTGATCCCGCGCGTGATTTCGCAGCAGCGCTACCTCGCCGTGTCGGCCGTGCTTGGCGTGCTGTTCGCGATCGGTGCCTACGTGACGCATGGCTATGCATCGGTGGCTTTCGTCGCTGCGCTCGGTTTCGCCAACGCGATGATGTGGCCGGCGATCTTCCCGCTGGCCATCAAGGGCCTTGGCAGTCATACCGAGATCGGTTCGGCACTGCTGATCATGGGCATCGTGGGCGGCGCGCTGATTCCGCAGGTATTCGTGCACCTGAAGCAGCACATCGATTTCCAGCTGGCGTTCGTGCTGGTCATCGTGCCGTGCTATCTGTACATCCTGTACTACGGCATGCGCGGTCACCGGGTCGGCCAGGCGCATGCCGGGTGAAGTGCGTATTCGCTCCGGACATGGTCATACGCTAGGATGCGCGAGGCGCTGCGGCGTCCCATAATTCGATGCATGAGGTTCAGCTGTTGCGCAGTGCCACCATCAAGGACGTCGCGGAGCGGGCCGGCGTCTCGCTGAAAACCGTTTCGCGCGTGATCAACAACGAACCTTCGGTGCATGCCCGCACGCGCGAGAAGGTGCAGCGCGAAATCGACGCACTCGGCTACCAGCCCGACCCTTCCGCGCGCAGCCTGCGCAGCACCCGTGCGTATGCGCTGGGCCTGGTCTACGACAACCCCAACGCGCACTACATCATCAACCTGCAGCACGGCGTGCTGTCGGTGTGCCGCAGCAGCGGCTTCGGCCTGCAGATCCATCCCTGCGACTCGTCCTCGCCGAAGCTGGCCGACGAGCTGTGCGAGCTGGTGCGCCGCTCGCGGCTGGCCGGGCTGGTGCTGGCGCCGCCGATGTCCGAACAACCGGCACTGATCCGCGCGCTGAGCGAAGCAAAGATCCCGTTCATGCGGATCATCTCGGCGCGCAAGGACCCGCAAGACGGCTATCCCTGTGTCTACGTGGACGACCGCGACGCCGCCTATGCGATCACCGAACACCTGATCCAGCTCGGTCATCAGCGCATCGGCTTCCTGTGGGGCGGCCGCGAGCACCGCTCCAGTCCCGAGCGTTACCAGGGTTACGAGGATGCGCTGAAGGACTACGGCATTGCGCTCGATCGCAAGCTGATCGTGCCCGGTGACTACACCTTCGACGACGGCTTCCGCGGCGCGCGCAAGTTGCTGGCACTAAAGGATCGCCCCAGCGCAATCTTCGGCTCCAACGACGAGATCGCCGCCGGCGTGCTGGCCGCCGCGCATTCCGACGGCATCAACGTGCCCTACGACCTGTCGATCGCCGGTTTCGAGGACAGCCCGTTCTCCAAGCAGTCATGGCCGGCATTGACCACCGCACGACAGGCCACCGAGGAAATTGCGCGGCACGCGGCACAGCGCCTGATCACCGACCTGCAGCGCGAGGCCAACGGCGAACCGCTCAGCAGCACCAACGAAGGCTTCAGCCCGGAACTGGTGGTGCGCGGCTCGACCGCACCGCGGCACACCGCGCCGCCCAAACGCTGAGCGGACACCTCGAACAGCCACCTTTTGTCGTCATCCCGGCCTGCGCCGGGATGACGGTATTGGGGGTGTCGAGATTCCGCGCAACGTGTGCCCCCTCAATGCCTCACGTTGTCCGTCTGCCCGATAAAGCGCGCCACGTTGTCATGCAGCAGCTTCAACGAGGCCTCGTGCGCATACACCATGTGTCCGGACAGATACCACGAGTAGCTGATGTTGCCGTCGAGACTGGCCGGAATCGGCAGGTGGTGCATCTCGTAGTCGGCGGCGAAGAACGGCGTGGCCAGGTCGAAGTAACCGCCGTTCAAGTACACCTTCAGATTGGGATTGGTCTTCATCGCCAACGCCAGGTCCGGCATCACGTTGGTGGACTGCTGCAGCGTGTCAGGGCTACCCGGTGCCTTGTGCGAGAAATCCCAGTGGTCGATGTCGGCGAACAGCCGGTACCGCTGGCCCTGACCGAACTTCAGCTGGGTGCGCACATAATCGTTGAACGCGGCGACATAGGCCGAGCTGATCGCCGAGGACTGCGGATCGTATTCGGACTCCTTGCTCAGCGGATCGAGCGAGGGACCGGAGAAGCGGCTGTCCAGCCGGCCGGTGGTGAGGTCGCTGTCGCCCTGCAGTTCGTGCTCGAACATGCCTCCGCCGACGCGCAGGTCTGCCTTGATCCAGTAAGCCGTCGGCAGGCCGGTGTATTGGTGCAGCTTCTCCGCCACCGCCTGCTTGCGCGCATCGTCCAGCCGCGAGCCGGCCATCAGCGCCTGCGTGTACTCGCCCATCGCGAACTGCTCAACTTCCTGCAGGAACGGTTCCAGTGCGGCTGGCTGCTGCGGCAGCTTGTGGTGGTAGAAGGCGGTAGCTGCATAAGTGGGCAGCGCCAGTTCGTACGGGTGGTCATCGCCGGGGTTGGTCTCCGGACCGTCGATGCCGTTGTCGAAGCTGAGGATCTGCGAAAGCAGGATCACGCCATTCAGATCGACGCTGTCCTCGTTCTCCAGGATGTTCGACAGCACCGCCGAACGGGTGGTGCCGTAGCTTTCGCCGAACAGGTATTTCGGCGAGTTCCAGCGGCCGTACTTCGACATGAACTGGGTGATGAACTGGGCAAAGGCGTGGCCGTCGCCATCCACGCTGTAAATCGTCTTCTTGCGGTCCTTCATCTGTTCGTCGCGCTTGCTCTTGTCCTCGTCAGCCGCGATCAGGCGGCTGAAGCCGGCACCAGGCGCATCGATGAACACCACGTCGGAAGCATCGAGCAAGCTGTAGTCGTTGTTGACCAGACCATACGGCGCCGCCGGCGTGTGGCTGTCGTCACTGGTCACCACCCGCTTCGGTCCGAACGCACCCATGTGCAGCCATACCGTGGCCGAACCGGGGCCACCGTTGTAGATAAAGGTGATCGGCCGCTTGGTCGCCTCGGCGCCCTTCTTGAAATAGGCGACGTAAAACATACTCACCTGCGGCTCGTTCTCCTTGTCGCCGCTGCCGTGCAGCACCAGCGTGCCGGCCACCGCCTTGTAGTCGATGCGATGACCTTCCACCGACACAGAACCCTCGCTGCTCGACGACTGCGGCTGCAGCAGCGCGGCATCCGGCTTCGCCTCGGACTTGGCCTTGTCGTCCTTCTTGTCGGGACTGGCGATGGCAACGCTGCTGAGCAGCAAGGCAGCGAGCGCCGCGGCGAGGGGAAGTTTGCGCATGGAGGGAGATCCTGAGCTGGCAGAGGCGCAACCCGCCCCGGGGAGCTTGCAGCATAGGCATCGCTGCCGCTGCCCTTCATGCGCCAGAAGTCATTGCCGCAGCGTGTTCAGCGCGCTTTCGCGTGCGGCGCCTTGGCGGCCAGCGTGGCCGCCATACGCGTCTGCCAGCCGGCACCGGTAGCCTTCCACGCCGCAAGCACGTCCGGTGCCACGCGCAAGCTGATCGCCACCTTCGGCGCCTCGGCTCTCGGACGGCCGCGCGGCTTGAGCATCTCGGCCGCGCGGGCCGCGCCGAAAATCGCGGGCAGTACCTCGCTCGCGGGCTTGGCTCGGGCAAAATCGGCGGCGGTCCACTCGGGATTCTCGTCGTCGATCATTGCGGGGTCAGGACGTTTTTTCATACTGCTTCACCTCGCGTTTGTTCGCCTTGCGCAGGCTGATCACATGCACCGCCGCACCGCGCGGCGTGAACACCAGCATGTGCACCCGGCCGTCGATCAGGCCCAGCGCCTGAAACCGGCGCTCGCCGTAGGGGCGACGGACATCTTCAGCAACGCGTGCCGTCAACCAGTCGAAGTCCACCGCCCGTTCGAACGAAAGCCCGCGCTCGGCGATGTTCCTTTCGCTCTTGGTCGGATCGTAACTGATCTCCATGTGATTTATTGTATATACAATTATTCACCTACGCAACGTCTTTCCGCATGAAACAGGCCGGCTCAGTTTTCGGCGGAAATCAACACTCTGGCAGCAGGTCGGCCGGAGACTGGCTGGACATCAAAATTAATTCTCGTACCATGCAGAGTAATCTCACATGGGATATGAACGATCTTCCTCAATCACATCGCCGCGCGAGCTACTGCCGTAAGGCGTTTGTTTGCAAGTGGAGTTTCGCGAAACTGGTCAGAATCGACCCATGAGGATCGCCTTGATGATGGCTGGCTTCCAACAAACAAAAAATGATGGCTGACCTCGTTGTATTCGTACAACGAACTGTTCCAGTTCCACCTTGTCCACCTTACGTCATCTTAATTTCGAGCTGGTGAATCCGGCTTTTGCTTCTGACTATGCATCCACAGGATCTAGCCACTCATGTGCTGGAGAATAAGGAATATGTCGAAATTCTACGGAAGTGCCTTGCGTCGCTCCTTTTATCGAATGATTGTGGAGCATCATGTGCGCTTAAGTTATCGAAGCTTTCATGTCGCGATGATGGCTTTTGTCTTAACAGCGTGTGTCGGCGTACTGCCAAACAATGAGCCGGTGCATTCAATAGCTTCCAGCCGAACGAATTCGATAATAGGAGGTAACTCGATACAAAACGCTGGTGCCACAAGGATGACAACTGGTGGCAGAATTGACCGTACTTTTACTGCGGCAGGCAATTTGACGGGCGATGGTTCATTGGAAAACATGAAGATCCATGTCACGGGTGATTCCATGACATCTCCATTTAGCTGGTCGCTCGTTATTACTGGTGAAAATCGCGCGGTCATTTTTAAGGTAGAGCGCAACGATTCCGAGATCGACAAGTTATTTGAGGAGGATGGCTACGAGTCCGAATGCTCAGGTTATATAGCGTGTAAGAAACAGTATTATTTCAAAGATCTCCCCACGGTTGTTTTTGATAGCCTGAAACCTACGAATTCTAGCGAAAGTAAAAACGCTTTTCTGCTTTCGAATTTGAGAGAGACTGCGACGACTTTCTTCGATAAGAGGAGTGTTCCTGCGGGCAAGCGCGAACAAGCGCTCTCAGAGATGCGGCGAACTTTGACTAAGCCCGGATTTCGGGTTCTTGACGTACCTTATTCTCCTGTTCAGTGGGACTCGCCTGCCATTTGGGTAAAGAGCATTCAAATGTTCGTTCCTTACCACAAAGATTAGTGCCGCAACATTTCTACGAGGAGCAGTAGTCTCGAATACACAAGGCGGATTTAAAGGGATGGATGTGATTAAGTGATTGCGCAAAATGGAGACGGCAGAAACCTATTTCTGCGCCTACCGAAAAGTATAAAATGACCATCATCCCTGGTGGCACTCGCCTTATGTCTATGTCCAGTGGTGAGTTCAACTCTGAAGTGCACCACCCGCTCGGTCGAGCGGCTCAGGCTCGGTAGCCCGCACTGCCCCACGCCGTACGTGGCACGCATTCGCAATACGGATAGCCTATCCTCACCCTCGCGCAATCACCCCGATTGCCAGCAACGCCAGCACCACGCCAGCGAAGTTAAGCCGACTCAACCGCTCCCGAAACACCAGCACGCCGACCAGCGCGCCCAACGCCACCACGCCAACGTTCATGCTGGCGAAGACCAGCGCCGGATGCTGCGGCAGCGCGCGGTGGCCGCGCAGGTAGAACAGGATGTTGCCGAAGTTGGCCAGCCCGAGGGCCGCGCCGCCCAGCGCGCTGCGTGCGGTGAAGCGGGTATCGCCGCGCAGGCGACGCCACAGCTGCAGCGCGAACGCGACCAGCAGCGCCAGTGCGAACATCGCCTGCAGCGACGCGCCCAGTGGTACGCCGGCCAGCGCCACGCGTTTGAACAGGATGTCGATGGTGCCGAAGCCGCCAAGCACCAGCAGCGGATACAGCCAGCCGGCGACACCGTCGCCCTGCGCGCCGGCGCCACTGCGCCACACCATGCACAGCAGCGCCAGCAGGCCCGCGGCAATACCGGCCACCTTGAATGCGCTGAGCTGTTCGCCGAACAGCACGAAGGCCGCCAGCAACGAGATCAACAGTGACAGCCGTTGTGCCGCATCACTGCGCACGATGCCAGCGTGCCGCACCGAGGCGCCCAGCGTGAGGAAGATTGTCGGCAGCAACACGCCCAGCCCGGCTAGCGCCAGCCACGGTGCTGCGGGTTCGCGCAATATCGTGAGAGACGGCTGCAGCACCAGCGCGGTGAGCGCGCTCGCCACCACGTAGTTCCAGGCGATCGCCTGGCCGATGTCGATATCGAAACGGCGCGCCAGCTTCAGCAACACCGATACCAGCACGCTGCACACGACGCTCAACAGTACGTAGATCACTCGTCATTCCCGGAACGGCCAGCCGTTATTGTGCGGCATGAATGAGCCACGCCCTCAATATCTGTCATGCCGGTTTAGCAGCGATGACTGCGAAATCGCGCGCGCGTGTACCAGCCCCACGGTACACGCGCGCGATCTGGCTATGGATTCCTGGAGTTGCGTTAATTCACACCCCAGCAACTACAGAGGCTAAACATGGATTTGAAAGATCTTCACATCGGCGACCAAGTAGTACTCATCAGCTGGGGGCCAGTTCCATGGCTCCTCATCCCTTGCGAGGCCACCGTGTTAAACGTCACCATGAAACCCGATGGAGGCCACAGCATCACCATCAGGGAGAACGAGGGCGAGCGAGGCATTTATTCGGGGTGCCAGATCCAGCACATGATGTCGGTCTAACCGCGAGGCCTCACAGTCACCATCTTGCTCCGCAGATCGGCCCTATTTACGTGTTGTGATGTTGCGGAGAGTCACCCCGGCCTGCGCTGGCATAACGAGGTGGGGATAGCAACGCATGACGGGATTTATCCCGGGCAACGATGGACCTTCTCAGGCGCGCAGGCTTTTCACCAGCATGAAGATCGCGACCGCGATGATCGCCAGCGCAAAGATCAGGTTGAGGGCGCCGCGGGTCTTTGCCAGCCGTTTCGCACCCAGCGCACCGAGCCAGCCGCCGAGGATGCCGCCGCCGATGAACTCGGCGGCGACCGGCCAGTCGACCAGGCCGGAGATCGCGTAGTTGGCCGCGGTGGTGAGGCCGAACGTACCCACCGCGAACAGCGAGGTGCCGATCGCATAAATGATCTCCATGCCGCTGGCGAACATCAGGCCCGGCACGATCAGGAAGCCACCGCCGATACCGAAGAAGCCGGACAGGCTGCCCGCGCCGAAACCCACCGCGCCGAGCCGCGGATACATGTGCGGTAGCGGATAACGATCCGGGCCGCCGCCGCGCCGCCCGCGCAGCATCAGCGCGGCTACCACCAGCATCAGCACCGCAAACAGCGCCAGCAGATGCTGGCCGTTGATCGCCTTGCCGAGGGTCGAACCGACCAGCGCGCCGATGACGCCGGTCGCCGCGAAGGTGAAACCGACCTTCCAGCGCACATGGCCAGCACGCGCATGCGGGATCAGGTTGGCGTACGCATTCGCCGCCACCGCCATCGCACTGGTGCCGATCGCCAGATGCGGATCGCGGATGCCGACCACGTACAGCAACAGCGGCGTGGCGAGGATCGAGCCGCCGCCGCCGATCAGCGCCAGCGAGAAACCGACCAGCGAGCCGCACCCGATGGCGAGCAGGGCCTGCATCACACCCAGATGATTCATTAAGGTTTCCTGGTGAAGGCGCGGTTCAATCGGTACCGCTCAGTCGGTGCTGCAGAATTGGTCGAACAGCGTCGTCATCAGTGCCTGCACGCGCGCGTCGCTGATGCGGTAGTGCGCACGGCAGGCGCGTTCATCGCTCACTCCGCAGCACCAGCCACGGACGTAGCGACTGCAGGTCGTATCCCGCTTGGCGCGCTGTGTCGAGCACCGCATCCGCATCGCCGGCGGCCTGCAGCGCCCACAGCGAGCAGGAGCGTGTGCCTGTGCGGCAGAACGCCAGTACCGGCGATGGCAGGCTGCGCAACGCTTCGGAAAAATCGACAGCATTCTGGTCGGACACCTGACCGGAGACTACGGGAAGATGGCGATAGTCGAGGCCATGCGACGCGGCGGCGGCCGCCAGCAACGCGTTGGTAGGCTGGTCTTCCGCCTCGCCGTCCGGGCGATTGTTGATCACGCTGCGGAAGCCGGCCGTCGCCAGATCGGCCATGTCCTCCGGCGCTAGCTGCGCGGCCACGCTGAGTTGTTCGGTGAGTTGGTGAAGCTGCATGGCTGTTCTCCTTGCTGACCCGGCGGCATGGCCGACTCAGATCGCGTCCAGCGGAATCTTCAGGTAACGCACACCGTTGTCTTCGGCGGGCGGCAGATGACCGGCGCGCATGTTCACCTGCACCGAGGGCAGGATCAGCTGCGGCATCGACAGCGTTGCATCACGCTTGGTGCGCATCGCGACGAACTCGGCTTCACCAATGCCCGCATGCACGTGGATGTTGCTCTGGCGTTCGACCGCCACCGTGGTCTCGTGCACGAATGTGTCTCGACCGGGCGCCTTGTAGTCGTGGCACAGGAAGATCCGCGTTGCATCCGGCAGCGCAAAAATCTTCTGGATCGAGCGATACAAGGTGGCGGCATCGCCGCCGGGGAAGTCGCAGCGGGCGGTGCCGTAGTCGGGCATGAACAAGGTGTCGCCGACGAAGGCCGCGTCACCGATCAGATGCGTCATGCACGCCGGCGTGTGACCCGGCGTGTAGATGGCCGTCGCCTCGATGCTGCCGAGCATGTAGCGCTCGCCATCCGTGAACAGGTGATCGAACTGGCTGCCGTCACTGCTGAAATCGGGGCCGGCGTTGAACAGGTGGCCGAAGGTGCGCTGCACCGTGCGGATGTGTTCGCCGATGCCAAGCCATCCGCCCAGTTTCGACTGGATGTAGGCGGCCGCCGAGAGATGATCGGCATGCACGTGGGTGTCGATCACCCAGTCCACACTGAGCTTTTCAGACTGCGCGAACGCGATCACGGCATCGGCCGACGCATGGCGGATGCGTCCCGGCGCGGCATCGTAATCGAGCACCGCATCGAGCACCGCCGCTTGCAGCGTGACCGGATCCCACACCACGTAGCTGAAAGTATTCGTGGGCTCGTGGAAGAACGCCTTCACTTCCGGACGTTGCATGGCGTGCTCTCAGGGCAGGTTCTGGCGGCAGGACGGAATCTTTGCCGGCAAAGGTGTCAGTGGGCGGCGGGTGGCGCAGCCAACAGGTGGCCGTTAACCTCGGTGCCGTACAACGACATCGGCGTGTCGTGATACTTCTTGCGCGTCTCGGCCAGGTTGCCGGTATAGCGCGGATCCTGCGGGCGCTCGTGCGCATCCATGAACATTGCCACGTCCCACGCGTCCTGATCGCTCAGCGTGCCGCCACGGCTGAGCGGCATGTTTGCCTTGATGAAGGCGGCGGCGTTGTCCAGCTCGTGCATGCCGGCGCCCCAGTTGAACGACTGCGACCCCCACAACGGCGGGAACACGTTGCGCCCAGCGACCTGCTGGCCCTGCCCGTCGGCGCCGTGGCACAGCGCGCAGTTCGCCGTATAGACCTTTTCACCGCGCGCATAGTCCGGCGGTAGCGGCGGCTTGAAATCTTGCTTCGGATAGCCGGCACCCGGCAACTTGACGCCGACCGGCGCGCCCTTCGCCATCCACCAGGCATAGGTTTCCAGCGCGACCATCTCCGCGCTGTCCAGCGGCGGCGCCTTGCCGTTCATGCTGAAACGGAAGCAGCCCTGCAGGCGTTCGCCGAACGTGTTCACCTGACCGTTCTTCTTGCGGTACTGCGGATACACGCCGTAGGCGCCCCACAGCGGCGCCGAGTTGGCCAGCCGGCCAGCGTCGAGATGGCAGTTGCTGCAGCTGAGGCCGTTGCCGACATACGCCTTCGCGTGCTTCGGCGTATCGGCGAAGATGTCGCGGCCCTGGCGGATCACGTCGCCGAGCGGACCGCTGGGAATGTCCGCTTCGGAGGGCGGCGTGAATGCCGGCGAAGCCGGCTTGGCCGGTGTCATCGCGACTGATGACGCTGGTGCTGGACTGGTGGCCGCCGTGTTCGCTGTTTTCTCCGAGCAGGCATTCAACGCGCACAACGCGATGGCCACCGTGATCAAGGCGGACAGCATCTTCATGGTGTGGCTCCATTCGCGTCAAGCGGCTGCGCCGCAAACCACGCCGCCACCGCATCGATGTCCTGCGTGCTGAGCGCAGCGGACAGATGCTGCATCAGCTTCAGTGGATCGTTGTGTCGCGTGCCCTGCTGCCATGCCTTGAGCTGCGCCTTGATATACGCAGCCGGCTGCCCGGCCAGCGCTGGGAAATGCGCACCCACGCCGACACCAGCAGGGCCGTGGCATTGCACGCACGCCGGCACCTGTTTGTCCCAACGCCCACGTGTGGCTAGCACGCTGCCCACGCTGTCGACAGGCGGCAGTGCGATCGCCGGTTTCGCCAGCGCAGGCGGTATCGGCAGCTTGCTGTAATAGCTCGCCAGTGCCTGACGCTCGTCTTCACTGAGCGCCGTCGCAGTCGCCTGCATCACCGGGCTGCTGCGCGAACCACTGGCGAAATCATCAAGCTGCTTCTGCAGATACGCCGCATCAAGCCCGGCCAGTCGTGGATTGCCGGCAGCAACCTGACCGCCGCCATCGATACCGTGGCAGGCCATGCATGGCGCCGCGCCCTTGCCGTTGCCCTGAGTGGTGATCGCGGCCGCGTCGGTGGCCTGCGCTGACGTGATCGGCAACGCGATGAGCATTGCCATGCCGAGGCCGAACATCTTCCATCGCGAGTCAGCACAACGCATGACGAGCCTCTTCAGTGGGGCGGCAGGAAACCGTATTTGCGATACACCGATTGCGCGGCGGGGCTCTGCATGAAGGCCAGAAAATCTTTCGCGGCCTGCTCGTGCGGTGCGTTCTTCATGCGCGCAGCGGTATAGGTGGCGGTGACATTCTGCGTCGCCGGAATCTCCACCGTCTCGACCGGGAAGTGCATGATCTGCTGCTGAAAGTACGCCTCGGTCGACCACACCGGCGCCGCGTCCGACTCACCCTGCAACACGCGCAGCGGCGACTGCCGGTGATGGATGCGGGTGAGAAAGGTGCTGCCGTCCTTTACCTTGGTGTCCATGATGGTGTGATCGAGCGCGTCGCCGCCGGCCTTGCGATAGCTCGCCTCAATCTGCTTGGCGATACCCTCCCACGCGGGGTTCGGCATGCTCACCCGTACATCGGCGCGACCGAGATCGGCCAGTCCGGTGATGTGTTTCGGATTGCCTTTCGCAACCAGGATCGCCAGCGGATTGCGCGCGTAGTCATAGGTGTCGGCGAACCAACCGTGCTTCTGCTGGTTGTCGGCAATCGCACTCTTGCCAGCCGTATAGACGTCCGGTTTCAGGGTGATGCGCAGGTTGCCCATCACCAGCGTGCCGCTCTCGATCTGCTTGGCGAGGATGCCCGGCGGCAGCGTTTCGGCATAGATCCGCTGGTACTGCGGATGTGCCTGCTTGAATGCCTCCAGCAGGTCATGCACCACCATGAACTGGTTGCCGGCGAAGAACAGCACCAGTTGCGGATCGACGATGTCGCCGTGCAGATCGGCAATCGCATCCACCGGCGGCACGCTGAACTGCAGACCGGCCGGTGGCGGGTTCCAAGGTGGCAAGTAGTCGGTCTTGTCGGCCGCGCTGGCGCCGAAGCTGGCGGCCAGCAGCAGGCCCAAAACGAAATGACGCATCGTTCAATCCCCCGATTGCGTGAAGATCACAGCGGCATCAGGGCGTAACCCTGCTGCTCGAGCTCGGTGACCGTGGTCAGTGCGGACAGCGCCAGCGTGACATGCGAATCCACCCAGTCGTACTGGAACTTGTGCTCCGCCACGGCCTGGCCACACACCGCGATATCGACGCCGGCCTTGCGCAGCTGTTCGATCAACGGCAGGTTCGGATTGGCCACGCCGTACGCCTTTTTGTACTGCGCATCGTTCAGCACGATCGGCGTGGCACCGCCGGAGGCGATCGCCACGAATTTCAGATGGTCGAGCGGCACACCGGCGCTGACGTACAGGTTCACCGCGCGTGCCACATGATCCAACGACGGGCTCACCTCGCCGGGTTTGTCGCCGGCCTTGCTCAGGCTGAACACTACCTTGTAGGTGGCGTTGCGGTCCGGCTGGTAGGCCGCCTGCGGCAGTGCATGGATTTTGCCAGCGCCGGTGATGGTGGGCGTCTGCCAGAAATTGTCGCCAGCGAAGGCTGCGGCGGGCAGCAGGCTGAGGGCAAGCAGCATCGTGACGAAGGGACGGAACATGGCGACCTCGCAGGTTTGTCGACAACGCGGGAGTGGCGTTGGCGCATGCTAAGTCCGGCCCGTCCGATAAGCCAATGCGGTTTTAGTGATCGTGACGATAAGCATGACTTATCTTCAGGTCACTACCCACGCGATCAGGCCGACAACGGCTTGCGTGCGAAATAGCGCGCCGGCGGCTGGCCGAAGTTGCGCCGGAACATCGCCACGAACGCGCTGACGCTGACGTAGCCCAGCGCATCAGCCACCGTGGCCACCGGCGTGCCCTCGGCGAGTTGCTCCAGGCCGCGACTGAGCCGCGCTTGCTGGCGCCACTGCGCGAAGCTCAGCGCGGTCTCGGCGCGAAACAGCCGGCTGAGGCTGCGCGCGGACAAGCCGGCCCAGGTAGCCCAGTCCTCCAGGCTGCGGTTGTCGTGCGGTTGTTCAAGCACCGCCTGCGCGATGCGCAGCAGCCGGCGGTCGAGTGGCATCGGCAGGTGCAACGGTTCGTGCGGTGCGCGGCGCATCTCGTCCAGCAGTACGGCCATCACCCGCTCCTGCTCCGCGTCCAGCCGCTCGTGCCAGGTCCACGAGCTGGCTCGGCACACCAGCTCGCGCAGCAGTTCGCTGACACCGATCACGCAGGGACGCTCGGGCAGGCCGTGCTCGATGTCCGGCGCGATGAATACGCCCCAGCCGCTCATCACCCCGCTGATGCTGATCGTGTGCAACTCGCCCGGCGGCATCCAGCCGGCACGATGCGGCGGCAGCATCCACGAACCGTGTTCGGTATGTACGTGGACCAGGCCGCTCTCGACGCAAAAGAACTGCCCGCGCAGATGGCGGTGCCAGTCATAGGTGCGGGTGTCTTCGCCGTATTCGCTGGCGGCTTCACGCTCGATCCTATAGGCGATCAGCGCGGGGCCACCGATCTGCTCGATCAGTTCGTGGACCTGCTCTTGGGAAGGCGGCAGGGCTGACTCTCGACATAAGTTGACCAAATAACGTTATCAGATTGCGGCGGACCTGCCTAAGCTGTGGCCTTCCCGGCTACATGCTGGCCGGGACCCATGCCGCTGCCGCCGCTCGCGGCTTCCCCCGTGCAGACAACTGCCTCGTCACATCGGGCGAGGTTCGCCCGTCCTGAGCTGGGATGCCGCCGTGCCGCGACGCCGCACATCGAGGATGCCCATGTCACCAATCGAACTGATTTCCATGAAGTCCAGGGCCGCCGCATCGCCGGTGGAAGCCTTCATCGCCTGCGCTCACCAGATGCTGGATCCGGCGACACCCGAGGCTGTGCGCCGTGCCATGGAACCGCGGCTGCTGGCCCAGTTACCCGCACTGCGGGCGCTGGGCGTGTTCGAACTATTCGAGATTCGCGACCCGGCCCTGCGCGCATGGCTCGCCGACGAACTGGTCGAATTGTCTGGCCGAGACAAAATTTTGCTGAAACAAACATGAACTGGCACATATTTGCCTTGACAAATATACTTTCGGCAATAGAATGACGCGTCATGAAGCCGACCTCACCCCCCCACGATCTCGCTGGTGCGCCTGATCCACACACGGCCAGCCTCGGCATGCTGCTGACCATGGTGCGCTCCGAGATGGTGCGCGCGATCGAGGCGGAACTGGCCAGCCAAGGCCTCGACCTCAGCTTTACCCAATACCTGATTCTGAAGAAGGCAGAGCAATTGGGGGCGGTCTCGGCCACGGAGCTGGCGCGTGCGGTGGAACTGGATGGTGGCGCGATGACGCGCCAGCTCGACCAGCTGGAACGCAAGGGTTACCTGCGCCGCACGCCGCACGAACAGGATCGGCGGGCACTGCGCATTGAACTGACCGGTGCTGGCATCGCGGTATGGCAGGACATCGCCTCCGTATGCAGCGAGCGCGTGATGACCGCGGCGCAGCGCTCGCTGAACCCGGCCGAGCGCGCGCAATTGCACGATTACCTGGAGCGCGTGTTGCTGGCGCTGCGCAACAAGAACTGACTTGCTTACCTGGACACGACCCATGCGTCTGCACTTATTTGCGGCTGCGACCGCCCTGACTCTGGCCCTGGCCGGCTGCGCCAACAGCGGCGGCCTGCGCCCGGACGGCACGCCGATCGATCCGTCCACGCTGAAGGCCGAGCGCAGCCTCGCCGGGCTCACTCTCTCGCCAGCCGCATGGCCGGCGCAGGACTGGTGGAGCGGGCTTGATGATCCGCAGCTCTCCGCCCTGATCGGTGAAGCACTCCACGACAATCCCGGCCTGGCGATCGCCGATGCGCGTGCGCGCCAGGCGCAGGCCGAAGTCGGCGTCGCCAACGCCGCCCGCGGCCCGACCGTGAACGCTGGCGCCAGCGTCGCCGGCGCCCGCCTGCCTGATGGGCTGCTCAGCGCCCAGTCGCATTTCGCCGCCGCCAAGTACGGTTATGCCAGCTTCAACTGGGGCCTCGACCTGTGGGGTGGCAAGCGTGCTGCGTGGCAGGCCGCGCTGGGCCAGGCCCGTGCCGCCGAGATCGAGGCACGCGCCGCGCGCATCGAACTGTCCGGCAACGTGGCGCGCGCCTATGTGCAGCTCGGCTATGCCTATACCCAGCAGGATCTGGCGAAGGCCGAGCTGGAACGCGCGGAGAAGGCGCGCCAGCTGACCCGCCAGCGCGTGGCCGCCGGCATCGACAGCCAGGTGCAGCTGAAGCAGGGCGATGCCGAGGTGGCCAGCGCCGAGCGTGAGCAGGCGGTGGCGAACCGTGCGATCGATGCGGCCCGTTCGGCGCTGTCGGTGCTGCTCGGGAAGGGTCCGGATCGCGGCCTGGACATCAGCCGTCCGCAGACGCTGGCAGCGGCCGCGCTGGCCGTGCCGACCAACCTGCCGGTGGAGCTGCTCGGCCATCGCGCCGATCTGGTCGCCGCGCGCTGGCGTGTCGAGGCCGCCGGCAAGGACATCAAGGTCGCCAAGACCGAGTTCCTGCCGAACGTGAATCTCGGCGCGATGGCCGGCCTGCTCAGCCTGGGCGGCGGCAACCTGTTCGAGGCGTCGTCGCGGTTCTACGAGGTCGGCCCGACGCTGAGCCTGCCGATCTTTGACGGCGGCCGCCTGCGTGCCAATCTTTCCGGCAAGGACGCGCAGTACGACGTCGCCGTGGCGCAGTACAACCAGACCCTGGTGAGCGCGCTGAACCAGGTCGCCGACGACGTCTCCGCACAGCAGTCGCTGGACCAGCAGCTCGCCGCGCAGCAACGCGCACTGGATGCCGCCCGGCAGGCCTGGGATCTCGCCCAGCAGCGCTACCAGGCTGGTGTCGGCAGTTATCTGGAAGCGCTCAGCGTGCGCCAGCAACTGCTGCTTGCCGAACAGAGCATGGCGGCGCTGCAGGCGCAGCACATCGACATCTCGATCCAGCTCATTCAGGCCCTGGGCGGCGGATACCGCCCAGAAGATCAAGCCGCAGGTGGCGGCTACCTGCCACAAGCCGGCGACGTAACTCCCTCATCCCCTTCCTCTTCGCATTCCTGAGGCACCCCTCATGTCCAGCCAGACCCCTACCGCGACCGCCCCGGTCGCCCAGCCGCCGGAAAAGAACCGCCGCGGTTTCCTGCTGCGCCTGCTCGGCGTGGTCGTGTTGCTCGGCTTGATCGCCTGGACGGTGTGGTACTTCCTCGACGGACGCTGGTACGAAGGCACCGACGATGCCTACGTGTCCGGCAACGTCGTGCAGGTAACCCCGCAAGTGCTCGGTACCGTGGTGACGATCGGTGCCGATGACGGCAATCTGGTGCATGCCGGCGACCTGCTGGTGAAGCTCGATGGCAGCAATACCGAAGTGGCGTTGGCGATGGCCAAGGCCAATCTCGCCAACACGGTACGCAAGGTGCGCGGCCTGTACAGCAATGTCAGCGGTGCGCAGGCCGATGTGGCCGCGCGTCAGGTAGCCGTGGACAAGGCGCGTGCCGACTACAACCGCCGGCGTGATCTGGCCAAGTCCGGCGCAATCTCCGCCGAGGAGCTGTCGCACGCGCAGGACGCGTTGACCGCCGCCGAAAGCGGCCTGATCACTTCCCAGCAGCAGTACCAGACCAGCAAGGTGCTGGTCGACGACACCGTGGTCGCCTCGCATCCGGACGTCCAGGTGGCCGTGGCGAACCTGCGTTCGGCGTACCTGGACAACCTGCGCACCACGATCGTGGCGCCGGTCGACGGCTACGTAGCGAAGCGCTCGGTGCAGCTGGGCCAGCGCATCGCACCCGGCGTGGCGTTGATGGCGGTAGTGCCGCTGCACCAGGTGTGGATCGACGCGAATTTCAAGGAAACCCAGCTCACCCACATGCGCATCGGCCAGCCGGTGGACATCCGCAGCGATGTGTACGGCAGCGCGGTGACCTACAAGGGCAAGGTGGAGAGCCTCGGCGTCGGCACCGGCAGTGCGTTCGCGCTGCTGCCCGCGCAGAACGCCACCGGCAACTGGATCAAGATCGTGCAGCGCATACCGGTACGCATCGTGTTCACCGACCCGAAGCAGCTCGACCAGCACCCGCTGCGCATCGGCCTGTCCACCAACGTGGATGTGAGCCTGCACGATCAGAATGGCCCGATGCTCGCACAGCAGCCACCCACCCAGCCGATCCTCAACACCGATGTGTATGAGAAGCAGCTGGCCCAGGCCGACGGCCTGATCGCGCAGATCATCCACGCCAACATGGCCGGCAACAAATAGCGCCGGCAACCACGCATCACTGTGGGAGCGACTTCAGTCGCGACGCTGTTGCTTGAAATGGAGCTGGAAGCGTCGGGGCTGAAACCCCTCCCACAACCGCAGGAAGTCCCTGTGGGATAAGCAGATCCCTTACCGACTAACCCCGATGACCACCCCATTCCGTCCACGCAATCTGGCACTGTGCACGATCGGCCTGTCGCTGGCCACGTTCATGCAGGTGCTGGACACGACCATCGCCAACGTGTCGTTGCCGACCATCGCCGGCAACCTCGGCGTCAGCAACGACCAGAGCACGTGGGTGATCACCTCGTTCGCGGTGAGCATGGCGATCTCGCTGCCGCTGACCGGTTTTCTCACCCGCCGCTTTGGCGAGGTGAAGCTGTTTGTCGCCTGCACCTTGCTGTTCGCGCTGACCTCATTCCTGTGCGGCGTGTCGCAGAGCATGGGCATGCTGCTGCTGTTCCGTGCGCTTCAGGGCGCCGTGGCCGGGCCGATGTACCCGATCACCCAGAGCCTGCTGATCGGTATCTATCCGCCGGCCAAGCGTGGCATGGCGCTGGCGCTGCTGGCGATGGTGACGGTGGTGGCGCCGATCGCCGGCCCGATCCTCGGCGGCTGGATCACTGACAACTATTCCTGGCCGTGGATCTTTTTCATCAACGTGCCGATCGGCATCTTTGCCAGCATGGTGGTGGCGAACCAGATGAAGGGCCGGGAAGAAAAGACCGAGCGGCCGAGGATCGACTACGTCGGCCTGATCAGCCTGATCATCGGCGTCGGCGCGCTGCAGATCGTGCTGGACAAGGGCAATGACGCGGACTGGTTCAACTCCAGCTTCATCATTATCACCAGCATCATCTCGGCGATCGCGATCCTGATCTTCCTGATCTGGGAGCTGACCGACAAGGACCCGATCGTCGACCTGCGACTGTTCCGCCACCGCAATTTCACCGCCGGCACGCTGGCGATGGTGCTCGGTTATGCGGCGTTCTTCTCGATCGCGCTGCTGGTGCCGCTGTGGCTGCAGCAGAACCTCGGCTACACCGCAACCTGGGCCGGCTACGCCACCGCGCCGCTCGGCATCATCCCGGTGCTGCTGACCTTTTTCGTGGGCAAGTACGCCACGCGGATGGACCTGCGCCTGCTCGCCGCGGTCTCGTTCATGGTGATGGGCGCCACCTGCTTCATGCGCGCCAGCTTCTACCTGGAAGTCGACTTCTACCATATCGCAATCGTGCAGCTGTGGCAGGGTCTCGGCGTGGCGTTGTTCTTCATGCCCACGCTGACCATCCTGCTGTCGGACCTGCAGCAGAACGAGATTGCCGCCGGCTCGGGCCTGTCCACCTTCCTGCGCACGCTCGGCGGCAGCTTCTCCGCCTCGATCACCACCTTGCTGTGGAACCGGCGCGCGGTGCTCCACCACGAGCAGCTGACCGAACACATCAACGTCTACAACCCGACGTCACAGGCGGCGATGACCCAACTCGGCCACGGCGACACGCAATTCGGCGGCAGCGTCATCAACGGCATGATCACCCAGCAGGGCTTCCAGATCGCGTTCAACGAAGTGTTCTATGCGCTGGGTTGGGTCTTCGTCGTCCTGGTGTTCGTGATCTGGCTGGCGAAGCCACCATTCATGGCGAAAGCCGGTGCCGCACCGGGCGGGCACTGAGCAGGCCGAGTGGGCTGCTTCGACATCACGACAGCGGCGGCCAGCGGCCGCCGCTGTCGTGTGCAAGCCGCACAAGCGGCTGGACGGACGCGCTACGGATCGAAAGCCACGCCCAGCACGGCCATGGTTTCACCACGGTTGGGGCGGTGCAGATCGCCGTTGGAAATGTGCCGGATGCCCAGCATGAAACGCCGCCCCTGCCAGCCCAGCGTGCTGACGAATTCGTAGGGAGAACTCAGCGCCTGCGTACGGCCGGTATGAAGCGCCGGCTGGAAGCTGAGGAACAGCGGGCGGTACCAGTCGCCAGCGTCGCCATAGTGGAAGCGCGCACCGGCGGCCAGCAACCAGATCTGGTCGCGTGTGCTGTAGCGGTTATTGTCGAAGCGGGAGATGCCGCGGCCATCGATCCAGCCCAGCGAAACATCCGGCGACCAGCTGAAACGGGTGTTACCGATGCGGTGTTCGTCGAAGATGCCTTCGACAAACGCGGTATTCGCCGCGTAACTGTCCATGTAGCTGCGTCCGACCTGGATTTCCACACGGACATCCGCAGCAACCGGCAACGCCGTTGAAGCAAGCACAATCGCCACGACAGAACGGGCCATGGCAGGACGGAGCGATCTGGTAGACAAAGACATGGGGAAACCTACGGGGGCAGGGGGGGGCTTGATGTATTTGTGTACCACGCAGTTTACTAAACGTGCGTCACGTTCGGGTGAAGGCCGCCAGACACGTCAGTGAACGCTGCGTTTCACCACGCGAACCATCCGCAGTCATCGCGAAGTGATCGAGTAGCGGCTGGGCTGCAGATCGCGGTGACGGTGCGCGGAGCCCGCCGGGTATCGTGGAATCTTGATCGTATGCGCGGGCCATCCGTTGGCTGACCAGGCGTCAGCGTTTGATTATGGATGTCGTGATTCCGCCTGCTCCCGCACATACCGCGTTGGCGGCAATCCGACATGGCGGGTGAATGCGACGCTGAAGGTGCTGGCGGAGCTGTAGCCAACGCGCTGCGCAATCTCGGCAACACGGCCTTCGTTGCGGAGCAGCAGGCCCTTCGCGAGTGCCATGCGCCAGGTGAGCAGATATTCCATCGGCGCGACGCCGACCGCGCGGTTGAAGCGCTCGAAAAAGGTCGAGCGCGAGAGCGCTGCCTCCTTCGCGAGCTCCGCAACCGTCCACGCGCGCGTCGGATGTTCGTGCATCCCGCGGATCGCGGCCGCGAGGCGGCCGTCGGCGAGTCCGCGCACCAGGCCGGGAGACGCGTTCGTTCCTGCCGTGGACCGTAGCGCCTCGATCAGCAGCACCTCCAGCAATCGTGACAGCACGACCTCGCGTGCGGGCCGCTGCTCGTGCGTTTCCTCCCGTACGAGTTGCATGAGCGTGGCCAGCCGCTGTTCGCCGCGCACATGCACGAGTTGCGGCAACAACGACACCAGCAGCGCCGCATCCGGCGAACCGAAGCTGCAGTGGCCCGCCATCATGCGCACGTCGATCGGGTTGTCCGGTGCGCCGATTCTGTATTCACCGGGGCTCAGCGCAATGGGGGTCGGGGTCTCGACGCCCGATGGCGGCGGCTCGAGGCTGGACATCGCGACGCCGTAGGCCGCGGGAACCAGCGCGAAGTCGCCCGACCGCAGCTCGATCGGCTCGTGTCCGTCGATCGCGATACGGCAGCCGCCCTCGAGGATCACGCAATAGAACGGCTGGCCGGCATCCGCGCGACTGACGCTCCACGGGCTGGCACCGAAGACGAGTTTGGCGTACCGCGCACTCGGCTGCAGCAGCATCACCACTTCGGCCAACGGATCGATCATTGCCGGACTCCTGCAAATGAAATTCGGATGATTGATTGTAGCAAGTACGATTTCCGCGATCTATCGTGTGGGTATACACAAACCACCCACAGGAATTCCCATGAAAACCGTCCTGATCACCGGCTGCTCTTCCGGCTTCGGCCTCGAGATCGCCCGCTACTTCCTGGCCCGCGACTGGGAGGTCGTCGCCACGATGCGCACGCCGCGCGCCGACGTGCTGCCGCCTTCAGACCGCCTGCGCGTGCTGGCGCTCGACGTGACGGATCCGGAGAGCATCCGCAAGGCCGTCGAGGCCGCAGGCCCGATCGACGTCCTCGTCAACAACGCGGGCTTCGGCTCGGCATCCCCCGCTGAGTTGACCCCGATCGCGACGGTGCGCGCGCTGTTCGAGACCAACACGTTCGGCACGATCGCCTTGACGCAGGCGGTGCTGCCGCAGTTCCGGCAGCGCAAGGCGGGCGTCGTCGTGAACGTCACCTCGAGCGTGACGCTGAAGGCGCTGCCGCTGCTCGCCGCGTATCGCGCGAGCAAGGTGGCGGTGAACGCATTCACCGAGTCACTGGCGCAGGAGCTCACGCCGTTCGGCGTGCGGGCACATCTGGTGCTGCCAGGTCGTGCGCCCGACACCCGCTTCGGCGAGAACGCACAGTCCCACATACACGGCTTCGACCACGAGGCCTATGCCGGTCTCGCCAAGGAGGTTCTCGCGCGACTGCAGGACCCGTCTTCGCCGATCACCCGGGCCCAGGACGTCGCCGAAGCCGTGTGGCGCGCGGCAACCGACCCGTCGTCGCCGATGCGCATTCCTGCCGGCGCCGACGCCGAAGCGTGGGCGGCCGAGGCCCACTGACTGGCCGGCGCCCCCTGAGCATCAGGCATGCCAAGACACCACCAACGAACAAAGGAGATTGCCATGAGCGATAAACGCATCGCCTTGGTTACCGGTGCCAATCAAGGCGTCGGTCTTCAAGTCGCCAAGGAACTCGTGGCCAACGGCCTCACGGTGCTGGTCGGGTCGCGCAACTTCGCGCGCGGCGAGGCCGCGGCCAAGGAGATTGGACCAGGCGCCATCGCGGTCCAGCTCGACGTGACGGATCAGGCTTCGATCGCCGCCGCGGCGGAGCGCATCCGCAAGGAGTTTGGCCGTCTCGACCTGCTCGTCAACAACGCGGCCATCTCGAATACGAGAAAGCGGTCGGGTGAATCCGTAGAGGAGTACGCCAGGTCGACCCGCCCGAGCGTCGTATCCCTCGATGAAGTGCGTGCGGTGTGGGAAACCAACGTGTTCGGCGTCGTCGCCGTTTACCAGGCAATGCTGCCGCTCCTGCGCGAATCGTCAGATGCCCGCATCGTCAACGTGTCGAGCGGCGTTGGCTCGCTGACGGCGAACGCGGATCCGGCCTTCCCCCATCGCACGATCTTCGGCCCGGTGTATCCGGCGTCCAAGACGGCACTCAACGCCATGACGCTGGCGATGATGATCGAACTGGATTCGACCAGGATCAAGGTGAACCTGGTCTCTCCGGCCTTCACCAAAACGAACCTCAACGGATATGCAGGCACGGAGTCTGTCGAGGACGGCTCCCGCGAGGTGGTGCGCGTTGCCCTGCTCGGTCCGGACGGCCCGTCAGGTACGTTCACCCGCTGGGAAAACGCAACGATCCCGTGGTGATTGGTAAGTGGTAGCCGAATCGAATAGACGCCATGTCCGCATCTTGCGACTGCCAGTCCATTCAAATCTGTCGTGGACTGACGTCAGCGGACGTTGCCACTACCTTGCCATTGCGATGGCGGCACTTACCACTTGGCGCAGTTTGAAATAAAAAAACCCCGGCAGATGCCGGGGTTCGCTGAGCGTTGAGGTCGGGGTCTATCGGGTCGTGCCGGTACCTGCGGCTGGTTGCAGGCTGGGGCTGTCCAGGTCGAGTGCGGTCGATTCCATCAGCACCGCTTGCGGATGCGCCTTGCGGATCGCATCGCCGAACTGCGCGGCGTCGCCAACCACTACCACCTTGCTGCCGGCGGCATCCAGATGCTTGTGCGCATACGCCTCGATCTGCTTCGGCGTGACCGCCTGCACCTGCGCGATGTACTTGCCGATCTCGTCCAGCTTCACGCCGTAGATCGCCAGCTGGCCGACCTGCTCGGCCAGCCCGGCAGTAGTCTCCAGGCTGCGGCCGTAACCGCCGATCAGGGTCGCCTTGCGTGCGGCCAGCTCCCGCGCATCGACCTTGCTGCTGCCGAGCCGGCCGAACTCGCCCAGCATCAGGTCGACCACCTGCGATGCCGACGGATTCTTGGTCTGCGCCGATGCCAGCCACATGCCGGCGTCGCCGAGTGACTGCAGCCGGCTGCTGGCGCCATAGGACAGTCCGCGCTTGATGCGGATCTCCTCGTTGAGCCGCGCCGAATACGAACCGCCCAGCACCGCGTTGGCCACGGTGCCGACGTAGTAGTCGGCACTATTGCGCGGCGGCACGGTGTGCGCGGCGACCACGCCGGCCTGGCCGGCACCGTGCTGATCGATCAGCAGGAGCGCCGGCATGTGGCTGGCGGTCGCGCCGGCCAGCCGTGCCGGCAGCGGCGTGGCCGGTTTCTGCCAGTCGCCGAAGCTGGTCTGCGCCAGCTGCTGCGCCTGTGTCGGGGTGATGTCGCCGGTGAGGATCAGGATCGCGTTGTCCGGCCGGTACAGCCGCGAGTGCAACTGCTGCACATCGGCACGGCTGATCCGCGCGATCGAGGCCGGCGTACCGCTGCGCGAATGGCCGTAGGCGCCCTCGCCGAACACGCCGCGGCTGGCGGCCAGCGAGGCCAGCATGGTCGGCCGGCTCAGCATCAGGTGCAGGTCGTCGACCGCCTGCGCCTGCGCGCGCTTGAGTTCGTCCACGCTGAAATCCGGCTGGCGCACCACCTCGGCCAGCAGGCCCAGCGCCTGCGGCAGCTTCGGCGTGGTCACGGTGATGCCCACCGCGCTTTCATCCCAGCCGGCAGCGGCGTTCAGCGACCCGCCCAGGGCTTCGGCAGCGGCAGCAATCTGCGGCGCCGTCTTGCCAGCCGCGCCCTTGGTCAGCAGGTTTGCGGTGAGGTCGGCCAGGCCGGCCAGTTGCGGCGGATCCATCTCGCCACCGCTGCGCAGTACCAGCTGCGCGGTGACCAGCGGCATGCCGGCGCGCAGCACACTGATCACCCGCAATCCGTTCGGCAAGGTCTGCGCGAACGGTGTCGGCACGCTGAGCTTCGGCGCCGGGCCCGGCGCCGGCGGTGTCGTCGGGAAATCCTGTGCGGTACCGGCGACGGGCGATGCCGCCAGCACGCCGCCGGCAGCCACCAGGGCAGCCGTAAAGACGGCCAGACGAAACGCCTTGGTGCAGTGATGGGTCATGCGGCTCATTTCGCGACTCCCTTGCCGGCCGCCGGCGCGGCCTTGGCGGCCTGCGGCAGGTAATCGATGGTGACGCTGTGCGCGCCGGTGACGTATTTCTGCAGCACGCGATGCACGTCCGCCTCGGTAACTTTCTGCAAGGCGACCAGATCGGTGTTGACGTGTTCCGCGCCGCCATCGATCAGGCTGGCCTGGCCCAGTGCGAACGCGATGCCCTGGGCGGTCTGCCGCTGCTTCAGTTCGGTGGTCAGCAGCTGGGTCTTCACCTTGTCCAGCTCGGCGGCGGGAATCGGCTGGGTGGCCAGCCAGATGATTTCCTCGTGCAGCAGTTTCTCCGCCTCGGCCGGCTGATGGCCACTGGCGAGGATGGCATCGACGGTGAACAGGCCCGGGCCGACCCGGCCATCGGCATCGGCGCCAATCTGCTGGGCGACCTGATGGCGATACACCAGCGACTGGTACAGGCGCGATGAATCACCCTGCGACAGCAAGGCCGCAGCGACCTGCAGCGGGATCAGGTCGGCGCTCTCAGCGGCTGGCGGGATCAGCCAGGTGATCGCCACGGCCGGCAACGGCGCCGTTTCGCTGGTGACGGTATAGCGCAGGTTCTTCTTGCGCACCGGCTCCTGCGCAGTGACCTGCGGCACCGGCGTGACCGGCTTCGCGATCCCGCCGAAATACTGGTCGACCCAGGCATCGAGCTGCTTCGGGTCGAAGTCGCCGGCCACGATCAGGGTCGCGTTGTCCGGCCGGTAGAAGGTGTTGTGGAAATCGATCACGTTCTGCAGCGAAGCCGCTTCCAGATCCTCGATGCTGCCAATGGTCGGGCGCCTGTACGGATGCACCGTGTACGAGTACGGGTCGATCGCGTTGAACAGCTTGCCGTAAGGGTTGGCCAGCACGCTCTGGCGGTATTCCTCCTCCACCACCGCGCGCTCGGACTTGAAGTTCGGCTCGTCCACGTTGAGGTTGGACAGCCGCTCGGCCTCGGCCCACAGCAGGGTCTGCAGGTAGTTGCTCGGCACGATCTCGAAGTAGTTGGTGACGTCGTCGCCGGTGGAGGCGTTGTTGGCACCGCCGACATCTTCGGTGAGCCGGTCCATCTGCTCGGCGTGCATGTGCTTGGTGCTCTTGAACATAAGGTGCTCGAACAGATGCGCAAAACCGGAGCGCCCCTGCGGATCGTCCTTGGAGCCGACGTGGTACCACACCTGCACCGCCACGTTCGGGCTGGCGTGATCTTCCACGCTGAGCACCTGCAGCCCGTTCGGCAAGATGCGCTGGTGGTATTGGATCGGCGGAATGCTCAGCTCGGCCGCTGCCAAGGGGGGCGACAGCGCCGTAGCAGAGAACAAAATGAGTGAGGCCAGCAGCACGGCCGGGCGTAGGCGCATGGTCATCCCTTCAATCCCTCGGGCTAAAACCCAACCATAGCAAGCATGACGAAGCGGCATGCCCATGACTTTTGGGCCACGACAGAATTATTTTACCCGGGTGTTATTGACATCTTATTTGACCCGGGTAAAATCAGCTCACCTACACCAGTCAGATCAAATCGCATGCCCCGCTCCGACAACCCCTCTTGCAGCGCTTTCGCAGGCAACCGCCTGATCGCCGATGGCCCGCTGGCCGACGTGGTTCGTGCGGCGAAGCAGGCGCTCGATGCCGGCACACACGAATCCCTGTTGATTTTCGACGACCGCGACAGCCGTCAGATCGAGGTCGATTTTCGCGGCGCGGAGAATCAAGTACTGGCGCGCCTGCCGCAGGTGGAGCCCGCGCCGGAACCTGTCTCGCGCGGCCCCGGCCGGCCGAAGCTGGGCGTGGTTCCACGCGAAGTCACCCTGCTGCCACGTCACTGGGACTGGCTAGCTCAGCAGCCAGGCGGAGCCTCGGCAGTGCTGCGGCGACTGGTCGAGCAGGCCATGCGCAACCATGGTGCGAAGGACCGCACACGGCACGCGATGGAAGCGGTCGACCGTTTCATGTTGGCGATGACCGGCAATTTTGCCGGCCACGAGGAAGCATCGCGGGCGTTTTACCGGCGTGACCGTGAACGCTTCACCTCACTGATCGAGCCCTGGCCGATCGACGTACGCAATCATCTGCAAAAGCTGGCAACAGTCGTCTGGGATGAGACGGGCGCCAGCTGATTTCACTCACGACAACCGCGGCATCGTTTTTCCAAACTCACCCCACCACGGCGACGGCTTGCAAGCTGCCGCGAAAGGACTCCTCGATGCAGACCCCTTCCCGCGGCGCGCTGTTTGCCAACCACAATTTCACCCTGCTGTTCGGCGGCAGCACGATCTCGGCGATCGGCGACCAGTTCACCCTGGTGGCGCTGCCGTGGCTGGTGCTCAAGCTCACCGGCGATCCGGCCGCGCTCGGCCTGGTGCTGGCGGCGATCGCGCTGCCGCGGGCCGCCTTCATGCTGATCGGCGGCGCGGTGGTGGATCGCATGTCGCCGCGCAAGGTGTTGCTGGGTGGTCGCGCCGTCAATGCGCTGCTGGTCAGCCTGCTCGCCGTGCTGGTGCTGACCGGCGCGATCCAGATGTGGATGATCTATGTGATCGCGCTGGGCATCGGCCTGTCCACAGCGTTCGCGTATCCGGCGGGTTCGGCAATCCTGCCGCAACTGGTGCAACCGCAACTGCTGCAGCCGGCCAATGCGCTGTTCATGGGCATGCGCCAGCTCAGCATGATCGTCGGCCCCGCGCTGGCCGGACTGCTGATCAGTGCCGGTGCACACGGCGACCACGGCCACACTGTGGCCGATGCCAGCGGACTCGGGCTGGCCTTCGGTGTCGACGCGGTGAGCTTTTTGTTCTCGCTCGGCTCGCTGATGCTGGTGCGCATCCACAGTGACCATCATCCGAAGACAGCGACCGGCAGTGTGCTGGCCACCGTTGCCAGCGGCATCCGGAATATCTGGGCCGACCTGCCGCTGCGCGCGTTCATCCTCTACGGCGCGGTGGTGTCGGTGTTCGTCGGCGGCCCGATCCAGGTCGGCCTGCCGGTACTGGCCGATACCCGGCTGGATCTGGGCGCCGCCTCGCTGGGCATCTTGATGACCGCGAACGGCGCCGGCATGCTGCTGGGCAGCTTTCTCTCCGGTCCGGTGACACGACTACTCAAGAGTCGGCTCGGCCTGATGGTGCTGTGCATCGACAGCCTCGTGGGGCTGGCGCTGGCCACGCTGGCGCTGGTGCATTCGACGCTTGGCGGTGCCGTGCTGCTGGCCGGCACCGGCGCCCTGGGCGGCATCGTGCAGATCGCCATCGTCAGCTGGATCCAGCGCCGCGTGGCGCCGGAGATGATGGGCCGCACGATGAGCGTGCTGATGTTCACCTTCATGGGGCTGGGTCCGCTCTCGGCGGCGATCGCCGGCAGCCTGCTGAAAGTGATCTCGCTGCCGGAGCTGTTCGTCGGCGCCGGCCTGATGCTGACGGCGATCGCGCTGAGCTGCATGAGCAATCCGGCGCTGCGCAGCATCGGTGCGCCGCGGGCAGAAGCGACACCGACCGGCTGAAATCAACGCACCGGTTACGGCGTTATTGCGCACGTCGAATCGAAGCGCGATCAGATAGTGGCGGCAGGTGCTGTCCGCGACTTCGCTCCCATGAACAGGAGCCACAGCATGAATGCGATTTCTCCGAATTGCGCCGGGAAGGCAATGTTTGAAACGATGTCGTCGTATTGCGGCAGCAGCAAGCCGGTGAAACTTAAAGCCAGATAGGCAAAACCGTTGATGACCAACCAGATGGCCAGGAAGCGAGGCAGGAAGCCGGAACGAAACACCAGAACCGCCAGAGGGAACAGCCACAGTCCCCAGAAAATTTCAGCGCATACGATCATCTGGCCATGTAGCCGCAGAAACAACATGGCCAATGCGTCGCGTTGAGGTTTGTCGAAGACGGACAGGAAATCAGCGCCTCGCACGAGAATCAGCGTAGCTGCATCGTTCAATACATTGAAAAAGTACAGTGGCGTGTCCATGAACCCGAAGAACAGCATCAGCACTGCGTAGTGTTTGTTCACGTCCTTGAAAAGCCGAAAAAGCGCCAACGTGAGAACAAGGCTGATCGCTCCGGCACATAGATCGCCGACAATACCCAAGCGAAAGAGCCATTCGTGTGCGGCGATGTTGTCGGCTGTTGTTGTCGCATTGCCATCCACGAATAGCGTGCTGGGAATATAGATAAGGCGAAAGGGGGCGATCAATGTCAGCAGCAGATAGACAAACCCCGCCACTCTCGCGTTCCTGCTGATCAAGGTCATGCGCGCCTTCCTATGAAGGGATAGCCAGACACCACAAGCACAGCTCGTTCATAGCCAGAGCTACGACGAGAAGCACCCACCCGTTGCGCACCCAAATGCGTTGATCAGCACGACCATTGCAGGGTGCATCATGCAAATCGGCTTTTCATGTGCTGGAAGTACGTCCGTCACCAGCACGCCCTCCGCCACGTGCACAACACGCCTGCGCCGTGAATGCATCTACTTCGGCAACGCCGGCATCTGCTGCTGCAACGCGCGCTGACGCTGGATCTCGGCGCGTAGCTGTTTGCGCTTGGCCTTGCGTTCGCGGCGGTCGTGCTGCCACAGGTAGATCGCCGGGGTACTCAGCAAGGTCAGCAGCTGCGACACGAACAGGCCGCCGAGGATGGCGATACCGAGCGGCTGGCGCATTTCCGAGCCGTAGCCGAAACCGACCGCCAACGGCAGCGCGGCGCCCATCGCGACCAGGGTGGTCATGGTGATCGGGCGGAAGCGCACCAGCGCCGCCTCGCGGATCGCCTCCGGCGGCGAGCGACCATGCTCGCGCTCGGCGACGAGGGCGAAGTCGACCATCAGGATCGCGTTCTTCTTGACGATACCGATCAGCATCAGCACCGCGATCACCGACATCAGGGTGAGCTGGGTATGCGTGACCAGCATCGCGAGGAAGGCGCCCATGCCCGCGGCCGGCAAGGTGGAGAGGATGGTCAACGGATGGATCAGGCTTTCATAAAGAATGCCCAGCACCACGTACATCACCAGGATCACCGCCAGCAGCATGGTCAGCGCGTTGTTCAGCGTGTCGACCAGGTTTTGATTGTCGCCGGTGAACTGTTTCTGCACGCCCGGCGGCAGGTGGGCGGCGAAGATCGCCTGGTCGACCAGCTTCAGGCCGTCCGCCTGGGTGACGCTCTTGTCGAGGTTGTAGTTGATTGAGGACGACTCGACCTGGTTGTAATGGCTGACGGTGACCGGCGCGATGCCCGGCTGGATGCGTGCCAGCGCGGACAGCGGAATCATCTGCCCCAGCGAGTTGCGCACATAGGTGTTCAGCAGGGTCCCCGGGCTCAACGTGTCGGCGCTTTCGGCGGTGAGCACCACGCGGTACTGGTTGAGGTCCGAATAGATCGTCGACACCTGGTTCTGGCCAAACGCGTCGTACAGCGCCGAGTCGACCTGACCCATGCTCACGTGCAGGCGCGCGGCGACGTCGCGATCCACCTGCAGCATCTGCTGCTTGCCGACGCTGTCGAAGCTGGTGGTGACGTCACGGAACTGCTTCATGCCGCGCATGATCCGCGCCAACTGCAGGGTGGGTTCCTGCAGCGAGGTGCCGTCGTTGCTGCTGAGCTGGAACGCATACTGGCCCTGACCACCACTGCTGGGCCCACCGCCCTGGATGAACTGCACCGCGGTCAGCGACACGTCGAGGTCAGTCACCGTCTTGTAGTACTTGTCCAGCCGGTCGACCACCGCCTGCGCCGAATCGTGGCGGTCGCCCGGCCCGTCACCGTATGGCTTGAGGTCGACGAACAGGATCGAGCGGTTGGTCACCGTGCTGTTGTTGTTGCCGCCGCCAAGGATGGTGGAGACATCGAGCACCGCCGGATCGGCCTGCAGCACCGCCGCCATCGCCCGTGTACGGCTGGCCAGCAGGGTCGGCGAGATGTTGGCATCGGCGGTGATCTGTGCGCGCAGCAGGCCGGTGTCCTCCTTCGGCATCAGGCCGCCGCCGGCGACCTTGGCCACCACAACCGCCAGCAGCACGGTCAGCACCAGCAGGATCGGTGGTTGCCAGCGCATGAGACGGCGATGATGCATGGCCCAGTCCAGCCCGCGCTCGTAGATGCGCAGCATGCCGTTGTCGAAGCGCTCCGCCATGCGCTCCAGCCGACCCGGCGTACGGCTGCCGGCCGGTGGTTCGTGCAGCAGCCAGCGGCCACACAGCGCCGGCGTGAGCGTGAGCGAGACCACCGCGGAAATCACGATGGTGGCGATCAGGGTGACTGCGAATTCGCGCATCAGCATGGTGAAGATGTTGTTGCCGAATACCATCGGCGCGAACACCGCGATCAACGACAGCGTGATCGAGATCACCGTGAAGCCGATCTCGCGCACGCCGGCAAGCGCGGCTTGCAGCGGCGCCATGCCCTTCTCCATGTGGCGCACGATGTTCTCGATCACCACGATCGCGTCGTCCACCACGAAGCCCACGCACAGCACCAGCGCCACCAGCGAAAAGATGTTCAGCGTGAAGCCGAGCATCCACATGACCACGCAGGCGCCGGCCAGCGACAGTGGCACGCTGAACATGGCGATCACGGTGGGTCGCACACGGCGCAGGAACACCAGCATCACCAGCGCCACCATCACGATGCTCATCAGCAGCGCCACCTGCACCTCGTGCAATGCGGATTCGGTGGTCGGGGTGAGGTCGAAGATCGGGGTGATCTGCACATCGGCCGGCATCAGGTTGTGGAACCCCGGCAACGCGGCGCGGATCGCCTCCACCGTGGCCACCGCGTTCGCCTCCGGCCGCTTGCTGATCTGCATGGTGACCGCGCGCGTACCGTTGAACCACGCCGCCGCGTACTGGTCCTGCTGGCCGCTGCTGATCGTGGCCACGTCGGCCAGCCGTACCGGAATGTCGTTGTGGCTGGCGATCACCAGCGTGGCGAAGTCCTGCGCAGTCTGCAGCGAATCGTTGGCGGTCACCGTCATCTGCGAGACGCCGTTGCTCAGCGTGCCCTGCGGCGAGGTGACGTTGGCCGCGCGCAGCGCGTTCGCCACGTCGTTCGCGGTGATGCCCTTGTTGGCCAGCGCGGAAGTGTTCAGCGCAATCCGCACCGCATGCGGCGCGCCGCCGGAAACGGTCACCTGTGCCACGCCGGCGATCTGCGCAACCGCCGGTTTCAGCAAGGTGTCGGTGAGGTCGTACAGCTTGTCCGGCGGCAGGCTGGTCGAGGTCAACGACACCAGCAGCACCGGGATCTGCGAGGTATCGAACTTGATGTAGTTCGGTGGGCTGGGCAGCCCGGGCGGCAGGTCGGCGGATGCCGCATTGATCGCCGCCTGCACGTCACGCGCGGCGGCGTCGACATTGCGGCTGGTATCAAACAGCACCTGGATCTGCGCACCGCCCTCGCTGGCGCTGGAGAACATCTGGTTGACCCCGGGAATGCGGCCGAGGTGACGCTCCAGTGGCGCCACCACGGTGGTGGCCATGGTCTGCGCGCTGGCGCCGGGCATCTGCGCAAACACCGCCACGCCGGGAAACTCGATCGACGGGAACGCGGCCACGCCCAGCAGCAGGTAGGCGCACAGGCCGGCCAGCATCAGGCCGATGGCGAGCAGCGAGGTGCCGGCGGGGCGGCGGATCAGTGGTGCAAAGATGTTCATGGCGCTTCCATGGCCCGCAAGCATAACGGCGAGTCGCCGCGGTCAGGCATGCCCGCGGTGCACGACAGGGTAACGGCAAGCGGGTTTCCGGTCATGCCGGCTTTATGCCTGCTGCGGCGTACCGGCGAATGCGTGAAGTCCCTGGCCGCGCCGCTCACGTCGCAGGGAGCACCTTCAACCGGTGCTTTTCGGCGCGACGTTCGCGCCGCGCCGCCTTGCGAAGCTTGCGGTCGTGGTTCCACAGATAGATCGCCGGCGTGCTGAGCAGGGTCAGCAGCTGCGACACCAGCAGGCCGCCGACGATCGCGATGCCGAGCGGCTGGCGCATTTCCGAGCCGATGCCGAAACCGATCGCCAGCGGCAGCGCCGCGCCCATCGCGACCAGGGTGGTCATGGTGATCGGACGAAAGCGCACCAGCGCCGCCTCGCGGATCGCCTCGGGCGCGGACAGGCCGCGCGTGCGCTCCGCCACGAGGGCGAAGTCGACCATCAGGATCGCGTTTTTCTTGACGATGCCGATCAGCATCAGGATCGCGATGATTGCCATCAATGAGAGTTGCGTTTGCGTCACCAGCATGGCGAGGAAGGCACCGGCGCCGGCGGCCGGCAGGGTAGAGAGAATGGTCAGCGGATGGCCGAGACTCTCGTAGAGAATGCCGAGCACGATGTACATCGCGATGATCGAGCCGATCAGCAGCACCATGCCGTTGGACTGGGCTTGCTGCAGGCGCTGGTTCTGGCCTGTGAAATCGACCCGGATGCCACCCGGCAAGCCGGCGGCGTAGGCCGCCTGGTCGACCAGCTTGATGCCGCGGTCCTGCGTCAGGTCCTTGGCGAGGTTGTAGGTGATCGTGGCCGCTTCCTTCTGGTTGTGGTGGCGGATGCGCAACGGCGCGTTGTTGGGCTCGATATGCGCCAGCGCGGACAGCGGAATCATCAACCCCTGGTTGTTGCGCACGCGCAGGTTCAGCAGCCCCTGCGGACTGACGCTCTCCGCCGCGCCGGCGGTGAGCACCACGAAGTACTGGTTGATGTCCGAATAAATCGTCGAGACCTGGCGCTGGCCGAACGAGTTGTACAGCGCCGTATCCACGTCGCCCATGCTGACCTGCAGACGGCTGGCCGACTCGCGGTCCACCTTCAGCAGCTGCTGCTTGCCGACCTGGTCGAAGTTGCTGCTGACGTCGCGGAACTCCTTCATCGTGCGCATCTGGCGCACCATCTTCAGCGCCGACGGTTGCAGGTCGCCGCCATTGCTGTCGACCAGCTGGAATTCGTACTGGCCGCCCTTGTCGCCGCTGCCGCCACCGCCGAGGAACTGCGAGGCGCTGACCGCGACCTTCACACCAGACAGCTTGTCGTACTGTTTCGACAGCCGCTCGATGACCTTCTTGATGTTCTCCGGCCGCTCGCCCGGGCCGCTGCCGCGCGGCTTCAGGTCGACGAACATCTGCGCCGAGTTGCCCACCGCGCCGCCGGCATCGCCGCCACCGAGCATGGTCAGCTGGTCGAGCACGGCCGGATCGGTCAGCATGATCTTCATCACCGCCTGGGCGCGCTCGGTCAGCTGGGCCGGCGAGATGTTGGCATCGGCGCTGATGTCCACCTGCAGCTGGCCGGTGTCCTCTTCCGGCATGAAGGTGCCGCCGGCGGTCTTCACCACCGCCCAGCCGAGCACGCCGGTGAGGATCAGCAGGAGCAGCGGCTGCCAGCGCATGATCCGCCGGTGATGCATCGCCCAGTCCAGCGCACGCTGGTACATGTGCAGCATGCCATGGTCGAAACGCTCCACCGCGCGTTCGAGCCGGCCCGGCGGCTTGCGCTCGGCCGGTTCGTGCTTGAGAAAATGGGCACACAGTGCCGGCGTCAACGTGAGCGAGACCAGCGCCGAGATCACCACCGCCGCGGTCAGCGTCACCGAGAACTCGCGCAGCAGCATGACCAGCATGTTGTTGCCGAACAGCAGTGGCGCGAACACCGCCACCAGCGACAACGTGATCGAGATCACCGTGAAACCAATTTCGCCCACGCCGGTCAGCGATGCCTGCATCGGCGACATGCCCTGCTCCATGTGGCGCACGATGTTCTCGATCACCACGATCGCGTCGTCCACCACGAAGCCAATGCACAGCACCAGCGCCACCAGCGACAAGGTGTTGAGCGTATAGCCGAGCGCCCACATCACCACGAACGCACCGGCCAGCGACAGCGGCACGCTCAGCGTGGCGATCATGGTCGGGCGCGCCCGGCGCAGGAACACCAGCATCACCAGCACCACCATCGCGATCGAGATCAGCAGCGCCACCTTCACCTCGTGCAGCGCCGACTTGGTGGTCTGGGTAAGGTCGAATACTGGCGTGATGGTGATGTTGGCGGGCAGCGACGCGCGCAGCTGCGGCAACCGGGCGCGGATCTCCTCGACCGTGGCTACCGCATTGGCTTCCGGTCGCTTGGTGATTTGCAGACCGACCGTATGCTGGTCGTTGAACCACGCCGCCTGGTATTCGTCCTGCTGACCGCTGTAGACCTTCGCCACGTCGGACAGCCGCACCGGCGTGCCATTCTTCACCGAGATCAGCAGGCGGGCGAACTCGGCCGGCTGCTGCAGGCCGTCGCTGGCGGTCACCGTCATCTGCGTACGGCCGTCGCTCAGCGCACCCTGCGGCGAGGTGACGTTGGCCGCACGCAACGCATTGGCCACATCGTTCGAGGTGAGCCCCTTCGCCGCCAGCGCGTTGTTGTCCAGCTCGATGCGCACCGCATGCGGGGTGCCGCCGAACACCTGCACCTGCGCCACACCATCGATCTGCGCCAGCGCCGGCTTGAGCAGGGTATCGGCGAGGTCGTACAGCTTGTCCTGTGGCAGGCCGTTCGAGGTCATCGTGAGGAACACGATCGGGATCTGCGAGGTGTCGAACTTGAAAAACTGCGGCGGCGACGGCATCCCGCTCGGCAGGTCCTCCGCGGCGGCATTGATCGCCGCCTGCACGTCGCGCGCCGCGCTGTCCGCGGTGCGCGAGAAGTTGAAGCGCACGCTGACCGAGGCGGCTCCCTCGGTAGCATTGCCGTACATGTCGTCGATGCCGGGAATCTGCCCCAGGTGACGCTCCAGCGGTGCCAGCACGGTGTTGGCCATGGTCTGCGCACTGGCGCCCGGCTGGTTGGCCACCACGTAGACGCCGGGGAAATCCAGCGACGGCAACGCGGCAACGCCCAGCAGCAGATAAGCGCAAATGCCGGCCAGAGTCAGACCCAGGGCGAGCAGTGAGGTACCCGCGGGACGGCGGATCAGGGGGGCGAAAATATTCATGGCGCTTCCGTGGCCGTGCAGCATAGCGCCATCCGCTGACGGTCGGATGACCTCGCCGGAAACGGCGCGTGTGCTGCAGCGGGAGCGAAGGTCTCGATCATGCGGGCTTTATGCCCGCAGTCGCGTCCCGATGTATGTGCCTGAAGTCCACACCCTGCCGGAAGACAGGGGTGCAGCGCACCGAACGGCTTTTTGTGGGAGGGGCTTCAGTCGCGACGCGATGGTCCCCGGCGAACCGCAGCTGTCGGGGCTGAAGCCCCTCCCACAGGATGGCGGGACCGGCAGTGACGCTGCTGCTTGCGGCTTTTTTGCGGGAGCGACTTCAGTCGCGACGCTCTTGGTGGATCCGGCAAAAAGCATCACGACTGAAGTCACTCCCACAACCGCATGCAACCTCAGTGCGCAGCCGGGCTGTAACGCAGGGTCAGGTACCAGGTGCGGCCGGGCTGGTTGTAGTAATACACGGTCTCGTATTCGTGATCGAACGCATTGGCCAGCTTGGCCTCGACCTGCCAGTCCGGCGTGAACTGCCAGCTGGCCCGCAGCGCCAGCGTGCTGTAGCCACCGAGGCGGTTCTGGTTGGCGGCATCGTCGTAGCTCTTGCCAGCGGCGTACCAGGTGGTGCCGACGCCGAAGTCGCCGAAGCGACGATCGATGTCGATGCGCGCGGTGCGCTCCGGGCGACGCGGCAGCAGATTGCCGTTGTTGGCGCTGCCGTCGTCGTTCTTCGGCTGCTGCAAGGTCAGATAACCCTGCACCTGCCAGCCATCCAGGTTCGCACCGAGCTGGCCTTCGAGGCCGCGGATACGCGCCTTGCTGACATTGAACGGCACGTAGTTCTGGCTGGGGTCGAGCACGATCAGGTCGTCGATGTTGGTCTGGTAGGCGTTCAAGGCCCAGTTCCACACACCGAGCTTCTGGCTGAGACCCAGTTCGCCGCTGCGCGACTTCTCCGGTTTCAGATCCGGATTGGCCGACGGGATGCCGAAGAACGGCGGGTAGTACAGGTCATTGAAAGTCGGCGCGTGAAACGCCGTGCCGTAGCTGGCCATCAGGCGCAGGTCGTGGTCGAAGCTGTAACCCCAGGCCAGCGCGCCGGTGTCGTGGCCGCCGTACTGCGAGTTGTTGTCATGCCGCGCGGACAGCTGCACCTCGTTGCGGCCGAACGTGCCCTGGTACTGCGCGTAGGTGCCGGTGTCGTTGCGGTTGTCGGCCAGGTAACCGGTGCTGCTGTCGACATGCTCCTGCTGGTAGTCGACGCCCACCGTCAGCAGCTGGTTCGGAGCCAGCGCGATGTCGTTCTGCCATGACGCCTGGTTGCGCCGCGAATTCGAATAGCCGGTCTGCGCGAACGGATAGTAGGTGCCGAAATAGGTGCCCTGGTAATACGTGGTAGCGAGATCCTTGCTCTGCCCCGCGTTCAGCGTGACCTTCCAGATATCCAGCGGCGAGAAACTCAGCCGCACGCCGGCCGCACGCTGCTCGTTGACGGCGTCGTTGCCGCCATATGGGCTGCCGGCATACTCGACGTCGTTCTTGCTGCGCAGCCAGGTAAAGGCCAGCTCGGTGCCGTTGTCCCAGCGATAGCCGGCATTGGCCGAGCCATTCCAGTTGCGGTAGGCGTCGTCGCGCGGATCGTCGACAAAGCAGCCTGCACCCAGGCCACCATTCGCTTCGGCCGCACCGAACTTGCAGCCCGGAAAGCCGCTGGTGTATTCGCCACCCAGGCTGAGGTTGTACCAGGCATGCGCGTCGCCGCCGGACAGACCGGCCTCGCTGCCGAACAGGCCGTGGCTTCCGGTGGTCATGCTCAACGATGGCGTGATGCCGCCGCCCGCCTGACCGTGGCGAGTGAAGATCTGGATCACGCCGCCGATCGCATCGGCGCCGTACAGGCTCGAACGCGGACCGCGGACGATCTCGATGCGCTCGATCTGCTCCACCGGAATCTGCTCCAGCGAAGCCAGCCCCGCCGTCACCGAACCAATCCGTACGCCGTCGATCAGCACCAGCGTATGGGTTGAATTGGTGCCGCGCAGGAACAGCGAACTCTGCTGACCCATGCCGCCGCTCTGGGTAAACGTCACGCCCGGCAGGCCAGTCAGCAGGTCGATCACCGACACCGGCTGCAGCCGCTGGATATCATCACGGGTGATCACGGTGACCGACGACAAAGCATCGTCGACGGTGATCGCGGTACGCGTGGCGGTGACGATCACCGGATCAAACGCTGTCGTATCGTTCTGGTCGGCCGCGTAAGCGGTCATCGTGCAGCTCAGCAGGGCCGCTGCCAGCAAGGTCTTTTTCAAGGTCGTTCCTCAGGCCGCGCACCCGCGCACGGCTCATGTGTTCAATGAGCTGGCAGCAAGCGCAGGGAAAAGACGGAACAACGGGCAGGCCGGAACGCCACGCACGTGGTTCGGCCTCGCCCACCGCGAGCCACCAGAAAGCGTTCCGGCCGGTCTCCGGGCTCGCGAGTGGCATGCAGTGACCCGCATGCCCCGAACGACGCCTTCCCGTGCATCGCACAGTGGCATTCGCCGTTCGTGGAACTCGCTTACCGTTGCGGGGGCAGCGCCGGCCTTGCAGTGTTGTCGAACACCACGCACCGGCTTCCCGTTTCATCCCTTGGGCGCGAAGCCGTCGGGACACCTGAACCGCGCCACTTTAGCTTCGGACGGCTATTTCGGCAAACGCCACGCGCCGTAGGGCGGGCACTGCCCGCCGCTTTTGCTCCCCACATTGCCTCACCACGGCAAGAACCGGCGGGCGGTGCCCGCCCTACACGGCCACGCCGCCAATCCAGCTCTGCTGCACGCGATAGTCATCGTCCATCGCCACCAGGTCGGCTTGATAGCCCGGCGCGATGCGGCCATGGCTGGCGCCGAGGCCGAGGAAATCGGCGGGATAGGTGCTGGCCATGCGCACCGCCTCGTCCAGTGGCAGGCCGAGCATCTGCACGGCGTTGCGTACGGCACCGGCCATGTCCAGCGCGGAACCGGCCAGCACGCCTTGCGCGGTCTGGCAGATGCCGTCTTTCGCGATGATGGTTTCGCCGTTGAGCACGAACTCGGGATGATCCGCACCGACCGGCGGCATCGCGTCGGTGACCAGGAGCATCTTGCCGCGCGCCTTCGCCGCGATCGCCACACGCAGGCTGGCCGGATGCACGTGGTGACCGTCGACGATCAGGCCGCACCAGCTGTCGGCATCCTCCAGCGCGGCGCCGACCACGCCCGGCTCGCGACTGCCGAGCGGCGTCATCGCGTTGAACAGATGGGTGAAGCCGCGCACGCCGGCCGCGAGCGCGGCGTGCGTGGTCGCGTAGTCGGCGGCGGTGTGGCCGGCGCAGACGATCACACCGGCCGCCGCCAAGGCGCCGATGCTCGCCGTCGGCACCTGCTCCGGCGCCAGCGTGAGCAGGCGCACGCCGCGATGTGGTGCACACAGCAACGCCAGCTCATCGTTGCCGGGTACATGGAAATATTTCGGGTCGTGCACGCCCTTGCGTGCCGACGCCAGGTAGGGGCCTTCCAGATGGATGCCGAGCACGCCGGGCACGCCTTCGGCCAGCGCCTGCTCCACCGCGGCGAGTGCGGCCCGCATGACCTCGGCACGGTCGCTGATCAGGGTCGGCAGGAAGCCGGTGGTGCCGTAGCGCCGGTGCGCTGCGCCGATGCGGCGGATCGCTTCCACCGTGGGCGCCTCGTTGAACAGCACACCGCCACCGCCATTGACCTGCACGTCGATGAAGCCGGGCAGCAGCATGGCGCCGTGCAGATCGTGTGGCGTCGCATCGAGCACGCGCGGATCGGACGGCGGCAGCAGATCGACGATGCGTTCGCCATCCAGCAGCACGGCGAGGTCGTTGTGCCAGCCGTGTGCGGTAAGCACGCGGCCATTGATGAGGGCGAGGGTCATGGCGTTGCTCAGACCGTTTCGGTCACCTTGTTGAGATGGGGCGGTACATCGGGATTGAAGCCACGCCGCAGGGCCAGTTCGCTGGCCGCGCGATAGAAGCTCTGGATGATCAGCAGCGGCGTGCACAGCGCCGGCAAGCCGCCGATCACCGGCAACATGCCCTCGCCGTCCAGGCCGGGCGCGGCCACGAAGACCTGCGCGCCGCGACCGCGGAATTCGTTCGCCACCGCCAGCGTGCTGTCCAGCGTGTCGTCGTCCTGCGCGAAGCACAGCACCGGGAAATCTGGCCCGACCAGCGCCATCGGGCCGTGCTTCACCTCGGCTGCGCTGAACGCCTCGGCGTGCAGGCCACAGGTTTCCTTGAACTTCAGCGCCGCCTCCAGCGCGATGGCGAAACCGAAACCGCGGCCGACCACGAACAGGTTGTGCGCATCGAGCAGGCCTTCGCTCAACGCCGACCAGTCCGCATCCCAGCCCGCGCGCAAGGCATCGGGCAGCGCGCGCAGGGCGGCCTCCAGTTCGGCGTCGCCGCGCCAGCGCGCGCACAGGTGCAAGACGGCAGCGAGAGCAGCGATATAACTCTTGGTCGCCGCCACGCTGCGCTCGGGACCGGCATGCAACGGGATCACCGTATCGGCGATCGCCGCCAGCGGCGAATCCTCCACGTTGACCATGGCCACCACGTAGGCGCCCGCTATTTTGGCCGCCTCGGCGTTGCGCACCAGGTCGGGGCTCTTGCCCGACTGCGAGATCGCGATGAACAGCGCGCCCTGCCAGCGCTGCTCGGCCGCATAGATCGAGGTGACCGACGGCGAAGCCGACGCGGTGACGATGCCCAGCTGGGTCTCGAACACGTACTTCGCGTAGGCGGCGGCATGATCGGAACTGCCGCGCGCGCAGGTGACGATGAAGCGCGGCGGCTGCGCACGCAGCGCCAGCGCCAGCGCGCTCACCACCGCCTCGTTGGCGGCGAACTGACGCGCCACCACGTCGGCAGCCTCATGCGCTTCGCGGTACATCAGGGTGTCGCGGGCAGTCGTGGTGGATGTGTTCAAGAGGGCCTCGGCAGGGATTCAATCAAGAGTGGTTCAGTCGGTTTGCAGTTCCGCGACGAAGTCGTAGATGTCGCCGCGATACCAGGAGCAGGTGAACTCGACCACGCGGCCGTCGTCGAGGAAGCTGCGCCGCTCGATGTTCAGCCCGGCACTGCCCGGCGTGACATGCAGCAGGCGCGCCTGCTGCACATTCAGCGACACCGCGCGCAACCGCTGCAGCGCGCGGCGCGGACGGCAGCCGAGATGTTCGAGTGCCTCGTACAGCGAGTCGCGTACCAGCAGCGGATCGGGCAGCACGCTGGCCGGCACCACGCTGCGCTCGATCGCCAGCGGCTCGTCCTGGCCGTAGCGCACGCGATGCAGGCGCACCACCAGCGAACCAGGCGACAGGTTCAGCGCCATCGATTCTTCCGGCGTTACCTCGCCGATGCCGCGCTCGAAGAATTCCGAGCGTGGCGACAGGCCGCGCTCGCGCAGGTCCTCGGTGAAGCTGGTCAGCCGCGACATCGGCTTGACGATGCGCTCGGCGATGAAGGTGCCGGCACCGTGGCGCTGGGTCAGCAGACCTTCCTCGACCAGGCCGGCGATCGCCTTGCGCACGGTGACCCGCGACAGCTTCAGCGCGTGCGACAGGTCGCGCTCGCTGGGCAATGCCTGGCCCGGTTCGATGTCGCGATGCTCGACCACGTTGCGGATCGCGCGACGCAGGCGCAGATAGGCCAGCGGCTGGTGCGTGGCCGGGTCGTGGCAGATGCGGCGGTATTCGTTGGCCAATGCGGTTTCCATTCCGTCAAAGATACCAATAGCAAACCACTAACTGCAAGCCCGGCCAGCCATGAGATCCCACGAATGGGCATGCACATGGGTATTAAGGCGCAACAAACCGTTTCCATGAATTCGTATGCATGGCGGTAGCCGATCTGGTATTTCACTGGTACGATCAACCGCAATCCGGGCAAATGCGCCATCCGGCCCTGCCCGCCATCCGGCATCGTGTCGAGGTGACTGCGTGACTGCTTCCTCCCAATCGGTCGAACCGTTCGACCTGGTGATCTTCGGCGGCACCGGCGACCTCGCCGTGCGCAAGCTGCTGCCGGCCCTGTTCCACCGCTTCCTCGACAGCCAGATCCCGGCCAGCAGCCGCATCGTCGGCATCGCCCGCGAGGCACTGGACGACGCCGGTTATCGCGCGCTGCTGCGCGAGGCGCTGGTCGGCATCTGCGACGCGGCCAAGCTCGACGTGTTCTTGCAGCAGGTGTTCTACCGCCCGCTGGACGCGCGCAAGGACGCAGGCTGGGACGATTTCGCCGCCTTCATCGGCGCGCAGCCGGAACACGTGCGCGTGTTCTATCTGTCGACCTCGCCGGAACTGTTCGTCGACATCTGCGCGCGGCTGGGCCATTACGGACTCAACCAGGGCAAGTCGCGCGTGGTGCTGGAAAAGCCGATCGGCCGCGACCTCGACAGCGCGAACCAGATCAACGACGCGGTCGGCAAGGTGTTCAGCGAATCGCAGACCTTCCGCATCGACCACTATCTCGGCAAGGAGACCGTGCAGAATCTGCTGGTGCTGCGCTTCGGCAATGCCCTGTTCGAGCCGTTGTGGAATGCCGGGCACATCGACCACGTGCAGATCACGGTGGCCGAAACACTCGGCGTCGGCCATCGCGGCGCCTACTACGACCGCGCTGGTGCGCTGCGCGACATGGTGCAGAACCACATGCTGCAGCTGCTGTGCATGGTGGCGATGGAGCCGCCGTCGTCGCTGGCGCCGGATGCGGTGCGCGACGAGAAGCTGAAGGTGCTGCATTCGCTCAAGCCCATCGATGAAAGCAATGTCGGCCAGTTCACCGTACGCGGCCAGTACCGTGCCGGCGTGGCCGAGGGAGCCAGCGTGCCGGGTTATCCCGACGAACTGGGCAATACCAAATCCAATACCGAAACCTTCGTCGCGTTGAAGGCGGAAATCGCGAACTGGCGCTGGGCCGGCGTGCCGTTCTACCTGCGCACCGGCAAGCGGTTGCCGAGCCGGGTGTCGGAGATCGTGGTCACCTTCAAGCCGGTGCCGCATTCGATCTTCGATGCCAGCGCCGGCACGCTGGCGCAGAACCGGCTGGTGCTGCGCCTGCAGCCGGACGAGGGCGTGAAGCTGTGGCTGACCATCAAGCATCCCGGCCCCGGTGGCCTGCGCCTGCGCCATGTGCCGCTGGACATGAGCTTTGCCGAGGCGTTCGGCGTCTCGCAGCCGGATGCATACGAGCGCTTGCTGCTCGATGTGGTGCGCGGCAACCCGACCCTGTTCATGCGTCGCGACGAGGTGGAAGCGGCATGGCGCTGGGCCGGCCCGATCCTCGCTGCCTGGTCCGCCAGTGGCGAGGCGCCGCGGCCGTATGCCGCCGGCAGTTGGGGCCCGAGCGCCGCGGTGGCGTTGATCGAACGCGATGGCCGCACCTGGAACGAAGACAGTGAATAGATCGCCGCGTTTACCGTCGTTTCACCCGGTGCTGCCGGTGCGTGCGGCAGACTGGCCTTCCCTTTCCGACGAGACGCGCCGCGCGGTCTGACCGAACGGCGCCACCCGATCATGTATACCGATTTGAACGTCACCACCCACAGCTTCACCGACGGCAAGGCGCAGGCCGTGGCGCTGGCCGAACGCGTCGCCGAGCGCCTGCGCCATGTGCTGCTCGAACGCGGGCATGCCCTGCTCGCGGTCTCCGGTGGCAGCACACCGAAGGAGTTCTTTGCGCGGCTGTCGCACGAATCGCTGGACTGGGCGAAGGTGCAGGTCACCTTGGTCGACGAACGCTGGGTGCCGGACAGCGACGACCGCTCCAACGCGAAGTTGGTGAAATCGGTCCTGTTGCAGCATGCCGCCAGTACGGCGCAGTTCGTGCCTCTCTACGTCGATGCACCCACGCCCGAGCAGGGCCTGGGCGCGGTCACTGCACGGATCGATGCCTTGAAGCTGCCCTTCGATGCCGTGGTGCTGGGCATGGGCGACGACGGTCATACCGCCTCGTTTTTCCCCGGCGGCGATCATCTGGCCGCAGCACTGGATTTGGATGGTCGCGCCCGCGTGCTACCGATGCACGCGCCGGATGCCGGCGAACCGCGCATCACACTGACGCTGCCCACGCTGCTGGATACCCGCGCGCTGTACCTGCTGGTCGCCGGCGAGCACAAGCGCGACCTGCTCGCCGATGTCCGGCTCGGCCTGGATACCGCGAAGGACTATCCGGTGCGCGCGGTGCTGACCCAACAGCGCGTGCCGGTGGCGGTGTACTGGTGTCCGTGAAGTCATCCCGAAATCCCGAACCCGACCCTGTGGGAGCGGCTTCAGCCGCGACTCTCTTCGCGGAGCGAGGGTTTGGAAACATCGTCGCGGCTGAAGCCGCTTCCGCACCACCCTGCAACCGCCGGAACAAGTCATGAGCACGCTGCATCCTATTGTCGCCGAAGTCACCGAACGCCTGCGCGAGCGCAGCCGCGAGACGCGCACCGCCTACCTCAAGCGGATCGACGCGATCGACCGCAACGGCCCGCAACGCGAACACCTGTCCTGCGGCAATCTCGCACACGGCTTCGCCGCCTGCGGCACGACCGACAAGGACGCGCTGCGCAGCGGCCGCCGCGCCAACCTCGCAATCGTCACCGCGTACAACGACATGCTGTCCGCGCATCAACCCTATGAGCGCTATCCGGCGCTGATCCGCCAGATCGCCCGCGACGCCGGCTTCACCGCGCAGGTCGCCGGCGGCGTGCCGGCGATGTGCGACGGCGTCACCCAGGGTCAGCCCGGCATGCAGCTGTCGCTGTTCTCGCGCGACCTGATCGCGATGGCCACGGCGGTATCGCTGTCGCACGACATGTTCGACGGCGCGCTGTACCTCGGCATCTGCGACAAGATCGTGCCGGGCCTGCTGATCGGCGCACTGAGCTTCGGCCATCTGCCTGGTGCCTTCGTGCCGAGTGGACCGATGCCCAGCGGCATTCCGAACGAGCAGAAGTCGAAGGTGCGCCAGGCCTGGGCCGACGGCAAGGCGAGCAAGGAAGAACTGCTCGAGGTCGAGGCCGCGTCGTATCACGCGCCCGGCACCTGCACCTTCTACGGCACCGCCAACTCCAATCAGATGCTGATGGAGATCATGGGCCTGCATTTGCCCGGCGCCAGCTTCACCGCGCCGGATACGCCGCTGCGCGATGCACTCACCGCCGAGGTGGTGCACCGCATCGGCGCGCTCAGCGACGATGCAATATGTCAAGACGGCACACTCAGCGCACCGGGCGACCACTGCCTGCCGATCGGCCACATCATTGACGAACGCGCGATCATCAACGGCGTGATCGGCCTGCATGCGACCGGCGGCTCCACCAACCACCTGCTGCATCTGGTGGCGATCGCGCACGCCGCCGGCATCCAGCTGCGCTGGGACGATTTCGATGCATTGTCCGGCGTGATCCCGCTGCTGGCACGCGTGTACCCGAACGGTTACGCCGACGTGAACCAGTTCCACGACGCCGGCGGCATGGCCTTCCTGATCGACCAGCTGATCGGCGCCGGCCTGCTGCATGCCGACGTCAACACCATCTTCGGTACCGGCATGGACGGCTATGCGCAGATTCCGCAACTGGATGAAGCCGGCGCACTGAGCTGGAAGCGGGTATCGAAGCAGAGCGGCAACCGTGGCGTGCTGCGCGGCACCGACGAGCCGTTCCGTGCCGACGGTGGCCTGCGCATGCTGCAAGGCAATCTCGGCCGCGCGGTGATCAAGGTTTCCTCGGTACCGGACGATCGCCTGCTGATCGAGGCGCCGGCGATCGTGTTCCAGGATCAGGACGAAGTGCCCGCGGCGTACAAGCGCGGCGAGCTCAACCGCGACTTCATCGCGGTAGTGCGTTTCCAGGGTCCGCAGGCGAACGGCATGCCGGAACTGCACAAACTCACCCCGACTCTGGCGCTGCTGCAGGATCGCGGTCACCGCATCGCGCTGCTCACCGACGGCCGCATGTCCGGCGCCTCCGGTCGCGTGCCGGCGGCGATCCACGTGACACCAGAAGCCGTCGCCGGCGGCAATATCGCGAAGATCCGCAACGGCGACATGATCCGCCTCGACGCGGTGAACGGCCGTCTGGACGTCCTGATGGAAGCGCACGAACTAGACGCCCGGCTGCCGCACACCGCCGATCTCTCCGCCCAGCACAGCGGCATGGGCCGCGAACTGTTCGGCCTGTTCCGCCAAGCCGCCACCACCGCCGACCTCGGCGCCGGCGTGCTGTAAGCAGCTTGTGTAGGGCGGGCACTGCCCGCCGGCCTTTGCTCTCGGATGCGCTGCTAGACGAAAGCGGCGGGCAGTGCCCGCCCTACGCAGCAAAGGCATCGAGCGGACTCCTTCAACCACACAACGCCCGACAACCCCGCCCTCAAACCAGCGAGCAATCTCATGACCAGCCCCATCGAACAGAAGCAGCAGCAGATCGAAACCACCATGCGATTGGCGCCGGTGATTCCGGTGGTGGTGATCGACGATGCACGCGCCGCCGTGCCGATGGCACGCGCGCTGGTCGCCGGCGGCACGCCGGCGATCGAGGTCACCCTGCGCACACCCGCCGCGCTGGAAGCGATCCGCGCGATTGCCACCGAAGTGGAAGGCGCGGTGGTCGGCGTCGGCACCGTACTCAGCGCACGCGACCTGCACGCCGCACAACAGGCCGGCGCACGTTTCGCGGTATCGCCCGGCGTGTCGCCGCACCTGCTCGACGCCGCCGACGACAGCGAGTTGCCGTTGCTGCCCGGCACCGCCACTGCCAGCGAAGTGATGAGCCTGCTCGAACGCGGCTACCGTCACCTGAAGTTCTTCCCCGCGGTGCCGGCCGGCGGCCACAAGCTGCTCGGTGCCTGGGCCAGCCCGCTGCCGCAGGTCCGCTTCTGCCCCACTGGCGGCATCAGCCTCGCCAGCGCGCCGGATTTCCTCGCGCTGCCCAACGTGATCTGCGTCGGCGGTTCGTGGCTGACCCCGGCCAGCCTGCTCGGCGCCGGCGACTGGTCCGGTATCGAACTGCTGGCGCGCGAGGCGGCGGCCTTGCACAAGCGCGCCTGAGTCAGGCTTGCGCGCACACCGAACGGTGCAACGCTGATCGCGGTTGCGCTGCGCCATCGGCGGTCCGGCTTGTAAGCTGGCGCGGAAACAGCATCGGGACGACCTGGCCAGATGGTCACTGCAACACAGCGTAGCCAACCACAGCGTACCGCCGGCAGACTCGGCAGCATCGCACTGGCCGGCATCCTGGTGTTCGTCGTCATCGGGGTGGCCGTGCAAATCCTGCGCACCGACCTGCGCTGGCAGGATGCGCCGCTGAGCCTTTATCTGCTGGATGACTACGGCCACTGGCTGCAGGCGGCGTACTTCGTGCTCGCCAGCGCGCTGGTATCAATCGGCGCGGGCTATTACATCACGCTGCGCGACGGGCGCCACAGCACGGCGCCGTGGCTGCTGTTCGTCTGCGCCGGCATCGGCCTGTGCGTGACCGCGCTGGCGCACAGCAACCTGCCCGGATGCACGCCCACGCTGGAAGGTTTCGTGCATGGCACCGCGGCGCAGATGGCGTTCCTGTGCGTCACGGTGGCGATGCTGGTGCAGTCGTGCTGGCTGCGTGCCGACCCGCGCTGGCGTCCCCACTTTCCGCTCGCCTTCACGCTGGCCCTGGCGTGCTTCGCGGCGATCTGGGTGGACGCGTTGTGGCGCGGCATGCCGCGAGGGCTGGAACAGCGACTGGTGATCGTGCTGATCCTGGGCTGGCTGCTGCTGGCGGCGCGATGGCTGACCCATGCACCCGGCGAAACCGTGTAGGAACCCTACGGCTGCTCGGTGTCCAGCCGCGCCATCACCGCCTCGGTGACGCGCGCACAACGCTGGCCCATGAACGGGAACGCATCGGCCAGCGTGATCGCCAGCGAATCCTGCAACGAAGCGCGCAGCAACCGACGTGCGCGATGCAGGCGGGTCTTCACCGTTTCCGGCTTGATCGCCAGCTGGCTGGCGGTTTCCTCGACCGAGCATTCCTCGATCTCGCGCATCACGTAGACGGTACGGAACGCCGGCGGCAGCTTGTCGATGGCCTGTTCGAGCAAATGGCGGATCTGCGTGCGCGCAGCGGCGGCCGCTGGATCCTCGCTGCCAAAGCGGGAGGGAAACTGGATCACCCGATGCGTGTCGTCCGGTGCGGCATCGACCTGCTCCAGTCCCACCATCGTGTGCCGCCTGCGCAGGCGGCCGCGGGCCTCGTTCAGCACGATGCTGGTCAGCCAGGTCAGCAGCGTGGAGTCGCCGCGGAAGGTGTCGAGTTTGTTGTAGGCACGCATATACGATTCCTGCAGCACATCTTCAGCTTCAAAATCATCGCCGACCACGCTGCGCGCGATGCGGAACAAGCGCTGGTTGCAGCGTTGCATGATCGGCCGGAACGCCTCGCGCTGGCCGTCACGGACCAGTGCGACCAGGGCCTGGTCATCCAGCGCGCCATAATCGATGGGGACAACACGTACATGTGCGGACATGGTTTTCTCCTTGGACAACCCATCGGATGCAACAGCATCCTCAAGGTTCCCGCGTCAGCCGGCCAGTGCCGCCAGGATCTCGTATCGCTGCGGCTCCTGCGCAAACTCGCCGAGCAGGCGCCGGGTCACCATCGACACACCGTGCAGGCGCACGCCGCGGCTGGACATGCACTCGTGGCTGGCCTGGATCAGCACCGCCACACCGCGCGGTTGCAGTACCGGGCCAGGGTATCGGCGAGCGTCCGCGCCGGTACGGCGGTGCCGATGGATGAAAGGGGCTGTTCGCCATCGAGCATGGTGATCGCTTCGTGACGAAGGACAGCGGATTCGATGCAACAACGACCGCGAGGTTCCGGATGCCTTCACGCGAACCGCATTGTCGCCGCACGATGCCCGCGGGAACCTGCACACCGCTACTGCATCTCATGGGCGTGGACAGGCGGCGTGCGTTCGCCTGGGCCACCACCCATTCAAGGAGACACACCATGAGCAAGACCGTTTTCGCGCTCGCCATTGCCCTCGCCTTCGGCGCCGTCACCACCGTGCAGGCACAGGAGGCGGCCGCCGCGCCGACTACCGCCAGCGCGCCGGCACCAGCCGCCCTCAACGACGCGCAGATCGCCCACATCGCCTACACCGCCGGCGTGATCGACGTGACCGCCGCCAAGCAGGCGCTGAAGAAATCCCACAACAAGGACGTGCGTGCGTTCGCCCAGGAAATGGCGCGTGACCATGCCGCTGTCAACACGCAGGCACTGGCACTATGCAAGAAGCTAGGCGTCACCCCGGCCGACAACGCGACCAGCCAGTCGCTGGCCAAGGACGCCGCCGCCGAACAGAAGAAGCTGGCCGCGCTCAGCGGCGCTGCGTACGACAAGGCCTATGCCGACAACGAAGTGGCCTTTCACAAGGCCGTGCTTGCCGCGCTGGACGGCACGCTGATCCCGGCGACGCAGAACGCCGAGTTGAAGTCGCTGCTGGAAACCGGCTCGAAGCTGTTCCACGAGCATGAGCTGCATGCCGAACATCTGGCACAAAGCCTGAAGTAAAAGTAAGGAGCAACCCATGTTTCGCGCGATGCTCCTGATCGCCAGCATGCTGGCGGTGACCGGCTGGACAACGCCGCTCACCGCCGCCGCGGCGAACACCCCGTCACGGCCAGTAACGACTACAGCGGTCCATGCCCACGCCGTTCACGTGATCGTGCTGGACAAGATGGTGTATGGCCCGATGCCCACCAATGTACACGCCGGTGACATCATCGAGTGGGTCAACCACGACATCTTCGAGCACAGTGCCACGGCCCGTGATGGCAGTTTCGACGTCGACCTGAAACCCGGCGCCACCGCGCGCATCACGGCAAAGGCCGGCACGTTCGCATTCTTCTGCAAGTTCCACCCGGGCATGACTGGCACCGTGGTGGTCAAGTAACCCGGCAAGGACCTGGCAGCCCCTTCGGGGCGTCTGGTACGCCCCTTCCACTGCGCGTCATGCCGGTATAAAAACACCCGTCATGCCGGCGCAGGCCGGCATCGCTGTTGCCCGCAACGCCAGTCGCCTCCTGATGCGTGGATAGCCGAGCGTTGACGTGCTGCCCGCACTCACACCAGCCAGCTGCGTGGTGGCATTGTCATGTCACGCGGAGCGATGCCGGCCTGCGCCGGCATGACGAGGGTGGAATGGCATGACCAGGGTGAGGTGCGCCGGGGAGTTATTCCGGACAGCAATGCGCAAAGGCGGCAATGATGTCGTGCCTGTCGCTGCCGCAAGGTAATCCCGGCGGCAGCCGGCCCAGTCAGTTGCCCGAAGTCGGCGCCTTCTCCGGCTTCACGTACGTATTGAACAGCTCGTCAATCCGCCGATATTCGTCATACCACGAATCGGCGTGCACGAAGCCGTGGCGTTCCAGCGGGTACAGCGAGATCCAGAAGTTCTGCTTGTGCAGCTCGATGAAGCGCTGGTACAGGCGGATCGAGTCGCTGGTCATCACGTTGTCGTCGATCAGGCCGTGTTCGATCAGCAGCGGGTCGCGCAGGTTGTTGGCGAATTCGATCGGCGAGCTGGTCTTGTACGCCTCCGGATCGAGCTGCGGGTCGTTGAGGATGTTGGAGGTGTACTCGTCGTTGTAGCTGGTCCAGTCCGACGGCGCGCGCAGCGCGGCGCCGGCGGCGAATTCGCCCGGTGCACGCAGCAAGGCCATCTCGGTCATGAAGCCGCCGTAGCTGCCGCCATAGATGCCCACGCGCTTCGGATCGACGCCATGGTTCTTCACCAGCCACGCCTTGCCGTCGAGCAGGTCTTCCAGTTCCGGATGACCCATCTGGCGGTAGATCGCGGTGCGCCAGGCGCGGCCGTAGCCTTCGGAGGCGCGGTAATCCACGTCCAGCACCACGTAACCCTGCTGCACCAGCAGGTTGTTGAACATCTGCTCGCGGAAGTAATAGGTCGATGACAGGTTGACGTCCTGCAGGTAGCCGGCACCGTGCACGAAGAACACCGCCGGGCGCTTCACTGCATCGTTCTCGTCGGCCGGGCCGTAGTACTTCGCATAGATCACGCCGGCGCCGTGGCTGGACGGGATCTCGACGATCTTAGGCGCGATCCACTGGCGTGCCATGTAGGCCGGCTTCATCGTGTTGGTCAGCTCGCGCGGCTCGCCGCCGGCGCTCGACTGCACCGCCAGCTGCGCGAACACGTACGGCGAGGAATGCAGCACCGCGAGCTGCATACCGTCCGGCGACAGCTTGAAGTCGTCCATGCCCTGGTAGTTCGTGATGCGGGCCAATGCGCCGCCGCCGACCGGCAGACGGTAAACGTCATAACTGTAAGGTGCGACCTGGTTGGTGCGCACATAGAACCACTTGCCGTCGTCGCTGAGCAGCGGATGGCTGACCTCGAACTTGCCGGAAGTCAGCGCCTTCGCCTTGCCATCGAGGGTCTTGGTATAGAGCTGCGAATAACCGGTTTCCTCGCTCATGTACCAAAGCGTGCTGTTGTCCTTGAGCCAGCCAAAATCGTTGAAATTCCAGTTGATCCACGCGTTGTCGGTGAGGCGCTGCTGGTTGACCAGCGTGTGGCGGGCGAAATCGACATTGGCGATCCAGCGGTCCTTGTTGTCGATCGCGCGCAGCTGGATGGCCAGGTGACTGCCGTCGTCGCTCCACACGATGCCGCCGCCACCACCGTCCTCGCTATTGGCGACGATGCGTACCGGGCGAATCTCGGGTGCCTTCAGCGCCTTCGCTTTGTCCTGCTTGCCGGCCTTCTCCAGCGCGGCGACGGCCTGCGCGCGCAGCGTCTTGAGCGGATCGTCCTTGATGCCCGGCAGCGTGTCGGTCTTCAGCGGGTACTGCTGGTGATTGCGCAGATCCAGCAACAGCAGCGACTGCGGCGTGGGATCGTTGCGCCCGACATAGGTGCGTGCGTTCTGCGGCTCGGTATAGCCGCTGTCGGTGACGTAGTGGTTGACCTTGGGCGCCTCGCCCTTGGCGTGATCCTTCGGCACGGTGACCACCAGCATCCAGCGGCCATCCGGCGACAGCTCGGTATCGACCGCCCGCGACTTGTCGCCCAGCCAGAACGGCGGCGGTGCGCGGCCCGGATCGGCGGCATCCAGCGCCTTGTCCTCGTCGCGCATGGCCTGCTTGTCGGCCTTGATCTCGCGCAGCGTCTTGAACAACTTCAGCTGCAGGTCGCCGAGGTCGTCCGGCTGCTTCGCCTGCGGGTCGTCGGCGAACTTCAGCACCGCCACCGGCGCGGCGACGCCGCTGACCAGGTCATAGCTGTACCAGTCGTTGCCGTCGCGGTACTGCAGCGCGCGACCGTCGGCGGAGAACTGCGGCGAGGATTCCTCCTGCGGCGTGCGGGTGACCTGCTGGCGCCGGCCGCTGGCCAGATCCACCACGAACACATCGCCATGCAGGATGAACGCCGCATGCCGGTGCGCACGGTCGAACACCGCCGGGCCGTCGGCCTGCGCCATCGCGGCAGGGTCCAGCTTCGTGCTTTGCCCGCTGGCCGGATCGACCTTGTACAGATCACGTACCGGGCTGCCGTCACGCTTCACCGAGTAATACAGGCTGCGCCCGTCCACGCTCCAGTACGGCGACTCCACCGCCTGCCCGATCCAGTCGGGATTGGCCATGATGGTTTCCATGTCGAGCGGGCTGGTGACGGGCGGCGTCACCGCCGCCGCGGGCAGCACACAGAAGGCGATCAGGCCGGCAAGCAGTAGTCGACGCATGGAAAGGTTCCCGGACAAAAAAATCAGCATAGCCGAGCATGGCGGTGCGATGCGGCCATCTATGCCAGAAGTCAGGGTTGAGCTGCGCTGCACTCCTGCGGTGGTGGCGCTACCCTGAAGGCTTGATTGATTGCCGGGTTATCCACCATGCGTCTCGCTCTCGCTGTTGCCACCACCCTGCTCGCCGCTGGCGTCGTACATGCCGCACAACTGCCACCGGCAACATCACCGCCTGTGCGCGACGTTTCGCTGATCGGCGCGGCCCCGCAGCTGCCACCGCCGACACCGACGCACGCCGACGCCAGCGTGCTGCACGGCGTGACCGTGAACGATCCCTGGCGCTGGCTGGAAAACCCGGCCGACCCGAAGGTGCAGCAGTGGATCAAGGCGCAGAACGCACATACCGAAGCGGTGCTGGCAGCGATGCCGGACGGCAAGGCGATGACCGCACGGGTGCAGCAGCTGGCGATCACCTCGACCACGCGTTCGGGCCCGGTGCTGGCCGGCGGCACGCTGTTCTACATGCAGGAGACGCCGCCACAGCCGCAGCCGCAACTGATGGCGCAGGCGTGGCCGGATGGCCCGGCGCGCGTGCTGGTCGATCTCAATGCGAACGGCGGCAACACCGCGATCACCGCTTACTGGCCCTCGCCCAGCGGCCGTTATCTGGCCTACGGCACCGCCGAGGGCGGCAGCGAACTGACCACCATCCACGTGCTCGAAGTCGCCACCGGCAAGGTGCTGGGCGACGCGCTGCCGTGGGCCGGCGGCGGCACCACCCCGCAAAGCCTGGCGTGGGATGCCGACGAACGCGGCGTCACCTATGTGCGCTTCCCGCCACCGCCCGCTGGCGCCGAGGTGAAGCAGTTCGACGCCGCGCTGGTGCATCACGTGCTGGGCCAGCCCGCCGCGCAGGACACCGTGGTGTTCGGCAAGGACTACTCGCGCGTGGCCGAGTACCGCCTGCTCGGCTCGCCGGGTGCAAAGCAGCTGGCGGTGCTCGCCAACGTCGGCGACGGCGGCCCGGCCGAGGTCTACCTGCGCGATGGCACGCAGTGGAAGAAGCTGCTCGGCGACGAGGCCAACGTGCGTAGCGCCAGTTGGGTCGGCCAACGCCTGCTGGTGACGAGCTTCGCCGGTGCGCCGCGCGGCAAGCTGCTGGCGGTTGATGCCGGTGGCAAGGTCAATGAACTGCTGGGCCAGCGCGACGGTGCCGTGCAAGACGTCGAGCCGATCGCCGATGGCTTCCTGGTGGTGCGCAGCTGGGGTCCGGACTGGTGGGCCGAGCAGTACGACCACGCGGCGAAATTCGTGCGCCGCCTGCCGCTGCCCGCGCATGGCATCGGCATCGGCGGCATCGCCGCCGAACAGGGCCAGCAGCGCGCACTGATCAGCTACAGCGGCTGGACGCTGCCTTCGCGCTGGGCCGAGTACGACGCAAAAACCGGCACGCTGAAAACCGTGTTCGAGGTGAAGGCCGCCGCCGACTACTCCAACGTCGAGGCACAGCGCATCGACGGCGTGTCGAAGGATGGTACGAAGATCCCGGTCACCGTGCTGGCGATGAAGGGCGTCACGCCGAACGGCGTGCGGCCGACCATCCTGTACAGCTACGGCGGCTTCGACATCTCGATCGCACCGCACTTCGTCGGCGCCGAACTGGCCTGGCTGGAACGCGGCGGTGTGCTGGCGTTCGCCAACATCCGTGGCGGCAACGAGAACGGCGAGCTGTGGCACGAACAAGGCCAGAAGCTGCACAAGCAGAACGTGTTCGACGATTTCCACGCCGCTGCGCTGGCCCTCGTCGACACGCACTGGACCGACCGCGCGCACCTGGGCCTCCTTGGTGGCAGCAATGGCGGCCTGCTGATGGGCGCGTCGCTGGTGCAGCATCCGGGCGACTATCGCGCGGTGGTGTCGATGGTCGGCATCTACGACATGCTTCGCCACGAGACCGACTTCGCCAACGGCGCCTACAACGTCAGCGAATACGGCACGGTGCAGGACCGGGCCCAGTTCAAGGCCACCCTGGCGTACTCGCCGCTGCAGAACGTGAAAGCCGATACCGCCTATCCGGCCGTGCTGATGACTACCGGCGCCAATGATCCGCGCGTGGCGCCATGGCAGTCGCGCAAGTTCACCGCCGCGCTGCAGAACGCCACCCGCTCGGGCCAGCCGATCCTTCTGCTGACCCGCATGAACGCCGGCCACGGCATCGGCGCACCCTTCAGTCAGCGCGTCGGCAACACCGCGATCATGCTGACCTTCTTCGCGCAGGAGCTGGGCTTGGGTGACGTCGCGACGAAGTGACCCGGTCGGTTGGAGCGTCTGTCCGGGTATGCCATGGACAGTTCGTTTCGGCAGCACTCCCGCGCCACGTTAAACTGCTTTCTTTACCTTGCTTCTGAGTATCTGATGACCCTGCCCGCCCTCGAACTCGAAACCGCTGCCAATCCGCAGCACAGCATCATCTGGCTGCACGGCCTCGGCGCGGATGGCAACGACTTTGCGCCGATCGTGCCGCAACTGGTGGATCGTGCGTGGCCGCCGCTGCGCTTCGTGTTTCCGCATGCGCCGGTGCGGCCGGTGACGATCAACAACGGCATGTCGATGCGCGCCTGGTACGACATCGCCGCGTTCGATCTCAACGCACGGCAGGACGAGGCCGGCATGCACGCCTCGGTGGCCGAGGTGGAAACCCTGATCGCCCGCGAGCACCAGCGCGGCGTGCCGAGCGAACGGATCGTGCTGGCCGGCTTTTCGCAGGGTGGCGCGATCGCACTCGCCGCCGGCCTGCACCACGCGGAAAAGCTGGCCGGCATCATCGCGCTGTCGACCTACCTGCCGGCATATGCGGCACTGCCTGCCGAACGCAGTGCCGCCAATGCAGCCATCCCGATTTTCTGGGGCCATGGCAGCATGGACCCGGTGGTGGTGGTGCAACGCGGTGTCGATTCGCGCGACCTGCTGCAATCGCTGGGTTATGCGGTGGAATGGCATACCTACCTGATGGCGCACGCGGTCTGCCCCGAGGAAATCGGTGACCTGCGCTACTGGCTGGGCCAGCGACTGGCCTGAACTGATCGGCATGAACATGCCCGCGCATGCGGCATACTTCCCCGCATGCGCGCATCCCACACCAGCGGCCCGCGCGGCCATGCCGAACACAGTCCGTTGCCCGAGTTCTGTCGGCTACCGGCCTTGTTCGCGCTGTTCATGGTCGGCGCGCTGACCGTGACGGTGATCTGGCTCGCACGCGACAGCCGGCGTGACTGGACCGGCTACAGCGTCAGCATGCTGTTCGTGATGTGGCTGGTACTGGTTATCACCGTGGCGCTGTGCAAGTTGCGGCCATGGCTGCAGCGGCTGCCCGGGCGCGCCCCGTATGTCGGCGTGTGGCTGCTGATCATGCTGATCGTGCTGGTCGCCAGCACGGTGACGCGCTGGCTGGATGGCGCATTGCAGTTGCAGCTGGTGCAGAGCAGCCTGGGCATCTTCGTGCGCGACAACGTGACGATCGCCGCGCTGCTCGGCGCCGCACTGCTGCGCTATTTCTACGTGCTGGGCCAGTGGCAGCTGCGACTGGCGGCCGTCACGCGGGCGCAGGTCGAGGCACTGCAGGCGCGCATCCGCCCGCACTTCCTGTTCAACAGCATGAACACGGTAGCGGCGCTGATCCGGGTCGATCCGGCCGCGGCCGAGCGCACGGTGGAGGACCTGTCCGAATTGTTCCGCGCCGCGCTGGGCCAGCACGATATCGGCGACGGTACCCTGGGTGATGAGCTGGCGCTGATCGAACGCTACCTGGCGATCGAGCAGCTGCGCCTCGGCGCCCGCCTGCAGGTACGGCGCGAACTGGACGACCTGCCCGCCGACTTTCCACTGCCGCGACTGCTGCTGCAACCGCTGGTGGAGAACGCGGTACGCCACGGCATCCAGCCGTTGCGTGAAGGGGGCGAGGTGATCCTGCGCGGGCAGCGCGACGGCGACGGCATCCGTTTCGAAATCGGCAATCCACTGCCGGCCACGCCGCCCGCACCCGGCAACGGTCACGGCCTGGACAGCGTGCGCCAGCGTGTCGCCTATCGCTACGGACCGCGCGCCCGGGTGCAGGCCGGCCCGCAGGGCGACCGCTACGTGGTGTTGCTGCAACTGCCGGGAGCGTCCGCATGATGCGCATCCTGATCGTGGACGACGAACCGCTGGCGCGCGCGCGACTAGCCGCGCTGCTCGGCGAATGCGACGGCGTGGAAATCGTCGGCAGCCTCGGCGACGGCGAAGCCGCGCTCGGCGCACTGGATGAACTGCGCCCGGATGTGCTGCTACTCGACATCAACATGCCCGGCCTCAGCGGCACCGCGGTGGCCCAGCGGCTGGCCGGACGCACCCGGCCCCAGGTGATTTTCTGCACCGCCTACGAGGCGCATGCGCTCAAGGCCTTCGAACTCGGTGCGGTCGACTACCTGCTCAAGCCGGTGCGGCTGGAACGCCTGCGCGATGCACTGCAACGCGCGCAGCGCCGGCTCACCGATGCATCACGCGAACCGGCGGCGTATCTGCACGGCCGCATGCGCGGCGAGCAGGTGCGCATCGCACTGGACGAAGTGATCTGCCTGCTCGCCGACGAGAAATACGTGGCCGTGCAGCATCGTCGCGGCGAACTGCTGATCGAGGATTCGCTGCGCCAGCTGGAAGAAGCCTACCCCGACCAGCTGATCCGCCTGCACCGCAACTGCCTGGTGCCGCCACCGCGCCTGCTCGGCATCAAGACCCTCGCCGACGGCCGCGTGCTGGCCCGACTCGACGGCACCGAACTCAGTCCCGAAATCAGCCGGCGCAATTTGCCGGCGGTGAGGAAGTTGCTGAGGCTCGGTTGAGTCGGCGGACTCGGCACGCTATGCCCGCCACGGCTGATAAAGAAACGTAGCCGACGCACCACCCAACCATACGGTTTATTCCCTCATTTTCGGGGGCATAAGACGTAGCGCCTCGCTCCGTGGGATATGCACGGCTGTCATGACCTTCTCGTCGTGCCTGTCGTATTCGCCAACGTCTTGTTTGTCCATAGGATTTCGACGCTTGACTAGCACATGTAGTAGCACCGACCATCCGTGCATATGCCCGACTTGGGGTCTAATAAGCGTTAGGCCTCAAATGAACAAAGACTCGGCAGCTTGGCTCGCACTCAGAATCATCGGTCTGCTCGCGCTTGGACGTGCCTTCTTGTCCATGCTCAGCGGGGCAGTCGAAACCTTCAATTTGTGGAAGCTATATGGCGTTACCTTCGAAGCCATGGCCTCTCAAACTCAGCGGCTCCTACTTCAAGCATGGGTCGGCATAGGAATCGCTCTCATACAGTGTATTTTCTTTGCCGTCGTTGCCTTCTACTTTCTTCGCAGAGGTCGGGCCGTCCACAAGCTTCTCATGCACGAGTCTGCGTAGTAGGGTCCGGCCTAACATCTCATTCAAGGCGGACGGCTTCGCCGCCGCTTAATTCCAGCGTTAGACTTTATTTGTGACATTGATAACATCGGGGGAAACATGATGTGGATCGCACTCTCAATTGTCGGATGGATCGGGTTCGTATGCGTCCTTGTCCTCTATCGCGTCGGCAACAAGATCAATGCTCGCGACGAAAACGCTCTTGCGCTCTACGCTTTGTGCCTGATGTTCGAGGAGAACTTTAGAGCATCTAACGCCGATGGTTTTCGCAGGTTTGTTGAGGAACAAACGGGCGAGAAGCCCATGGATGTTGCGTTCTGGCTGGTGAAGGCCATCAAGAAAAGCGCAATTGCATACTGCCAGCCTGGCGCCGAGCCGATTAGCACGTTTACGCTTGCAGAGCACTGCGTACGTAAACATCTTCCCGTTGCAACGTAGCGCGAGCGGCAATCTTTTCGCTTGCGCCAGCGGCTAACATAAAGCGAGTATGGGTATCATGGGGATCTTTGACTTCATTGCAAAACGTAAACAGGCGGCCCAGCTTCACGAAGCACTCGACGTCATTGATAAATTGACTTTTCCAAATGGCGAGGCCGACGTACAACGCGACATGAAAATCGTCAAATCAATCGTAGGCGACAAAATCCGAGACAGTGAGCTAAAAGCGTTCACCATCAAGTGCAAAACGCTTGTTCACGTTTCAGAGAATAAATTTGATTCAGCTAGGTTTGTTGAGAGTTATACGCATTATTCAGACAACATGCTCAATCGAGATGAAGCGTATGAAATCTACAAAACATTCATGCGCGAGCACTTAGAGCAAATCATGTAACCGGTGGCATGATGGCTCACCATAGCAGGCTCACAAAAGTCTAACTATTCGGTCAACCGGACGCTCACCCACTGCGCGGGTTCGCGTCGGTTCCCTCAAGCGTTATGCACCAAAGGGAAGACCTCACATGTCATGGATTCTGATAGCAGTTGTCGTATTTATTGCCCTCGTCGCCCTTGCCACACTCAAGAGCAAGCAAGGCGGTGGCGCAGGCACTATCGGCTTCCCATATCAACCGGCAAAGGCGCTCTTTTCGCCCGCCGAGCGTTCGTTCCTCGGCGTTCTCGAACAGGCTGTTGGCACGGACTATCGTGTATTCGGCAAAGTACGTGTCGCTGACATCGCTACGGTCAAACCAGGCATGAGCAAGTCGGCAAGGCAAGGTGCGCTCAATCGCGTCGCGCAAAAGCACTTTGACTTTGTTGTGTGCGGCGCACGCGATCTTAACGTTGTCTGCGTTGTCGAGCTAAATGACAGCTCTCATTCCAGCCAACGTGCGCAAGCGCGCGATGAGTTGTTGGTCAAAATTTGCCAAATCATCAATTTGCCGCTGCTGCAGGTGGCCGCCAAACAGTCATATGTTCTGCAAGACCTGCGCACTCAATTTTTTACGGCTGTTGGTGAACCACAATTGAGCGCCGCAGTTGGCGCATAACAATTCGTCCAAGGCGGACGGCTACGCCGCCGCTCAATTCCAGCGTTAGATACCAGGGCAAATTATGTGGCAGTACGCAGCCAAAATTTTCATCACTGTCGTTCTGGTCATCGCCGTTTCCGAGGTCGGTAGGCGCAGCTCGCTTTGGGGTGCAATACTCGCGTCCTTGCCCAGCACATCGCTTCTTGCATTCATGTGGCTCTACGCGGGCACTGGCAACGCTGAGTCTGTGGCAAAACTCTCACACAGCATTTTTTGGCTTATCTTGGCATCCTTGCCGTTGTTCTTGGTGCTGCCCGCGCTGCTCAGGCGTGGCATCACATTCTGGCCGGCGCTTGCGGCCTCGTGTTGTGTCACGGTGGTTGCGTACTTCGGTTTGGTCTGGATACTGGGGCGTCTCAATGTGCGACTGTAAACGTCTCGTATCTAACTGTTCGTCCAAGCGGCCGCGCAAAAAGCCGCGCGCCGCTTAACCCCAGCGTTAGGTTGCTCAACATGGCAGACGTAGATTCCCAATTCATCGAAGATCTACAGCGCGAGGATGATCTTGGTTTAGTCGTGCGAGGCCATCTGCACATCGAGCATCAACTTATCGAGCTGACTGCCGCTCGCTTGCCATTTGCCTCACGCGTTGACTGGAATGAGATTCCCTTTCGGACCAAGTTAGAAATTGCATATGCGTGCGGTCTTCCCGAAGATCGCAAGAAACTCATCTTGTCGCTCAATTCACTTCGCAACGAATTCGCTCATCGTCTCGATGCCACAATTCGCAAGACTGAAGTCGTTGACATCTACAATGCCCTTTCTTCTAGCATTCGCGACACGATCAAGGAATCCCACCTCGAGATGGGTTTAGGAGCGTTTCCTGGTCCCGCATCCATCGAGCCACGAGATCTACTTATTCATCTTTTCATCGCGGCACGACAAGCTACAAAGGCTGCGGCTGACACCTTACGCGTCGCAACCTAACCATTCGTTCAAGGCGGACGGCTACGCCGCCGCTTCACTCCAGCGTTCGGCACCGTAATTATCCAAGAGAGCCATGACCACCGCCTCCATGACCAAAATGGACAAACCAGAAAATGCACCCGGTGCATTCCAGGCCGCCTGGAACGCTCACGACATGGCTGCACTCGGCGGCCTGTTTGATGAAGACGCGACGTTCGTGAATCGCTTCGGGCACTATGTCCGGGGCGTGGATGCGATCGTGGCGCTCCACGTTCCCATCCACGCATCGATCTATCGCGACTCTACGCTTGAAAATGAGCTGATCGATGTCACCCACCTTGCTGACGGAGTGGCGGCCATCCATTTCTGGAGTCGCCTGGCGGCCGGCGCCGCTCACCCGGCCGGACCGCATGAGGTCGATACGCTGATCCTCGCCGTGCTGACGAGACAAAACGGGATCTGGCGCATTCGAGCACTCGAGAATGTGACGCTCACCAATCCGCGGACCGGAGAGGCGATCTTGCGCGGTCAAGGCAGTGTCGTTGCGTAGATACATGAAGGCTTGGATCGGCAACGGTGAATCTGTGCCTGAGATAGTTCCTTCGGTTCAGCGGACGCCGGAGACTACCGCTGCGTGAGTCCGTCGATACCCGGGCAGGCCCCGAAACCGTGTGTGACTACACTTCACCTGCACGCACGCCGCGATGCAATGCCAACGTACCGCTGCCGCTGCAAGGAGAACCGCCATGAGCCACGCCTTCAATGTCGGTGACCACGTGCGCTGGAATTCGGAAGCCGGTTACGTCACCGGCACGATCATCAAGGTGCACACGCGTGACACCGAGTACAAGGGACACTCGCGCCACTGCAGCGAGGCCGATCCGCAGTACGCGATCAAGAGCGACAAGACCGATCACATCGCCCTGCACAAGGGCGCGGCGCTGCACCGGATCGATTGAGTGATGCCTTCCACCGCCGCCACCACCGCGGTGCAGACGATCTGGACGATCGGCCACTCCACCCGTTCACTCGAGGAGTTGCTGGCGCTGCTCGCCGAATACGGGATCGAGGCGATCGCCGACGTGCGCCGCTTCCCCGGTTCACGCCGCTATCCGCACTTCGCCAGCGAGGCACTGGCCACCTCACTGCCGGCCCACGGCATCGCGTATCAGTGGATGCCCCAACTTGGCGGTCGGCGCAAGGTGCAGCCGGATTCGCCGAATACCGCGTGGCGCAACGCCTCGTTCCAGGGTTATGCGGATTACACCGCCACCACCGGATTTGCCGAAGGGCTCGCCGAACTGCTGACACTGGCGGCGGAGAAGCGCACCGCGATGATGTGCGCCGAGGCGGTGTGGTGGCGCTGTCATCGTTCGATCATCTCCGACGTATTGAAGCTGCGCGGGATCGAGGTGATTCACATCATCGATGCCACGCACAGCGCGCTGCACCCGTACACACAGCCGGCGCATATCGTGGATGGCCAACTGAATTACGCGTTGCCGCAAGGCGACTTGCTCTAGGTCCGGCTGCGCACCGGCTCTTGATCCGGCCTTTCCAAAAAGTGCGCGCGAGTGCGCGCTGCTCTACCCGGGCCCCTGTGCGGCGGTGAGATGGGGGCGACAGGCCGCGCAGCGGGCATCGGCATGCATGTCGATGCCTTTTCGCCCGGACAGGAGTTCGGTCGAAAAGCCCGGCCCCAGCTCACAGACTTGCCGGGCATGAATGCCCGGCAAGCGCCAAGCGGGGTGCCCCTCTCTTTGGTTACTTTCTGTCGGGCAAGCGAGAGAAAGTGACTCGCCCTCCGCAGGAGGACGAAAGCTCTTCGCTTTGAGCAACACAAATGGAAAGAGCATCGCGACTGAAGTCGCTCCTGCAAAAGCGGCGAAACAGCGAAGGCACCACGCGACGCTACTCCTTCTTGACCGCATGCCCGCCGAACTCGTTACGCATGGACGACAGCAGCTTGTCGGCGAAGGAATCGTTATCGCGCGAGCGGAAGCGTTCCATCAGCGACAAGGTGATCACCGGTGCGGAGACGTTGAGTTCGAGTGCGGCATCCACGGTCCAGCGGCCTTCGCCGGAATCGACGACGTAGGGCGCGATGCCGTCCATGTTCGGGTTCTTGCCCAAGGCGTCGGTGGTGAGGTCGAGCAGCCAGGAACGCACCACGCTGCCGTAGCGCCAGATCTCGCCTACCTGGTGCAGGTCGAGGCCGAACTCCTCCTTGTGCTTGAGGATCGAGAAGCCTTCGGCGTAGGCCTGCATCATGCCGTACTCGATGCCGTTGTGGACCATCTTGGTGTAGTGGCCGGAACCGACCGGGCCGACCCGACCCCAGCCCTGATCCTTCGCCGGTGCCAGCGTCTCGAAGATCGGCTGCAGCGCAGCGACGGTCTTCTCGTCGCCACCGATCATCATGCTGTAGCCCTCCTTCAAACCCCACACGCCGCCGCTGGTGCCGCAGTCGACGTAGCCGAGGCCGTTGTCGGCATACAGCTTGGCGCGGCGCACGGTGTCCTTGTAGTTGGAGTTGCCGCCGTCGATCACGGTGTCACCCTTGGCCAGCAGCGGCAGCAGCGCGTTCACGGTGTCGTCGGTGATCTTGCCGGACGGCACCATCAGCCAGACCACGCGTGGCACGGGCAACGCCTTGACCAGCGCCTGCAGCGAATCGGCGGACGACGCGCCGTTGGCCTCGACTGCCTTGCGTGCATCCGCGCTGGGATCGAAGCCGGTCACCTTGTGACCGCCATGCACCAGGCGTTCGACCATGTAAGCGCCCATCTTGCCGAGACCCACCATGCCAAGTTCCATAACGTGTCCTTTGGTTGAAGTGACGAGATCAGAAGTTGCCAATCGTACCGGGGTCGCCGATAAGCCGGCGTGAGCGCAGCCATGCCGGCGTGGGCATGATGCTCAGCGCGCCAGCCATCGCTGCAAGCGTGCGCGCAGCCGCAGCGTGATGCGTGAGCGGGTATAGGCCTTGGCGGCTTCGCGGATCGCCTCGGCCTGGGTGGGATAGGCGTGGATGACTTTCGCCAGCGTGCGCAGGCCGATGCCGGCGACCATCGCCAGGGTGATCTCGTTGATCATCTCGCCGGCATGGCGGGCCACGATGGTGGCGCCGAGGATGGTGTCGGTGCCGTCGCGGATATGGATTTTGACGAAACCGTCCTCCTCGCTGTCGGTCACGGCGCGATCGATCTGGTGCATCGGCACGGTAAAGGTCTTAATCGGGATACCGAGACGGTTGGCCTCGCGCACGTAGATGCCGACATGGGCGATTTCCGGATCGGTATAGGTGCACCACGGAATGACCAGCTTGCTGAGGCGCTTGCGACCGCGCATCAGCGCGTTGTGCACCACGATGCGCGCCGAGGCGGCCGCGGTGTCGGTGTACTGCTCCTCCAGACAGACATCGCCGGCGGCATAGATGCGCGGATTGCTGGTGCACAGGAAATCGTCGACAGCGACGCCGCTGACAGCGTCATGGTCGACACCGGCCGCTTCCAGATCCAGCCCCTGCACGTTCGGCGCGCGGCCGACGCCGGTGAGGATCGCGTCGACTTCGATCGTGCTGTGGTAATCGGCGCTGAGCAGGTCGACCTGCTTGCAGCCATTTTCCACACGCACGGCGATGGCCTGCGTGTTGAGCCGCACCTCGATGCCGTCGCGCGCAAACGCATCGGAAAGAATCTGCGCCGCATCGCGCTCCTCCTTTTCGAGAAACAGCGGCTTGTCCTGCACGATGGTGACCTTGGCGCCCAGCTGACGAAAGGCCTGCGCCAGTTCGCAACCGACCGGACCGCCGCCGATCACCAGCAGGCGCGGGGGCAGTTCGGTCAGGTTGAAGACATTGGCATTGGTCAGGAAACCGGCTTCGCGCAGCCCCGGTATCGCCGGTATGTGCGGACGCGTGCCGGTGGCGATCATCGCCTTGCCGAAGCGTAGCTTCAGGTCGTTGACCATCAGCGTATCCGGCCCGGCAAAACGCACGTTGCCGAAGAACACGTCGACCCCGAGCGCGGCCAACCGCCGTACCGACGAACCACCGCTGAGATGGCTGCGGATGCGTCGCACGCGCTCCATCGTCGCCGCAAAGTCGACGTCGATGGGGTCGGGAACCTTGGCGCCGTAGCGGGCGGCATTGCGCATATCGGCATACAGCCGTGCCGTGCGGATCAACGCCTTGGAAGGCACGCAACCGGTATTGAGACAGGTGCCACCGATCAGGTGGCGTTCGATCATCGCCACCTTGACGCCCATCGCGATGGCTAGTTCCGCGGCGGCCACACCGGCGGACCCGGCGCCGACGATGATCAGCGCATAGCGCTCCGCCGGTTTCGGATTGGCCCACGCCTGCGGATGCACATCGGCGAGTCGCTTGTCCTCCAAGACATCCTGCGGCGTGGTGACCGAAGCGTCGAAAGGCGACATCAGCGTGCTCCCTCTGCATGGCCTTGCCGCAACCAGCCACCTTCGAAACCGGCCTGGCGCAGGCCGTCGACGATGTAACGGCACCCGCGCATGGTGTGCCAGATGAACTGGCTGCGGTGGTTCTCGATCATCATGAACACGATGCCTTGATCGAGCCCGTAGTGACCCGCCGATACCCACGGCGGCTGATCACCGGTGCTGACCGACGCGTTGAAACCGCCGGACAGCCGGTCATCGGTCAGCATCTGCGGATAGCGCGTCAGCATGTTGCGCATCGCCTCGATTACCAGCTCCGGTGCAAACGGCAGCGATGCCAGCACGGCCGGCGCGGACAGTGTGCCGTCATCCGGGCCGTAGGGCACGCCGCGGGCCGAGTAGCCGAACAGGCGACGATCTTCATTGGCCACGCCCACTTGCTCGTCGGTGGGGCCATCGCCGGCGGAGAGCCCCCAGCAATTTTCGTCGTAGCCCGCGAATTCGTGTGGGTTGAGCTGGGTATATCGGCGCTGGATGAACACCGCGTTGCGGCTGTTCACGAAATAATCCGAATCCTTCTCGCGCATGAAGCTGTCGCGGATACCGCGCAGATCGATCCATGCGTGCGAGAAATGATGGACGAACAGCGGACCGGCATACAGGTAATCGTGACCGTACAGATTTTCCCACTGATAGGTGGCGGTCCACGCGGTATAGCAATCGCCTTCAACGGGATGGGTTGGCGAACCCATCGCCAGCACGTAGAGCACGATCGCCTCGCTGTAGCCTTCCCAGCCGTAATGCAGGAAGCCGCTTTCCGGTTTCCAGCCCTGCTTGATGGTGTCGCCGCCATCCTGCGCCCAGCACCAGTCGATGCGCCGATAGAGGAAGTCGGCCAGTTCGCGCAGCTCGGTTTCATCCGACGTGGCGGCGGTGAAATACATCCCGGCAGCGAGCACGCCAGCGATCAACAACGCGGTGTCGATCATCGACAGCTCCGATTGCCACACGCGCACGCCGCTGTGGATGTCCAGGAAGTGGTAGTAGAAACCCTTGTAACCCGTGGCCTGCGGGCCGCCGCTCTGGTCGCTGTCGCGAAAGAAACGCAGTGCGGCAAGACTCAGGCGAACGGCATCGGCGCGCTGCATCCAGCCCCGCTCCACCGCCGCCGGATACGACGACAGCGCGAATCCGACCACCGCGATGCTGACCGGCGAGTTGTCGCGCGACGTGTCGGCTACCAGCCCGTTGAGCGGATTGACGGTCTGCAGGAAGTAACCGAAGGCAGCGTGCTGCAGACGGTCGAGCAGGGCTTCGTCCGTGAGCGTGGATAACTGGGTCATCGCATTGGATTCCGGACGTGGCCAATCTGCCGTGGTCAACTTATCTCATGCATCGCGAACCGGACCGAAACGAGGTCGTCCCGCACACACATCTGACAACCGCTGGATGATGCCGCGGCAGGGTGCATGAGATGCGTGTAGAACCTGGTTGGATGGTCGCAGCGCACTGAATCAGTAACTTCTTGCCATCCGGCAGCACCTCCGCTCCATTTCACGCGGCATTACCCTGAGCCCGTCGTACGCTAGACCGATCGTTGCGCAGATGTCGATCGCGCCCAGGAGTCATACCGCCCCATGCCCTCTCTTTCCCCGCGCACCATCCATGGACGCCAGCGCTGTCTGCTGTCGAACGGCCACTACAGCGTGATGCTGAGTGACAACGGCTCCGGTTTCAGCCAGTGGCACGACATGGCGGTGACGCGCTGGCGCGAGGACCCTACCAGCGACAACTGGGGCAGCTACCTGCTGCTGCGCGACGAGGACGATGGCACGGTGTGGTCGGCCAGCCAGCGGCCATATGGCACCCACATGCCGGATGACCATGCCGCTTTCCGTGCCGGCCGCGCCAGCTTCAGTCGCCGCCACCACAGCCTGCACAGCACGCTGGACGTGGCCGTGGCCTGCGATGCCGACATCGAGCTGCGGCGCCTCACGCTGAGCAATCACGGCGACCGCACGCGCACCTTCTCGATCACCTCGTACGCCGAACTGGTGATCGGACCGATCGGTGCCGACAATGCGCATCCGGCCTTCTCCAAGATGTTCGTGGAAACCGCATGGGATGCGCAGCACGGCGTGTTGCTGGCTACCCGGCGCCGGCGTGCGAACAGCGAGGCCGTCGTATGGGCGGCGCATGCCCTGCAGGTGGTTGGGCACCCTGCTGCCGATCCCGCGCCCACCTACGAAACCGACCGCGCATGCTTTCTGGGTCGCGGGCGCACGCTGCGTCACGCGCAGGCGATGCAGCCGGGTGCCGTGCTGTCGAATACCGTCGGCTGCGTGCTCGATCCGGTATTCAGCCTGCGTCGACACATCACCGTCGCCCCCCAGACCAGCGTGACCCTGCTGTTGTGGACGCAACTGGCCGACTCACGCGAAGGCGCGCTGGCACTGACTGCGCGACTGAAGCATCCGCACGCCGCCGAGTTGCTGTTCGCCGATGCCGCGAACCATGCCGAGGCCGAGCTGCAGCGGCGCGGCATCGATCAAGCGCAAGCCGCACGTTTTGCGGGATGGATGGGCGCCTTGTTGAGCAGCGATGCGAGCCAGCGTGCCGCAGCTGACTTGCTGGTTCGTGGTCGCGGCGGTCCGCCCACGCTGTGGGCTGCCGGCATTTCCGGCGATCGCCCGATCGTGTTGTGCCGTCTCGACGCGAATAGCGAACTGCCGCGCGTGCAGGAACTGCTGCTGGCGCAGAACTACTGGCGCAGCCAGCGACTGGCCGTCGATGTGGTGCTGTTGAATACCGCCACCGGCGCCGATGGCGACACACTGCAGAGCGTGTTGGCTCCGCTGGTGAGTACGCAGCAGGCGCAGCTGAAAGCCGACGAACAACTGCCCAAGGCCGAGCTGTTCGCACTGCGCGACAGCGCGATCAGCGACGACTTGCGCCATGGTCTGCTGACGGTGGCCCGGGTGCTGCTGGGGCGTACCGAGCAGGAACAGGCCGATCCATCAACGGCACCGGCCAAGTCTGAAGGGACGGTCACCGCCGCGGCGATCCGCGCAAGCACACCGATCGACGCAGCAACCACGACCACCACCGCCCTCGAATTCAGCAATGGCAACGGCGGTTTCAGCGATGGCGGGCGCAGCTATCGGATCGACCTCGACGACAAGCAACACACCCCGGCCCCATGGGTCAACGTGATCGCCAACCCGGCGTTCGGTTTCCTGGTTTCGGCCGAGGGTGGCGGTTATGCGTGGTCGCTGAACAGTCAGCAGAATCCGCTGACGCCGTGGCCAAACGACCCGGTCAGCGACAGTCCGCACGAAGTGCTGTATCTGCGTGACGAAGACACCGGCGTGTTGTGGAGCGCCACCGCGCTGCCGATCCGCGTGGCCGGCGCGAAGTATGCGACGACCCACGGCAAGGGCTGGACCCGCTTCACCAGTGACGCGCACGGCATCGAGCTGGAGCTGACCCAGTGCGTGCCGACGACCGATCCGCTGAAGCTGTCGCGACTGCGCTTGCGCAACCGTTCCGGGCGCGCGCGGCAGCTGTCGATCACCGGCTATGTCGAATGGGCGCTGGGTGCGAACGGCACCACGCCGGCGCCGTTCGTGATCACCTCGCGCGATGAAACCACCGGCGCACTGTTTGCGTGCAATCCGTGGCGCCCCGATTTCGGCGATCGCGTGGCGTTCATCGACCTGGCGGGTCAGCAACATTCGATGAGCGGTGATCGCGGCGAGTTTCTCGGCCCGCACGGCGCCATCGAGAAACCGGCCGAGCTGTGCCGCGATGCGCCGCTATCGGGCCGGCTCGGTGCCGGGCTGGATCCGTGCGGCGCACTCCAGACACGGGTCGAACTGCCAGCGAACACACAGATCGACATCGTCTTCCTGCTTGGCGATGCAGCATCCGCTGCCGAAGCGCAGGCCCTGATCGCCAAATACCGCGCGATCGACATCGACAGCGTGCTCGCCGATGTCGCCACGCAATGGAACGGTTTGCTCGACACGGTGCAGGTACGCACGCCGGATCGGGCGATGGACATCCTGCTCAACGACTGGCTGCTGTACCAGGTGCTGGGCTGCCGGCTGTGGGCACGCACCGCGTACTACCAGGCCAGCGGTGCGTACGGTTTCCGCGATCAGCTGCAGGACGTGATGGCGCTCTGCGTGGGTCGCCCCGATCTCGCGCGCGAGCATCTGCTGCGCGCCGCTGGCCGCCAGTTCGTCGAAGGCGACGTGCAACATTGGTGGCTGCCGCCAGTCGGCCAGGGTATCCGCACGAAGATCAGCGACGACCGCATCTGGCTTGCGTATGTCGCCATGCATTACGTCGACGTCACCGGCGATGACGCCGTACTGGATGACGTGCTGCCGTTCCTGACGGGTCAGCCGATTCCCGATGGCGCCACCGACGCGTTTTTCCAGCCCTCGGCATCGGATCAGCAAGTCTCCATCTACGAACACTGTGCGCGGGCGCTGGATTCCAGCCTCACCCGAGGCGCGCACGGCTTGCCGCTGATCGGCACCGGTGACTGGAACGACGGCATGAATGCGGTCGGCGAACAGGGCCGCGGCGAAAGCAGCTGGCTCGGCTGGTTCCTGCTGGCCACGATTACCGCGTTCGCGCCGCATGCCGAGCAACGCGGCGAGGCTGAGCGCGCCACGCGTTGGCGCGCGTATGCCGATGACCTGCGCAAGGCACAGGAGCAGGCCTGGGACGGTCAGTGGTATCGACGCGGCTACTACGACGACGGCGCGCCGCTCGGCTCGCACAGCAGCGACGAATGCCAGATCGACACCATCGCGCAATCGTGGAGCGTCATGGCCGGCGCAAGCGATCACGCGCACGCGGCGCAGGCGATGGCTTCCGTCGACAAGCTGCTGGTCGATCACGACAACCAGATTGCGCGCCTGTTCACCCCGCCGTTCGACCACAGCAAGGAGAACCCCGGCTACATCAAGGGCTATCCGCCCGGCGTGCGCGAGAACGGTGGGCAGTACACGCACGGTGCAACGTGGTCGATCTTCGCGTGGGCCAAGCTCGGCGATGGCGACCGTGCCGCCGAGTTGTTCAACGTGCTCAATCCGATCCGTCACAGCGGCAGCGCCGAAGCAGTCGCGCGTTACAAGGTGGAGCCCTACGTGGCCTGTGCGGACGTCTATTCGGTGGGTACATTGACCGGTCATGGCGGCTGGACCTGGTACACCGGCTCTGCCGCGTGGTTGTATCGCGGCGGACTGGAGGCGGTGCTCGGCTTCCGGTTGCAGGGCGACAAATTGCACATCGACCCGTGCATTCCGAAGGACTGGCCTGGCTTTCAGCTCACTTATCGGCATCGCGGCAGGCAGCGCGTCAGTTGCTACGAGATCGATGTGGAAAACCCGCAACAGGTTTGCCACGGCGTGGCGCATGTTGAAATGGACGGCCAAATGCTGGATGCCGGCGCAGCCATCACGCTGCCCGACGACGGCAAGGCGCACCGACTGCGCATCACGCTGGGCTCACCCGCAGCGGTGCCGTAGGGCGGCCACTGCCCGCCGCGGTGTGCGGAAGACCGGCGGGCAGTGCCCGCCCTACGAAGCTGTTGGAGCGATCTCGGTCGCGACGCTCTTTCACAAGTTTTCCGTACAATAGAAAAATCCAAGAAAAGCCGTCGTGACTGAAGTCGCTCCCACAGAAATCCAGAGCGTCAGCGCTTGCGCGTGCGTGAAGCGCCGAGCTTTCGGGTGAGCGTGTTACGCCCCACGCCAAGTGCCTGCGCGGCGTTCTGCCGATGGCCCTCGCTGGCCTGCAACGCCGCTTGCAGCAGGGTTTGATCGAGCGCCTCGCGAGCACGGGCATGGATGTCCGCCTCACCCTTGGCCAGCGCATCGACCGCCCATTCACGCAACGCATCGGTCCATTCGCCGCCGCCTGATGCACCCGCCACAGCGCCGCCCAGGTCGGCCGGAAGAATCTCCGCGCCCGGCGCGATCACCGCCATGCGGCGACACAGGTTTTCCAGCTCGCGTACGTTGCCGGGGAAGTCGCGCTGCGCGATCAGCTTGAGTGCCGCGCGCGAGAAGCGCTTCGGCGGCAGTTTCAGTTCCCGCGTGGTGGCGGCGAGGAAGTGCTGCGCCAGCAAGGGAATGTCGCTGCGCCGCGTGCGCAACGGTGGCAGTTCGATGCGCACCACATCGAGCCGATGCATCAGGTCGGCACGGAACTGCCCCGCGGCCACGCGTGTGGCCAGATCCTGATGGGTAGCGGCGACGATGCGTACGTTGCCGCGGATCAATTCGCGGCCACCGACGCGGTAGAACTCGCCACCGGCCAGCACACGTAAAAGCCGGGTCTGCAGCGCCAGCGGCATGTCACCGATCTCGTCGAGGAACAACGTGCCGCCCTCGGCCTGCTCGAAACGGCCGGCGTGGCGGCGCGTGGCGCCGGTGAACGCACCGGCCTCGTGACCGAACAATTCGCTCTCCAGCAATTCGCTGGGAATCGCCGCCGTATTCAACGCGACGAAGGGCTTGCCACGACGCGCGCTTTCTTCGTGCAGCGCGCGCGCGACCAGCTCCTTGCCGGTGCCGGTCTCGCCGGTGATCAACACGTTGAGATCGCTTGCCGCCACGCGACCGATCAGACGAAACACCTCACGCATCGGCGCACTCTCGCCGAGCAGGGCGTGATTCGGCGCGATGACGACGACGCCCGCCACCGACGGCGCCGCGACGCTGGCCAGGGCACGCTGCACCACGGCCACCGCCTGGTCGAGATCGAACGGCTTGGCCAGGTAATCCACCGCACCGGCGCGATACGCCGCGGCGGTCGTGGCGACGTCGGTATAGGCGCTCATCACGATCACCGGGCCGATGTCCTGTACTTGCAGTTCGGCGAGCAGGCCCAGGCCATCCTCACCGGGCATGCGCACGTCGGTGAGCAGCAGCGCCGGTCGCGTGTCCTGCAGCGCCGCACGCACGCTGGCTACTTCCCCGAACTCACGTACGGCCAGGCCGGCATCACGCAGCGCTTCGGCCAGCACGAAGCGCACGCCGCGATCATCGTCGACGATCCAGATTTCCCGTAGGAGCGCACCCTGTGCGCGATCCGCCTCCTCGCGAACACGATCGCGCACAGGGTGCGCTCCTACGGCAGGTGACTTGGCTCGGTCAGTCATGCGTGCGCTCCAGCGGAAGATACAGCGAGAACACCGTCTCGCCCGGACGGCTCGTGCAACGCAGTTCGCCGCCGTGCTCATGCGCGATCTCGCGCGACAGTGCCAGCCCGAGGCCGGTGCCATCGGCACGGCCCGATACCAGTGGCTGAAACAACGTGTCGCGCAGTTGCACCGGCACGCCCGGACCGTCGTCGATCACGTCCACCCGCAACGCCATGCGCAGCATCCGTTCGCCCAGGCGCAAGCCGTGCTCGACCCGCGTGCGCAAGGTGAGCGACTGTGCACCGGCCTCCAGTGCGTTGCGCGCGAGATTGAGCAGCACCTGTTGCAACCGGCCTGCATCGCCGTGCAGATCCGGCACGCTGGGGTCGTAGTCGTGGCGCAGTTGCGGCGGCGACGGCTCCGCCTGCAGCAGATCGGTGAGCCGTTCCAGCAGCTGATGGATGTTCACCGGACCGAGCTGCGCCGCGCCATCGTGATGCAGCAGGCGATTCGCCAAAGCGCCGAGACGATCCGCCTCGTCGATGATCAATCCCGCCAGCGCCTGCAGATCCTCGCTGCCGACGCGTCGTTGCAACAGCTGCGCCGCGCCGCGCAGACCGGCCAGCGGGTTCTTCACCTCATGCGCAAATCCACGCAGCGTGGCCGACAGCGGCGAACTGGTTGCCAGCGGCGCGGCCAGCGCATGCACTTCCAGCAACAGGCCGTCCTCGAACGGCTGCAGGGCGATGTCCACCATCGTCTCGCGGCCACTGACTGCCACCAGCAAAACTCCGCGCCACTGCACCGGCCTTTGCTCTGTCAGCACGCGCGCGGCCCGCTCCCGTGCGGCTTCGCCCAGCAACAAGCCGAACGGCTGCCCGACCGCACTGCGTGGCCCCAACTCCAGCCACTCAGCCAGTGCAGGGTTGATCCACTGCAGACACTGCCCGGCATCGACCAGAGCCAGTCCGGTCGCCATCTGTTCTGCCCATGTGCGCCAGCCGGCATCGTTCATTGCACCATGATGGGCAATGCATGGAGTTGGTGCAATTGCTGTTGCCCACAACCCGGCCGGCCGGCTTCTCGTGTGCCCTGAGTGGCCGCCGCAAATCTTCATGCAGCGGGGATTCAGTTTGATCGATGGTTAATGATGCCCTCTTCACCTGGCATGTGGCATCACACAACACCTTTTCGATATCCGATTCAAGCAAGCGTCGCACGCGCAGAAAGTCACTCACGAATAGTGATGGCCGCACTTTCCCTGCCACTGGTTTGACTGGTTCAGTCAACCAACCCGGATTCACCGAGTTCGTGGCCTCGGCAACCATTTGCCGGCATGCCAGGCGCATGGTTGCCCCATGGTTGTGCCTTCCCGAATTTCAGGAGCCTATATGACCGTGAAAACATCCTCCGCCTTGATCATTCTGGGTTCTGCGCTGCTCGTTCACGGTTGCGTGTGGGCGCCAGGGCAGCGCATGTCCGACGACGGACTGGTCCGCGGCACACCAACCGACAACAGCCAGGTCCAGCTGGTAACGATCACCCCGCAACTACTGGCGGGGGACCATTCTTCACCGATGCTGAGCGCAACGGTGCCGCAGGCGCTGCTGGCATATCAGCCGGAGCCTTATCGCATTGGTCCCGGGGACAGTCTCTACATCACGGTCTGGGATCATCCGGAACTGACCTCGCCAGCGGGTTCGCAACAACAGACCGCGGCCAATGGTCGACTGGTACGTTCAGATGGCACGCTGTTCTACCCGTATATAGGCGCTTTCAAGGTGGGCGGAATGACGATTGAAGAGCTGCGCCAGGCACTCACCAGCAAGCTCGCCAAATTCGTGGAGAAGCCGCAGGTCGATGTCAGCGTGGTCGGCTACAACAGCCAGCATGTGCTGTTCCAGGGCGCGTTCATGAAGACCGATCCACAGACGATCACGGGGGTGCCGCTGACCCTGGGACAGGCGCTCGGCGCGGCAGCCGTCAACGGTGATCAGGCCAACCTGTCGGATCTGATCCTGACCCGCGATGGACACGATTACCATCTGGATCTGGCAAGCTTCAACGGCCGGCGTGGCGTTGCACAGGATATTTACCTGAAGCCGGGAGATCGCCTGTTGCTTCCCTATAACGATACCCAGGAAGTGTATGTCATGGGAGAGGTGATACGTCCCATGGCGATCCCCTTCAGGAGCGTGTCCTATCTCACGCTGACGCAGGCGCTGGGCCGGGCGGGCGGCCTCAATCCCACCACGGCCAACGGCAAGGAAGTCTATGTCGTCCGCGGTGCGAACGATCTTGAAAATGCCCCGGCCAAGGTCTTTCAGCTCGATGCCCGCTCACCGACAGCGTTCGCGCTGGGTGACGAGTTCAAGGTAAAGCCGGGTGATGTGGTGTTTGTCGGCGCCGCCGGCATTACTCGCTGGAATCGAGTGCTGAGCCAGTTGCTGCCGTCGGCCACCATCATCAGCAGCGCAGCGGCTGCGAATTACAGCGCATCTCACTGAAACGACTCATAGCCTGTCCTGCCGCAAGGGACGGATTGAATCACGATAGCGCCGGCGTCGCGCGAGCCCGCATCGCCGACGCTATCGCTGCTGCGAAGAACCGCGACTCCATGGTGTCGGGTTGCATGCGTTGCAACCCGACTTGCCGGAAGCGCAGCAGCAGTTCGGAGCCCCGTGAGGGGTGCACAAACATCCGTCCTGATCGCGAAGTAACAGCCATTGCCGGGTGTGCGTGGCATGTCGACTCGAATGGTGCCGGCAGGCCACTTTGCACCCCAGCCCCACACAACTGCCGCACGCACACTTCATGCCGATCTGCTTTCGCCCATCCACATCCGGGGGCGCGGAAATTCATTCATACCATGCAATCGCCCTTCTTCATTTGGACGGCCATTCGTCATGGCAGACAGACTCTGTTCAGAGTTGCTGCGAACCGGACAGAAGTTCATCCAACATAATTTGAATACATGATTGACGAAGCCGTCACTTAGGCTGTTACCGGCTGAATGCCTCCTTTTCACTGCACAAGAATCGACATTCAAAGGTGATAGGTTCAAGAACCTGGCGACGACGTCAGGCTCTCCATCACGCAATAGCTACCGAGTTGTTCATTGGCTTCAGGTTGCTCCACGCAGCTTCAGGTTGCTCCATGCAGGATGAATCATCGATCTGGCAGATTGCTGATTCATGGACGCAGAACATCGATCCACCGTGACTTTTCGTCGCGCGATGTCTGCACCGTTTATCACATGAGCTCAGTCGGGTCGGGGGATCCTTTTGAGACCGGTTGGAGGAAAGGTGCGATGCAGGAACCGCGAATGCTTTTCGATTGCCTTGTTGCCACATGCACATCAGCGATAGCCATTGTCGTGGTGCGCCGATTCGCGATCTCGCTTGGCCTGGTGGATCACCCTGATCAACGCAAGCAGCATGTCGGCGACGTGCCCCTGGTAGGCGGTCTCGCGATCTTGCTGGGTGTGCTCGCGGGCGCTGCCTGCTATGGCCAATTCCATGGGTTCGATAAAACCCTGCTCGGAACTGCCGCGGTGCTTGCCCTGCTCGGTGCACTGGATGATCGCTTCGACCTCAGCGTACGGGATCGCCTGTTGACCCAGACCATCGTCATTCTGGTTGTCATTGCCAGCACCGGCGTCTACATCCACACGCTGGGGCGCATCTTTGGCCACGAAGTGACATTCGGCGTGCTGGGCCCACCACTGACGGTGATCGCCGTCATCGGCCTGGTGAATGCGTTCAACATGATGGACGGCATCGACGGCCTCGCCGGCAGCCTGGCGCTGGTCAGCATCGCCGCCATCGTGCTGTTTGCCGGCCCCACTCCGCTGCATGGGGCCATTATGTTGCTGGCCTTGCTGGCCACTGCGTCGCTGCCTTACCTGCTCGCCAATCTGGGCTTCATGGGTGGCAAGATCTTCCTGGGTGACGCCGGCAGTATGCTCATCGGCTATCTGCTGGCATGGACACTTATCCGCATGAGTCAGGTACCGCAGACGCATCTGTCGCCAGTCGATGTGCTGTGGTGTGTCGCGTTGCCTGTCTTCGACACGCTGGCGGTGATGAACCGGCGCGTGCGTCAGGGCAAGTCACCGTTCAAGCCGGATCGCGGGCATATCCACCACATCCTGCTGGGTGCCGGCCTGGGGCCGCGCACCACCCTGGTCGCACTCGTCACGCTCGCTGCCGGTCTCGCGCTGATGGGCGCACTCATCAGCCACGTGAGTCACTCGACCGGTTCGAACCTGGTAGCGTTCTGCCTCGCCATGGGCGTGTATATCGTGACGGTCACGCAGATATGGCTGCGTCAGGAGGGCATGCGCCAAGGGCGCGGGGGCTTCGCTCCACGGAAGGCTGCAGGTGCAGACACGAATGTCATTTCATCGGTTGCTGCTACGCAGCCATTTAGCCTGCGCATGCTTACGGCACAGGAGCGGCACCGTATGGAGCTGGAGCAGGGTGGTGATACAGAGGATGTACTCCGCTCGCCACGACGACGACACTCCATGCGCCGTTGAACAGCTGCAACGTAATTCACTGTGAGCTCATGCGCGGTTGACGTGAGATTCGATACGCAACTGCACTGAAGTTGCGCAGGATCGCAAACCTCAAGTCTGAGGTTAGCTGACGCCCAGGAACTGGATCGTCGCACCATCCGCAACGTCCGTTATGCCGCTCTCGATGTCGTTCGCGTATTCGAAAGAGTGGTCGAGCGCCAGATGACCCTTGCTGATGCGCAGCTGGTTGCTGGAGCTGAGGAACGACATCGGCGACGCCTTGCCTGGTATTGACGGCACGCCGCGCCTTGCCACGTTCCCCGAGATGATCACCGTGTCAATGTGTCTTGCCCTGTCGGGCGACGCGTCCTCGGCGAAGTTGATGCAGGACCCGTGGATGTCGACGAATACATTGCCGGCGCATACCAGCCCGCTTGCGCCAAACACACCGATCGCCCCGACCTGCGGACGTATGCCGGTGAACGTGTTGCCAGTGATCACCGCGTCGATGGCATTCCTGCTGGTTCGCCAGGCGATCGCTCCGAGGCGGATCGCATCTCCGCCCGGGCCGGATCCCGGTGGTGACCGCTCGAAGGTGCACCCACTGACCTGTGTGCCGCTCAGGCCCGTGAGCGCGATATCGACACGCACCGAATTGAGGAAGTGGCAGTTCAGTACCGCGAGGTTGTCCGGCGTGTCCGCGACGGTCTTGGACTTCGTCGCGGAAGTGATGCCCCAGTAGCAGTTCGTGAACTGGCAGTTCGACACCACCCAGTCGTGGATGTTGTCTCCGGTTTGATGTCCGTTGAAGAACGTGATGCCTGCCGTGTTCACCGTGCTGATGTCAATGAACTTGCAACGGTTGATGGTCACATGACGGTACACACCCCAGTTGTGGTCGGGCTCGAAATCAATGCCACCCACGGAAGAGGACAGTTTCGCATTGCCGATGTTCTGGAAGACGCAATTTTCGACCGTCAGTTCGTCGCAATCGATGATGGACAGGCCGTTGCGATTGTCCTTCACCGCACCGTCGAACAGGCAGTCGCGCACGGTGATGCGCTGATTGTGACGTTCGGTGTCCCTGAGCGTGCCGGAGCCGACATACATGCCGTCGCCGCGGAAACCGTAAAACGCCACCCGTTCGACCGTGAGATCCGAGGTGGCATTGACGGCGAACAGATAGAAGTACTGTTGGTAACCGAACTCCGCCACCCGTCCGTCGAGCTTCAGGTCATGCAGGTGGATGTTGCGCATGTTGTCCGCGACATCGCTGCTCCCGCCATCCCGCACATAGGTGACGAGCATGAACTCGCAGGCCAGTGAATTGTTGTATGCCTTCAACGCGCTGGCCTGACCCTCGCCATACAGTTCTACACCGGACTTGAGGTTCAGCTGTCTCACGGGATAGACCCCGGCAGGCACAAATACGTTGCTGGCGCCATCGATCGCTGCCTGAAGACCGCTTGTGCAGTCATAGGTACTGTTGCCGGCGCGAATGGCGGCGTGTTCTGCCTTGGGCAGGAAATTCAGCACGTTTACCGCTTGCGGCGAGGGCGACATGGCACAACCTCCGATTGCAAATAATTTCAGCGTTGAGTGCAGTGCCCCCGGCAAAGCCGACCGTTCGAGTCTACCCCGCTGGAAGTTCGCCCCATGAACCACACCTGACTTGCACCGTGGCAAGATCCGATGGATCAGACGTATGGACGTCTATACGTTTGCTCCGTCGGGTACTTTGATCGGACCGCACAATTCCGTATACACCTCGATCGTGCTCTCGATGACGATGCGTTCATCGAATTGCGCGCGCGCCTTGCTGCGCGCTGCGGCGCCGAGTTGATGCGCGAATGCCGGATTGTCCTGCAGTCGTCGGATCGCCTGCGCCAGCGCCTCGCTGTTTCGCACCGGAACCAGCAGTCCGTCGATGCCATCGGACACCACCTCGCGGCATCCCGGCACGTCCGTGGTGATCAGTGGAAGCCCGCAGGCAGCAGCCTCGACCAGCGTCCTGGGCAGCCCTTCGCGATAGCTGGGCAGCACCACGACATCGACCGATCCCAGCAGGCCGACCATGTCGTCGACGTGGCCAAGCCAGCTCACCAGGCCTTCGTCCACCCAGCCGCGTATCGCCGACTCCGGCACCGCAGCAGGGTTACCCGGGTCCGGCGTGCCGGCAAGCAAGGCATCGATGGCGCGCCCCTGGTCGCGCAACTGCCGCAGCGCAGCGACATATTCTTCGACGCCCTTGTCCCACAGCAGGCGACTGGCCAGCAGCACGCGCAGGCGTCCGCCGCTGGAGGCTTTTCCGGACACTCCGGCAAATTGCGCGCAGTCCACACCCGAGCCGCGGATCAGGCGGATATGCGCAGAATCGACCAGGCCAGCGCGCTGGAACAGCTCGACGTCGTCCGCGTTCTGCAGGATGAGCCGTGCGTCCCTGCCACCGAGCGCGAGCCGCAACAGGCCGCGCACCACCGGCCGAAGCAGTCGCGCCTTCAGCTGCGCACTGGTGAACACGTAACCCATCCCCGCCACGGCGTTCACCCGTGCGGAAATTCCGGCCAGCCGCGCGGCCAGCGAGCCGTACACGGCGCACTTGATGGTGAAGCCATGGACCAGCATCGGCTGTTCCCGCCGCAACAAGCGGATCAGGTGCCACAGCAAGGCCATCTCGCGCAATGGATTGAGACTGCGCCGCTGCATCGGCAACGGCTCCCAGCGCAAACCGAGCGCACGCAGTTTGTCGCCATAGGGCCCGGGCGGGGAAATCAACAACACCTCGTACCCGGCCCGCTGCAGGGACATCGCCAGTGAGCGACGGAAGTTGTAGAGGTACCAGTCGGTATTGGCGAACAGGACGGCCTTCATGCGCGCACCTCAGGCGCACTCATCGGCGCATACCACTGCCCGCGGGCAACGCAGCGGATCGCGCAACCTGCGCGCGTGGTTGTCATGGCGATGTCCTCCGGTTTTCTTCCAGCCATGCCTGAAACATCAGCACCGTCCACAAGTGGTGTTGCCAGTTGCGCCGGCCGCTCAGGTGCTCCTTCCATTTCTGCCGGATCGGCGCCGGCCGGAAATAGCCTTCCTGGCGCAGGCGACCCTCATCCAGCAAGGCTTCCGCCCAATCGCGCAAGGGTCCACGCAGCCAACTGTCCAGCGGAATGCCAAAGCCCATCTTGGGCCGCTCGATCAGCTCCCTCGGCACATGCCGGTACAGCACCTGGCGCAACAGCCATTTTCCCTGGCCGTCGCGGATCTTCTGCTGCAGGGGCACCCGCCAGGCCAGTTCCACCACGCGATGGTCGAGCATCGGTACGCGCGTCTCCAGGCTGTTGGCCATCGCGGCGCGGTCGACCTTCACCAGGATGTCGTCGGGCAGGTAGGTTTGCGCATCCATCGCCATCATCCATTGCGCCAGGCTGTCGGTGTGCGGCCACGCCGCGGGATCCGTCAACAGGGTCGATGGCTCCTGCGCGCCGATCACGATGCTGGCGGGGTCCTGCCATTGGCTGGCAAGGCTGAGGAAGAATGCCTGGCCACTCGACAGCGTGAGCACATCGGCCAGCTTCTGCGCCTTGTCGCCCGGCGTGGCCAGATGCCACCGCTTCGGCAACAGCGGTTTTGCGCGCTCGAACAGGGTGTCCCATGCGGCCGGCGACATCGCGCGTAGCGCAGCGGCAGCGGCCTGCCGCGCAAACGGTGGCAGCCGATGCATTCGCTCCCAGGTCGTGCGGGCCCCCAGATAACGGTTGTAGCCGCCGAACAGTTCATCGCCGCCATCGCCGCTCAGCGCCACGGTCACCTCGCGGCGGGTCAGTTGGCTGATCAGAAAGGTCGGGATCTGCGAGCTGTCACCGAACGGTTCGCAGTAGATGGACGGCAGCGCCGGAATGATGGCCAGGGCATCCTCGGGGCGCACGTACAGTTCGGTGTGCTCCGTGCCGAGATGTCTCGCCACCGCCTTGGCATGCGCGGCCTCGTCATAGCCGCTCTCGGCGAATCCGATCGTGAAGGTCCGGACCGGCCGCTGGCTGCGCGCCTGCATCAAGGCCACGATCGTGCTGCTGTCGATGCCACCGCTGAGAAATGCACCCAGCGGCACGTCGGAAAGCATTTGTGCGCCGATACTGGCGCCCAGTTGCGCCTCGAGCGCATCCGTAGCCTCGGCGTCGGTACCGGTGAGCGGATCGCCCAGACCTGCGCTTACCGCGTCGTTGTAGCGCCAGTACGGCACCGGTTGCGCGTCCCGCGGTGCATCGGCCGGAATGCGCAAGAGATGACCGGGACGCAGTTTGAACACGCCACGATAAATCGTATACGGCGCGGGAATACAGTCATGCCGCAGCAACAACGCCAGCGCATCGCGATCGACCTCCGCGCCGAAAGCAGGATGCACCTTCAGCGCCTTCAACTCGGAACCGAACAGCACGGTATCGCCCTGCCAGCCGTAGTAAAGCGGCTTCTCGCCCATCCGATCGCGCGCCAGCGTGAGCGCCCGCTGCTGCCGATCCCACAAGGCGAACGCAAACATGCCGACACTGGCGCGCAAGGTTCGCTCGACCCCCCAGGCGACGAAGCACGCGATCAGGGTCTCGGTATCGGAGTGCCCACGCCATGCCGGCGCTGCGCCTTCCGCCGCGAGGCGTTCGCGCAGATCGAGATGGTTGTAGATCTCGCCATTGAACACGAGCACATAACGCCCGCAGGCCGAATGCATCGGCTGATGGCCCGCCGGTGAAAGGTCGAGGATCGACAGGCGTCGCTGCGCCAGCGCGATGCCAGCCGCCTCGTCGCACCACGCGCCGCTGTCGTCGGGGCCGCGATGCGTCAGCCGCACCGACATCGCTTCCACCTGCCCTTGCAGCCGTTCGCGGGCGCCGCCGTGCAGCTGCCAGAAGCCGGTCATGCCGCACATCAGCGATGCCCCGCATGGCGCAATACATCCGCAAGCCGCGGTGCCTGCGCGCCCAGGCTGAATTCGGTCTCGACGAGCGCACGGCCTGCACGCCCCATGCGCATGCGCAACGACGAGCTCATGATCAACTGTTCCAGGCTGTCCTGCCATGCGGCAGCCCCGTCCGCCAGAAATCCGTTCTCTCCCTGCCGCACGATGTCGACATTCGCACCGACCGCCGAAGCGACCACCGGCAGACCTGCCGCCATGTATTGAATGATCTTGTAACCGCATTTGCCGCGTTCCCACGGGCCATCGCACAACGGCATGATGCCGATGCTCATCCGAGCGATCATGGCGGCCTCGCTATCCTCGGACCACGCCGCTACTTCCGGCACAACGCTGCCGAACTGGTTCGTCGTCTCCTTGCGCGCGCCGACCAGCAGCAGGTGCGCACCGTGCCTGGCACAGACCTTCTCCAGGACCTCCCGGTTGTCCAGCATATAATGTTCGGTATTGGGTGAACCGATCCAGCCGATCACCGGTTGCCGCTCATCGGCATGGCTCACCATCGTGTAGCGCTGGTCGTCCACCACGGTCGGAATGATCTCGACCTTCGGCGCGCCCACCTGCAGCGCGCGCGCCGCCAGGTACCTGTTGCCGGCAATCACGCAGGCGGCCCCGCGCATGACCTGGTCGATCTTGCTGCCAAGCAGGTGCCTCACCAACGGGTTGGGCGACAGATCATATTTGTGGAACAGCGCGTCGTCGTAATCGACCACATACGGCCTGGCGGATCGTGCAAGCGTCGACTCGATCCAGTTCGGCAGATAGGGAAACAGCTCGCCCTCGATCCAGGCAAGGTCGTGTTCGCCACTGCGCAGGAGCTGCATGATCCGTCGAATGCCGTACCACCATGCACGGTACCTGGCGGTCTTGGGGCGATCGCCATAGAGGTCTTCGAGATAGGCGTCCGGAAACAACGCATGCACTTCCACGTCGATCCCGTGATCCTGCAGCAGGGGTAGATATTGCAGGCTGCGCAACCGCGAGCTGGGGCCACGTCTCGAATACCTGGAAAACAGCCGCACCTTGATACGCTTCATTCCGGCGCCTTCCTCAAACTCACCGGATATTCGATGAACAGCGCCACCAGCGGGATGACGTACATCCACTGCAAGGCGAACGCCTCGATATAGGGATTCGTGTTGGTGCCGAGGAAGGCGCAGACAAATCCGCAGAACAGGAACTTGTGCCGGGGCGGCAGCCGGTGGCCAAGCGCCAGCCGGATCACCCTGGCGATGTAGAGCAGAAACGGCAACGCATAAATCAGCGTACCCAGCAGGCCGACCCGATAGAGCGTGGCCAGCCACACCAATTCGTAACGCCAGGGATAAACCGGGTCACTGACAAAGCCGACGCCGACACCGTGCCCGGAACCCAGGCCACCGTTGTCGAGAATGCCTGCATACAGCGAATTCGCCATATGAACCCGCGCGCTGCCACCGCCTGCGGCAAGCTTGGTCGAGACACTGTCGAGCACCGTATACACGCTGATCTTCGTGTATGCCTGCAGCAGAAACAGCGCCGCAAGCACCGCGACCAGCGACGGCAGGCCATACCGGATGACACGGGTCAACGCTGATTTTCCGCGGTATCCGGTCGTGCGCGACGCCAACAGCAAGCCAAGAAACCAACCGATCGGAATGGCGATTATCAAGGCCGAGCGACCGGAAGTCAGCGCGCAAACCAGCAGCGCTGCCAACAGCACAAGCCGCAGGAGCCGGCTCTTGATCAGCTCGGGCGAGCTGAAGAAACCGCCGCTCAGGAAAATCAGTGAAGCGTAGACATGCATGGTCGCGCCGGAAAATCCCTCCTCCAGATTGACATTGGCGCCCTGGAAGAAAAACGCCACGGCCGCCGCACCGCGCGTGAGGTACAGATAGAAAAACAGGGCGACGCTCAGAGCACACAGCAGACTGAGCACGATGAACCAGTCGATCAGACGATCGATGCCAAGCCGCCGCCGCAAACCATCCGCAATGATCATCCACAGCAGTGGTGAAAGGATGTAGATCGCCAGAACCTGGGCCTGGGCAACCAGCGGCGCATCATGCATGCTGCCGACGATCATGTAGCTGATCGTCACGATGACTGTGCAGACGTACAGCGCCAGCAGGTTCCTGAAACCCGGGCCGATGCGCAGCCCCGGCAACGCCAGCAGGAAAGCCAGCCCCATTGCAGCGCCGGTGGGGATCGGCAGCGAATTGGGTATGACCACCGCCAGCAGCAGCAGCAGAAAAGCCGCCCCCAGGAATATATGCCGCACGGTGAACTGGTACTTGCCCGTATCCGGCCATTGCTCCGGTGGCATCGCCGGATGCGCCGAAGACATCATCGAAGAATCATCCCTGGTGCTCATGTCGGCACCATTTGCGAAATCCAGCGATCGAGCATGCCGGCCTGCGCCACTCGGCTGTAGGCGCCTATGTCACGGCTTGTACTGACGGCGGCAGGCGATAGCGCCATTCGCAGCGCCTGACCACCGGATGCTCCCTCGCCGGTCAGCAGCGTTTTCCCGGCACCCGTCTCGGCAAGGATCGCCGTCGCTTCATTGCGTACGCCCGAGACGCAGACGACGTCCGCCCCGGCGGCGAGGTATTCGAACAACTTTCCGGTGGCACAACTGGCACGCGAGCCGGTAAGCAGCAGCAGCTTGTTGCAGCGTTTCATCAGTTGCAGCGCCAGCGTACGCTCGACCGGCTCCAGCACGCTGACGGAGAATCGCGCGCGCTTGAGTGATGCAAGTTCGGCGCGCGTCAGCTCGCCCACGAACATCACATGTTTGTCCGCAGATGCCTCGACATGCTCGTTCAGTGCGTCGACGAAGTAATCGAGGCTCTTCGATGCCGATCCGTCACTGGCGCCGATGCGCCCGAAATGGCCGATCAGCTGCGCACCGGCCGGCACATGCCGAGCCAGGATCGCCGCAGCCTGCTCGTCGCTGCGGGCATCATGGCCCAGCGCGGCAAAGTCCGCCGGGTCATAGCCGTTGGGCAGCATCGCCGTCGTCTTGCCCGGATAACGGCGCCGGAAATCGTCAACCAGTGGGCGACTCACCGACGTGATCAGACTGCTGGCCGCCACGACGCGCCCCTCGATCAGCTTGCGTACGGACGATCGCAGCCAGCCGGGCTTGCCCAGGGCTTCGAAAACCAGGCCATCCCTGAAATCCTGCACGCAGCCAAGGCGGTGCCTGCTGGCCAGGCTCGCGGCGGCGATCAGGGCGTCGACCGGCGAATAGGTACCGATGACCACACATCGCTCGTCAGCGGCAAGTCTCTCGCGGCACAAACGGTCCGCCTCGGCCAATGCCTGGGCGAACCACGGACGCACACGCGTCTTGCCATTTGAAAGCATGAACGGCAATGGCCGCATGAAGGCCGCTGCGAGTATCAGCAACGACGCCATCGCGGAAGACTCGCTGCCCACGCAATGTCCGGATAACGGGAAGATGCTGACATCCGAACCGGGCGGCGCCGTTACGACCGGCACACCCGCGGCCGGTTCCCGGGTGAAGACGAACACCCGGTATTTCATCGGATCCAGATATTTCAGCAGACCCTTGAAACGCTGCGCCGCGATATTGCCGGACAGATGATGTGCCGCAAAGACAAACAAATTGATCTTCTTCATTCGCTGAGCCTCAACCTGTCTGCGGCATCGCCATCAAACGCATCGGTGAAATACCGCATGCGTGTGCATCGCACCGTGAATGCCACCGCCTCCGGGCATCCCACGCGACACCGAGCCGGGCCGAGCTGGGATGTGATGGGATGGTGGTCACGGGAGCGCACCGGGTTCCCGCTCCGGTCCTGGGTACGAACGTTCCGACTTGATAGACGAGCGCAAGGATCGGTACATGACGGTCCATTCGGCGCGGAAGCACCATAAAACCACGGGCAGCATGGCCAGCCAGACAAAGCTGAAGTGCACCGGGGCGCCCGGCCCGAATACCAGCGTGGCGATGGACAAGCCCACCGCGGTAATGACGAAGGCATACAGCCGCGCCCGCGGGAAAGGCCGCCAGACGTAGGCCGATGCTTCAGTCCTGGCGATGAAGAAAACGAGAAAGGCAATCGCGTTGGCAACCACGGCCCCGGCCGCGCCATACGTGGGCACCAGCCACACGCTGATGGCGACATTGGCTACCAGGCCGACGATGGTGGACCACAGCGACAACATGGATCGGCGTGTTATGCCGATGCCTACGCACGTCACCTCGGAAAGGGTGTACAGCAACGGCTCTCCAATGCAGCACAGCATGAGGTACTTCACCTGGACGTAGCGGGCAGGCAATACAAAATCCGCCAGCCACGAAAAAGTCCCGGTCAGAACCCACAGGACGCAGACCACGGCCAGCGCCTGCTGGGCAATGTGGTCAACCCGCCGCATGTCCACGCCGTGGGCCACCCATTTGTAGACGAGTGGCGCCCATAGCACGGTGAAGATCGTCTGAAAGACGACACCCACGCCGGCAAAACTCATCGAGACCGAATAAACCGCCAGCTCCGAAAGACTGGACAGTGAACGCAAGGCCAGCGTACTGGTGGCATCCAATCCCCAAAAGGCCACGCCGGCAAATATCAGGGGCACGCCGTAGCCAAGCAACCCTTGGACCTGCGCCCGCGAAACGGCAGCCCGCAGTGCAGGCCTCCACTCGCGCCAGGTATTCCAGCTGTAAACGAGCAAGACCGACAGCAATGAAACGAGATAGGCCACTTCCAGTTGCCCGAAGGATCTGGCAAACACCGGCAATGCCAGCACGCCCACCATCAGCAGGAGAATGATCTTGGGCAGGATCTGGCTCATGGAGAACGCCACGCCCCGGTCCTGCATGCGCAGGATCAGCGAAAGAAACCGCGAGATGAAACTGACCACGACACAGGCCACCAGGATCCAGTAATAAACGACATGTCCAAGGCCGAACAACCAGTTGGCGATGTGCTGGTCGAACGGCAGTGTCGCCAGCATGGCCAGCAACAGCAGCACGAACCCCGGTGCAAAACACGCCTTCAGCAAGGCTCCGCGGTCGGTCCACTCGTGGTATTCCCGCACGTAGGCGCGATCGAGGCCGAGGTTGAACAGCAAGACGCCGAAAGACACCGCGATCTGGACGATGTTCAGACGACCGACATCGGCAGGCGAAAATATCCAGGCAATCGCCGGCACGGTCACCAGGCCGAGTCCGGCGGTGGCGATCGGGCCAACGGCAAATGCCAAGATGGTTTTTATATTCACCAGCCAACCTTTCGGGTTCAACCCGTTTTGTCATGCTCGACCATGCACGCGCCGAGCCCGATGCATCCCATGCGGGAATACGCAGTCCGTTTCAGCCCTGCGTCGCTCCGAGCGCGAGGACGCTCGAAACAAAATCCGTGTAATTCCTGGTGGCGCTGAAACGCGCCTCGATCACCTTGCGCGCATTCATGCGCAGGGTGTTCCTGTCATCTCCAAGTGCCACCCTGCCGATGGCATCGGCAATTTCCCGGATACCCGGACACTTGCCCAGCAGCGCACCACACTGCTCGGACACCAGGCTGGAAATACCTCCGACATCGGGTGCTATCGCGGGTACGCCGGCACTCATGGCCTCCATGATGGAAACCGGCATGCCTTCCGATTCGCTCGTATTCACAAATACATCGACGGGCGCACCCAGGTAGTAATCCTTGATGGCCTGGTTGGGCATCTCGCCAAGGAATTCGAAGGACAGGTTATCCCTGTCAGCCAACCGCGCAGCCGCGAGTTCCTTGATCTTCCCGAGCAGCGGGCCGCCACCGATATGGGTCCACGTTGTCCTTATCTCGTCGTGTCCACGGGCAAACAGGCTCAGCGCGTCGATGATCCTGTCCAGCCGCTTCACCGGCAGGCAGAACGAAACCGAAACGACATGCAGGAAACCAGGCGGGCTCGATCGCGACAAGCCGCCAGTCAGCGGCACGCCCAACGGGCTGACTTGCACGTTTGCCGGCGAGGCGTTGTAGGTCTCTTCCAGATACGAGCGACCTTCCCGGGACAGCGCGAAGATCCTGTCATAGGCATGAATGAATTGCCGCTTCAGCGGCATGTATCCCTGCGGCCGGCGCATCTCGTACAGGTCAAACCCGTGCGCACGGGAAACGACCTTGCGTATCGATCCTCTGGCCTTGGCCAGTACGGCGGCATAGGACTGTGTCTCGTTCCAGTAGCAGTACGCCACGTCAATCTCGCCATGGGCCTTGGCGTATTGCTGCAGACGCGTCGCCTGTTCCAGGACCTTGGACGTGTGCAGCAGGGCGCGTGTGATGGTGTTCGTGTCCATTTTTCGCGACTGCCGCAGATAACGCAGCTCGTGGCGGAATATCGCAGAGAACAGTGCTACCAGCGCAAACCACAGTCGCTCGATCCTCGTGCCGCCGGTCATGCCCAGATCGATCGACACCCCCTCGGGTATGGGTCGGGGTTCTCCCGCCGCCACGGCGGGCAGCAAGGTCACGCTGACGGTCGGAGTATTCGCCCAGTACTCGATCTCATCCTCGATGAATTGCTCGCCAGGGTGATACGGATAGGCATTGGTGAGGATGGCGATTCTCACGACGCTGCGACCATTCCCGCAGCAAGGATCTCGACCATGCTGTTCCGGTAGACGGTCTGGTCCACGTCAAAAGGGATGCTGATCTTGAGGCAGCCAACACCGGCCAAACCTGCCGACAAGACCCACCGCCAGTTTGCAATCACTTCTTCCATCGTGAGCATGGCCGGCTGCGCGGTGGCCAGTGCGTTGTATTGCTCCCAGTGAAGATGGTCGTGGAATATGCTGTATTCGGCACTCATGACGGCAATCGTCATCTCGACGGCATTCGCCACGTCAAGATGCGAGATGCGGATATCGGAAACATCCTCGCGGACCACGTAGTACAGGCGCGATGGAGGGATCGATACCGATTCGACGTGATGATAGAGCCGGTCCGGTCGTATCTTTCTGCGCACACTGGCAGCGTTGATCCGGCTTTTGATGTTGAAGTGAACCTTGTCGATCCATCCGCGCCCGGCGAGGATCTCGCCTCTCAGCGAACTCCCGGCGCAGTTGTAGCCGTAGATCTTTGGCCACGCCATGTTGGGGTAAACGCAGGAGTTGGCCGAAGACAGGATAACGATATCGTCGCTGACGAAGCCGACATGCTCGTTTTGCCGTAGCGCCAGCATGGCTGCCGATTTGCCGGCGCCGCCGGTTCCCGCCAGCAGGCACGCATGACCATTCACCGCCACGCATGCGGCATGTATCGGCGCGACATCCCTGAAGAAATACGTCGATGGCACCAGTACGAATTCGTGCAACAGCTGTTCAAACGATTCGATATCGCTCGAGTATTCCATCGACAGCAATTTCTGGATTTTCTGCTTGAGGCCGTGGCGCAGCTTGAAAACGACTTCGGCCTCCAGGCATCCATCGCCCGACCATCCCCAATAGACGTCTACTGCAGGAAACGACGTCCGCATTCCGTTGCTGAATTTTCTGTGCACCCGGGGATTGATCGAGGACGGTTTGCGCGTCGAAAACGTCTGCGCTATGCGTATCTCCACCTGTGGATCGAGATCTCCGGCATCCGCATACAGCGCCAGGCACTCGGCGAGCAGGACCTGGTGGCTCGCTTCGCCGGAAAACGAATAGCATTTCCCGAAAATGAGCTTCTTCATGCGCGCCCATCCCGCAGTAGCCGCAACTGCGGATAGATCGCGCCGGCCTTGCATCCATGCCGATGCAGCGCAAGCAACTGCTCACTGAAGAAACTGCCGTTGGTATCGCCACGCTTGTGCGGATGCCAGGATGGGATGATCAGTACATGCATGTCATCGCTCCTTGATGACTCGAGCAGGGACACCAGCAATCACCTGGTTGTCCGGTACCGACCGCGTGACCACGGAATTGGCGCCGACGGTCACGTTGTTGCCCAGCGTGACGCCTTCCCGGATAAAGACGTTGTCGCCTATCCAGCAGTCATCGCCAATGGTGATGTCACGCTCCAGATGAATGATCGGACCCGACGCGTTATGGGTCGGCTTGTCCGGCGAGTGCGTGATCGCCTTGATCGATACGTTGTAGCCAATGGCGCAACTGCGGCCGATGACGACTTTGGAATGCTCGCCACATGACAGATGCGCCTGATTGAGATAGCTCAACTCGCCGATCAGGAAATGCTGCTTGGGACCGATCAGCTTTGACCCCAGACCGACCGTGGCGCGCGGCGAGATGCCGCTGTACCCCCGCAATCGACGGGCGTGGCTTCTGCGCTGCGCCCAGTCGACGGAGCCGCTTATCAACCTGGCAAGGAGATCGAGCACGCCCGAACCTATTTCGCCGCTGCCGTGACGAGGTTTTTCACAATCAGGCTGATCTGCGACTCCGTCAGATACGGATGCATGGGCAAACTGAGCACCTGCCTGGCTACCTCGTCACTCACCGGAAGGTGCGCGCTGGCATCCGCCACCGCCGGCTGCCTATGGGTTGAAATCGGGTAATGCACCACGGTGGGAATGCCCGCATCCTTCAATCGCGCCTGCAAGGATTCGCGATCGTCCACGCGTATGGTGTATTGGGCGTATACGCTGGTGTTGTGCGGTTCGATATACGGCGCGGTGGCGATGCCGGCCTGAGCGAGCAACACGCCGTAATGGGTCGCGGCCCGCTGCCGCAGTTCGACTTCGTCCTCGAAAATTTCCAACTTGGCCAACAGGATCGCCGCCTGCAGCGTATCCAGCCGGCTGTTCACGCCGACGCGAATGTGGTGGTAGCGGCGATCCTGGCCATGACGCGCGATTTGCCGCATCACCAGGGCAAGCTGATCGTCGCTGGTGAAAATCGCCCCGCCATCGCCATAGCAGCCCAACGGCTTGCTGGGGAAAAAACTGGCGCAGGCGACCGTACTCACATTGCACGAACGCCGCCCTTTGTAGAGCGCGCCGAAACTCTGCGCGGCATCCTCGATCACCGGAATGCCATGCCGGCTTGCGATCGCGTTGATGGTGTCGAAATCCGCGCACTGCCCATAAAGCGAAACCGGAATAATCGCGCGGGTCCGCGGAGTAATCGCCGCCTCAAGCTTGGCCGGATCAAGGTTGTAGGTGCGTGGATCGATATCCACATACACCGGCCTGGCGCCCAGCAACGCCACCGTCTCCGCCGTGGCGATGTAGGTAAAGCCGGGCGTGATGACCTCATCGCCGACGCCGATACCCAGCGCCATCTGCACGATTTGCAGCGCGTCCGTACCATTCGCGCAGCTGATGCAATGCCTGGCACCGACGAAGGCGGCAAGCTTCTCTTCCAGCTCGGCCACCTCCGGCCCGAGGATGTACTGGCCGTGCGCCAGCACGCGCTGAATGCCCGCATCGATCTGCTGCTTGATGCGGGCCTGCTGCGCCTTGAGGTCGATAAAGTCGATCACGCTCATGCCCCGCGTTTTTCGAGTTGGCTACCGCTGAGCACGTAACGGGCGCCGGTATGCGTACATACTGTTGTGCCTTCCCCCGACAGCGGCAGATCGAGCTGTTCGCCGAACTCGCTCATCCAGCCCACTTGTCGCGCGGGTACGCCGACGACCAGCGCATACGCCGGCACGTTCTTGTTGACGACAGCACCGGCACCGACAAAGGCGTACTCAGCAATGGTGACGCCACAAACGATCGTGCAGTTGGCGCCGAGTGTGGCGCCGCGTTTCACCACGGTATCGCGGTACTCGTTCTTGCGCTCGATCAGCGAACGCGGGTTGTAGACATTGGTGAACACCATGCTCGGGCCGCAGAACACGCCCTCCTCCAGCGTCACGTTGTCGTACACCGACACATTGTTCTGGATCCGGCAGTGGTCGCCGATAACCACCTTGTTGCCGACGAACACATTCTGACCGAGCGAGACATCCTTGCCGATGCGGGCGCCCCCGCAGACGTGCACGAAATGCCATACACGGGAGCCTTCGCCAATGCGGGCGCCTTCATCGACGATGGCGGAAGGGTGCTGGTAATAGTCCATGCTGCTCACTTTTTCAGGAACGGGTGGGCATCGCCCGTGGAAGCCACCGCCTTGCCCGTGCGGATCGCTGCGACGGTTTCGATGGCGGTACGGTTTTCTTCCAGGCCGAAACCGCGGTCGGCGAGAATTTCCTCGTAGCTGCGGTTGTGCAGGTCGGTGAAGCCGCCGGAAAATTCGATCTCCTCGCCATCCACGGTGATCGAGCGGTAGGTGCGCTGACCGCTTTCGCGTGGTGCCGCAGGTACATCCTCGACATCCACCGACAGGAACCAGCGCACGCGCGCGTTCTCGTATTCCAGGTAGCCGGCCGCCTTCGTGTCGCTGGACAGATGCACCACGTTGGCCTGCAGCGCTCCGAAGATGTAATGCAGCATGTCAAAGAAGTGCACGCCGATATTGGTGGCGATGCCGCCGGACTTCTTCGAGTCGCCCTTCCAGCTCTGCAGATACCAGTGGCCACGCGCGGTGACATAGGCAAGGTCCACTTCGTGCTTGCTGCGGCCCTGCTCGCGCCGAACCTTGTCGCGCAGGGCGATGATCGCCGGGTGCAGGCGCAGCTGCAGGATGGTGTTGATTTTCTTGTCGGCCTCGCGCTCGATTTCCATGAGTCCGTCGATGTTCCACGGATTCAGTACCAGCGGTTTTTCGCAAATGGCGTGGGCACCGGAGCGCAGGGCAAAACGCATATGCGAGTCATGCAGGTAATTCGGCGAACAGATGGCGACGTAGTCGATCTGGCCACCATTTCTGGCCCGTCGGCGCATGTCGACGTGCCGATCGAAGCGCTCGAACTCGGTGAAGAAGTCGGCACCGGGAAAGTGGCTGTCGATGATGCCGACCGAATCATTTGGATCGAAGGCCGCCAGCAACTGGTTGCCGGTGGCCTTGATCGCCTGCATATGGCGCGGTGCTATGTAGCCGGCAGCACCGATGAGCGCGAAGTTCTTCATGGTTGGCATGGAGCTGATCCCGATCTTGCGTGGTCCCGGAGAGCGTCCGAGCTATGGATGACGCCATGGATCGATCGGCGGCGGACCGCGTCCGGAGTCTTTCCTTTCCGGTGACTGTGTGGGACGACACCTCACTGAATCCGGCTTTTCGGCGACGTGACGGAGCGATGCAGGCATGCATTCGATCGTCGCGATCCGCCCGTGCCCCGGTTCTGGCCTGAGGCTTCCTCTCATCGCAACGCCTTGCCGACGCTGTAATAGGCGTAGGAGTAATAGCCGCTGCTGCGCCTTTCCACGGCATTGAAGATGGCGCCCTTGATCACGACGCCGTTCTGCTCGAAACGCTGCTTGGCCAGGCCAAGTTCGCGGGCCTGGTTGAGGCCGAAACGCACCACCAGCAAGCTGGTACCCGAGTGATGGCCGATGATGGCGGCGTCGGTCACCGCCAGGATCGGCGGCGTGTCGATGATGATCAGGTCGTACAGTGGCATCAGTTGCTTGAGCAGCGCAGAGAACCTGGCGTTCATCAGCAGCTCGGAAGGGTTCGGCGGTATCTTGCCGCGCGCGATGAAATGCAGGTTTTCCTGCGCGGCGACCGGATGGATCGCCTCGATCAGCTCGGCCTGGCCTGAAATCAGTTCGGAAAGGCCGATATTGGGGTTGCCGCCCACCACTCTGTGCAGCGCGCCCATCCGCATATCGCCATCTATCAGCAGCACGCGCTGGTTGCTCTGGGCAACGACCGCAGCAAGATTGGCGGAGACGAAGGTCTTGCCGGCATCCGGGCTGGAACCGGAAATCATCAGCAAGTTGTTTTTCGCTTCCAGGCGGGCGAAGTGCAGACTCGTGCGCAGACTGCGCAAGGCCTCGGTCGCGAGGTCCGCGGGCGCATCCAGCACCAGCAGATGCTGCCTGCCGTCGCCGCGGGCGCGTTTGCCCTGCAGCGCCTGCTCGCGCAGGCTGACCGGAATGGTGGCATACACCGGCATGCCAAGCTTTTCGATGACGGCCGGATCTTCGATGGTGCGATTGAGCATCTGGCGGATGAAGACATACAGCAGCGCCACGAAGCCGCCGAACAGCATGCCGCCGAGCACCACGATGAGCTTTCTCGGCCATATCGGCTGGGTGATATCCACCGCCGCCTTGTCGATGATGCGTACATTGCCGACGGTGCCCGCGCGGGCAATGTCCAGCTGCTGGGCCTGATTGAGCAGGCCGGTGTAGGTGTCATTGCTCACCTGCACATCGCGGGTCAACTTCAATAGCTGCTGCTGGGTATCCGGCAGGCTGCCGACCTTCTTGTCGATCGCGTTCTTCTGCCCCTCGAGCTGACCGATCTGCTGCATCAGCGCCTTGTAGGCTGGATGTTCGGGGGTGTATTGACGCTGCATGTCCGCCTGCTGCAGACGCAACTGCTGGATGTTGGTCTGGATGGAGACTTCCTGATCCAGCAGACCCTGGGTCTGCATGCTGATGTCAACAGAGTGTGCCTGGATCTGATAGGCATTGAGTGCTGCCGTTGCCTTTTCCAGATCGCGGCGCACATTGGGCAGTTGCTCCCTGACAAACTTCAGGCTGTTCGCCGCTTCGGCGGAATTGCGATCCACATCCTGCCGCACATAGAGCTCGCCGACCTGTTCGAGCAGATTGGTGGCCAGGTCCGGATCGGGATTGTCATAGGTCATCGCGAGGATGCCCGAGTCCTTGCCCTGCTCCGCGACATTGATGCCCCGCTGCAGCTTGTTGATCACCGTCAGCTCGCGATGACGGAAGACACGGAAACGCGTACCCGGATTGGCGATCAGCGTCTTGACCTGGATGGTCACGCCATGACCGCTGGAGGATTGCCCGGCCTTGCCGATGACCAGCACGTTGTCATCGTTATCCAGCAGGACATAGGCACCGCCTTCTCCGGCTACCAGGCTCAACGGCCTGTCCAGCAGGCTGTCGGGAACATCCAGCTGGAAAATATTCAACTCCGCACCGCCCCAGTCATAGCCGACCATGCCGAACATGGGCGGAGCCACGGCATTGGGATGTTTCGAGGCGTAGTGGCGGGCGATGAAATTGCCGAACAACGGGAGGCGCTGCGGATGGGCTTCAATCGTGAGATTGAGCTGGTCGACCGCCGCACCGATCACCATGCGTGAAGTGATCAGCGCGGTTTCCGTGGTGGCTTCGGGGCTGGCCGCTCCGAGTGTCTGGGTGAGCGCACTCAACCCCGGCAGGCTTGGCACCTTCTGCTCCACCTGCACGACCGCGCTGGCCTGATAGATCGGCGTGGCCAGCAACGTATAGGCGATGCTGAGCACCACGAACACGCCGGTGATGATGCCAATCAGCCATTTGTGATCGCTGAGCGTGCCGAGCAGTTCGCTCAGGTCGATTTCTTCATCGCGCTGCACGGGCTGCGCGGGGTCTTGGGTAGCGGCCATGTGGACGGTCATCCGATTGCACGGAAAAGAAAATTAGAGGTAAGGCTCCCAGCTATCGACAGCGCTCGTGATCATCCTGTGAACATGTTCAAATGCGGCGCGCTGCTGGCGGTAGGGATCGGGGACATCACCCCCATGCAGCCACTTGTCGAGCAGATAGACCTTGCCGCGCGCTTCGGGTGCAAGCTGGATCATCGCGGCAACGTGATTCTTTTCCATGCCCAGCACCAGGTCGGCTTGGCGCAGCATGGCCGGTGTCAGCTGGCGGGCACGATGCATCGAACCATCGATACCGTCCTCGGCAAGCAACTCCAGGACGACCGGCTCCATGGGGATACCGACCAGCGCACCTAATCCGGCGCTGTCCACCTCGATGGCACGCGCTCCAATGCGCTGCCGCAACAGATATTCGGCCGCCGGGCTGCGGCAGATATTGCCCATGCAGACGATCAAGATCCGTTTGAACACCGTATCGACATACTCCTGGACCAAGGACGACCAGCGTCATTCAAACCACCAGCAATAGGCAGGCAACTGTCCGTCCTGGAAACCCGCGTTTCAGAAAATTCCAGCATCCTGTTTCTGAAACGGGTCGTGCACTTCAACACGGAAGCGGCTGCCGACTCGGGCAATCAAGCACGCTTGCCACCTGCTTGACCTGGTTATCTGGTTTAGTACCGGCTGTCGAAGAACAACCGTAATATCTCTCGTCCCGAATCAGGGACCGTTGCCGGCAAGGCATGTCGGTGGATCATTGCATGATCGAATTGTTTGACAGTGAACCGCAGCCAAATGACCCATGCTGTCATCACCATGTAAATTATTGAATTACATAATATTTATCGTCTTGCAATGGCACACCATCGCAATCCTCTTGATCCGGTTTTGCCTCGGCATCCGGCGCGCAGACAGGCAGTCGTTTCACTCGCAATGGCACCGCGGCAACCGTTTCCGGTCATGCAACTACGTAGAGCCGATGCCGGGGCCGTCGTGTGGTCGAACACCACATGGCACGGCTATCGACTGCGGGATCCATCATCGTGCCCTTGAGGAGCAAGCATGAAACTTCTACTCGGCTCGGCCATCCTTGCCTGCATCCTGTTCTCTTCGCCGTTGCTTGCCTGGCCGGATCATGGAACCGGGACACCGGCATCGTCAGATGCCGCGGACTCCCACTACGACCCGCAGAACCCCTTCGCCCGGATCATCCGTGGTGAGCTGCCCGCAGACAAGGTCTACGAAGACGCCCATGTGCTGGCCTTCCTGTCACTCGACCAGAAGGCACCCGGCCATGTGCTGGTGATCTCGACGACCTCCAAGGCACGCGACATCCGGGAAATATCCCCGGCGGATCTGGTGCGGATAACCCTCGTTGCCCAGCGGGTTGCCAAGGCCGAGTACATCGCCCTCCATGCCGACGGCGTGGTCATCCAGCAGAACAACGGCGCCGCGGCGGGTCAGACGGTATTCCATCTGCATGTGCACGTGGTCCCTTACTGGAACGGTACGCCACCGTCGTTTGCGCAGGACGCGCAAGGGCAGCTGGAGCGCAAGGCGATCGCCGCGAGGATTGCCGCGGCAATGCGCGATTGATGGGCCAGGCAACGCGCGTACTGCGCGCCGCCTGCTTCAGGCCCCGGACGATTTCACTTCAGGAAGTTCGATTCAAGCAAGTCGACCACATCGTGCGCGCGTCCTGCCAGCACGGCTTTCGCACCGTACAACACGGCGCCGAACACCATGCTCGGCTCGATCTTCGGCGACATCACCAGTTCCGTGCGGTTGACGTGCACATCGAGCAGCCCGCGCCGGCATAGACCGCAATATGGCCGCCTTCCTTGATCAGTGCCGTCTGCGCGACCAGCGCGGCAGTAACTGGCTACCAGCGCCGCCGCAAGCCATGAGCGCCCGAAAATAATTGCGCCAACCAGAGGCTTGAGCCCCGCCAGACCCTCTGCGCAAGACCCCGATCATTTCGCTTGGACTGTACGGGCGCGTGGCGCATAGTTCGATCCAGGCTACCCGCCTGACGGTCAAGCCGCCGGCAAGGTCAACGCGACTTTCGTGCTCGTCCGCACGGTTCACCCCGAAGGAGAATGATCATGCGCTACACCCTGTTCGAGCATCGCAAGGACGAACTGATCCTGCTTGCCCGCATCTTGCTGATGGCCCTGTTCGTGATCTTCGGCTGGAGCAAACTGACCGGCTTCGCGGGCACCGTCGGGTACATGGCATCGGAAGGCGTGCCGCTTCCCACCGTCTCCGCCATCATCGCGGTCGTCATGGAGTTCTTCGTCGGGGTCGCCATCGTGATCGGCTTCTACACGCGACCACTCGCCCTGCTGCTTGCGCTGTATACGCTGGCCACCGCCGTGATCGGACATCACTACTGGACGATGCTCGACGGCGAGCGCGCGGCGAACATGATCAACTTCTACAAGAACATCAGCATCACGGGTGGGCTGCTGCTGTTGTGCATCACCGGGCCGGGCAAGTATTCGATCGATCGCAGATAGGCCTCGTCAGCATGGTCAGGCGATAAACAACAACGGGCGCCGAGGCGCCCGTTGTTTTTCACTCCCGCGAAATCGCTGCGATCAGAGCGAGTAGTACATCTGGAATTCCAGCGGATGGGTGCTGGCGCGATAGCGAGTAACTTCCTTCATCTTCACCTCGATGTAGGCGTCGATGAAGTCGTCGGTGAACACGCCGCCGGCTTTCAGGAACTCGCGATCCTTGTCCAGCGCTTCCAGCGCGGCGTCGAGACTGGAGCACACCTGCGGGATGTTCTTCTCCTCTTCCGGCGGCAGGTCGTACAGGTCCTTGTCGGCCGGCGCACCCGGATCGATCTTGTTGAGGATGCCGTCGAGGCCGGCCATCATCAGCGCGGTGAACACCAGATAGCCGGAGTTCATCGGATCGGGAAAGCGCACCTCGATGCGGCGGCCCTTCGGGCTGGCCACGTACGGGATACGGCAGCTCGCCGAGCGATTGCGCGCCGAGTAGGCCAGCATCACCGGCGCCTCGAAGCCCGGCACCAGCCGCTTGTAGCTGTTGGTGGTGGAGTTGGCGAACGCATTGATCGCGCGGGCGTGCTTGAAGATGCCGCCGATGTACCACAGCGCGGTCTGGCTGAGGCCGCCATACAGATCACCGGCGAACAGGTTCTCGCCGTTCTTCGCCAGCGACTGGTGCACGTGCATGCCGCTGCCGTTGTCGCCGACCAGCGGCTTGGGCATGAAGGTGACGGTCTTGCCGTTCTGGTGTGCCACGTTCTTGATGACGTACTTCATCGTCATCAGTTCGTCGGCCTTCTTCACCAGCGTGTTGAACTTGACGCCGATCTCGCACTGGCCCGCGTTCGCCACTTCATGGTGATGTACTTCGACGGTCTGGCCGAGCGATTCGAGCACCTTGCACATGTCGGCGCGCAGGTCGCCCAGCGAGTCGACCGGGCTCACCGGAAAATAGCCGCCCTTCACGCCCGGACGATGGCCGGTGTTGTCGCCGTCGTACTTGTAGCGCGAGCTCCACGCCGCTTCCTGCGAGCCGATCTCGTAGAACACGCGACCCGGATCGTTCTGCCAGCGCACCGAGTCGAAGATGAAGAACTCGGGCTCGGGACCGAAGAACGCGGTATCGGCGATGCCGGTGGATTTCAGGAACGCCTCGCCGCGCTTGGCGATCGAGCGCGGATCGCGGCCATAGGCCTGCATCGTCGACGGCTCCAGTACGTCGCAATGCAGGATCAGCTGCACGTGCGCGCTGAACGGGTCGAGGTGGGCGGTGTCCGGATCGGGCATCAGCACCATGTCCGATTCGTTGATGCCCTTCCAGCCGGTGATCGAGGAACCGTCGAACATCTTGCCATCCTCGAACGTCGACTCGTCGATCGCGTGGGCCGGGAAGGTGACGTGGTGATGCACGCCGAGCATGTCGGCAAAACGGAAGTCGACGAATTCGACCTCGTGTTCCACGATCAGATCGAGCACTTTTTGGGCGGACATGGGGAAACCTCGGGTGGGAGTGATTGTTCGTATAAAGCAAAAGCAATGCCACAGCATAAACTCCTGCATCTACATGGACTTGCGCGTCACCCGAAAGCGAGTCCCGGGATAAAGCGCATCATGCAAGAGCAAGTACGCCGAGTGTTTGCACCATTTTGCAGCAAACCGACGACGGGTCTGCGCCACCGGCGCGGACCCGTCGGACCTCAGGGCTCGTAGGCTGCCTCACCATGGCTGGTGATGTCGAGACCTTGCAGTTCGCTCTCTTCGCCAACGCGCAGGCCACCAAACAGTGTGCGCACGAGCAGGTAGGCGATCAGCGAGACCACGCCGCTCCAGACCAGGGTGACCCCCACTCCCAGCGCCTGGATACCAAGCTGATGGACGATGGAGAAGTCCGCCGCACCGGTGCCGCCCAGGGCAGGTGCGGTAAACACGCCGGTCAGCAGGGCACCGGCGATACCGCCCACGCCGTGCACGCCGAATACATCGAGCGCGTCATCGGCCTTGAGCAGCTTCTTCAGTCCACTCACACCCCACACGCAGAACACGCTGGCGGCGGCACCGATGATGATCGAGCCCATCGGCCCTACCGTACCGCATGCCGGCGTGATGGCTACCAGACCCGCCACTGCTCCGGACGCACCGCCAAGCATCGACGGCTTGCCCCTGAGCACACGCTCGATCAGCAACCATGCCATCACCGCCGCCGCCGTGGCGACCAGCGTATTGATGAAGGCCAGCGCAGCGCCCGCATTGGCCTCCAGGTTGGAGCCGGCATTGAAACCGAACCAGCCCACCCACAGCAGCGAGGCACCGGTCATGGTGAAGGTCAGGTTGTGCGGCTTCATCGCTTCGCGACCGAGACCGATCCGCGGCCCGAGCAGGTAAGCACCGACCAGTCCGGCAACACCGGCATTGATGTGCACCACGGTGCCGCCGGCGAAGTCGAGCGCGCCGCGCGTCAGCATGAAGCCGCCCGGACCCCATACCATGTGCGCGATCGGTATGTATGCGAAGGTGAACCACAGCGCGGTGAACAGCAACACCGCTCCGAACTTCATGCGCTCGGCCAGCGAACCGACAATCAGGGTACCGGTGATGCCGGCGAAGGTTGCCTGGAACACGACGAAGACGAACTCGGGCAATTTCACGCTGGCCGTGAAGGTGTCCGCCAGCGAGCTGGTCGTGACCCCGCGCAAGAACAGCTTGCTGGCGTTGCCCACGAACGGGTTGCCGGCGTCGAAGGCGAACGTGTAGCCGTAGATCACCCACAGCACGATGATCATCGAGAACACCGCCAGCACTTGCATCAGCACCGACAGCATGTTCTTGGAGCGGACCAGGCCACCATAGAACAGCGCCACGCCCGGCACCGTCATCATCAGCACCAGCAAGGTGGAGGTGAGCATCCAGGCCACATCACCCTTGTCGACCACCGGGGCGGCGGCCGCCGCCTCGGCATGCAGGCCAGGGGCGAGCAGCAGCAGGCAGAGCAACATCATCCATGGCGCCAAACGCGCCAGCGGGCCACGCGAGTGGCGCAACAACATCAAATCTTTCATGGAAACCTCGCAGGGCTGGGTCAGAGGGCGTCGGCGTCGAGCTCGCCGGTACGAATGCGGATGACCTGGTCGACGGTGCTGATGAAGATCTTTCCGTCGCCTACGCTGCCGGTTCTGGCAGACTGCTGCACAGCCTCCAGCAGCGTATCGAGCAGCTTGTCGTCCACCACCACTTCCAGTTTCAGCTTGGGCAGGAAGTCGACGACGTACTCCGCGCCGCGGTACAGCTCGGTATGCCCTTTCTGGCGACCGAAGCCGCGTATTTCGCTGACCGTGATGCCGCTTGCACCTGCTGCGGTCAGCGCGTCACGCACTTCGTCCAGCTTGTAGGGCCGGATGATGCAACTGATCAATTTCATGCATGTCTCCCGGGTTGTGGCCGCGGCGAACCTCGCTGCGACCGATGGATATCGGCTCAGAACGACTTGGACAGGGTCAGGATGCCGGTGGCGCGGCCCAGGTAATGGCCGTAAGCATTGGTGTACGCGCTGCGCGCCGCATTGGTGTCGTAATAGGCCAGGGCCACCGAGTAGCCCCCACCGAAGGCCCGGGTCACGCCGAGTTTCCAGTCCGTGTATGAGGCGCCCGAGGCGTGCGCCACGTCCTGATGGGCTACATGGGAATTGAAGGTCCAGCCGGGGCTGAACGCGTAGTTCCAGGACAGGTCGAGGTAACCGCTGCGCTTGCTGTCGGCAACACCGAACAGGTTGGTGAGTGTGTACGAATATTTCAGCGTGAGCCCGCTCCAACCCAGCGATGCATACGCCTCGGTGGTATAGGGCCGGGTGAACCCTGCCGGATAGCTGCCGGGGTAGTAGTACTCGTAGAGACCGGCGTCGTAGCTCCAGTCCTTGCCGAAGCTGCCCCGATAGCCAGCGTAGAGGTCGACCTCGAGACTGCTGGAAATTGGCGCCGCCGTGGTCGAGGCATCCGACAGCCAGCTGATATTGCTGCCCCAGGCACCGATGTACCAGCCGCTGGCGTGATCGAATTCGATGCCGGGCTGCACGGCCGGATCAAAATTGGTCTGTGACAGTCCGCGGAACAGGTAGTCGTTGACCACCGCCACGTTGCCCGTGATCGTGCTGGCTGGAGCACTCTGCGCCGAGGCCTGCGATACGGGAATCGACAATATTGCACCTGCAAGTATCCACTGCATACATCGCTTCATCGGCTGCTACTCCGCTAGTGGTGTACGAGAATCATATGGACGTATAGACGTCCATCTGATTCGTGCGCATTCGATATCTCCAGGCTGCCCCGTCCGGCGGTGCAACTCGGTCATCGAATCCACGGCGCAGCACCGCCCATCCCGGGCGAATCAACGGCCAGGACAAATACACACTGCAGGTGGGAGCAGGCCGATCACCGCGCGATCGGCAGCAAGGCATTAGGGCACTTTTGCAGAGCCTGATACAGGAGAGTTTGCGAGAAGATGCAAGTAGGGCACATGGCGCTCATGCGCACAGGCCATACAACTGCGATCCCCCGATCACCTTGCCTGGGAGGCGCGGTGGGCGCATCGAGATGCTGCCGCTTTCCGCGCTCCAAACGCTTCCTGCGACTTGATCCTGCCTCAATCATTGTTGCATTGCAATAGAATGACGCGCCCCTTCTTATTACAACTCGCTATATGCAATGCCGCCTCAAGAAAGGCTTCATTCTTTGATTCTCATCATACGCAAGGGGAAACCCAACGGCACCGCACGACTCGACGTAGCGCCAGCCACTAGCGGATTTTCTGCGTCGCAGCATCAACGAACATCGAGCGAACCTTAATGAAGAGTGCGCTCGACGGACTTGATTCGGCCAGGAAGCTCAAGGTGAACCAGACCCATGCCGCGTTCGGCGTGCAATGGCTGGCGTCTTGCGCAGACAAGACCTTGCGCATCTACGAAGAGTTGAGTGAACAGATCATCCGCAAAGCCGCGAAAGCGAACGGCACCCGGTCGATCTTCAGTGCCATGCCCACCGGTGACCTCTTTCCCAGGCTGGATGGCCCGCGGCTGGAGTCCGATCCCATCAACTGGCGAAATCAGACTCCAGTCGAATCATTCTCGCCACATGAAAAACCCCGGCCTACGCCGGGGCTCTCATCCCGCATGGCAAACAGCCGATCGCCTAGAAATCCTGCTTGAAACGGATGCCGATCGTGCGCGGCTGGCTGAAACCGGTATAGACCTGCCCATCGGGGTATTGCGGCACCACGTCGTGGGCACCGCAAATCGTCACGCCGCATTCGGTGAACTTGTACTGGGCTGCGCGCTTGTCGAACGCGTTGTCGAGGTACACGTTTACCGACCAGCTGCTCTTCTGGATACCGGCGGAAAGATCGAGGGAGTTGTACGCGGGTAGATTGCCGAGCAAATTGCGCTCGACCAGCCGCAGGTCGGTGGTGCGTTCACCCACGTGCACCAGTGCGCCCTGCACGAAGGCGTCCATGCCACCCAGGTTGAAGCTGTAGCGCGCGATGAGGTTGCCCTTGAACCGTGGCGTGATCGGCAACTGGGTGCCGGTGGGGGCCTGTGGTCCCGTCACGGCCTCGCCCGTCTGCGGGTTGATCGTGCCGGCCGGGCAATAGGTGACCGGATTGCCGGCGGCATTGGTGAATCCGCAGTAGTTCGCGGTCAGCTTGGCGTCGTACAACGCGACGCCGGCACTGAGATTCAGGCTGTAGGTCGCCTGCCAGTTCAGCTGCGACTCGAACCCGTCGATGCGGGCCGAATTGGCGTTCTCGATGATGGTCAGGCCATTGGGTCCCAGGATGTTGAACTGGAAGTGGTTCCAGGTCTCGCGGAACACCGCGCCGTTGAACGTCAGCCGGTTGTCGAGCCAGGAGGTTTTCCAGCCGAGTTCGAGGTTGGTCAGGAAATCCGCCTGGTAGGGCGGCAAGTCGCCCGCGCGGTTGACGCCACCCGGGCGGAAGCCTTCGGACCGGGTCAGATAGATCATCTTGGTGGGCGAGATATTCCAGGTCAGGTTGTACTTGCTGAGCGAACCGCTTTCCTTCACCTGTTTGTTGAAGTCCATGCAAGGCGCACCCAGGAACGGATCGGGCGAGATACAGCCGGCCTGGCCATAACTTGAATTCGGCGAGAAACCGCTGCTGAAGCCGTAAAAGCCGTACAGGTTGTTGCGCGTGCGGAAATAGCGCTCGCCCACCGTGCCGGTGAGCACGTCCGGAATGAAGTCGTACGACAGCTCGCCGAACACGGACTCGTCATGGTCGTAGCGCATCTGCTTGGTCAGCCAGATGGTGTTAGGCCAGCCCGGAACGGACAGCGAGGAAGCCAGGTCGTTGATCTGGTAGTCCTGCATGATGTCGTGCTTCTGTTTCTGCCAGAACGCACCGGCGACCAGGCGCAGACGATCGTCGCTCGGCGAGGCAATGCGCAGCTCGTGGCTGCTGTTGGTGTAGTGATCGCGGTCGGTGATGAACTCGGACGGATTGATCAGGTTGCCGCTGTTGTCGTGGATGTACGCGCCGTACTGCAACAGGGTGTCGTACCAGAACGAGTAGTCGTTGTAGTCGGTCTGCTCTTCCTGGTTGCGCTTGAGATGGGCGTAGGCGTAGGTCAGGTCCCAGTTGCCGATCTTGCCCTGCACGGTCAGCGCGCCCTGCCACCAGCGGTCATCGACGCGCTCGGGATAGAAGTGGGTCACCGCCAGCGAGCCGATGGCGGGATCGCTGGCGAAGGTGCCATGCGAGATCGTCTGCTGCCCCATCAAGGTCGGGCTGATCGACCAGTCGTCGTTGAGATCGACTTTCAGCGCCGCGCGCGCACCGTTGGTGTTGACGTCGTTGTAGTCGTTCCTGGCGTGGCCGAAGCACTGCAGCGTCGCGCTTGGCACGCAATTGTCCGCGTTGCTGACGCTGATGCCGGACACCGGGAACGTACGCGTGCCGGCCACGTTGTCGATGTAGCCGGCATCATGCTCGTGCCAGCCGACCAGCCGGACCGCCGCATTGCTGCTGATCGGGATATTGAGCATGCCTTCGAAGGTATCGCCGATGCCGCCGTGGTCGACCTGATCGATGCCGACGGTGTAATTCGCGGCAAAAGCGCTGGGATCGGGCTTGTTGGTGATGATACGCAAGGCACCGGCCTCGGCGCTGGCGCCATACAACGTGCCCTGCGGCCCGGCCAGTACCTCGATGCGGGCAATGTCGTACATGTGGATGTCGAGCGGACCCTGGATCGTGGTGACCGGCTGGTCGTCGAGATACACGCCCACGCTCGGCTGCGACCCGGAATGGTTGGTGTTGCCACCGCTGGCCACGCCGCGCATGTAGATCGTGGCGAAGCCGGGGCCGGTGGCAATGCCGCCGCCGCCCTGCTGGAAGGTGACGCTCGGCAGGTACTTCACGTAGTCGTTGAAGTTCTGCACCTGCAGCGCCTCGAGTTGATCGGCCGCCAGCACATTGATGCTGATCGGCACCTTCTGCAGGTTCTCGGTGCGCTTCTGCGCGGTCACCGTCACCACACCCAGCGTGGTGGTTTTCGGCTTGGCAGCCGGTGTGGTGGTCGCTGCCGCGGATGGCGCAGCGTCCTGCGCGAAGGCTGGCGCGGCCACGGCCAGGCAGATCGCCGCGGCCAGCGGCAACCGGACCAGCCTCACCCCTTGTGTCCCCATGATGCGTTTGGATCTGTTCGCGTGCATAAGCTCCCCTCCCAGTCCACGACAATCCCGCGAAAGTAACTACGTTTTCTCCGACTCCGGCACCTCGGGATAGCTCTCCAGTAGCGGCCCCAAGGCCAACTCCAAAGGCACCAACCATGGTGCGTAATGCCGCCAGTGATCCACCCCTTCCCGGTAGATCGGCTGGCGTACCTGTTCCGAACTGGCAGTACGCACCGGCCGCGCGTTCTGGAAGAAGCGCAGGCACGATTCCTCGAACAGCAGGCCGCAATAATCAAGCAGGCGGCGCACCTCGCCTTCGGTGTCCTCGACCATGCGCTCATACACGACGCGGTGGATGCGCCCCGGCAACACGGCGTCGAAATGCGCCATCAGCGCGACGTAGTCACGGTAGTAGCAACCCAGATCCGCGAGGTCGTAGCTGAAGCTCTGCCCGCGTGCGAAGTGCTGCTTGAAGCCGGAGAAGCAGCAGCCCAGTGGATGGCGGCGCGCATCGATGATCTTCGCGTTCGGCAGCATCAGGTGGATCAGGCCGATGTGCATGAAGTTGTTCGGCATTTTGTCGATGAACAACGGCGCGGCCGTCTTGCGCTGGATTCGGGTGTGCGCGAGATAACGCTCGCCGAGCGCGCGCAAGGCGTCGGCATCGAGTGCGGCCAGTGCGCCGTGGTACGGCATCGCGCTGTCGGCATCACCCTGCCCGCGCAGCATGCGCGTGATCGAGGTGACCTCGGGCAGCTCCATCGTGCCTTCGACCTGGCTGTGGCTGGACAGGATCTGCTCGATCAGGGTGGAGCCGGAACGCGGCAGGCCGACGATGAAGATCGGATCGCGCGCCGTGCTGCCGGCCCCTGCCCGCGCGGCAAAAAAATCGCGCGTGTAGTGCTCGCGGATGTGCTGCACTCGCGCATGGGTGTCGTCGGCGCTGTAGTGCAGTTGCGCGCGGCGGATCGCGTTGCCTCGCGAGTAATGCCGGAAGGATGGCTCGTATTCGTCAGCATCCTCCAACGCCTTGCCGACGGCGAACTCCAGATGCAGACGGTCGTCCTCGGCGAGATCCGTGCGTGCCAGCTGCCGACGCATCGCGGCCAGGTCGTCGGCACTGAAGCGGTAGGTCTTCAGATTGGCCAGACTCCACCAGACTTCGCCGAAAGACGGTTCGAGCAGCAAGCTCTGGCGATAGGCGTCGATGGCGCGCTCGCCATGACCGGCGGTTTTCAGCGCGTGGCCATAACTCACCCACACTTTCGCATTGCGCGGGTAGTGCTCCAGCAGGTCGACATAGATGCGGATGGCCGGCTCGTAGTCGCCGATCCGGCACAGCACCGCCGCCTTCAGATTGCGGACGCCGGGATGACCGGGCTCCGCCGCCAGCAAACGCTCGATCTCGACCAGTGCCTGTTCCGGCTGGTTGTTGCGATGCAGGACCAGCGCGTAGTTCAGGCGCGCGGCATCGAAGCTGGGTGCCAGCTCCAGGCAGCGCGCGAGCAGGTTTAGCGCGTCCTCGCTGCGGCCCAGCCGCGCGGCGACTTCGGCCAACATGCGGATCGCGGCCACGTCGGTCGGCGCCTGCCGCAGATGCTCGCGCAGCAGGGCTTCGGCCGCGGGGATGCGGTTCTCGACGAGTGCCACAGCAGCATCCAGCAGGCGCGGATCGCGCGTCGAATAACGCACGTGACTGGCATACGCCGCGTCGGCCGCCGCCTGTTCGCCGGCCGCCATCAGATGGTCGCCCAGCACGCGCCAGGCCTGCGGCAGGTCGGGTTTCAGCGCCACCGCCCGGCGCAACGCATCGATCGAGTCCTGGCCGCGCCCGGCGCGTCCCAGTGCCAGGCCCAGGTCGAGATGCACCATCGCCCAGTTCGGCTGGGTCCGTGCCAGGGGTTCGAGGATGTCGAGCGCGCCTTGACCATCACCCTGGATCGACCGCGCCGTCGCCAGCAGCCGCAGCGCGGCCGGGTGACCTTCGGCGACCCGCAAAATCTCGGTGATCTGCTCGACGGCCAGTGCCGGATCACGATCCAGCAGTTGTGCAGCGTGGGCCAGTGCCTGTTCCACCGTACCGGTGGCAGCCACACCCGTCACGGCTCACTTCTCCGTGACGATACGACCTGCCGCTGCGGGTCGAATCTCAAGCCGTGCTGCAGAGGCATGGCGCGTTGCATGGGCGACAGCAGCTCCTCACAGGTCTCTCGGCAATCTACAACTGAATGCAACCGACCGATAGTAGGCACGTGCTGGCGGCACCACGGTCATCACAAGGCGATCGGCTTTTCTCCGGCGGCCTTGAACTGCGCGTTGAGCGCTGCCAGGTCGACACGCTTCAGTTGCTGCCATGCGTCGAGCGTGGCGACCAGCGTCTGTGAAAGCGTGGCATACGACGTCAGAGCATCCGCACTGGGGTCGGCATCGGCACCATCGACGGCCTGTTCGAGCTTGTCCAGGTTCATCGACAGCGCGCGCAGGCTGTCGGTGCGTCGGGGCGGCGTGCCCATCGAGTTGCGCGGATCGGGATGCGCCACGACACCAGACAGGTCCGACATCTTGTCCATCAGCGCGGCGATCCGGGGATGCAGGTCAGCACCGGCATGCGCCTGCCGCGCGTCCAGCAGCTTGAGCAGCCTGGTGGCATCCGTGCTGGCGGACGCTGCCTGCGCGGATGCGTCCTCCACCTTGCGTGCCAGCACGAATTCGCGCTCCAGGGCGGCGGCGGAAACGTTCACGCGCGGGTCGGGCAGCAGCCGCAGCGGCTGCCGATAGCTGTGGCCATTGACGGCCAGCTCGATGCTGTAGTTGCCCGGCGGCGCCCACACGCCAGCACTCTCCTTCTCGGGATTGGGCACGACGCCGGCTGGTTGCGGATAACGCAGATCCCACACGAAGCGGTGCATGCCCGCGGTCGTGGACAGGCGCATCGGTACGGGCACCCACTCCGGCGCGACATCGAGCTTGGTCGGGTCCGGCGGCGTCACCTTGTCGGCACTGCTGAAGCTGCGCACCTTGTGATTCTGTGCGTCGAATACGGTCAGCGTCAGCGCACCCGTGACCGCCTTCGGCAACGCGTAGTCGATGATCGCGCCATTGGGCGGGTTTGCCGCCGTCGGCTCGTCCTTCGGGAACGGTGTGCCGGTGAAGCTGGCCGGGCGTGCGCGGATCGCGTCGGCCGGCTTGAACAGGGTGGCCGCGTTCGCGCGCACCTCATCCAGCTGCCGCAGCGCGGTGACGTCGTCCATGATCCAGAAGCCGCGACCGTGGGTGGCGATCACCAGGTCGTTGCCGTGCACGTCGATGTCGCGCACCGAGGTCATCGGCAGGTTCTGCTGCAACGGCTGCCAGTGGGCACCGTCGTCGAACGACGCAAACATGCCCTTTTCGGTGCCGGCGTAGAGCAGGCCTTTGCGCACGGGGTCCTCGCGCACCACGTTGACGAAACTGTCGCGCGGAATGCCGCTGTCGATGCGCGTCCAGTTGGTGCCGCCATCGGTGGTGCGGTAGATGTACGGCGTGTCGTCGTCGAGGCGGTGACGATCGATCGCCAGATACGCCACGTTCGCGTCGAAGTGCGAAGGTTCGATGCCGGCCACCTTGGACCACGGCGTGAGCGCGGCGGGCGTGGCCTGCTGCCAGTGCGCGCCGTCGTCGGTGCTGCGCCAGACCAGACCATCGTCGGTGCCCACCCACAGCGCCTGCGCGCTCAGCGGCGACGGCGCGATGGTGTAGATCACGCCGCGGCGCTGGCCGACGTGGTCGTCGTCGGCCGCGGTGGGCGCGTCAAGACTGGCCGGCGTGCCGGCATCCTCACGGGTCAGGTCGGGACTGATCGGCGTCCAGTGGTCGCCACCGTCGGCAGTGCGGAACAGGCGCTGGTTGGCGAAGTACAACACCTTGCTGTCACGTTTGGAGAAGGTCAGCGGCAGCGTCCATGCTCCGCGGTAGTGCGCGGCCGGATAGGCCAGGGTGGGATCGATGTTGCGGGTCTGGCCGCTGCGCATGTCGAGCTTGTCGACCTTGTCGCCATAGACGATGTCGTGGTCGTCCGGATCGGGCGCGATCATGCCGCTCTCGCCGCCCGCGGTGACCTCGTGGAACTGCTGCATGGTGATGCCGTCACCGCTGCCACCGCGGCTGGGCAATGCCACCGCGCCGGAATCCTGCTGCGCGCCGTAAACCCAGTACGGAAACTGGTTGTCGGTGCTGACGTGATAGATCTGCGCGGTCGGCTGGTTGAACCAGCTGCTCCAGGTCTTGCCGCCGTTGAGGGTGATCAACGTGCCCTGGTCGATACCGAGGATCTGTCGATCCGGATCGGTCGGGTCGATCCACAGCTGGTGGAAATCGTCGCCGGTGGGATCGCCCTTCAGCGCGATGAACTGTTTGCCGCCATTGTCGGAGCGCAGCACGATGGTGTTCATCACGTACACCCGATCGGCGTTCTTCGGGTCCACCGTCAACCGGCAGAAATACCAGCCGCGCTGCCAGATGCGCTGGTCGCCGGTGATGTGGTTCCAGTGCGCGCCGCCGTCGTCGGAGCGATACAGGCCGCCTTCGCCCTGCGCCGCATCGACCAGCGCATACACGCGATTGGGCTGGCTCGGTGCCAGCGCGATGCCGATGCGGCCGGGATGCGCCGGGAAGCCGTTACCCTGCAGCTGGCTCCAGTGACTACCGCCATCATGCGACACGTACAGACCGCTGCCCGGCCCGTTCGAAGGCGGATACACGCTCCATGGGGGCCGCCGGGTCTGCCACAACGCGGCGTAAATCGTGTCCGGGTCGCCGGGCTTGAAGGCCAGGTCGATCGCACCGGTATCGGCGTCCTTGAACAGCACCTTGTCCCAATGCTTGCCGCCATCGCTGGAACGGAACACTCCACGCTCGGCGTTGGCGCCATAAGCATGGCCAAGCGCAGCGACAAACAGCACGTCCGGATTGCGCGGGTCCACCAGCACGCTGGCGATCTGCCGGGTGTCCGCAAGGCCGATGTGGCTCCAGTGCCTGCCGGCATCGACCGACTTGTACATGCCGTCGCCATGGGCGATGTCCGAGCGCATGTCGGCCTCGCCCGTGCCCACATAGATCGTCTTCGGAGCAGACGGTGCCAGCGCCAGTGCGCCGATCGAGCCCACCGGCTGGCTGTCGAAGATCGGCTGCCAGGTACGCCCGGCATCCTGCGTGGCCCAGACCCCACCATCCACCGAACCGAAATAGAAATGGCGACTGTCGCCGGCGATGCCGGTCACCGTCAGCACACGACCGCCACGGAACGGTCCGATCAGGCGCCATTGCAGGCCCTGATACAGTGACGGGTCAACCGTCGCGTGCGCGCTCAGCGCGGTGGCAACTCCGAGAACAAGCACCGCAAGGCAGCGACGCAGGCGCATGGACAATTCCTCGCTTGGACAGGGTCAGGGGGATGAGTGTATGACGCGTTGTCACGGGACGCTCAAGGCTCGGAGGTCGCGTTGGCCACTGCTGAATGGACGGCGGCGGCGTCACAACTGCCGAGTGGAGCGGGGCGCCTTGGCGCCCCGCTTCGCACATTTGCGCATGTGCAGGCCAGCCTCAATCGCGCTCTTGCTGGCCACGCATGGCGGCCTCCAGCGCCGCCTTGCCGCCACCCGCGTCACCCTCCTGCTCCGGCATCGTCGCAGGGATCGTGATTTCCTTGAGCTGCTTCGCCTTCAGTGCGGCATTGGTCCTGCTTAGTTCGCCGGCCTGGAAATCCGTGAAGGATTTCTGCACGTCACCGAGTTCCCGCGTGAGCGTGTCGATCGCGGTCATCTGGTAATCGGACGGACGACCCTCGTACGACATGATCGCGCCGTAGAGTTCGTCGGTGTGCTCGCGCAGGCGCAACTCGCCGGTGATGGCGCCGCCTTCGGTGGTCGCCACGATCTTCTTGCGGATGTCGTTGGCCTTGTCGCCCAGATCGGTGAGCTGTTTGCGTGTGGCGTCCTGCGTCGGCAGCGTGGTGGCGTCGGCAACGGCCGCGGCGCGCACTGCGTTGATCCGGGCCACCAGATCGCTCATATCGCCGAACAGCTTCTTGACCCGGTTCGCGGCATCGAACTGCGCCTGGCGATCGGCCACACTGAACGTGGCGCGACGATCCAGGCCGACCACGAGCTTGGTTTCGAACACGTCCTTGTCCTTGGTCATGCGCACCGTGTAGGTGCCCGGTACCACGCGCGGCCCCTGGATCGAGTTGCCGGCAATTTGTGCAGCCGGCGGCACGCGTGGTGCCTTGGTCTGCATCGACCATTCCACCCGGTTGATGCCGCGGCGTACGCTGGCCGGAATCGTGTCGACCAGATTGCCCTTGCTGTCCAGCACGTCGATTTTCAGCTTGCCGAACAGGTGGCGGCTGCGCTGGTAGTAGGTGATCACCGCGCCGTCCGACGGATTCGGGCCAATGAAGTCGGCGTCGCCGCCGGGCCAGCCACCGAACGCCTCGATGCGCTGTTGGATCGGCCGCGATGGCAGGAAGCTCGCCTCGCTGGCCAGCACCTTCGGATCAAGCGCGCGCAACGGCGTGATGTCGTCGACGATCCAGATGCCGCGACCGTGGGTGGCCAGCACCAGGTCTGCATCGCGCGGCTGGATCGCGATGTCGCGCACCGCCACGGCCGGGAAATCGCCGCCCTTGAACTGCGCCCAGTTCGCGCCGCCATCGATCGAGATCCACAGGCCGAACTCGGTGCCGGCAAACAGCAGGTTCGGCTTCACCGGATCCTGCTTGATCACGTGCACGTAGCCGCGCAGGCCCTTGCTGTCCTTTGGCGTGACCAGCGCGATCCACGACTTGCCGTAGTCGGTGGTCTTGTAGATGTACGGGGCCATGTCGCCGAAGCTGTGCCGATCGAACGCGACGAATGCAGTACCGGCGTCGAACTCACCCGCCTGCACCCACGACACCCACTCGCCAGCCGGCAGGCCCTTGATGTTGCCGACCACATTGCTCCAGCTCTTGCCGCCATCGCGGGTGAGCTGCAGGTTGCCGTCATCGGTGCCGGCCCAGATCAGCCCCGCCCGTTTCGGCGATTCGCTGATCGAATAGATCGTCGTGTAGGTCTCTGCCGCGGAGTTGTCCACGGTGACGCCGCCGGATTTCTCCTGTTCCTGTTTCTTCGGATCGTTGGTGCTGAGGTCCGGCGAGATGCGGTCCCAGCTCTGCCCGTGATCGCGCGAACGGAACAGGAACTGCGCACCCATGTAGATCGTGCCCTTCTCGTTCGGACTCAGCGCGATCGGCGTGTTCCAGTTCCAGCGCAGCTTCTCGTTGTAGTTGGGCTTGGGCTGGATGTCGCGCGCCTCATGCGTATGCCGGTTGACGCGCGTGATGCTGCCGCCCTGTGTCTCCATGTAGATGTAGTTGGGATCGGCCGGATCGTCGAACATCCAGAAGCCGTCGCCGCCGCAATAGTTGGTCCACTGCGCGTTGGCGATGCCGCCCGGAAAGGCCGAGTCGCCGACCCAGCAGGCGTTGTCCTGCAGACCACCATAGACACGGTACGGATCGGCGTCGTCCAAACTCACGTGATAGAACTGCGACACCGGCAGGTTGTTTGCCTTCCACCATTTGTTGCCGCCATCCTTCGAGTACCACAGGCCGCCATCGTCGCCGACGATCGTGCTCTGGGTATTGCGCGGGTCGATCCACACCACGTGCGAATCGCCGTGGGTGCCACCACCGACATTGGCGAAACTCTTGCCGCCGTCGAGGCTCTGGATCAGGTTGAGGTCGGGCTTGAACAGGCGATCCGGATTGTGCGGATCGACGATCAGGCTGGCGAAGTAGAACGGCCGCCAGACCATCAGCTGGCTCTTGTCGCGCTGTTGCCAGGTCTTGCCGCTGTCATCGGAGCGGTACAGCGCCGAATCAGTCGACTCGACCAGGGCATAGACGATCGCCGGATTCGACGGCGCCACGGTCACCGCGATGCGGCCGAACGGCTGCTTCGGGAATCCCTTGTTGGCGGCAGCGGTGACTTCGGTCCATGAGCGTCCGCCATCGGCGGAACGATACAGGCCGCTGCCGGAGGGCGCGGTCGGCGATTCACCACCGGAGCGGAAGGTCCAGCCCTTGCGGCGGAAATCCCACATGCCGGCGAAGATCACGCTCGGATCCTTCGGATCCATCGACACCGAGGCGCAGCCGGTAGACAGATTCTTGCCCTTCAGCACCAGGCTCCAGCTCTTGCCGCCGTCGCTGGTCTTGTACAGGCCGCGATCGGCGGAGTCGCTCCACAGCTTGCCTGGCGCGCAGGCATAGACGGTGTTGCCGTCCTTCGGATCGATCACGATCTTGGCGATGCGTTCGGAGCCTTTCAGGCCCATGTGGGTCCACGACTCGCCGCCATCGGTGGACTTGTAGATGCCGTCGCCGATCGACACGGAGTTGCGCGTCCACGACTCACCAGTGCCGACCCAGACCGTGTCGTGATGGGACGGATCGATCTCGATGTCGCCGATCGACTGCACCGCCTGCTTGTCGAACACCGGCTTGTAGGTGGTGCCCCCATCGCTGGATTTCCACACGCCGCCACTGGCCGCGCCGACGTAGACCGTCAGCTTGCCGTCCTTCTCGGGCGTCGCCGCGAGCGCGGCGATGCGACCGCTCATCGTGGCCGAACCGATGTTGCGTGCGCCGAGGCCGGAGATCACGCCAGCATCGAATTTCACGGTTCCCTGCGTCGCACCCTCCGGTGCGGCCGCCTGCGCGCTGCTGCCCAGAACCAGCGACAGGGCGAATGCGATGGCAGGCAGCGCTGCCAGCTTGCTGTCGAGATGCTTCATGGCTTCGCTCCCCCCGCTGCATGTCCTGTCCCGGCAGCGGCCGGGAAGGTGAAGATGGTGTCGTCCATCGCCACATTGGCGTCGGCCTTCTCGATCGTGATCTGCTGCTTGCCGAAGGGGCCGGTGCCCTTGGTGGACGAGGAGATCGAGAACGGGAAATACACACCGTTGACCTGCTCGTAATCACCGTAATCGGTCACCGTTTCGACATGGGTGCCGCGCACGATCTGATCCGTGGTCGTGCGTATCTCGAGGAAATGATCCGGATCGAGATAGACATACTCGATGTCGCCGTTCTTGCGCGTGACCTTGAGCTTGTGCGCCTCGGTACCATCGATGTCCTCGGTGCCCAGGTAGTCGAGCTTGCTGCCCTGCGCCTGCCAGTCGACCAGCGGGCCGCCGATCGCCGCGTCATCGGACAGCGACTTGGCGTCGTCGCCGGACATCTTCTCGGGATCCCGGCGACCCTGGAAGGGCGAGATCTGCCAGGCGTCCTTGCCGTCCCAGGCCTGGATCTGGGTCAGGCCCTGGATGGTGGCCTCGTTGCGCACCGAGTCGGGCGCCTTCTTGTATTCGGCAAGGGTCAGCTCGAACTGGCCGCCGATACGCAGCTTGCCTTCGAGCTTGAGCGTCTTGATCGCGTGGATCTTGTCGAGGCCGCCACGGGCATCGATGTTCTTTGCCACCAGCTCGTCGGTCGTCAACGCATGCGCGGACGCGGTGACGAACAGCAATGCAGTCACGGAAAGCAGCAATCGGATACGCATGAAACCAGACCTCCCTCTGGTGAAGCCCGCGCTAACGGGCCGCATCCGGTCGCATGGCGGCCGGCCAAGATGACGCGTGCGGTGGCGCCCCGAAACGATGCCACAGACCCTGACACTACGCCTGTAACAGCTGCCGCACGATGGGACAGAAGTCATGCAACCAACGCTTGGCCTATGGCGACGCGCACGCCGATGCACGATAAAGACGTGCTTGAACTTCCATCAGGGTTACCCATGTCGATTCCGCGCAACGCTGCCCTGCCACTGGCCATCGCCTTGACGCTCACCTCTGCCGGTGCACTGGCACAACAGACCATATCCTCCGCGGATGCCACAGGGGACCACACACAGGTTCAGACGTCCTCCACGAATCTTCCAGCGGTCGATGTCAACGCCGAGAGCTGGCGCGAGACCCTCAAGGCCAAGCTGAAACACATGCTGCCCGAGGTCGACGGCACCAAGATCACTGTGACCAAGAAGACCACGGTGACGCATCTCGACGACCAGCCCAGCGTGATCGGCAACAACCTCGACCAGCTGCTGGCGCGCTCGCCCGGCATCCAGGTATCCCAGCAGCCGACGCCGACCCAGTTCAACCTGAGCTACCGCGGCCTGGGCAATCCGCAGGAATCCGAATACGTGCTGGTGATGCAGGACGGCATTCCGATGGAGAGCGACTGGATCGGTTTCCCCACCCTGTATGCGATGCCACTGACGCAGAGTCTGTCCGACGTGGAGCTGATCCGCGGCGGCTCCAGCCTGCTGTACGGTCCGGAGCCGGCGCCGGTGATCAACCTGGTGTCACGCCGCCCCGCACCCGGCGCACCGTTCTCGTTCACCAGCGAGCAGGTCGTCGGCAATCACGGGCTGTACTCGACCTACAACGCAGTCGAAGGCAGCAGCGGGCGCTGGACCTGGCGTGCCGATGCCGCCTATGTGGGCAGCGACGGCACTCGCGCCAACGCCGGCTCGCAGATGCGCCAGGGCGATCTTTACGTCGACTACCGGCCGACCGCGCAACAACTGTGGTGGCTCGACCTGCATGTGATCGACGCGGCTTCCGGCGATCCCGGCCGGCTGAGCTATCCACAGTGGCAGGCCAACCCGCAGGCGACGCCCACCCCGTACAACCGTGACTGGGTCGACCGCGACCAGATTGTGCTGGGCCAGCGCAGCGAGTTCGGCGACGGCTGGCTGTTCGAGGGCAAGGCGTGGTTCGCCTATCAGGATCTGGCCAGCCGCTCGGCCGCCAACGCGCTGCCGCCACAACCGCTGCCGACCAGCACGACCCTGCAGGACGAGCAGTTCCGTACCACCGGCGCCGACCTGCGCCTGCGCAAGAAGTGGGGACAGGGCAATGCCTTCACCATCGGCACGACGCTGTTCCACGGCAACGATCCGTTTCGGCAATGGACCAGCAGCGATCTTTACGTCGACCGCTACGACCGCAGCGGCACGCCGCGGCTGGTGCAGGCGCGCACGTCCGACTACGCCGCGGTGTTTGCCGAGAACGTGTTCCGCCTGCCATACCGCTTCCACATCGTGCCTTCGGTGCGGCTGGAGCACGAGCGCGTGGACGTCGACGAGACGGTCAAGCCACCGTTCCTCAGTCGCCCACTGATCAACCAGGCCGACGCGCGCACCGTGCCGCTGTTCGGGCTGGGCATCGGCAACGATTTCGGCCACGGCAACGAAACTTACCTCAACGTGTCGCAGGGCTGGCGGCCGCTGCGCTATTTCGACATGGCCTCGCCGTTCGCCAATATCCTGCCCGGCCAGGCACCCGATCCATCCAAATCGCTGTCGTATGAGCTGGGCGTGCATGGCGTGCCGGTCACCGGGCTGTACTACGACGTCAGCCTGTTCTGGATCGACTTCAAGAACCAGATCGAGGCAGTGCAGCTCAATAACGTCGACGTGATCGAGGTCAACACCGGCGACACCCGCAGCCGCGGCATGGAAAGCCAGCTCAACTACGACTTCTTCGCGCCAACCGCGCTGGCCGACCGCGGCGAGCACCTGGAAGCCTTCATCAACGCCAGCCTGCTCAATGCCCGTTACGTGGCCAGCGCCATCCCCGGCCAGGTCGGCAAGATTCCCGCCTATGCGCCACGCTACCTGCTCAAGGCCGGCGTCACCTGGCGCGTCGAGCAGCGCATCAAGCTCAGCCTCACCGCGGTCTCCACCGCTGCGCAGTTCTGGCAGTCCTCCGACCAGCCGCTGGGTAGCGGCAACAGCTACCTGCCCGCGCGCATCCCCGCCTATACCGTGCTGGACGTGGCCAGCGACTGGCAACTCAATCGCAACGTCAGGCTGCTCGCCGGCATCAGCAACCTCACCAACCGCCAGTACTACGACCGGGTCTGGCAGACCGGACTGGAGCCGGCGTTCGGACGGACCTGGTATACCGGCATCTCACTGTCGCTCTGACAACCAACACGCTACGAAACCGGTCGAGCGCAGTATCTTCAGCTGTCGCGATATCGCCCTTCTTCCGCGAGCCCTTCCTCCACGAGAAAGCGTCCCATGTCGATCCGTTACGTATTGCGTTCTGTCGTCGTGATCACAGGCTTGCTGCTGGCCTGTGCCCACCCGCTCCGGGCTACCGAGCCGACCGTTCCGGCCAGCGTGTCGGGCGCGCTGGAATGGCGCCAGCTGGGGCCGTTCCGCGGCGGCTGGGCGACCATGGCGGCCGGCGTGCCGGCACAGCCCGATACGTTCTATATCGGCACGGCCGGCGGTGGCGTGTGGAAGACCGCCGATGCCGGACGTACCTGGCAGTCGCTGTTCGACCGGCAGCCGGCCTCGGCGGTAGGTGCGCTGGCAGTAGCGTCGTCGAATCCGCACGTGATTTACGTAGGTACCGGCCAGGTGGCAGCGCGCTACGACATCGGTGCCGGCAACGGCGTGTATCGCTCGGCCGATGGCGGCAGGACCTGGCAACACGCAGGCCTGGCCGACACCCGTCATATCGGCGCGATCCTGGTCGATCCGCAGCATCCGGACACCGTGCTGGTGGGCGCGCTCGGCCACTATTACGGGCCGAACCACGAACGCGGCGTGTTCCGTTCCACCGACGGTGGCAAGAGCTGGAAGCAGACGCTGTTCGTCGATGCGGACACCGGCATCGTCGATATGGCAGCCGATCCGGCCAACCCCGCCGTCATCTATGCGGCCGCCTGGCAGGTACGCAACTATCCCTGGCTGTCGTACTTCCAGCCCAACGCCGGCCCGGGCAGCGGCGTGTACAAGTCGAGCGACGGCGGCATCAGCTGGCAACGCATCGGCGGTCACGGCTGGCCGACCGGCGATCTCGCCCGCATCGGCCTCGCCACGGCGAGCGGAGGCCGCGTCTATGCGGTGGTCAACGACGCGACGGCAAAGAACCAGAGCGGCTTGTACCGCTCCGATGATGGCGGCGCGACGTGGCAGGCCAGCAGTCACGAAGGCTGGCTGGCGAACGACTACTTCAGCCGGATCACCGTCGATCCCGCCAACCGCGACCGCCTCTATTCGGCCGGCCAGTCGATCCGCCGCTCCGACGACGGCGGCAAGACCTGGGAGGTGTTCAAGGGCGCGCCCGGCGGCGACGACTACCACGACCTGTGGATCAACCCGAAGGACACGCAGCGGATGATCACCGCCAGCGACCAGGGTGCGGTGGTCAGCGTCAACGGCGGGCAGAGCTGGAGCAGCTGGTACAACCAGCCGACCGGCCAGTTCTACCATCTCGCCGCCGACGACCAGTTCCCGTACTGGGTCTATTCCGGCCAGCAGGATTCCGGCACCGTGGGCATCGCCAGCCGCAGCGACTACGGCTCGATCTCCTGGCGCGACTGGCGTCCGGTCGGCGGCGACGAGCGCGATTACGACCTGCCGTATCCGGGCGATCCGGACATCGTCTTCGGCACCGGCCTCGGCGGCCGCGTCTCACGCTGGAACCGACGCACCGGCGTCGTGCAGAACGTCACGCCCTGGCCGGTCAACAGCTACGGCGAGCGTCCCACCGACTTCAAGTACCACTACACCTGGATCACCCCGATCGCGTTCTCGGCACAGGCACCGTATGCGTTGTACCTGGGCGCACAGGTGCTGTTCCGCAGTACCGACCAGGGCCAGCATTGGGATGTGATCAGCCCCGCGTTGAATGCCGGCACGCCGGATGCGCAGCATTGCGACGGCAACCCCACACCGGAACAGGCGCGCGCCTGCGGCTACGGCGTGATCTACAGCATCGCGCCGTCGCCACTCGGCAACGACGAAATCTGGGTCGGCACCGACGACGGCCTGGTCCAGCTCACCCGCGATGGCGGCAAGAGCTGGCACAACGTCACCCCGAAGGGTCTGCCCGCATGGGCCCAGATCGGCTCCCTCGATGCTTCCGCGCTGCAGGCGGGCACGGCTTATATCGCGGTGGACAATCATCGCCAGGATGATTTCAATCCGCATGCGTGGCGCACGCATGACTACGGCGCGAGCTGGGCCGATATCGCGGCCGGCTTGCCGGCGGGCAGTTTCGTCAGCGTGGTGCGCGCCGATCCCAAACGTGCCGGGCTGCTCTACGCCGGCACCGATCGTGGCGTGTTCGTCTCGCTGGACGATGGCACGCACTGGCAATCGTTGCAGCACAACCTGCCGACCGCGTGGGTGCGCGACCTGCTGGTGCACGGCAACGACCTGATCGCCGCCACCCAGGGGCGTGCGATCTGGATCCTCGACGACGTCTCGCCGCTGCGCCAGGTCACCGCGGCGATCGCCGGTGCACCGGCGCATCTGTACACGCCGGCAGCGGCACTGCGCGTGCGCGCGAACGAGAACAAGGACACGCCACTGCCGCCGGAAACCCCGGTCGGCCAGAATCCGCCGAGTGGCGCGGTGATCGACTATCGGCTCGCTGCCAACGCGAAAGGGCCGGTGACGCTGGACATCCTCGACCATGACGGCAAGCTCGTGCGCCAGTTCTCCAGCGCCGACCGGCCAGCCAAACTGGACGCCGAACGCTACTTCGCCAAGGACTGGCTGAAAGCGCCGGCCGTGTTGTCAGCCGCGGCCGGCGCGCATCGTTTCGTGTGGGATCTGCGCTATCCGCGTCCGCAGGCAATCGAATACGGCTACAGCATCGCGGCGACATGGGACTCGGACACGCCGGTGACGCCGGAAGGGCCGCTTGCGCTGCCGGGCAACTATCAGCTGGTGCTGCACGTCGACGGCAAGTCGTATCGCGCACCACTGGTGATCGCAGCGGATCCGCGCGAGCAGGTCAGCCAGGACGAACTGGCCGCCGGACTCGCCTACTCGCGCAACATCGGCGCGACCCTGCAGCGTGTATCGCAGGCTTACGGCGAGGTAGAGGCTGTGCGCGACCAGTTGGATGCGCTGGACAAGAAACTCGGCACCGACAGCGCGCGCAAGCCGCTGCTCGTCGGCGTGGACTCGCTGCGCACGAAGACCACGCCGCTGGTCAGCGGCAGCAGCGAGACCTCGCTCAACCTGCACGCGATGAGCGATGCGCTCACCGCGATGGCCACCGATGTGGAAAGCGCCGACGATGCTCCCACCGGCGGCCAGCAACAGGCGCTCGCCGAGTACCAGTCGAATCTCGACAAGGCGCTGGCGCAGTGGCGCACGCTGCGCACAACCGATCTGCCGAAGCTCAACGGGCAGCTGCACGAGGCGGGCATCGCCGCGATCACCGTGCCGGCACCGGGTCAGGCTCACATCGACGAAGCCGGAGAATCGCAGGACATGCCCTGAGTCGGATGGGTCGAGGCGCCGGCTGCCGCTTGCCACCGACCCGGTCGGTCTACAGCTGTCGATCGAATTGGTGGCCCGCGATCCGGGCCGGTCATCTTTCGTGCCAGCAAAACCCGTAAGCTAGGCCGCTTCCTGCCGGCGTGCCAGAGTCAGTCGGCGGCTTTCCACTCTGCATCTGGAACCGCACCGTGACCGATCTGATCCACGTCATCCTGCTCGGCATCATCGAAGGCATCACCGAATTCCTGCCGATTTCCAGCACCGGCCACCTGCTGATCGCCGAGAAATTCGGGCTGGGTGAACGTTCGGATCTATTTAATGTGGGCATCCAGGCCGGCGCGATCCTGGCGGTCACGCTGATCTACTGGTCGCGTATCTGGCAGTTGTTCACGCAATGGCGTGACCCGGCCAACCGCGATTACCTGCTCAAGTTGTTCGTGGCGTTCATGATCACCGCAGTACTTGGCCTGATCGTCACTCATTACGGCTTCAAGTTGCCGGAGACGGTGACCCCGATCGCGTGGGCGCTGGTGATTGGCGGCTTCTGGATGCTCGGTGCCGAAGCGATCGCGGCGAAGCAGGTGGATCGCACCCAGGTGACCTGGCGGGTGGCGATCCTGGTCGGCATGGCGCAGATGGTGGCGGGCATCTTCCCCGGTACCTCGCGTTCGGGCGCGACGATCTTCACCGCGATGCTCGCCGGCACCAGCAATCGTGCCGCAGCCACCGAGTTCGCCTTTCTGGTCGGCATCCCGACCATGTATGCCGCGACCGGCTACGAATTGCTGAAGGTGGCGAAGGGCGGCGGTGCCGCGCATGAAGACTGGAGCGCGCTGATCGTCGGCTTCGTGGTTTCGCTGATCGTCGGCTTCATCGCGGTGAAGTGGCTGCTCGGCTATATCCGCACGCACCGTTTCACCTGGTTCGCGGTCTACCGCATCGTGCTCGGCGTGGCACTGCTCGCGCTGGTGCCGACGGGCGGCTGAGGTATCTCGACGCGGGCCGCCTCTTCAGGCGGCCACGCTCTCGGCCGTGCCGGTTGCAGGCAGCGGCACCTCGACCGCTGCGGAACGCTTGGGATAGGTCGGCTCGTTGGTGCGGTCGAACAGTTCGCGCACCCATTCGATGAAGGCCTGCACGCGGGCCGACAGGTGCTTTTTCTGCGGATAGACGATCCACACCGGCTTGCCGGTCGAGGCGGTATCGGTCATCACCAGTTCGAGCATGCCCTTCTCGATCATGCAGGCCGCCAGCATGCGCGGCACCTGGGTGATGCCCAGGCCAGCCGCCACTGCCTGGATCACCGACTCGCCGTCATTGATCAGCATGTGCGCGTCGATATCCACTTCGAGCGGGCCGCCCGGCGTATCGAACTGCCACTGCCGCGGACGACCGTTCGGGTAGACGTAGTTGATGCAGCGGTGATCCTTCAGATCCTCGATGCTGCGCGGCGCACCGTGCTTGCGCAGGTAGTCGGGCGAGGCGCACACCACGTTGCGCAGGTAGCCGATCTTGCGCGCGATCAGACTTGAATCTTCCAGCTGGCCGACACGGATCGCGCAATCGAGGCCTTCGCCGTTGAGGTCCATCGGCATGTCGCTCATCGACAGCTCCAGCCGGATGTCCGGATAACGCTGCTCGAATTCGGCCAGCCGTGGAATCACCGCGGCCCTGCCGACCGACAGCGAAATGCCCACGCGCAGCTTGCCGGTGGGTTTGCGGTTTGAGTAGTTGAGCGCCTCGGTCGCCTCGGCCAGATCGGCGAGGATCTCCTTGCAACGTGCATGGAACGAGGCCCCATCGTCGGTCAATCGCAACGATCGGGTCGAACGGAACAGCAGCCGTGCACCAAGCTGGGCTTCCAGTCGGGCCACGGCCCGGCTGACGCCCGACGGCGTCATACCCAGCTGGGCGGCGGCGGCGGCGAAACTCTTGGCCTCGACCACGCGGACGAAGGTCGAAATTGCGGAAAAGTCTTCCATTGCCTGGATTCCTGACCGATTCGTGATTGTGGGTCACGAGTGTAATGCGCAAGGAGTGGATTTACTATACCGAAAAGTACACCTATTCTCTCGACCCTTCGCCGGGGAGACGCGCCCGGCCTATCAGGTTCTGGGAGCGCGACATGAAAAAACAATGGGTACTCGCACCGCTGGTCGCTGCCGGCGTACTGGGCAGCTGGATCCTCCTGCACGGCAGCAGCAGCCACGCGCAAACCCCGGCCGGCGGCCCGCCGCCCGAGGTGACGGTAGCGCAGGCGTTAACCCGCGAGGTCAGTGACAGCGCCGAATTCACCGGCCGGCTGCAAGCGGTCAACACGGTGCAGGTGCAGCCGCGCGTCGGCGGTTTCGTGGACTCGGTGCATTTCCAGGAAGGCGCGCTGGTGCACAAGGATGATGTGCTGTTCCAGCTCGATCCGCGCCCGTACCAGGCCGAGGTCGACCGGCTCAGCGCCAATCAGGCACAGGCAAAGGCCGCGCTACAGCTGGCCGAAACCAACCAGCGCCGTGCGCAGATGCTGCTGGCCCAGCACGCCGTGGCACAACAGGAAGCCGACAGCCAGGACACCGCCGAGCAAAGCGCCCGCGCAGAACTCGCTGCCGCCACCGCCGCACTCGCCGCCGCGCGGTTGAACCTGGATTTCACCCAGGTGCGTTCGCCGATCGACGGCCGCGTCAGCAATATCCGCATCACCCCCGGCAACCTGGTCACCAGCAGCAATGTGCTGACCAGCGTGGTCACGGTGAATCCGGTCTATGTCTACTTCGACGTGGACGAACAGACCTGGCTCAAGCTCGACCATCTGCGCGCGCACGCCGCCCAGGCCGGCCGTGATGCCCGCATCGAGGCCACGATGGGCCTGGCCGACGAAGCGGGTTATCCGCATGACGGGCGCCTCGACTTCGTCGACAACCAGCTGCATACCGACTCCGGCACGATGCGTTTGCGCGCGGTGTTCGACAACCGCGATGGCCTGTACACGCCCGGCCTGTATGCCCGCGTGCAATTGCAGAGTGGCCAGGCCAGGCCGCGCCTGCTGGTGGACGACCGCGCGATCGGCACCGACCTCGGCAACCAGTTCGTCTACGTGGTCGACAAGGAGCACAAGGTGCAATACCGCAAGGTCGACACCGGCCCGCTTTACCACGGCCTGCGCGTAATCGACAGCGGCCTCGACGGCAACGATGTGGTGATCGTCAACGGCCTGCAGCACGTGCGTCCCGGCATCGAGGTCAATCCGCAGAAGGTGGCGATGGAATATCGCCTCGATGCGAGCGACAAGGCACTCGTCGACGCCGGCCCGGCCACACCCACGATGAACCATGACGACGCGCGCACCGCGCTGGCCACCACGGCCACCGCCGGCAAGCGCGCGCAGGACTGAGTCGCGCCCCATGAAAAACATTGCCCAATTCTTCGTCAACCGGCCGATCATGGCCGCCGTGCTGTCGCTGCTGTTCGTGATCACCGGCAGCATCGCGGTATTCAAGCTGCCGATCAGCGAATACCCCGAAGTCGTGCCGCCCACCGTGGTGGTGCACGCCAGCTATCCCGGCGCCAATCCCAAGGTGATCGCCGAAACCGTCGCCACGCCGCTGGAGGAACAGATCAACGGCGCCGAAGGCATGCTGTACACCTCCTCGCAGTCGACCAGTGACGGCGCGCTGACGCTCACCGTGACGTTCGCGCTGGGCACCAATCTTGAAACTGCCCAGGTCGACGTGCAAAACCGCGTGGCGCAGGCCTTGCCCAAGCTTCCCGAGGAAGTGCAGCGCCTAGGCGTCACCACGCAGAAGAGCTCGCCCGACCTGACGATGGTGGTGCATCTCACCTCACCCGATCAGCGCTACGACATGCTGTACCTGTCGAACTACGCGCGGCTGCACGTGAAGGATGTGCTGGGCCGGCTCGACGGCGTGGGCGATGTGCAGATCTTCGGTGCAGGCGAATACTCGATGCGCGTGTGGCTGGACCCGCAGAAGCTGGCCTCGCGCGGACTCACCACCGGCGACGTGATCAACGCGATCCAGGAGCAGAACGTGCAGGTCGCTGCCGGTGCATTGAATGCACCGCCCGGCCCGAGCAACTCGGCGTTCCAGCTCAACATCAACACCCGTGGCCGACTGGTCAGCGAGGATGACTTTCGCAACATCATCGTGCGCACCGATGCGGGCGGCGGTGTCACCCATCTGCGTGACGTCGCCAAGGTCGACCTGGGCTCGAACAACTACGCGCTGCGCAGCCTGCTCGACAACAAGCCAGCGGTGGCGCTGCCGATCTTCGCGCGGCCCGGCTCCAATGCGATCCAGATCTCCGACGAAGTGCGCGCCACCATGGCGCAGCTGAAGCAGGATTTCCCGCAGGGCGTCGACTACAGCATCGTCTACGATCCGACCGTGTTCGTGCGCGGCTCGATCGAAGCGGTAGCGCATACCCTGCTGGAAGCGATCCTCCTGGTCGTGCTGGTGGTGATCCTGTTCCTGCAGACCTGGCGCGCGTCGATCATTCCGCTGGTGGCGGTGCCGGTATCGCTGATCGGCACGTTCGCGATCATGTATCTCGCGGGCTTCTCGCTCAACGCGCTGTCGCTGTTCGGACTGGTGCTGGCGATTGGCATCGTGGTCGATGATGCGATCGTGGTGGTGGAAAATGTCGAGCGCCACATCGAGCTCGGACAATCGCCGAAGGAAGCCACGCGCAAGGCGATGCACGAGGTCACCGGCCCGATCGTAGCCACCGCGCTGGTGTTGTGCGCGGTGTTCATCCCGACCGCCTTCGTCAGCGGCCTCACCGGCCAGTTCTATCGTCAGTTCGCGCTGACCATCGCGATCTCCACGGTGATCTCGGCATTCAACTCGCTGACCCTGAGCCCGGCGCTGGCTGCCGTGCTGCTGAAGGGCCACGACGCGCCGAAGGACCGCCTGACCCGCGGCATCGACCGCGCGTTCGGTTGGCTGTTCCGCCCGTTCAACCGCGTCTTCCATCGCGGTTCGGAGCGCTACGTCGGTGGCGTGAAGCGCATCGTCGGCAAGGGCAAGCTGGCGCTGGTGGTGTATGCCGGCTTGATCGCGCTGACCTGGTTCGGCTTCTCGCACGTGCCGACCGGTTTCGTGCCGGGGCAGGACAAGCAGTACCTGGTGGCATTCGCGCAGCTGCCCGATGCGGCCTCGCTCGATCGCTCGGAAGACGTGATCCAGCGGATGAGCGCGATCGCGCTGAAACAGCCGGGCGTGGAGCACGCGGTGGCCTTCCCCGGCCTGTCGATCAATGGTTTTACCAACAGCACCAACTCCGGCATCGTGTTTGTCACCTTGAAGCCGTTCGAGGAACGCCGCAGTGCGGAGCTTTCGGGCGGAGCGATTGCCGCGGCGCTGAACCAGAAGTACGCGGCGATCCAGGATGCGTACATCGCGGTGTTCCCGCCACCGCCGGTGATGGGGCTGGGCACGATCGGCGGCTTCCGCATGCAGATCGAGGATCGCGGCGACCGCGGCTTCGAGGAGTTGTACAAGCAGACCCAGGGCCTGATCGCCGCCAGCCAGAAAGTGCCAGCGCTGGCCGGCCTGTTCTCCAGCTACCAAGTCAGCGTGCCGCAGGTGGATGCCGACGTGGATCGCGAGAAGGCCAAGGCTGAAGGCGTGAATCTGGCGGATGTTTACCAGACCATGCAGGCCTACATGGGCTCGCTCTACGTCAACGACTTCAACCGCTTCGGCCGCACTTACCAGGTCAACGTGTCGGCTGATCCGGCATTCCGCCATTCGCCACAGGACATCCTGCAGCTGAAGACGCGCAACGCACAGGGTCAGATGGTTCCGCTGGGTTCGTTCGTCACCGTGCAACAGGGTGCCGGCCCGGATCGCGTGCAGCATTACAACGGTTTCTCCACCGCCGAAATCAATGGTGGCCCCGCACCCGGCTTCAGTTCCGGCCAGGCGCAGGCGGCGATGGAAAAACTGGCGAAGGACAACCTGCCGAACGGCTTCAGCTACGAGTGGACCGAGCTGACCTACCAGCAGATTCTCGCCGGCAATACCGCGATCCTGGTGTTCCCGCTGTGCGTGCTGCTGGTGTTCCTGGTGCTGTCGTCGCTGTACGAAAGCTGGTCGCTGCCGCTGGCGGTGATCCTGATCGTGCCGATGGTGCTGCTGTCCGCCATCGCCGGTGTGTGGCTGAGCGGTGGTGACAACAACATCTTCACCCAGATCGGATTGATCGTGCTGGTCGGACTGGCGTGCAAGAACGCGATCCTGATCGTCGAGTTTGCCCGCGAACGCCAGCACGAAGGCATGAGCCGCCACGAGGCGGTGCTGGAAGCCGCGAAGCTGCGTCTGCGTCCGATCCTGATGACCTCGTTCGCCTTCATCATGGGTGTGGTGCCGCTGGTCACCTCGCACGGCGCCGGTGCCGAAATGCGCCATGCGATGGGTGTGGCGGTGTTCTCCGGCATGCTCGGCGTGACCATCTTCGGGCTGATCTATACGCCGCTGTTCTACGTCCTGATTCGTGCCGTGGTCGAGCGCCGCGAGGCGCGAGCGGCCGAACGCGCCGCTGCGCATGCGATACCGGCGCTGGAGAACCACTGAGATGAAACCGCTACTCAAGATCGCTGCAGTCGGTGTCGCCGTAGCCTCGGACATGCTCGGCGTGACCCTGTCCGGGCTGATCTACACGCCGTTGCTCTACGTCGTCATTCACGCCCTGGCGGAGCGCCGCGAGTCACGCGCACACGCTGCCGCGTTGGAGAACCACTGAGATGAAACCGCTCCTCAAGATCGCCGCGCTCAGCGCGGCCTTGATCCTCGCGGGCTGTGCCAGTGTCGGCCCGAACTATCACGAAGTGAAACCCGTCGCGCCACAGTTGCAGGGACTGGACGCGGCGCAGGAGAGCAACACGCAGTTCCAGGCCGCGTGGTGGAAGCAGTTCAACGACCCGACGCTGGATGCGTTGATCCAGCGTGCCGCGGCGAACAACCTGGATCTGCGCATGGCGGTAGCGCGGCTGCATGAATCGCGCGCACTGCTAAGCAGTGCCAAGTCCGATCAGCTGCCGACGGTGGACACCGACATCAACTACACGCGCAGTCGCGGCCAGCAACCCGGCTTCACCGATCAGCGCACCACGGTCACCACTTATCAGGCCGGCTTCGATGCGTCGTGGGAACTGGATCTGTTCGGCGGCGTGCGTCGTTCGGTAGAAGCCTCCCACGCTGACCTCGGTGCCAGTGAGGCGGCTTTGCACGATGCCCAGGTCAGTCTGCTGGCTGAAGTCGCGCGCAACTATTTTGAATTGCGCGGCAGCCAGCTGCGGCTGGATATCGCCCAGCGCGACATCGGCAACCAGCAGCAAACCGTGCACCTGACCGAGGTACGCAATCAGCTCGGCTCCGGCTCGGAACAGGACGTGGCCAGCGCCAAGGCGCGTCTCAGCGCGGTGCAGGCGCAATTGCCCGTGCTGCAGACCCAGGTCAGCGCCAGCGAATTCCGCCTTGCCGTGCTGCTCGGCGAGCGCCCGGGCGAACTCGATATCGACGTGTCGCCGAAAAGCTTCACGCCGATCGCGATCAACCTGCCGATCGGCGACGCCGGCGATGTGCTCGCACGCCGGCCGGACGTGCATGTCGCCGAACGCGAATACGCGGCGGCTACCGCGCGCATCGGCGTGGCCAAGGCAGATTTCTTTCCGCACATCACCCTGGGCGGTTTCCTCGGCTTCCTGGCCGGGCGCAGCAATGATTTCGGTGGTCCGTCGACGCGTGCATGGTCGCTGGCGCCAAGCATCAGCTGGCCCGGCCTGAACGTGCAGCGCGTGCGCGCCAACCTGCATGCCAGCGAGGCACGCGCCGATGCGGCGCAGGCGAACTACCAGCAGACCGTACTGCTGGCGATCGAGGACATCGACAACGCGGTCACCGGCTTCAACCAGCAGCACGTGCGGGTGAATCACCTGATCGAGCAGGCCACGCAGAGCAAGCGTGCGGAGGATCTCGCACAAGTCCGTTACCAGGAAGGCGCCACCAGCTTCCTCGAACTGCTCGACGCCGAGCGCACCCAGCTCGCCGCCGAGGACGATCTGGCCCAGGCCGAGGCGGCGATCAACACCCGCGCGGTGGCGCTGTACAAGGCGCTTGGTGGTGGCTGGCAGGCCTGCGGCGACGAGCATTGCAGTGCCGTCGCCAAGGCCGACTCCGCTGCCGCGCCATGAGCCGCCCGGCCCGACGCGTGCCGGCGGTGACGCCGGCGATCACACCGGTCTATCGCGTGGCACTCGTCACCGGCGCCAATCGCGGCCTCGGTTTCGAGGTGGCGCGCCAGCTCAGCGAACGCGGCATGACCGTGCTGCTCGGCGCGCGCGATCTCGACAAGGGACTGCGTGCCGCGCGGCAACTGGCCGGTGCGCCCGGCGACGTGATCGCCGTGCAGCTCGACGTCACCCGCCAGGACGAGGTCGACACGCTGGCGCGCTGGATCGAGATCACCTACGGCCGGCTCGACGTGCTGGTCAACAACGCCGGCGGCCACTACGACCATGACGCCAGTGCCAGCAACGCCGACCTCGCCTCGGCGCAGGCCGCACTGGACACCCACCTGTTCGGCAGCTGGCGGCTGACCAGTGCGCTGCTGCCACTGATGCGACGGCATGGCTACGGCCGCATCGTCAATGTCTCCAGCAGTTGCGCCTCCAGCGGATCGAGCAGCGCCTGCTGCGTGGCCTACCGCACCTCCAAGGCGGCACTCAACGCGTATACGCGCACGCTGGCGACGGAATTGGAAGGCAGCGGGATCGTGGTCAACGCGGTGTGCCCGGGCTGGGTCGCCACCGAACTCGGCGGCCCCGGCGGCCGCCCGGTGGAACGCGGTGCGGCCGGCATCGCATGGGCTGCCGACCTGCCCGTACCGGCACCGACCGGGCGCTTCTTCCGCGACGGCCAGACGATCCCGTGGTGAACCCGCGCTCGCACTCTTGTCACTAGCTAGCCGTTGTCCACCGCGCAGTGCTGCGAGTACAGCGCATGCCAGCGACCTTCCACGTAAACGAAGATGTCGGAGGAGCGCACGCCTTTGGTCGCACCCAGTACCGGGTCATAAAACGAGAGAATCGCGGTGTCGCCATGGATCACCACGGACTTGCCCGACGGATGCGTCTTGAGCCAGGCCTCGACCTTGTTCCGCTCCTCATCCGAACCACGATTCTTCGCCGCGTGCGCCACGATGGCGGCCTTCGGATGGGCCACGCCGTCGGCACCGACCGAACGGTATTCGGGCAGCAGCAGGTCGTCCAGATACGCGGTGTCACCACCGAGTTCGGCTTCCAGCCAGTGCTGGTCGACTGCGATCACCGCTGACTCGTTCCTGGCGGTTTCGTCGCTGCCGGCCGCGATTGCGGCGGGACTCGACGCGATCATCGCTTCGGTTCCCAGCACCAGCATGGCGACGCACGCCATGCTCACTTGAAAGAAACGTTGCCTGTGCATGCTGCTGCCCTCGTCTGCGGCAGGATTGCCGCCGGATCAGCCTGCACGGCAGCACGGCGAGCCGCCTCGCTTCCGTGACGAGCGCATACGGGAAGGTGACAAGCGGCTGGAATATGCGGCCCAACGGCAGGCCGGGTTGCGCAGTGGCGGCGATCAGCCGCGCGCCGATGCCGAAACGCCGGATTGGCAGCGTTCCCACGGCGCACCTGCCGCCTGCACCGGCTGGCGTACCGCTCGTCATCGCTACCACACCGATTGTCACAAGACCGGCGACGACCACGCTGGCGCATGTCAGCCTGACTGGAACATCCACATCCATGCCGTTGCCCATCCGACAATTCGTGTTCCGGGCGCGTGGCACAGGGAGACACAGACATGCGCTTGTCGACGACACTTGCCATCTTTCTGGCTTTCGCACCAGTTGCCCACGCGAGCGAGAGCAAAGACGTGGCCCCCGCGATCTTCGCGCCGGACAGCATCGCCGGCATTCCCGATGATGGTGCGGCCGCGTTCACGCCAGATGGTGCGACGGTCTATTTCATGCGTGGTACCGGCGACAGTTCGACCCTGATGGAATCGCGCCGCGAACACGGCCGCTGGTCGACGCCGCAAGCCGCGCCCTTCTCGGGACACTGGCGCGATCTCGATCCGGCGATGGCACCGGACGGCTCGTTCCTGCTGTTCGTCTCCAATCGTCCCGCCCAGCCGGGTGGCGCATCGATCGACGCGGTCCACGCAGGCCAACGTCGTGCCGGCCAGGGCATGAACCTGTGGCGGGTGAACCGGCAAGGCGACGGCTGGGGTACACCGGTACGTCTGCCCGACATCGTCAATACCTGCTCGATGACCTTCGCACCCAGCATCGCCGCGGACGGCAGCATCTACTTCATCGGCTGTACCGGGCCGGACGGCGACTTCCATCTGCTGCGCTCGCTGTATCGCAACGGCAACTACCAGTCACCGTACCTGGTGAAGCTGGGCGATGCGGATGCGCAGATCCGCGATCCGGCGATCGCACCCGATCGCTCGTTCATGGTCTTCAGCATCAAACACGATCTGAAGCAACCTTATCGTCTCGCCATAGCATTCCACACACCCGATGGGTGGAGCGCACCGCGCGATCTCGGCGACACGGTCAACGGCGGCAAGCACAGCATGGGTGCCCAGCTCGGCTCCGACCACCGCACGCTCTATTTCTACAGCGACCGTCGCCTGCCAGCGTCGGATCCGCGCAGCACGGCGGTGTGGAACAACGGCGCCGACCACATCTGGCAGGTGTCGCTGGCGCCCTGGCTGGATGCGCCGCACCACACCGACTACTGAGCAACGCACCGCCGCATCCTGCTGTGTGACGCGTCAGTTCGAACCTGGGGGAGAAGGTGTATGCAACCTGTTTGTTCGATGCTGGCGGTCACCCTCATCATGAGCCTCTGCGCTATTGCCGCGGCGATGCCGATCGCGGCCGTGTCATCCGGCATGGCTGCAGCGACTTCCACTCCGCCTTCCACCACGGTGCCCTGGGGCGCAATAAACGATGCCTCGCCCGTGTTCACGCCCGACGGGAATACTGTGGTGTTCACGCGTGGCGAGGGCCTGTCGCGGCGCATCCTGGTTTCGCATCGGCATGCCGGAAGCTGGTCGACACCGGAACGTGCCTCGTTCTCCGGCGCATGGATGGATCTGGAGCCCGCCATGGCACCGGACGGTTCATATCTTGTCTTCGTGTCCAACCGGCCGGTCACGCCCGGTGGCACTCCGCTCGATGGCTACTTCGGTGGCAAACCGCGACCCGGTCGCGGCGGCAACCTGTGGCGGGTGAACCGCGAGGGCCATCACTGGAGTGCGCCGGTACGGCTACCCGACATCATCAACACCAGCCCGGCGACCTACTCGCCCGCCGTGGCCGCCGACGGCAGCGTGTATTTCATGCGACCCGACCCGCAGAGTCGCCATTTCCGGCTGTATGTCAGCCACCTTGTGCATGACCGGTTGCAGGCGCCGACGCCCTTGTCGTTCAGCGACGGCACGACGTCCGATGTCGACCCGGCGATCGCGCCGGATCAGTCCTTCATCGTGTTCAGCTCGAATCGCAAGCCATCACCGCCGGACGCGGGCGATCTGTTCGTCGCGTTCGCGACACCCGCCGGATGGAGCCAACCGATCCAGCTCGGCCCGTCCGGCGACGAGGCACGGCTCGGCCCGGATCTTTCCACGCTCTATTTCAGCGCCACGGACCATCGAATCCAGAGCATGCCGATCGCCCCCTGGCTGGCACGGTACGCCGGAATGGCGCGATGAGAGGCCGGCGTATCTTCCGGCACATCCGCTAGCTAGCTCAGGCAGGCACACTGTGTTGATGAACGTGGCGCATGCGGCAGATATCGCCAGCGAGGATCCCGTGCCCGAGCACACCCAACCACGGCGCTTCAAGACATGGGGACTGGCCTTCGGCTTCTGGACCTTGCTGGCCTTGTCCTATGCGCTCAGCTCCGGGCTTTCCTCGATCAGCGAAGGGCATGATCCGGCGTGGTTGCGCGGATTGGTCTGGAATCTCGCGGACTTTTATCTGTGGATGCTGCTGGTGCCGGCGGTCGGCTGGCTGGGCCGGCGCAGCGCGGGCCTGGATTGGCCGCGCTTCCTGGCGCTGCAGGCACCGGCCAGCCTCGCTGTGGCGCTGGCGCAGACGCTGCTGCAATTGCTGGTGTTCTGGGTCGTGTGCGGTCAAGGCCACATGCCGGTGCACTCGTTCGGCGGCTTCATCGGCATGCAATTCGCCTACAAATTCCAGCAGGGTCTGGTGGCCTACTGGGTGATCCTGGTGGTGTTGCGCGGGATGGAATCGCGCCAGCGGCTGCGCGATGAACGGCTACGCAACGCGCAGCTCGAAACGCAACTCGCGCAGTCGCAGTTGCAGGCGCTGCGCATGCAGCTGCAGCCGCATTTCCTGTTCAACACGCTCAACGCGATCTCGGCGCTGGCGCTGGCCGATCCGCTGCAGGCGCGGCTGATGATCGCGCGGCTCAGCGACTTTCTGCGCCTCACGCTGGAGGAGCGCCATGCGCCACAGGTGTCGCTGTCGCGCGAGCTGGAATTTCTCGCGTGCTATCTCGGCATCCAGCAGGTGCGTTTCCAGGATCGGCTCAGCACGCAACTGGACGTGGATGACGACACCCTGGCCGCGGCCGTGCCGAACCTGATCCTGCAGCCGCTGGTGGAGAACGCCTTGCGCCATGGCCTGCAGGACAAACCTGGCGCCGGCATCCTGCGCATTTCCACACGGCGCCACGGCAACCAGCTGCAACTGCGCGTGGACGACGACGGTCTCGGCCTGCCGGCGCAAGGCACACCGGAAGGCATCGGTCTGGGCAATACCCGCTCGCGCCTGCGCATGCTGTTCGGCGACGCGGCCCGGTTCGAGATCAGCTCGATCCCCGGCGGCGGCACGCGCGCCGAAGTGCTCCTGCCGTTCATCGAACACGTCGCATGACGGCGCCACGTATCCGCACCGTGCTGGTCGACGACGAGGTGCTTGCGCGCCTCGCGCTGCGTCAGGCGCTGGCAGCGCACGCCGAGGTCGAGATCGTCGGCGAATGCGGCAATGCCGCCGAGGCCACGCAGGCAGTGCGTGCGCTGCAGCCGGATCTGCTGTTCCTCGACATCCAGATGCCGGGCATGGACGGCTTCGGCCTGCTGCATGAGCTGGCGCCCGACCGGCTGCCGATGGTGGTGTTCGCCACCGCCTTCGCCGAGCACGCGCTGCGCGCGTTCGACGCCCAGGCACTGGACTACGTGCTCAAGCCGATCGAACAGGCGCGCTTCGACCAGGCAATGGCACGGGTGAACCAGCATTGGCAGGGCCTGTACGGCAGCACGGAGCCGCTATCCGTGGTGGCCGGTGCCGACGGCTATGCGCAACGCCTCAGCGTGCGCAGCGGCGAACACATCCGGGTGATCGCCACCTGCGACATCGACTGGATCCGTGCCGACGGCAACTACCTGCACCTCCATGTCGGCGGCACCCGCCTGCTGCATCGCGAACCACTACAGCATCTGCTGGCGATGCTCGATCCGGCGCGTTTCCTGCGTATCCACCGCGGCATCGTGGTCAATGTGGAGCGCATCGCCGAAGTACATCCCCTTTTCCAGGGCAATGCCGACGTGGTGTTGCGCGATGGCACCCGGCTCAGCCTCAGCCGACGCTTCCGTGCCGGTGCGCGCGCAGCGCTGGGCTTGCGCTGAGGCCTCCATCGTGTCCCGCGAAGAGAACGTTGCGTGACGTACTCCTGCCGCACTTCCTAGCGCTGCACGATCACCGCGAACCAGTTCCAGCTGCTCACGCGTTCGGCGATCAACTTGGTGCAGGTGAGCATCGGCACCGCCAGCAGCGCGCCGGGAATGCCCCATAGCCAGCCCCACACCATCAGCCACAGCAGGATCGCGATCGGACTCAGCCGCATGCTGCGACCCTGGATCATCGGCGTGATCAGGTTGCCTTCCAGCGCGCTGATGCCGGCGAATGTCAGCACCGGCAGGAACACATGCAGATTCATTTCGTTCGCATAGAGCATGCACACCAAGGCCAGCACCGCCGTGGTGACGATCGCACCCACGTAGGGAATGAAGTTGGCGAACATCGCCACCGCACCCCATAGCAGCGGATCAGGCACCTTGTACACCCACAACATGCCGGCAGTGACCGCGCCCAGACCCGCGTTGATCAGCAGTGCAGTCAGCAGGTAGCGCGATACCTCGGTCTGGATGCCGCGCACGATCACCACGGCATGTCGCTTGTAACCGAAGCTCGGCGTGATCTCCACCAGCCGGCGCAGCATCGTGTCACCGTAGACCAGGAAGAAGAACACCAGCAGCACCACGCTGAGTACCGCGGCCAGCACCTTGGGCGTGGTCGAGACCACGTCCCACGCACTGATCGTCATCGGCGTGGCAGGTGTGGCCTGTGTTGTGTGGGTGGTGCCGGTGTTGGCGTTGACCAGGGTCTGCGTGGCCCGGTTCGCCGCCTCCAGCGGTTGGGTCAGGTGCTTCAGTTTCGGCACGAAGCTCCTGATCGCCTGCGGCGCGCCATGGAACCAGCCGACTGCCGGCTGCGCCAGCAGGCCGACGCCGGCACCGATGCCGACGATCAGGCCGATCATCAGCACGCTCGCGGTGAGCCAGCGCGGCAGGTGGATACGTGTGCCGGCGGCGACGATCGGATTCAGCGCCAGCCCGATGAAGGCGGCCAGCACCAGTGGAATCAGCAGCGCCTTGGTCAGGGTCACGGTGTACATCAGCGCCAGCAGCAGCAGGGCGTTCAGCGCTATGCGGATCACGCGCAGGTGCCGACGCATGCCGCGCGCCGTCTGCAGGCTGCGTGCCATATGTCGCGGCGGGTGATCCGTTGCCAGCTGATCCAGCAGGACCGGCGGCGCAAGATCGTTGCCGGAGCCTTCACCCAGTGGCGACGGCAGCTGTTCGGGCTCACTCATGACGATTCGCCGGTATCCACCGCTTGCTCGTCAGCGCTGCGGTCGTCCGCATGGCGATCCCGCGCGCCTCGATCAACCGCATCCAGTCCCGCCGTACCCAGTTCAGCGATCAAGCGCGTGCCAAAAGCGACCGCATCGGCCAGCCCGCCGCTGAGCAACGGGCCCAGACCCGGCACCCGCAGCGGATGCACGTTGAGGCTGCCCAACACGAAGCCGGCACCGGCGGCCGTGCCCACCGTCGTCAGTGGATGTTGATGGCCGCGCGCCAGCAGTGCTGCCGCGGGCGTGCTCAGCTCCTGCCGTGCCGCGCTCATGCGCAGTTGCGCCACACGCACCCTGGTGAGTTCGTCGAGAACCTTCATGGCCGATTCTTTCCGTTCTGCTGCGCGCCGTTGTCCTGCGCGACCTCGGATTCGGCCTTGCGCAGGGTGTCACGCATCATCGCACTCCATTCGCTGCGCGTGACGGGCAGGCTCATCCAGTGCATGCAGCGACGGAACAACAGGAGCGCACCGAGCAGGCACAACCCCTGCAACAAGGCCAGCACCAGCAGCGCCCAGATCCATGAGCCGAACCACGTCGCCAGCAGCACGCCGAACAGGCCCAGCACGGTCAGGGCAAAGCCGACACCGGTCACCGTGGCGACCAGCCCGGCCAGCAGTATCCATGACACCGCGCTGCGCGCCAGCCCCAGTTCCGCCGCCAGCAGATGCAGCTGCGCACCGAACAGGCGCTTGATGGCGCGGCCAAGTTGGCCGATCTCGGTCAACAGCCCAGACGACGACGGCGCCGCATCCGGCGCCGTCGCTTCGGGAGGAAGCTCACCCTCGTTGTGCATTCCCTGGCTCCGCTGTGGCGTGGATCAACGCCGCAGGATACGACCAAGCAGCCAACCCGCGCCAAGCGCGATGGCGACCGACTGCACCGGTTTCTCGCGCACATAGACCCGTGCCTGCTCCAGCCACGCGTCGGCGCGATCCATCGTTTCGTCGTAGACCTCGCGACTGCGCTCGCTGACGTGTGCTGCCTTGTCGCTGGCCCGGTGGGCGGCATTGGCGGCCTTGTCGGTGGCGCGATGCAGGCCTTCCTCGACCTGGTCGGCGGCGCGATCCACCGCTTCCTTGGTGCTGGCCACGGCACTGGAGGTGGCCTGCTTGACCCGCTCGGCGCGCTCGCCGATGCGGCTGCCGTTCGGTTCGGGGGTGGGTACCTGCTTGTTCATTGCATGCTCCGATGTATTCGGTATGAATCAGGATTCAGTGTGACGCAAACATGGTGCAACGGACGGCCATCAGCTGGTGCGGCGGAAGAACGCGATGATCGCCAGGATCAGGAAGATGATGAACAGGATCTTGGCAATCCCGGCCGCGGCCCCTGCAATACCGCCAAAGCCGAGTACAGCCGCAATGATGGCGATGACCAGGAAAACCAGGGCGTAATGAAGCATGGCAGTGTCCTCTTGAATGAAGGCCGGCTGCGATCCCCGCGATCGCATGCCGCCATTCACCCATAGCCCGTGCCATGCGGGTGTGAAGGGAACCGGCGCCACCGTGCACGCGACGCCGACGTTTGCTCAGCCCGTCACCGCCGGATTCAGGCTGTAGGTGCCGACCAGTTCCGCCTCGGCCAGCACATGGCCAGCCATCGCCGCACGCAGCGCGGTCAGCGAAAAACCTTCCGTGAGCGGCAACTTCGCCACGTCGAGCGCATGCACCTTGAAGTGGTAGTGATGCAGCAGCGCATCGTTCCACGGCGGGCACGGACCGTCATAGCCAAGATATTCACCGCTCATCTCGGCATCGCCGGCAAACCAGCCGGTGTAGTCGTTCACGCCCTGCACGCTGCCAGGTGGGCCGAACGGTTCGCGCTTGCCGCGCGGGGTGATCTCGTCGCTGCACGCCGCAGCGGCCAGTTCGCCACACTCGGCCGGGATGTTCGCCATCAGCCAGTGCACGAACTCCACCCGCGGCAGGTCGGCCGGCACCGTGCGACCGGCCTGGTTCACATCGTCGCCGCGACTCGGCACATCGGGGTCGATGCAGGTGAGCACGAACGAACGCGTGGCATGCGGCGCATCCTTCCACGCCAGGTGCGGGCTCAGGTTGTCGGATAACGCAAATGGGTCGGCACGCTTGCCGAACGCGAATTCGGCCGGAATCGGCTGGCCATTCCCGAAATTGTCACTGCGTAGTTGCATGATTTCTCCTCGGATGCGGGCTTTGGTTCGTGCGGTAGAGCGATTCCGGCCTGCGCCGGAATGACGAGTGTGAAAGTGATCGGTAAGTGAGAGATTCCAGCTCCAGGCTCCTAAGTTCGTCATTCCGGCGCAGGCCGGAATCGCTCTACTGCCTTAGCACCCAGTAATGCGGCCGATACCCACTACAACAAGCCCGGATAAAGATCGCGCCATCCATCATTCCCCTCCTCGATCAGCCGCATCTTCCAAGCCCGTTTCCAGCTCTTGAGCGCCTTCTCGCGCAGAATCGCCGACTCCATCGTCGGATGGAGTTCATACCAAACCAGGGTATGCACGTGATAACGCTGCGTGAAGCCTTCCACCACATCGTTCTTGTGCTGCCAGATACGTTTGATCAGGTCGCTGGTGACGCCCACATACAGCACGCCATGCCGTTGGCTGGCCAGCATGTAGACGCAGGGTTGTCGCCTTTCCATGGCGGTGTTTCCTCAGGTAGTTTGTTTCTTGCTACAGGGTCGAAGTGCGATTCCGGCCTGCGCCGGAATGACGAGTCAGAGGTGAGTGGGTGGAATCGACGAATACTCCCCCTTCGTCATTCCGGCGCAGGCCGGAGGGGCTTTACAACAGCGGAGCTGGTCATCGCTTCTCACCCAGCCGCCACACCAGCCAAAACCCTACGGCCGGTACGTCACCCGATACACCGCCCCCGCCAGATCATCACTCACCAGCACGCTCCCATCCGGCAGCGGCTGCACGTCAACGGGGCGGCCCCATGCACTTTCGTTCTGCTCGAAGCCGGTGATCAGCGGCTCGTACGACAGCACCTTGCTGCCGTTCAAACGCACCGTCATCACCCGGTAGCCGGATTTCTTCGTGCGGTTCCACGAGCCGTGCTCGGCGATGAGGATCGCGCCCTTGTAGCTGGCCGGAAACTGCTTGCCCTCGTAGAAGCGCATACCCAACGACGCCACGTGCGCGCCGACTTTCAGCACCGGCGGTACATAGTTCTTGCAGCTCTTGCCCTTGCCGAACTCCGGATCGAGCGTGTCGCCCTGGTGGCAGTACGGGTAACCGAAGTGCTCGTTCGGGCGCGTGATCTCGTTCAACTTGTCGCTGGGCATGTCGTCACCCATTTCATCGCGACCGTTGTCGGTAAACCATAGCCGGCCCGTGCCCGGCTGCCAGTCGAAACCGACCGTGTTGCGGATGCCGCGCGCCACGTCTTCCACGTCGGAGCCATCCGCATTCATGCGGGTCAGCTTGCCGTGATCCGGGCCTGGATCGCAGATATTGCACGGTGCGCCGATCGGCACATACAGCTTGCCGTCCGGGCCGAACGCGATGAACTTGCCGCCATGGTGCATCTCGGTCGGGAACTTGTCGTTGACTACTTCGGGTTTTGGAGGCGCGTCCAGATGATTCTCGATATCGCGCAACACCAGGATCCGGCTGACGGCGGAGATGTACAGGTCGCCGTTTCTGAAAGCCACGCCGATCGGCATCTGCAGGCCGGAGGCGACCACGCGAACCTTGTCGGCCACGCCATCGCCCTTGCTGCTGGTCAGTGCATAGACCTTGCCGGCCCCGCTGGACCCGACAAACACCGTGCCCTTCGCACCCAGCGCGATCTCGCGCGCATTCGGCACCTGATCCGAATACACCGCGATGTGGAAACCCTTGGACACGGTCAGCTTGTCCAACTGCACCCCGGCAAACGCCGGCAGGGATGAAAGAATCAGCAACAACGACAGCAGCAGACGCATGGCGGCGCTCCTCGACGTGGGGAGTGCCCAGCGTATATCCGCGCACGTGAAGCGGGAAGCATAGCCGCTCTGCTAACGTGGCGTCCTTCGCAAGGGGACGATATGAGCGAGTTGGACGACCTCACCACGCTGGTGCGTGCAGCCACGCCACTGCTGGTGATCGAGACAGTGGACGAACAGCGCGTGATCGAGTGCTTCCGGCATGTGATCGCCCAGGCACTGCATCCGCTGTGGCGCTGGACGCTGACCGACGGCCTCAGCCGGCTCGATTTCGCCCAGCAGGACGGCGAGGTGGCACCCGATGCCACCACCACGCTGGAGGCGATCCGCGCACAGGGCGAGCGCGGCATCTACCTGATGTTCGATTTCCACACCCTGCTGCGCTACGCGATGAGCCTGCGCCAGATGCGCGAGATCGTGCAGCGCCAGCGCTGTGCCGCGCACACCATCGTGCTGGTCGGTGCGAAGATCGAATTGCCCGAGGAACTGGAGGCGCTGGCCCTGCGCGTGCCACTGTCGCTGCCCGACATCAAGGAACTGGCCGGCATCATGCGCGGCGAAGCCGTCGCCTGGCAGCGCGAGCAAGGCCGCAAGATCGAGGTCGACAACGATGCCGCGCGCACCATAGTGCGCAACCTGCTCGGCCTGTCCGCGCCGGATGCACGGCGCATCGTGCGCAAGCTGATCTACAACGACGGCGCACTCACCAGCGCCGACCTGCCCGAGCTGATGCAGGCCAAGTTCGACCTGCTCAACCGTTCCGGCCTGCTGCATTACGAATACGCCACCGCCAGCTTCGCCGACATTGCCGGCGTCAGCCGCGTGCGCGAATGGGTGCAGCGGCGGCGCGCGGTGTTCCTCGATCCGTCCGCCACGCCGATGCTCGATCCGCCGAAGGGTGTGTTGCTGCTCGGCGTACAGGGCTGCGGAAAGAGCCTCGCGGCCAAGGCGATAGCTGGCGGCTTCGGCGTGCCGCTGGTGCGGCTGGATTTCGGCACGCTGTACAACAAGTACCAGGGCGAGACCGAAAAGAACCTGCGCGACGCATTAAGCAGCACCGAGCTGCTGGCGCCCTGCGTGCTGTGGATCGACGAGATCGAGAAGGGCCTTGCCGGTGGCGGCGATGACGGCGGCGTGTCGCGCCGCGTACTCGGCTATCTGCTGACCTGGATGGCCGAACGCAAGGCAAAAGTGTTCGTCGTCGCCACCGCGAATGCGGTCAACGAACTGCCCGCCGAACTGCTGCGCAAGGGCCGCTTCGACGAGATCTTCTTCGTCGACCTGCCGCAGGCATCCGTGCGCAGCGAGATCTTCGCGATGCACCTCAACCGCCGCAAGCTCGATGCCGCGACGTTCGACCTTGCCGCACTCGCCGCCGCCAGCGACGGTTTCTCCGGCGCCGAGATCGAACAGACCATCGTCAGCGCGCTCTACGACGCAGCCGGCAACGGCACACCGCCGGATCAGCCGACCTTGCTGCATGCCTTGCAACAGACCCGGCCGCTGTCGGTGCTGATGCGAGAACAGGTGGAGGCACTGCGGGCATGGGCGCAGGGGCGGTGCGTGGCGGCGGATTGATACCGCCTGCCCATCGCATGGGGGCAACGCTACACTAGGCCTGAAAGCCGGATCGGATGCCGGCGACTCCTGCCGCTTCGAGGTCATGACCATGCTGCTTGACGCATTGCACGGACAACGAGACGCCATCCATGCTGCGTGCCGCCAGTACGGCGCGCGACGTATCCGCGTGTTCGGCTCGGTAGCGCGCGGCGAGGAGCGCCCGGACAGCGACATCGATTTCCTCGTGGACTTCCCACACGGCTACGACCTGTTCGCCCAGCGCCTGCCACTCGCCGAACGACTGGCCGAGATCACCGGTCGACGGCTCGACCTCATTCCGGAACACGAACTCAATCGGCATCTGCGAGCCGCCGTGCTGGAAGAGGCCGTGGATCTGTGAGCAAGGCGTGGCAGGTCTACGCACAACATATTCTCGATGCCATCGAGAGAATCCAGCGTATCCAGCTACGTGGTGACCTGACCCGGGACGAGGTGCTGTACGACGCCACCCTGCGCAACCTGCAGACCTTGTCCGAGGCTACACAACGCCTGCCCGACGAACTCAAGCAGGCGTACCCGGCTATTCCGTGGCAACAGATCAGCGGTTTCCGCAACATCCTCGTACACAACTACCTGGGTGATATCGACGCCGGCACCGTACAAGCCGTTGTGGACCAGCACTTGCCGCCACTTGAAACAGTCATTCGCAGCATGCTTGCCAAGGATGCATAGCTAGCGCCGCGGCATGACAGGCCGCAGATTCCGCTGCCCATGCGTTCTTTACCCCGAGCAGTTCTGGATCGGATAACCGTCATCCTGGCTCCTGCTCAGCAAGGTGTTGCCGCTCTTCCCATGTTTCGGCGTAGTCTTGAATGCCCATCGCCAGGAGGGTCGAACCATGTTCCGCCACACCTGCAAGCTGCTCATCCTGCTCATCGGCGCGCTGTTGCTTCCCATGACGGCCAGCGCCGCCGCTTCATCACCCGACAACACCAGCGCGCTATTGCAGCAGGCCGTGAACGGCCACTGGCGCTCGGACGCCAACCGGGCGCGTGACCAATACCGGCATCCCGTCGAGACGCTGCAATTCTTCGGCATCCGGCCGGACATGACGGTGATTGAGCTGGCCCCGGGCGGTGGCTGGTATACCGATATCCTCGCGCCGTTCCTTTACGCGCACGGCCATCTGATCGAGGCCGCGCCGCCGAAGGCGACGAAGTTCGCCGCCATGCTCAAGGCCGATCCGGCGGTCTACGGCCACATCGCGAGCATCATCTCGTTCGCGCCGCCGGCCCAGGTGAGCCTGGGGGCACCCAACTCCGCCGACATGGTGCTCACCTTCCGCAACACGCATGACTGGCTCAACAACAACCGGGCCACCCTCGACGCCGTCTTCAAGGCCGCGTACGACGTGCTCAAGCCCGGCGGCGTATTCGGCCTCACCGAACATCGCGCCAAACCGTTCGCCAATGGCGTCGAAAGCGCCAAGGCCCTGCACCGCCTGCCGGAGGATTACCTGATCGCGCTGGGACTGAAGACCGGCTTCCGCCTCGACGACGTATCGGAGATCAACGCCAACCCGAAAGACCCGGAAGACATCAACGTGCACCATCTGCCGCCGGATCTGGCTGGGCCTGAGAGCGAGCACGCGCAGATGAAGGCGATCGGTGAGTCGGATCGGATGACGTTGAGGTTTGTGAAGCCGTAATGGCTGATGCTCACATCTAAGGTCAGGTAGGCAGCTATTGCGTCGAACATCAAAGCGCGCACATATGGTGCCGGAAGTGGCTCCGGCATCGTTGCAGGGTGTCGCTAGTTTGGGAACCGAGACGGACTGACGATCATTTTAACGTCAATGTCCACGCTCCCGATCTTGCCCTGTATAGGCTGGAACATGTCTCGGTGATTATCGTAGGAGAGTATGACGGGCTGGCTCTCAAAGTACTCGCCTTGCTCCGCTCTCATCTCAATGCACGGCTTGACCGGGACGTCTACACGGGCGAGAAAGCGCTTTGGGGTAAGTTGAATTTGAGGTGTGGAAGAAATCACTCCAAGGCGCAACAGTTCTTGTACCCAAACGGCAATGCATCTTTCAACCACATCTTCAACAAATATCTCCACGCCGCCTTTGAGACGGACAATCACAACCTTTCTAGTTGCCCAATAATGCCCAGCAGAATCTGTGAAGCGGATCAGCGCCCAACGTTCCAAAAGCGATTCGATACCTTCAATCCGCCGCTGCCCATCGGAAATCCTTCGGTGCTTGAAGGAGTTAGCAATATCTTTTGTGATAGAAAAGTCGTGGTATTTTTCAGTGAGATGCTTGATATATTCCTTGGACTTTGGCGCTCCGGGAATGGCCCCTTTGTATGCGGGGTCGCTTGCAATGTGGTCCGCAAGATGTAGGCACGCCTCGGCGGCTCTCCCCGCGGCTATCAGGTCGCGACGGTTGCCAGTAACTCCATCGAGCAACGTCTTGCCCAGCTCTTCGTACGCGGGCAGCACAACTTGAAGAAAGTAATGTCTTGGGGAGTAAATATCGCCCATTGTGCGCTAACGCCTAAGCTCTCCGGTGGCCGCTGAGAATGCTTGAAGGGACGGAGTCGTCAAGCAGCGTGGCCCCATCTTGTGAAGGAAGGAACCGGTTTGATTCGCCGGTACCATCGCGCTGATCCCGACTCACGCAGTGGTAGCGTGAAGCTTCACGCCCAGTGCCTTGATGACTTTCAGGACGGTGCCGAAGCTCGGGTTTCCGGTCGGTGAGAGCGCACGGTAAAGCGCTTCGCGGGCGAGCCCAGTGCTGCGGGCCAGTTCACTCATGCCGCGCGCACGCGCCACGGTGCCGAGGGCCTCCGCGATGAATGCCGGATCGTCGCCGGCTTCATCCAGCGCCGCATCGAGGTAGGCAGCAATGTCTTCGTCAGTCTGCAGATGTTCGGCGGCATCCCAGGGACGGGTGGTGATCTTGGCCATGGTTCAATCCTCCAGTGCGGTTGCGATTTCCGACGCCAGCTTGATATCGGCATCCTGCGTGGCTTTGTCTCCACCAACCAGCAGGATGATGATTTCGCCGGACCGCTCGGTGAAGTACACCCGGTAGCCAGGGCCGTGATCGATCTTCAGCTCGCGGATGCCGTGGCTGAGATTCCGGTGCTGGCCCGGATTCCCACCGGCCAGCCGATCGATCCGGACCGTGATGCGGGCCTTCGCTTGGCGATCACGAAGTTTGGCAAACCAAGCGTCAAAGACGTTCGTGGTGCGGATCTTCGCCATTACACAATTGTAACTTACGGGTTACAGCAGATGCAAGGATCAGGTGTGCGCATCACGCGACGTGCGAGCGATGCTGCGAGAACCCCATACAACGAATCCGTTGACCGCCAATGCATCCGCCGCGAAGCTGGCCGCTCCTGCTTCCGAATCCGACCATGCACAACCTCCCACCCTTCCACCTCGCCTTCCCGGTGACCTCACTCGCCAGCGCCCGCACCTTCTACGGCGACCTGCTCGGCTGCCCCGAAGGCCGCTCCAGCATGGACTGGGTGGACTTCGACTTCTACGGCCACCAGATCGTGGCGCATCTGGCGCCGGAGGAAACGCGTGCGGTGGCGGCGCATGACGTGGATGGTGACGACGTGCCGGTGCGGCATTTTGGTGTGGTGTTGTCGATGGACGCGTGGCAGTCACTGGCGCAGCGGCTGCAGGCCGCCGGTACGCGCTTCGTGGTGGAGCCGCATATCCGCTTCAAGGGCCAACCGGGTGAGCAGGCCACGATGTTCCTGCTCGATCCCTGCGGCAATGCGCTGGAGTTCAAGGCATTTGCCGATCGCGCGCAGCTGTTCGCGAAGTAGCGCGGCGATGAAAGCGGAAGATCTGCAGAAGCTGGTGGTGATGCGCATGCCTTACGGCAAGTACCAGGGGCGGCTGATCGCGGACCTGCCCGGCGCGTATCTCGCGTGGTTCGCGCGCAAGGGATTTCCGAAAGGCGAGCTGGGCGAGCTGCTGGCGCTGATGTTGGAGCTGGATCACAACGGGCTGTCGTCGTTGCTCGATCCGCTGAGGAAGCGTTAGCTGCATCGCGCTGGTTACACTGCAGCCGATGAACAGCCGCCCCGATGAGTTCCACGCCATTGCGACCGCACTGGCCACCGATGGCTGGTGCGTGGTGCCGGATCTGCTGTCGCCAGTGCAGACGCAGGCGCTGGCAATCGAGTGCCGCGCAATGCGCGAGGCACGACAGCTGACGCCGGCGCGTGTCGGCACCACGCGCACGGCCACGCCGTTGCGCGGCGACAGCACGCACTGGTTCGAGGCCGGCGCGATGAGCGCACCGCAGCAGGCGTTTGCCGAGCGCATCGACGCGTTGCGGGTGGCGCTCAACCGCGAGCTGATGCTTGGCCTGGTTGAATGCGAATCGCACTACGCGGTGTATCCGCCGGGCGCCGGTTACACGCGCCACCTCGACCGCCTGCGCGACAGCGATGCGCGGGTGGTGTCGGCGGTGTTTTATCTCAATGAAGGCTGGCAAGAAGCTGACGGCGGGGCGCTGCGACTGTACCTGGGCGATGGCTCGCATCGCGACATCCATCCGCATGCCGGCAGCCTGCTGCTGTTTCTGTCAGCGGAGTTCGAGCATGAGGTGCTGCCGGCTACCCGTGACCGTATGAGCATCGCGTGCTGGATGCGGCAGCGCAGTCTCGGCGTCACCGGTTGATTAGGCGGGACCGGCTCCGTTGGGCGGGCACGGCCCGCCGCATCTGCCACGCCGCGCATCCACCCAAAGCCAAAAGCCGGCGGGCAGTGCCCGCCCTACGATACGGCGCTTAGGGTGCGGATGCGGGACCGAGCAGTTCGATTTCGACCAGCGCGGTCGGTGCACCATCGGTGGATGGATCGAGACGCAAGCGGTAATACGCATAGCGAACCGGCGTGCGCACCGCAAACGCGCGCGTCTGCTGCGGCCACGCGAAGCGTTCGTGCTGGCGCGTATCCAGCGTGTGCCAGTGGCGGCCATCGGCGGAGCCTTGCAGTTGCCAGCTCGATGGCGCGGGCTTGCTGGTGCCGGAGGTGAGCGTGAGCAGGGCGACCTCACGCGGCTGCGTGAAGTGCCAGCGGATCGTTACGGCTGCAACAGGCAGCGCAGCATCGGTGCTGCTGTCGTTGTCGGACAACGCGGCCAGTTTCGTGATGACTGGCGTGCTGCTGACTTCGCCCTGGCCGGCATCGGTGAGATCGCGTAGCGGCTCGGGTTTGCCCTGTGCGGTGAGTGACGCTGGCAGCGCGGCTTCGTCGCTGGCCCATGACGAGGGCTGCGGTCCCATCGTGAAATCCAGCGTCGCGCCCTGTGCCAGCAGCGCGTGCGGCAGGGTCAGCCGGTTCCAAGGCTGGCCGTTGACGCGCAGGCTCTGGATATAGCGGTTGGTGTCGCTGACTGCGGGCGCATTGATCACGAGGTGTTTGCCGTTCTCCAGAGCGATGTCCATGTGCGGGAAATACGGCGCGCCGATCACGTACTCTGGCGTGCCCATGCGCAGCGGATAGAAACCGGCCGCGCTGAAGAAATACCACGCGGACATTTCACCGTTGTCCTCGTCGCCGAGGTAGCCCTGGCCGATCTCGCTGCCGACGTACAGGCGCGACAGCACGTCGCGGATCTTGTCCTGCGCCTTCCAGGGCTGCCCGGCGAAATCGTACATGTAGATAATGTGGTGCGAGGGCTGGTTGCTGTGGCCGTACTGGCCCATGCGCACATCGCGTGCTTCCAGCATCTCGTGGATCGGCTCGCCATAGCTGCCGACGTGGAAGTTGCCGGGAGTGGCGAAGAACGCATCGAGCTTCGCCACCAGACCGGCGTGGCCGCCATACAACGCGGCGAGACCGGCACCGTCCTGCGGCGCGTGGAAGGCCATGTTCCATGCATCGGTTTCGGTGTAGTCGCCGCCCCAGCGGATCGGATCGAAGTCCTTGGCGTCGTAGCGCCAGTGGCCGGCAGCATCACGACCGACGAAGAAGCCGACGGCGGGATCGAACAGGTTGACGTAGTTGAGCGCGCGGCTATGGAAGTACCGCGCATCATCCGCGTAATACGCGGCATACGGATCGCCCGCTACGGGCTCTTGCGCCAGCGCAGCGGCCAGGTTGCCGATCGCGAAGTCGTTGATATAGCCATCCATCGACCACGACAGCCCTTCGTCCACGCCGGTATCGGTATAGCCGTTGAAGATCGAACGCTGCAACCCCTTGCGGCCAGTGCCCTTGAGCGGGCTGACCACCGTCGCGTCCTTCAGCGCGGACTGGTAGAACGCACGTACATCGAAGTTGCGTACGCCCTTCAGCCACGCATCGCTGAACGCCACGTCGGCGCTGGTGCCGACCATCAGGTCGGCGTAGCCCGGCGACGACCAACGTGCGATCCAGCCACCATCGCGGTACTGCTGCACGAACCCGTCGATCATCTCGCCGGCCTGCGTCGGGGTCAGCAGGTCGTAAGCCGGCCACGCGGTGCGGTAGGTGTCCCAGAAGCCATTGTTGACGTAGGGCTTGCCGTCGACGATGCGTGCGCCGGACTGCGTGGGTGTGTCGCCGCCGCTCGGCGCAGAGAACGGGCTGGCATATTGGTAGTGCGGTTGCGCCGCCGTGCCGGTGTTCTCGTACGCCTCGTTCGGATACAGGAACAGGCGATAGAGATTGGAGTACAGCGTGGTCAGTTCGTCGCGGCTGGCACCTTCGACCTGCACCGCACCGAGCACCTTGTCCCATTGCTGCTGCGCTCGCTCGCGCACGCTTTCCAGCGTGTCGTCGGGGGCGATCTCCAGCGCGAGATTGTGCCGGGCCTGATCGAGGCTGATCAGCGAGGTGGCGATGCGCAGGTTCACCACCTTCTGTTTGCGGGTATCGAAGCCGAACCAGGCGGCGACGTGATCGCGGCCGGCGCCGGTCAGGCGGCCGCTGCGCTGCACCGGCTGATCGACCGTGCCGTAGAAGAACAGCCGCGTGGCGCCGGTGGAAAGCCGGCTTTTGACGTCGGACCAGCCGCTGAAGCTGCGCCCGCTGGCATCCAGCGTGATACCGCCATGGTCGTTGATGTTGTCGAACAGCAGCTGCGCCTGCGGCCCAGCGAAGCTGAAGCGGAACATCGCCGCGTGGTCGGTCGGCGCGATCTCGGTGACGATGCCGTTGTCGAATGCCACACGGTAATCGTGCGCGTGCGCGGTTTCGTTGGCATGGCTGAAGCTCAATGAACGCGCGACACGATCGAGCAGCGGCGTGCCGTCGGCCTGCGCCTCGGGCATCAGCTGCAGGGTCTGGCGGTCGCCCATCCACGGACTCGGCTCGTGCGACAGCGCGAAGGCCTGCAGCCGCGGCCGGTTGTTCTGGCCGTTGTGATCCTGGTACTGGTACAGCCAGTTGCCGCTGGCGTCGGTCACCGGCGTCCAGAAGTTGAAGCCGTGCGGCACGGCCAGCGCCGGGAAGGTGTTGCCACGCGAGAAGTTGGCGTTGGCGTTGCTGCCGCGGCGCGTATCGACGAAGTCGCTGGGCCGATGGCGCGTATCGGGTGCCTCGGTGCCGATGCGCAGGTCGTCCAGATAGCCCTCGAACGCGGCTGCCGGGCCATCGTGATCGAGCACGATCTGGCGGATACGCCGCCCCGCGGCGACACGGCCAAGATCGATCGACACGAAGTTCCATTGATTGGGATACAGCACGCGGCCGTCGCCCTGCGCCTGCGCGGAGGCACCAATGCGGTGCTGGTCCTGCGCGCCGTCCGTGGACAATCGGCTGCCGTCGTCGAACAGCAGATCCACCGCGACGTAGTTGGCCGGATTGCGCAGATCGCCTTCGACGCGCTGGGGAAAGATCACGTAGGACAGTTGCGTATCGGCCTGCACCGGCAGATCGACATTGAACAGACGCTGTTGCTGATGGCCAGCCGCGCTGCCGTGGTAGTGCAGCGAATGCAGCCCGCTGAAGCCGGCATCGGGTTTGGCGTTGAGTGCGACCTCTTTGGCGGGGCCGCCCGCCACCTGCGCCATGAACACCGCATGCGGCGGCGCCGGTAGCGGCATCGGGTCACCGGTTTCGAACGAGGTCTGGAACAGGCCCGGACTCGACCCGGCCGGAACCTCGCCATGCAGCGCGGCCGCACGAACTCCAAGCGCTACCATCACCGCGGCCAGGCCCAGATACAGGGTGCGGCGCCATCTCGAAGTCTGCATAACCGGGCCTTCTGAAGCCGTCGCTCAAGCTTGCGGAGAAACGGCACTGTGGCGGTTACCGGTGCTGTAGTGACCGGAATATCCGATTTGACTCGATCTAAATTCATGCTGTCAACACCGCAATGCGGCATACCGCCGGCCCGCGATTCAGGGCTGGTCGGCGATCGCGTTGAAACGCGCTGCGATGTAGTCGTCGGTGAAGCTGGTCATGCCGTAGCCGCGGATGAAGCCGCAGTGGCCGCCGTAGTCGGCGATGTCGAGCTCCACGTTCGGTGGCAGCTGGAGCTTCTCGAAGGCATCGACCGGGATCACCGGATCGTCGCGCCCGGTGAGGATGGTGGCGGGTATCTGCATGGCCAGCATGATGTCGCCGGCCACCGAGTAACCGTCCAGATACTGCTGCAGCGTCTTGAAGTCGGTATGCCGCAACACCATCGCCTCGGTCAGGCCGCGCAGGTTCTGTTGCAGCTCGGACATCTCGAAATACTGGTGCTGCGGAAACGCCTTCTGCTTGGCCTGCAGCGAGTGGCGCCACTTGCGCATGAAGTAGGCCTGGTAGAACCACGGCGCGGTCTCTTCCAGCGAGAACAGGCCCTCGCCGGGATCGATGATCGGGCATACCGCCAGCACATAGCTCAGCGGAATGCCGACGCGCGAGGTCTGCAGCGCGGCGCGCAAGGCGAAGTTGCCGCCCAGCGAGAAGCCGGCCAGCGCCATCGGGCGGGCCGGCCAGCGCTGCGCGATGTCGCCCAGCGCATGCACCACCTCGTCGATACGGCAGGAGTGGAACAGCGCCTCGTTGAGTCCGTGGCTGTCACCGTGGTCGCGGAAGTTGAGCCGGAAGATGTCCCAGCCATCGGCGAGCAGGCGACTGCCGGTCTGCAGCACATAGGTGGAGTCGACGCTGCCTTCCCAGCCGTGGAACAGCACGGCGAGGCCGCGCGACTGCGGCTGGATCTTCTGCGCGGTGTAGGCACCGGTGAGGCGCACGCCACCACCGCCATCGACCACCACCGCCTCGGCACCTTCCAGCACCGTCTGCGCGGCGCGCGGCAGCAGCATGCGGCGCACGCCACTGGAGGACAGCATGGTCTGGATGTGGCCGCTGCGCAGCGGCCAGGGTGGACGGAAATCCTTTCCGCGCGGCAGATTCATGCGTGGCCGTCACCCGGCATGGCATCTTCCAGCGCCGCGGCGATGCGCTCGCGCGCCTGCTCGGCCATGCGCCGCCGTGCATCCGGAGCCGCCGGCACCGGCGTGAGGAAATGCACTTCGGCATCCATCGGCGCCTCGCCGAGCAGGCGCACGATGTTGTCAAAGAAGCTCTCGTTTTCGCGGAAACCGGCGTCGATCACGCGCCGGCCACCGCGGGCAAAGCGCAGCGCCACCGGCTGCACTGCCACCCCGGCATCCAGCGCCGCCTGGAAGATGCGCGCATGGAACACCTTGAGCACGCCGTTGTAGCCGGTGCCGCCTTCCGGAAACACCGCGACCGAACGACCCGCGTGCAGCCGTTCGACCATCACCTGCATCACGGTGGACAGCGAATGATTGCTGCCGCGGCGATGGAAGATGGTGCCGCCGTTCGCGGCCAGCCAACCGACCAGCGGCCAGTCGGCGATCTCGGCCTTGGCCACGAAGCAGGCAGCGCGCTGGCTGTGCAGCATCTCGATGTCGATCCACGAGGTGTGGTTGGCCACGAACAGCACCGGATCAACCAGCGGCTGACCGATCCGCACCGAACGCATACCGAAGATGCGCAGCAACAGGACCGACCACCAACGGATCATCCGGTGTGCAAACGGCTCCTTCCCGCCCTTCATCACCACATGCTGGTTCCAGCTGAGGATCAGCGAACACAGCAGGATGCCGAGCACGATGTGCAGCAACACCAGCGGCACGCGCCACAGGTAACGCAGCGGGCGCAGCAGGTCGCGTTCGGGGCTGGTTGCGGTGTCGATACTCATCAGTCGATTAGTTTAGCGTTACTCGGCGCACGTACGGGCAGTCAACGTTCCAGCTGACCCAGTGGCAGCGACGGCGATCGCTTCACCGTGCGCAGCACGAAGCTGGAATTGACATCGGCCACGCCGGCGGCGTTCAACAGATGGTCGAGCAGGAAGCGCGAAAAATCCTTGAGGTCGGCCACATAGACATGCAGCAGGTAGTCCATGTCGCCGGTCAGCGCGTGGCAGGCCACCACTTCGTCCCAGCCGTTGACGTGCTCGACGAAATGCTCGATCGCGCCGGCCTCGTGCCTTGCCAGCTGCACCCGCACGAACGCCTGCAGGCCCAGACCCACCGCCTGCGGATCGATCTGCGCGGCGTAGCCGGTGATGATGCCATCCGCCTCCAGCCGCTGCAGCCGGCGCAGGCAGGCCGAGGCCGACAGGCTGACCCGCTCGGCCAGCTCGGCATTGGTGATGCGGCCCTCGCCCTGCAGCACGGCGAGCAGGCGCAGGTCGGTACGATCGAGCGTCGTCATGTGCAATAAAGCTCCGTTCCTGCCTTGTATGACGCAAGGATAATGCAATCAATCGCGCTGCCATGGCAACAAAACAAGCTTCGTGCGCTGCATCCCCCGTATGCTGGTGACTGGATCATCCCTGCCCCCCAGAGCCTGCCGTCATGGAAAACACCACGCCTCGCAAGGTCGAACACCAGCAAACCGACCGCGGTTACGTGCCGGTGTACGCCACCGGCGTGGTCGAGCAGCCGTGGGACAGTTACAGCCGCACCGACCACGAGGTTTGGGACACCTTGTTCCAGCGCCAGCGCGAAATGCTGCCGGGCCGTGCATGCAAGGAATTCATGGCGGGCGTAGAGCGCTTCGGCCTCGGCGATGGTGGCATTCCGAAGTTTGCCGAGCTCAACAAGGTGCTGGGTGCCGCCACTGACTGGGAAGTGGTCGCCGTGGAAGGCCTGCTCCCGGACGAAGTGTTCTTCGATCACCTGGCCAACCGCCGCTTCCCGGTCAGCTGGTGGATCCGCAAGCCCGACCAGCTCGATTACCTCAGCGAGCCGGACCTGTTCCACGATCTGTTCGGCCACGTGCCGCTGCTGCTCAACCCGGTGTTCGCCGACTACATGCAGGCCTACGGCCGCGGCGGCATGAAGGCGTTCGCGATCGGTCCCGAGGCGCTGATGAACCTCACGCGCCTGTACTGGTACACGGTGGAGTTCGGCCTGATCCACACCGACGAAGGCATGCGCATCTACGGCGCCGGCATCGTCAGCTCCAAGGGCGAGTCGATCTACTCGCTCGATTCACCCGCGCCGAACCGCATCGGTTTCGGCCTCGAACGCGTGATGAGCACGCGCTACCGCATCGACACCTACCAGCAGACCTACTTCGTGATCGACGGCTTCGAGCAGTTGTTCGAGGCGACCAAGCCGGACTTCACGCCGATCTACGCGAAGCTGCACGAACTGCCTACGCACGCGGCCGGCGATGTGCGGGACAACGATCGCGTGTTCACTCGTGGCACGCGCGAGGGTTGGGCCACCAACGCGGATACGTGAGCGGTTTGCGCCAAGCTACCGTCGTGGCGCGCGGCTGGCGTCTCGTTCTTGCCGTCGCGGCAGTGTTGCTGGCTTGGGTAGCGTTTTCATCCATCTCCGCGGACCGCCAGCTTCCGGCCGCTTCGGAAGCGCAAAGCTTGCGCGCTACCTTCCTGCAGCGAACCAGCGACGATTCGATCTACGCCTTCGATATCGACGGAATGGAGCAAACGTTTCGCTGTACCTTCTGCAGCTTCTATTTCCGGAACGTGACCAAGGGCGAGGAGATGACGCTCCGCGCCTACCGGCAGCGCATTCTGGCGATCGAGCGCGACAACGGCGAGCGGTGGAACGAGGAGACTGCCGCGCCGATACGCTGGCGCCGGCTGGCACTCTGGCTTGGGCTGTTGGGCATCGCCGGGCTTTCGGGGGTGCTCTGGAGGCGGCGCCAGTCCGGCATTCCCTCGTAACCTCCATCACTTCTCGCCATCCGGCCACTATCTGCCGGCAGTGTGCTCTTGCTTCAGCGCGACCACGTCCGGGAAGAACGCGGCGATGCATTCGCCGCCGCGATGTCGATTGGAATCGGCCGCACGCAGCTCGCGGGCCAGCTTGATGCTGTCGCCGTAGCTTTGCGGATCGTGCACTGCGGCCCAGCCACCGCGGATGTCATGCAGGCATGCTGTCCACGCTGCTGCGGGAGATATGCTCGACAACGATCGCATGTTCACTCGCGGCACGCGCGAGGGTTGGGCGACGAACGCGGATACTTGAGCTGTCTGGCACGATGGCCGCACCGGGACGCCAACTGGCCCAGCTTCAGAAGCCGAAATCGCTCAGCCCCGGATGCTCGTCCGGACGACGGCCCAACGGCCAGAAGAACTTGCGGTCGGCCTCGGCCATCGGCACATCGTTGATGCTGGCATGCCGGCGCGCCAGCAGCCCATGCTCGTCGAATTCCCAGTTTTCGTTGCCGTAGCTGCGGAACCAGTGGCCGGCATCGTCGTGCCACTCGTAGGCAAAGCGCACCGCAATACGCGCGCCGCCAAAGGCCCACATCTCCTTGATCAGCCGGTAGTCGAGCTCCTTGTTCCATTTGCGCTCGAGGAAAGCGCGCGCGCCGGCGCGCCCATGCACAAACTCGGCCCGATTGCGCCAATACGTATCCTCGGAATAGGCCAGCACGACCCGTTCAGGGTCACGGCTGTTCCAACCGTCCTCGGCCAGGCGAACTTTCTGGATCGCGCTATCACGGGTGAACGGCGGCAACGGTGGTTTGGTTTCCATGCGAATCTCCATGACAAGTGGATCAATCTATCCAGATAGACAGGTCTGTCTACACGAACCACACTAGCCCATGTAGACAAACCTGTCTACACTGCCGCCATGCCTATTGCCACCGCCATGCCTGACTTGAAGGACCGGCCCGCACGGGAGCGCATCCTGCTGGCCGCCCACGACCTGTTCTATCGCGAGGGTATTCGCGCCACCGGGATCGACCGCGTTATTGCCGAAGCGGACGTCGCCAAGCTCACCTTCTATCGCCACTTTCCCAGCAAGAACGACCTGGTGCTTGCCTTCCTCGACCATAGGCACGAACGCTGGATGGCCTGGTTCAACGAGGCACTGGCCCGGCATCGCCCAAGCAGCGGCAACGCGCTGGCAGCGCTCGTTCCCACCGTCGCCGAATGGCTGCGCGACGAGCAGTTTCGCGGGTGCGCCTTCCTCAACGCGGTGGGCGAACTGGGTGGCACCCTGCCCGAAGTCGTGGCGACCTGTCACCGCCACAAGCAGGAGATGACCGCGACGATCGCCAAGCTGCTGCCAGCATCCAGGCAACGCACGCGACAGGCCAACGCAATTGCCATCGCGGTCGACGGCGCCATAACGCATGCCCAGTTCGAACCGGATGCGAAGGCCCTGCTGAAGGCACTGGATGACCTGTTGCGCCCATTCCTCCAGTGAATGATGAAGTCCATCACACCGTCCGACATCTCCGCACGCGACTAACCGGAGACCCTGGGGCGGGTGACGGCAGTCACCTCAAGCACCGCGGCCACGCGTACGCCATCCCAGCGGTTGAGCAGGTGCTGCGCCAGCGGGGAGGGGCGGGCTTATCGACTCAGCGCGGCACTGCATCCACCCACGGCTTGATAACACTCATCCACAACAGATAGCCCTTGCGGTTCATGTGCAGGCCGTCCTCGCCGAACAGATCGGGCTGCGGCCGACCGTCCCTGCCGAGCATGGGTGCAAAGACATCCAGATAAGTCACGCCCTTCTGGGTGGCGGCATACGCGCGGACCAGCGCATTCGCCTGACGGATCTCGGGTAGCAGCACGGCGCGCGCCACGCTGGGCTTGATCGCGATGAAGGCGATCGGCACGCCGGGATCGACCGCACGTGCTTTGCGCACGAAGGCGGCGAAATCATCACGTACCTGTTCCGGGCTGTGGCCTTCCTGCAGGTCGTTGTCGCCGGCGTACATGACGATGGCGCGTACGTGATACGGCGCCACGATGCGATCGGCGAACCAGGTGGAGTCGCTGATCACGGAGCCGCCGAAGCCACGATTGATTACATTCACTTCCTGAAAATCCGCTGCCAGTGATTTCCAGTGCTCGATCGACGAGCTGCCGATGAACAGGATGGAGCCTGGTGCCGGTGCATGTATGCGGTCGGCTGCCTCGAAGGTGGCGATCGCCGGGTTCCACTGCGCGTGATCGTTCTCGCGTGCCTGCGCCAGCAGCGGCAGCAACGCGAACAGCAGGATGATCAGTCGTCTCATCGTCGTCTCCGGGGCAAGCCCCGAGATTACTGCGGACGCGAGAGTTCCGACACCTTGAGCACCATCGCAATGCGCTGTCCGTTCCAGCGATAGATCATGTGCTCGGACTGCACGCACGGAGCCACCAGATCCGGGTAGAAAATGGCCACGCATTCACCCGCATGGCGGGCGCTGTTGTAGACAATGCCGTCGGATCCGACCTTGCGCAGTTGTTGCGCCAGCGCCACGCTGGCGACGTAGCTGTCCGGAGCCTGCGCTTCGGGCCAGCCATCCCGCAGATCGTGCAGCTTGCCGGCAATGCTGGTGCGATAGCAGCGCATCTCGATATCGCAGGCCGGCTCGGCGGTGGCGGCAAGGAACTGCTGGCGGTGATATACGGTTTCCTCCACCGCCGTGGCGACGCTGTGCGCGGCGTAGAACACGCCCCAGCTGCCGTCGGAGAAACGGCTGCCTTCCGGATTGAGATGGGTGAACGCGGCCATCACCGGGGTGGAGCCCGGCCCGCTGATGCGACGCTCCCGCGGCACCCGTTTAAGCGCTCCCGCTTCCTCGCGCAGGCGCGGGTTGGTCATGGCCTCGATCGCGAACACCGCGTCGAGGTCGGCCGGATCGGCGATGCGGTCGTACACGCCCACCGGCGGAAAGCGGCTGGGCACGATGCGGTAGGCCTGGCTCCAGCGGATGCGTTTGACGGGTGGCAGATCGGCGGGCATCAGATCTCCGGTGAACTGAATCCTTGCATTGGGAACCCCGCATCGAAAATGGCGACAAGGGCATTGAAGCTTTCAACGGTGTCGAAACCTTTAACTACGGCAACTTTTCAACAGCGTCGAATTCTCAATATTGTCATCCCGGCGAACCCCAAAAGGGGGCGAGGGCCGGAGGAGCTTTACAACAGCGGAGCTGGTCATCGCTTCATAACGGTAGCCTCGGCTATCCATGACGTTCCTGCGAAGAGCAGACAACTTCAGTGCGTGAAGCGATCCCGGCCTTCGCCGGGATGACGACAAGGGAATGGTTCGATGCCCCTTGAAGTCGTCCCTGCAGCGCACGTCCAACAGCATCGCAAAAGCGAGTCTCGCTGGTCGCGACCCCCCGCACGATCCGGCTCAGCCGCGCTGCGCATCCAGATACTGGCGCACTACATACAGGTCGGCGACGTTGCCCGACAGCATGCGTTCCAGTGCCGAGTGGCCGCCAAACAGCGCTGCCTGGTTTGGCTTGTGCAGCCACGCGTCGGCCTGTGCCGGATCGGGGAACAGGATCTGCAGCGACTTCCAGATGCCGAGCAGATAGCTGATCCGCTCGATCGTGTCGCGGCCGAGACTGCCTTCCTGCTGGCGCTTCCATTTGTAGAACGTGGATTCGGGCGGATCGCCGAGCAGCCTGCGCTGGTCGGCGA
>JBOHYM010000020.1:0-6995 GCA_050737735.1 Rhodanobacter sp. | reverse complement strand
GAAACGTTCGCGGCGAAAAGTCCTCTGCGCGAGGACAGTTTTTCGACGATTCGCCGGCCCATAGTGGTTCTATGGGCCAAGAAGCGGCGGAAAAATGGACCGCGTAGAGGGCTTTGCAGCCCGGACGGCTTCTACCGCCCACGCTCCTAGGTCAGCCGGTGCCGATACGCCGCACGTCGACCACGTTCGGCAGCGCCAGCAGCTTGCCGAGCAGGGTCGACAGCTGGTCGAAATCGCGCACGCGCAGGGTGAAGCGCATTTCTGCCTCGCCGGTACTCGCGATCAACCGGCTGGATGACGCGATGATGTGGGTGCTGGCGTTGCTGATGACGCCGGTGACGTCCTTCTGCAGGCCCTTGCGGTCGTAGCCACGCAGCTCGATATCGACTTCGTAGGACTGCGCAGCGCTTCGCCCCCAGCTGACCTCGATCACCCGGTCCGGATCGCGCCGAGCCAGGCGCGCCAGACTGCCGCAGTCGGCACGATGCACCGATACACCCCGCCCCTTGGTGATGAAGCCACGCACGGCATCACCCGGCAACGGCTGGCAGCAGCGCGCCAGCGTGGTCAGCAGGTTGCCGATGCCCTCGATGCTGAGCGCGCCCTGGTCGGGCGCGTTCGCCCGCGCACTGACCGGCGCCGTCGACGCCACCGTCGGTTGCGCGGCCTCCTGCAGCACGCGGGCGATCTGGCCCGGGGTGATCTCGCCCAGCGCCAGCGCGATCAGCAAGTCATCGTGGCTCTTCAGATGGAAATGCGCCGGCAGCTTTGCCGCATCCGCGGTCGACAGCGCCAGCCGTTTCATCTCGCGCTCGAACATGCCGCGACCGACCGCGAGATTGGTGTCGTGGGCAATCCGGTGGAACCACGCACGCACCTTGTCCTTCGCCCGCGAGGTATTGAGGTAACCGTGATGCGGCGACAACCAGTCGCGGCTGGGGTCGGCCACCTTGGTGGTGAGGATTTCGACGCGATCACCGCTCTGCGGCTGGAACGTCAGCGGCACGATGCGGCCATTGACCTTGGCGCCACGGCAACGATGGCCGACCTCCGTGTGCACCAGATAGGCGAAGTCCAGCACGGTCGCACCGCGCGTCAGATCGAACACCTCGCCCTTGGGCGTCAGCAGATAGACGCGATCCTCCAGCAACTCGGTGTGCAGGTCGGCGGCCAGCGCGTTGTCGTCGTCGCCACGCGGCTCCAGCAGCTTGCGCATCCAGGCGATCTTTGCCTCGAACTCGGCATCGGCGCTGCCACCCTCCTTGTAGCGCCAGTGCGCGGCCACGCCCAGCTCGTTGGCGCGATGCATCTCGTGGGTGCGGATCTGCACTTCCAGCGTCCGCCCAACCGGTCCCAGCACGGCGGTGTGCAGCGACTGGTAGCCGTTGCTCTTGGGCCGGGCGATGTAGTCGTCGAACTCGCCCGGCAAATGCGGCCAGCGCGCATGCACCACGCCCAGCGCGGCGTAGCAGTCGGTGACGTTGTCGACCAGTACGCGCACCGCGCGGATGTCGTACAGGTCGGAAAATTCCAGCGCCTTGCGCTGCATCTTCTTCCAGATCGAGTAGATGTGCTTCGGCCGCCCGGCCAGGTCGGCACGGATGCCGGCTGCGGCCAGCGCCTGCTGCAACTCGGCCAGCGCGTCGCGGATGAAGCCTTCGCGATCGGCACGGCGTTCGTCGAGCAACTTCGCGATGCGCTGGTAGACCTCTGGCTGCAGGAAACGGAAGGCCAGGTCCTCCAGCTCCCACTTCAATTGCCAGATGCCGAGGCGGTTCGCCAGTGGTGCGTGGATGTCACGCGTCAGCCGCGCCAGCGCGGCACCTTGCTCAGCCGGCAACGCTGCCGCTGCGCGCATCCGCGCCAACTGTCGTGCCAGCAGCACGAACACCACGCGCAGATCGCGCACGATCGCCAGCAACAACCGGCGCAGCCCCTCGGAACCACCCTCCGGCGAACGCTGGGCGTGCAACGCCCAGACCTGCTCGGCCGCCTGCTGGCCAACGACCAGACGCTGCAACTCTGCCGGCAAGGTTGGCGCCTTGGTCGCCCATAACCCCGGATCGGCACGCGCCAGCTCGAACCACAACGCAGCGGCCTGGGTTTGCGCATCGCAGCCCAGCATGCCGAGCAGGTCCAGCACGTCGCCGCACTCGGCCTCCGGCACCGGCTGCGCGGCGCAGGCCTGCAGCGCCTCGGCCAGCAACGGCGGCAGGCTGCCGGCGCGCTCGCGCCATGGCAGCAGGCTGGAGGATTTGGCGGCTCGGGCCATGGGAGAAAGTGTCCGGTACTGGTCGCCATGGTAACCGCAGCCACCTGCCGGCAGCCGCTGGGCGCCACGATCCGCCGGACAGCAGGCATGCGGCGCTTGGCCTGGAGGCGGTTTACCGCGCAGAATCATCCATCCTTACACTCCACCATCCGCCGCATCCAGAGGACTCCCCCCATGTCGATCCGCCCACGTCGCCTGATCCTGTCCATGCTGCTGGCACTGCCGCTGTGCGGCCTGTCCGCGCACGCCCAACAGACCGACGGCCTGCAGCAGCGCATGAGCAGCGCCGAGTTCCAGGCCGCCGGACTGGACAAACTGTCGCCGCAGGAGCTGGCCAATCTCGACAACTGGCTGAGCACGCACCGCAAGGTCACCACCAAGATGGTCGACGCCAGCGGCAAGCCGGTGTTCTATGCCGACAAGACCACGCGCAGCAAATTCAGCGCGCACATCACGGGGCATTTCGGCGGCTGGCATGGCAGCGACCAGTTCACCCTGGACAACGGCCAGGTGTGGAAACAGGCCAGCTCGGACGCGCCCTCCTGCATGACCTCCGACAATCCGATGGTCAAGCTCAAGCCGTCACTGGTAGGCAGCTGGCTGATGTATGTGGACGGCTGCAACGGCGACGTGCACGTCGAACGCGTGCGCTGATCACGCCGCGACTCAGAAAAGCGACACCGACAGCTTCGCCAGCCGTTTGGTCGACATAGGCTCGGTGGTCATCCGTCCTTGCGCAAGCCAAAGGCCGATGCCGGCTGGCCGTGCAGACCTTGCCTTCATAGCCACCCTATCGCCACTACAGGATTCTCGCCATGACGCCACGTCCACGCCATTTGCTTCTGCTGTATGCACTGGCACTCCCATGCTCCTTGCTGCATGCCCAGCAAACGACCACGTTGCAGCAGCACATGGGCAACAGTGATTTCCACGAGTCAGGACTGGACAAGCTCAATCCGGCCGAACTGAAACACTTGCAGCAATGGCTATCCGCCCACGCCGCCGAGCTGGCAGCGGCGGTGCCTGCTTCCGAAGCGGCATCAGCCTCTGCCGCCGCTGGCAAGCCGGCGAAGAGCGGCGGCGGGCTTAGTCACCACGATGCATCGGCCAGCAAGGCTGGCATACCCAATAACACGGTGGTCAATCGCCTCGCCGGCAGCTTCAAGGGCTGGGGGCCGCATACCACGTTCACCCTGCAGAATGGCCAGCAATGGCGGGTGGTCGACGACAGCGACCTGACCACCGGCAAGACGCTGGAAGATCCCGAAGTGACCATCAAACCGGGCTTCATGGGCAGCTGGCTCCTCATGGTCAAGGGTTACAACGCCAGTGCGCGGGTCGCTCCGGTCAACTGATCCGGATCGTCCCACGTGTAGCCTGCTCGCGATCTCCCGATACCCCGCTCCGGGAGATCGCAAGCAGGATCTCAGCCCAGCATGTCGAGCGCCTTCGCCAGCCGTTTTGCCGATACCGGCTCGGCGGTCTTCAGCTCCTGCGCGAACAGCGAGACGCGCCATTCCTCGATCAGCCAGCGCAGTTCATCCGTCGCCGCCGTGCCGGCGGCGCGGTGCTGCAGGTACGCGCGCCAGTACGGCGTGACCTGCAGCATGCGCTGCTGGTCCTTCGTCGGATCCTGGCGCAGCCGTTCACCGCGCAGGCGCATCGCCTTCAGGTAGCGCGGGAATTGCGCCAGCCGCGACGGCGACAGTTCGCGCAAGCATCCCGGCGTGAGCAGTGCATCGAACTGCTCACGCAGGTCGTCGTAACTGGCGCGGGCAAAGCCCAGCAGCGGTGGCTGCAGCCAGGGTTTCAGTTCGGCCTGCGCCTCGATGATCGGCTCGACCAGCTTCAGGCGCTCCATCGCCGCCGCGAACAGTTCGCGTGAGGCCTGCGTGCGTAATGCCTCGAACGCGCCGGTCGTGCGGACGTCCAGATCATGCCGCCCCAGCAGGTCGGCGAAACCCCCTTCGGCCAGGTCTTCGCGCAGGCTGTCGACGCTGCCCAGAGGCGCGTACTTCAACGACAGCGGATTGCTGATCGGCAGGCGCCGGCGCGACTGCTTCAGGTCACTGGCCAGCGCGTTGCGCAACAAGCGCACCACGCCCTGCCGGTGCGCTGTACGCGCCTCGTCGGCACGTTCGAACACACGCAAGGCCACCGTCTCGCCCAGGTCGACCAGCGCCGGGAAGGCCAGCAGGCCACCCTCGGAGCGCACCTGTGCAGGGATCTCCTCGAAATCCCAGCTGGCCACATCCTCGCGGATCAGCTCGATATCGGTCTTGCGCGAGAACGCTTCGCGCGCCTGCCCTTCCCACTGTCCGCGCAACGAAGCGAGATCGCGGCCACTGGCCAGCGTCTTGCCCGGCTTCGACGAAGTGTCGCCGTCGTGCAAGCGGTAACGCATACGGAAGTGTGCCGGCAGGTCGACGCCAGCGAACTCGGCGGCGCTCACCTCGACACCGGTGGCGCGTTTCAGGAAAGTTGCCAGCGCTTTCGCCAGGGACTCGTCACGCGGCGATTCCGCCTCGACAAAGGCTCGCGCGAAATCCGGTGCCGGTACGAAGTTGCGGCGCAGCGCTTTCGGCAGGCCGCGGATCAGCTCGGCCACCTTTTCGCCCAGCAAGCCGGGCACCAGCCATTCGCAGCGCGCCGCCGGCAACGCATTCAACATCGCCAGCGGCAGGTGCAGCGTCACGCCATCGGCTTCGTCGCCAGGCACGAAGCGATATTCGAGTTTGTAGCGTTGTGGCTGCTCCTGCGCATCCTGCACCCGATCTTTGGGTGCCCCCTCTTGTGGCGCTCGCGGCACTCGGCCATCCATGGCCATTGGCGGGATGTCGAGCACCGCAGGAAACGCCTTTGCATCCAACCCCGCGCCGCCCGCCAGCACGTCGTCCAGCGACCAGCGCAAGGCCGCTTGCTCGGCCGGGCGCGCCTTGCGATACCACGCGTCCAGTGCGCGGCTACTGGCGATCTCTTCGGGCAACTTGCCTTCAAAGAACGCCACCAGCTCGTCCTCATGCCGGATCAACCCTTCGCGACGCTGCTTCGCCTCGATGCCGAGAGCTTCTTCCAGCACACGCTGGTTCGCGCGCACGAAATCGGCCCGACTGTCGATATCGCCACGGGTCAATGCCTCGCGCAGGAAAATCGCGTGTGCCAGCGCCGGATCCTGCAACTGGAACGTCACCGGCCGCTTCTCCACCAGCACCAGGCCGAACAGGCTGACCTGTTCGTAGGCCACCACGCAGCCACGCTTCTTCGACCAGTGCGCGTCACGGCAGTTGGTACGCAGCAGGTGTGCCGCCTGCTGTTCGATCCACAGCGGCTCGACCCGCGCATTCGCCATGCCCCACACGCGACCACCAACATCAAGGATCTGCGCGGAGAAGATCCAGTTCGGCGGTAGCTTGGACAACGCTGAGCCGGGAAACACCTGGAACTTGCGCTCGCGTGTGCTCTGATACACGCCCTTTTCGTCCTTGCGTCCCACCTGGGTCGGCAAGCCGGCAAGCAGGCTGCGATGCACTGCTTCGTATGCCTGTGCGGCAGCATCATCGCCAGACGAAACACGCGCGTTACCGCGCCCGCTGTCCTTCGCGGGCAGCACGGCTGGAGTGGCGGCATCCTGCTTCCAGCCCAGTTCCTGCACGACCAGCAGCAATTGTCGATGCAGCTCGCGCCATTCGCGCATGCGCATGAAGCTGAGGAAATGTCGCGAACACCAGTCGCGCAATTTGGATTGGGTAAGTTCCTCGTGTGCATCGTGATAGGCGCACCACAGGTTCAGCACACCGACGAAGTCGGACTTCGGGTCGGCGAACACAGCATGCGCAGCATCGGCCTGCTGGCGTGCGTCCGAGGGTCGTTCGCGCGGATCCTGGATGCTGAGGAAGGACACGATCGTCAGCAGCTCGCGCAGGCTGTGCAGTTTCTCGGCTTCCACCAGCATGCGCGCCAGCTGCACGTCGATCGGCAGGCGCGCCAGCGTGCGACCGATCACCGTGAGTTTGCGTGCATCGTCGATCGCCGAGATTTCCGCGAGACGGCGATAGCCGTCCGCTACCACGCGCGGATCGGGTGCCTCGAGGAACGGAAACTTGTCCACGTCGCCCAGCTGCAACGCCAGCATGCGCAGGATCACGTTGGCCAACGACGAGCGCAGCAGTTCCGGATCGGTGAACGCGGCGCGGCTGGCGAAATCGGCTTCGTCGTACAGGCGATAGCAGATGCCGGGACCGACACGACCACAACGGCCCTTGCGCTGGTCGGCGGCGGCCTGTGACACCGGCTCCACATGCAATCGTTCGAGCTGGCTGCGCTGGCTGTAACGCTTCACCCGCGCGGTACCGGTGTCGATCACGTAGCGGATGCGCGGCACGGTCAGCGAGGTCTCGGCTACATTCGTCGCCAGCACCACGCGACGCTTGATACCGGGTTTGAACACGCGATCCTGGTCGCCGGCAGAAAGCCGCGCGTACAGCGGCATGACCTCGGTCTCGCGGTACTGCCGGCGCGACAACAGCAGATGCGTATCGCGAATCTCGCGCTCGCCGGGCAGGAAAATCAATACATCGCCACGGGGATCGTCATGGCTTATCTCATCGAGCACGGCGGCGATATGTTCGGCGCTGCCCTGCTGGAATGTCTCGCGCGATTTCTGTAGGAGCGCACCCTGTGCGCGATGCTCTTTCTGTAGATCTCGCGAAGAGCCATCGCGCAC
>JBOHYM010000019.1:0-22909 GCA_050737735.1 Rhodanobacter sp. | reverse complement strand
GCTACAACCGGGGCGACTTGGAATACCGCGAATGGCCGTGGCCGATCCGGCTGATCTTTCTCGCGGCGCTGCTGGTGACCGGCTGGAACCTGATCGGCACGGTGGCGCGGCGCAGTTCCGAGGATATCTACCTGTCCAACTGGTACACCGTCTGCGGCGTGCTGTGGACGATCGTGATCGCCATCGTGGCGGTGTTGCCGTGGTATCAGATCGGTCTGGGCCAGGTGGCGATCTCCGGCTACTACATGCACAACGCGGTGGGCATGTGGTTCACGCCGCTGGCGCTGGGCGTCTTCTACTACGCCTTGCCGAAACTGCTGAGCCGACCGATCTATTCATATGCGCTGGGTGTGTTCGCGTTCTGGACCAACCTGCTGTTCTATCCCATCATCGGTGCGCACCATTTCGAGTTCAGTCCGTTGCCGTGGTGGCTGCAGACCACCGCCATCGTGTTCAGCGTGGCGATGCTGGTGCCGGTGTGGGGCGGCAGCGCGAATTACCTGCTGACGATGCGCGGGCGCACGCGCGACATGATCCATTCGTATCCGCTGATGTTCATTTTCGTGGGCGTGATCGGCTATCTGAGCGGTTCCACCCAGGGTACGCTGGAGGCGTTCCGCTCGCTGCAGGAAGTGTGGCATCTGACCAACTTCACCGTCGGCCATTCGCACCTGACGATGTATGGCTTCGTGGCGTTTGCGGTATGGGGCGGCATCTATGCGCTGCTGCCGCTGGCGACCGGCAAGCATCCCGGCACGCTGGGCGTGGCCATGCATTTCTGGATGGCGCTGGTCGGCAGCTTCATCTACGTCATCGCGCTGTCGATCGGCGGCACCATCCAGGGGCTGGACTGGGTCCACGGCCTGCCGTTCATCCAGTCGGTGATCGACATGCAGAGCTATTACGTCTGGCGCGGCGTCGGCGGTTCGCTGATGTTCCTCAGCCACATCGTGTTTGCGTGGAACGTGTGGCGCATGTGCTACGGCAGGAGCGCGCCGGTGGCGCCGCTGGATGCGTTGCGCGCCGGGGAGGCCGCGGCATGAACAAGTTGTTGCTGATTGCCGGCGGCTCGACCCTGGTATACGCGTGCCTGGCGCTGATGATGGGCGTGTTGCCCGGGATCGAATTGTCGAAGGCGCCGGCCGGTCCCAACGTGGTGCCGCTGACCGCAATGCAGGCCGAAGGCCGCGGCGTCTACGTGGCCAATGGCTGCGGCTACTGCCACACCCAGCAGGTGCGCCCGCTGGCACAGGACAAGGTGTTTGGCCGTCCATCCATGGCCGGCGATTTCAAGTACCAGACGCCGGAACTGCTCGGCTCCGAACGCACCGGTCCGGACCTGACCAACATCGGCGTGCGCCAGCCCAGCGCGGTGTGGCAATACATCCACCTGTACAACCCGCGTGCCGTGGTGCCCGCATCGATCATGCCGTCGTTCAACTGGCTGTTCGACGTGGTGGCGACGGCACCGACCGGCGTGACACCGGTGCCGTTGCCGAAGGCCTACGCGCCGGTGCAGGGCGTGGTGGTGCCGACCCATGCGGCCGAGGCGCTGATTGCCTACCTGGCCGCGTTGAAGCAGCCGGCGTTGTCGCCCGAGGATATCGCCATGAGCGGGCCGGCGATGGCTGCTGGGATGGCGGCACCGAGCGGTACGCCAGCAGTGGCAGACACACCACCAGCGCCTGCCGGTTACGACGCGGCCAAGGGTGCCGCGCTGTTCACCGCCAACTGCGCCGCCTGCCATCAGGCCAATGGCGAGGGCTTGCCCGGTGCGTTCCCGTCGCTCAAGGGCAATGCGGTGGTCAACGACGACGATGCCGCCAAGCATATCGACGTGGTGCTGCATGGCCTGAGCCATGCCGACGTGGGCGGGGTGGTCTATGGCGGCGCGATGCCGCCGTTTGCCGGCTCGCTCAGCGACGCCGATATCGCCAACATCATCGATTACGAGCGCAGTTCGTGGGGCAACCACGGCAAGCCGGTGACCGCCGCGGACGTGGCGGCAGGGCGGGCGAAGACCCCATGAATAGCGGGCGCGCGGATCCAGCACAGCTGCGACGGAGGTCGCCATGCACCATCATCTGATCGGCCCGTTCTGGGGCAACGTCATCATCATCGGCGTCGCCGGCGCGATTACCGTGGCGTGTTTCGTGGCGATGTTCTGGATGCTGCTGCGCCCCGGCGAAACCGACCGGCGCCATCCCAAGTATGCGGTGCTGCGCGATGACCGCTGAGCAAGAAATCCCCATGGGCAAGCGGACCGTGGACAAGCCGCATGTGCGGGTCTACCTGGACGGCAATCCACAGCCGATTGTCGATCGCGAGTTGCCGACCGACATCGCGCTCGACACCCACGCGCTGGAAGATGGCATGCACCGGCTGGTGATCCGTGCCGAGGGCCAGGACGGGCGCGAGGGCGTCGAGGAGATTCCGTTCGTGGTGCACAACGGCCCCGGCATCATCGTCTCCGGCCTGCGACCCAACTCGGTGCGCCGCGGCGAAGTGCGCTTCACGGTGGATGCGTTCAGCGCCAGCGACCCGTTCGACCCACGCCGCGCCGAGGCGCGCTCGCAAATCCCGGTATGGGTGTGGGTGATGTGCCTGTTCGTGGTGGCCTGGGCGGTGTGGTACGCCGCGCGCATGTGGGAGGTGCCGGCGCCGTATGCGGACACGCCGACCTATATGCACGAAGCTGCCGCGGAAACCCCGACGACGAAGTAATTGCAAAGCCCGGGTGGCACGGTTTCAGCGGGGAACCAGCGGGGTCGGCAAGATTGCCTCCTCTCGCTTGAACGGCGATGATGTCTGCGGCGGGAGTGATCACGAGATCCTCGGGACTGAGCGAACAACCATCGTCAAAGGATATTCGCATGGGCACGATCAAAGCTGAAGGCGACGCAGAAGCCACGCAAAAGATGTTGCATCGGTTCTGGAATGAAGGGCCGGCCGTGAAGTTCTGTGTTGGCTTTGGCGTGTTTGTTCTTGCCGAAGTGATCGTCTATGTCACGCTGCACTGGATTTTCCCCATCATCTAAGCACCGGATCGTGACTGTTGTGTCGCGTGAAAGCATGAGTTCCGTACTGTCATTAGTCTTCCGATGAATTTCCACGGCAGGCGCATGAAATTCTGCATCAGCGGCTCCGGCACGCTTGCCCCGGTTCGACCAGGGATGTTCCAAACCCATGCTGAGCGTGCTGCAGAACCTGCTCACGGAACTTGAACAGGACCGTTGTCTGGACGGGCCGGATCGACTGCGCCAGCGCATCGAGGCACTGGATCGCCTTGAAGTTCACTTTCCGCAGGATGAGATCGCCGGGAGCGAGGGCGAAGCGGAACTCCATCGCCGTGCCAGGGCGGTCCAGGCGCGTCTGGATGCGGTGAATCGTGAGTTGTACCAGGGCATCCGCAGCGAGATTCAACACGGCGCCGGGCAGGATCGGCTGCTCGCATGGTCGCGTGCATCCGGCCACGATGGGTACACGCTGGGTCAGGAGGACGGCGACAGTTACGACTATCTCGACGAGCTGGTCAGCGGGATCCTGCAGCTCGAACAACCCGACGACATGGCGGTCGAGGTGGCGCCGGAGATGGTGTTCTATCAGCCCACGCCGGCACGCGTCATCTTCGATCTGATCGAGCGCATCGAGCTCACCACACGCGATGTACTGGTCGATCTGGGCTCGGGGCTGGGCCACGTTCCGTTGCTGGCGGCGATCTGCACGGATGCAAGCTGCATCGGGATCGAGCTGGAGGCAGCCTACGTGGACTGCGCCCAACGCAGTGCATGCGCACTGAATCTGGCCCAGGTGGCGTTTGTCCAGCAGGACGCGCGTGCAGCGGATTTTTCCAGCGGCACGGTGTTTTACCTGTACACACCTTTCAGCGGCACGATCCTGCGTGCCGTGCTGGACTCGCTGCGTCGGGAAGCGGCCAGCCGCGCGATTCGCGTCTGTGCGTTTGGCCCATGCACGCCGATCGTCGCCGCGGAGCCGTGGCTGGTGGCTGTCGAACCGCTGAAAGCATATCGGGTCGCGATATTTCGCTCGCGCAGCTGAACTATCTGGTAGCTGCGCAAGCCTTGCAATAAAGCCCTGGTCTGAACTCCCGGTTGGGCAGGCCTCACTCTCCCGGGTGATAGACCCGCTCGGTATGCCCTTTCAGCTGCTCGGGCCAGAAGTAGACCGTGCGCAGATTGCCGGTGGTGTAGCGCTCGGCCTCGTCGTTGAAATGCGACGAATCCGGATGGCCGCTTTCGCCGCCGGCGGTGATGGCACGGGCGCGGACCTTCGGGCCGAACTCGACTACTGCGACGAAGCTGTTGCCACTGGTGCCGTAGTAGCGTTTCGTGCCGGGCCACCGATGGGCACCAAAAGACGCGAGCGAACCCCAGCGTGACGACGTGAACGGCACCGGGATGCTGGGTTTGGCATCGTCGAACGGCTGCACGATATCGCCGTTGATGCGCTGGTAGCGGTTGACCTCGCCCCACGGCACCCCCCAGCTGCCGAAATCCTTTTCCAGTCGGTCGGACGCCTCGACCAGTGCGTTCAGACGCGCCTTCGCGCCCGCCTTCTCGGCCATGTAGTCATAGATCGACAGACCCTCGGCGGTGTCGGCCTTGTCGACTTCGTCCCACAAGGTATCGCCCCAGAATACGGCGAGCGTGGTCGGCATCGATGCGATGCCCCAGCGATAGTCCCAGTTGCGCAGCAGCGCGATCTGGCCGGCCAGCTGGTGCTTGAGCGGATCGGTGGCGGCCAGCGCATCGTAGTCGGCAACGAGGATCGGGATCTGTCGCGCGAAGGCGGGCAGGTAGGAATCGAATGCGGCGGTGATCAGCGAGGCCAGCGTGAAATCCTTCTGGTTGCTCAACACGCGTGTCGCATGCAGGCCGCGCGGATTCTCGCCAAAGGTGTCCATGTAGCGCGGATAGTCCGCGCGCTTCGGACTGTATGGGCCGGCGGCGGAGTAGGGCCAGTCATTGGTGTTGAAGATCCAGCCGTTCGGCGGATTGAGCAGGTGCGGTGCGGCGTCGAGCGGCAGCAGGCCCTGCCAGTCGGTGGCTGGATCGCTGCCATCAACCGGTTTGGTGTAGTCGAAACGATCGTCGCGTTTCGGGATGAACTGTGGATGCATATACGCGATTTCGCCCTTGTCGTCGGCGAAGATCGTGTTGTTCGACGAATTGGCCTTCAGCTCGGCCACCTTCATGTAGCTGGCGTAGTCGCTGGCCTTGGTGCGCAGCCAGCTTTGTTCGAGCGCTTCCATCGGCTTGTTCATCAACGCGATGGCAATCCACCGACCGTCTTTCGCGCGCACGATCGGGCCGTGATGGGTAGCGTAGGCGGTGAAGCTGCGTGAGGCCATCAAGCCATCTTCCGCGCGGTAGGGCACGCTGATCTCGCGCGTGGTGACTGGCCGCAGTTCCTTGCCGTAGCGGTAGAACAGCTTGTCGTCCTTGCGCACGATCGTCTCGACGAATTCATCGACGGCGTCGACGCCGGTGGAGGTGTGCATCCAACCGATATGGTGGTTGAAGCCCTGGTAGATGAAGAACTGTCCCCAGGTGACCGCGCCGTAGGCATCGAGACCGGCGTCGCTGGTCATCTGCAGTTCGGAGCGGAAGAAGAACGAGGTGTGCGGGTTGATCAGCAACAATGCATGGCCGTCGGCGGTGAGCTTCGGCGCGATCGCGATGCCGTTCGAACCGGTCGGTTCCTGCCAGCTCGACGGCGGATCCAGGCGGGCGAGTGCGGCGGGGTTGTGGCCGTAGAAGGCCTCCAGCTGGTTGAGCTTCACACGCTCGATATCGCCGCCGATGCTGCCCTCGCTGAAACTGAGCGCCATCCACGGTTCGAAATGCTTGATGACACGCGGATGCACGCCGGGATGGATGGCGAGGTAGTAGTTGAGCCCGTCCGCCCAGCTGTTCATCAACGCCTGCAGCCAGCCGGGACTCTTCGCATAGAGCGATTGCAGTACGACCGGATCGATGAACAGCTTCATCCGCAGGTCTTGCCAGACCGCGGACTGACCCTCGGCCTCGGCGAGGCGACCCATCGCGTTGAGATAGTTGGTCTCGACGCGGTTGAAATCATCTTCAGCCTGCGCATAGGCCATGCCGAATACTGCATCGGCATCGGTCCTACCGTGCACGTGCGCGATGCCCCAGTCGTCGCGGGTGATCGTGACTGCCTGCGCTTCGTGTTGCCAGCGCCGTGCATCGGGCGTCGATGTCTGGGCAGCGGCAGTGAAACTGAGCGTGAGCAGCGCGGTGACCTGTAGCAAGCGCGTCAGCGAAAACAGTTTTCGAGAGGTGCGTGCGGGCATCAGTTTTCCAGTCCCCGGATGTCGTTGGCCAATCGGAGTCAGCATGCACTTAATGCGGTAGTCCCGCCATGGCTCAAAAGTCATCGGGCCACCGCTCCGGTGGACGCTGTCATGGTGTTCCCTGGAGTTCGGTTGCCATTCCGGCCAGCTTCGCGATCGTATTCATGTTGCGCGCGGTGCCGGCTTTCGCGGCGGGAATCGTCAGGCGCGAATCGGCCATGCCATCGCCGTAGTGCACGTAGATTTCGCGTGTGCCGCAGGCCAGCCGTTCACCCTTCTGATGCGTCACCGCATCCAGCGCATCTGCGGGAGGCGCGTTGTCGAGAAAGATCGCCACGACGCGATTGCCAGGCTCGTTCGAAAACGGATTGCAGGCCAGCACCTGGGTCATCTCGGCCGCCGTGCGCACGATGACGCTGACCGGTTTGCCCGCATAGTCGTGCAGTTGCTGCTCCAGTTTCTTCTTCACCGCGGACTCGGCGAGCCTGCTGCTGAACACGACGTTGCCGCTGGCGATATACGTGCGCACGTCGATGAAGCCGGCCGTCTCGCACATGGCCTTCAGCTCGTTCATCGGCAGCTTGCCGGTACCGCCAACGTTGACCGCACGAAGCAGCGCCACATAGGTGGTCATGGTCGAGTTGCTCCATCAGGTCGAGGGCGATCAGTTTCCCGTTCGTCCGTGATGGATTCAAGCGGCAGCGTGGTGTGGCTTCAGCGTCCCGGACTCGACGGCGGCAGGGGCTTGGGGCAGCATGAGACAGGTCACCGCTTCGCAGCATCTTATGAAATGACCTGGCAGCATCATCGAATGAACGATGCAGAACTCGACAATCCCTTCTGGGCTTCGCTGCGCAGCCGGCATCGCGCGTTGGCACGGTGCATCGGCGATGCGGCACGTTATCCGGCGGAGTTCGCGCCTTTCCTGGGTGTGGCGAGTGCCGATGCGGATGTGGCTGGAGCAATCGAGTCACTGGTCGGTCAGGGCGAAGCCCTGTATCTGCTCGGGGTAGCGCCGAACACGTCCGGTGGATGGGCTCTTGAGGCTCATGGCTCGCTGGCGCAGATGATCTGCACGGCGCCGATCCCGCTGATCGACGGGCCGGAGGTCATCGAATTGACCGAGGCGCATCGCGCGGATGTGCTGGCGCTGACTGCGCTGGTCTATCCGCATTATTTTCGCCCGCGCACGATGGAGCTGGGTCGCTACTTTGGGATTTACCAGGACGGTCGGCTGGCGGCGATCATCGGCGAGCGCCTTGGCATGGACGCGTACCAGGAAATCAGCGCCGTCTGCACGCATCCCGATTTCCATGGTCGTGGCTACGCCCGTCGCCTGGTGGCGTTGCTGTCGAACGACAATCTCGAACACGGCCGCACGCCCTTCCTGCATGTGAGCCACCAGAACCACCGTGCGAAGCGGTTGTACGAAGAGATCGGTTATCACCATCGCCGCGACATCGAGTTCTGGTCGCTATGCCGGGCTTTGGCCGGATAGCCCGAGCTCCAAGGTGAAGGCGCCTAGAGCCGGCTGCGCAACCGCGCTGACCATTCAAATCGGGTGTATCTTGCGATCCAGACGAAAATCAATGGACTGGGATTTCGTTGGCGGTAGCCTGAATCAGGTTCGATGCTGACAGGAGTTCGCATGAAAAGACCCGTGGTCAAGAGTGTGTTGCTGGGCTCAAGTCTGTGCCTGTCGAGTCTCCTGGCATCAGCGCAGACGAACCTGTCTCCGGTGACGGTGACCGCGCCTGCGTATACGTCGCAGCATGGCGGCTACCTTATTTCAGGCGACTTCAAGGTCGATCCGCGAATGCGATTCGTGGTATTTCCCGCGCAGGCCCTGGTCAAGGACGACATCCTCAGCATTCAACCCGTGCACCTGACGGACAACGAATATCTCGTGTTGCAGGAATGTGCCACGGCGGATTGCAGCCAGGCCAGCATCGTGCGGGTCTGGGATGCGCTCGGCGTGGCAACGATGGTCCAGAACAGTGAAAACCGCATCTGGATCAAGCATGAAAACAAATACTTCATCTGGCTCAAGCGCCTGCCGGAAGTATCGGGTGCGAGCTGCGGCCAGGGCTGGTTCAAGTTCGACTCCACGACAACCAAGTGCGGCGGTCACTTCACCAGTTTCCAGCAGATCAGCCCGCCACTGATGTTGATTCCGAACGGCGATCTGGCTGCATATCACCAGACCGCGCTGGCGACGGCCGAAAGGGAAGACCCCATTCCGGTGCAGTCGCAGACGCATGAAGGTTCGACCTATGTCGTGACCTATGAGGGCGGTAGTACGGTTCGCATCAGGCGCATGCACGCGGCGCAATGAGGGACAACGGGTTCATCCCTCTTCATCGTCGACGCTTGCAAGCTGCCGTCCCGTTACAGCACGATGCCCACATCGCCTGCGCCGCAAACAAACGGGAAAAAGAAATGCCTGCCACTGTCTTCGTGAAGCGCATGGCGCTGTTGCTGCTGTCTGCGCTGACCACGCCGGCCTTTTCCGCCGAACTACCGTTGCTGTTGACCCACGCCACGATCATTGATGGCACGGGCTCCCCGGCGAAGGCTGGCATGTCCGTCGCAATCGAGGACGGACGTATCGCGGCGATCTATCCGGACGGCAGCCAGGCGGTACCGAAGGCGGCGCACGTCGAAGACCTGAGCGGACGTTATGTCATCCCGGGCCTGATCGATGCGCATGTGCATCTGACTGGCGCCGAACCGGATTTCGCGCACTACCAGCCGCATCTGCAGACGCTCCTGCGTGGCGGCGTCACCGCCATCCGCGACATGGCTGGCGACGACCGCCTGCTTGCCTATCTCGCGGGCCAGGCTAATTCGGGTGAACTGGTCTCGCCGGACATTTTCTACGTGGCGTTGATGGCTGGGCCAACGTTCTTCGCCGAAGACGTGCGTGCGCAGGAAGCTTCCGCTGGTGAGCCGCTGGGCCATGCACCGTGGATGCAGGCGATCACACCGACCACGGACATTCCGCTCGCCGTGGCCGAAGCCAAGGGCACCGGGGCGACCGCGCTCAAGCTGTATGCCAACCTGCCTGCGGACCAGGTTGCGAAGATCACTGCCGAGGCGCACCGGCAAGGGCTGAAGGTGTGGACGCATGCGACGATCTTCCCGGCCAAGCCCAGCGACGCGGTAGACGCCGGTGTCGACACCATTTCGCACAGCCCGTATCTGGTGTGGGAGGCGGCGCCGAAGGTGCCGGACGACTACCGGGTGCGTGCGCTCGGCGATTTCACCCATATCTCGCCGGACGCGCCGCAGATCCTCGCGCTGTTCAAGGCGATGAAGCAGCGCGGCACGATACTCGACGCCACGCTGCTGCCTTTTGTTGACGAGGCGCAACACCATTCGAAAAATGTGGGTGCCGGCATCGTGGCGTGGAGCTACGCCGTCACCCGACTGGCGCATCAGCAAGGTGTGCTGATCGACGTCGGTACGGACAGTTCGGGAGTTCCCGATGATGCACACGGACCGGATTTGAACGCATTGCCGTCGGTGCACGCGGAAATGGCGTTGCTGGTTGAGCATTGCGGCTTCTCGCCGGCGGAAGCCATTCAAGCCGCCACGGAAGTCAGCGCCGCAGCGATGGGGCAGGCGGCGCAACGCGGCACGATCACGGCCGGCAAGCGCGCCGATCTGGTCGTGTTGACGGCCGATCCGACGCGGGATATCCGCAACACCGGGAAGATCGCCTTCGTGATCAAGAGCGGCCGCATCATCAGGAAGGATGGCGGCTGAGGTTTCCAGGCATAACCGCGGGAGCCTTCGTTCTTGCTGCACAACAACCCACCATGTCTCGGCAATCTGCCTCAAGACGCAGGAGCACGACTTGTCCACTCTGTCCGACTTTCCGATCACCGCGCGTTGGCCGGCGCAACATCCCGACCGCATCCAGCTGTATTCGCTCAACACGCCTAACGGCGTGAAAGTGTCGATCATGCTGGAGGAGACCGGGCTGCCCTACGAGCCCCACCTCGTCGACATCATGAAGGGCGAGAGCCAAGCGCCGGCATTCCTGTCGCTCAATCCCAACGGCAAGATTCCCGCGATCATCGATCCCGCGGGTCCGGGCGCTCAGCCGCTCGGGCTGTTCGAATCGGGCGCGATCCTGCTGTATCTGGCGGACAAGACGGGCCAGTTCATTCCGGCCGATCCGGCACAGCGCTGGGAAACGATCCAGTGGGTGTTCTTCCAGATGGCATCGATTGGCCCGATGTTCGGCCAGCTGGGTTTCTTCAACAAGTTCGCCGGCAGGGAGATTGCCGACAAGCGCCCGCTCGAACGTTATGTCGCGGAATCGAAGCGCCTGCTGGGTGTGCTCAATACGCGCCTCGACGGCCGCCACTGGATCATGGGCGATGACTACACGGTTGCCGACATCGCGACGCTGGGCTGGGTCAACAACCTCATCACGTTCTACGAGGCGCGCGAACTGGTGGCGTACGACAGCTTCAGCAACGTCGGTGTGTGGCTTGATCGTGCACTGGCGCGACCGGCGGTGCAGCGCGGCCTGGAGATTCCCGGACGGGGTTGATGAGGCCGGCAAGTACGGGTGAAGGGCAATGCTGATCCCCCCGGCTTCATTTTGTGAGCCGTTTCAGCTCTTTCTTCGGCTATTTCAGCTTGCTGGTGAGCTGAATACTGCCGTTCGTTGCGGCTGCCACGCCGCCGCCACAGACCGCGCCGCGAAATGCCCGCATCGGTACGTAGGGTTGGGCGGCGCGCATGACAGGCGCCTGGTTTCCTCTGCGTAAAAGGTGATGGCATGAACCGTCGAAATTTGCTCAAGGGCGCCGCCGCCGCTGCCGCGGCGCTGGTGTTTCGTCCTGCGTTTTCCCTCGGTGGTGCAGGGGAAGCTGCAACAACGCGTCTGGCCGCACTGGAACGCAAGCACGGTGGCCGGCTGGGCGTGGCGATCCTGGACACCGGCGATGGGCGCCGCGCCGGGTACCGCGCCGACGAACGCTTCCTGATGTGCAGCACGTTCAAGCTGCTGGCGGTCGCGGCGGTGCTGGCACGGGTCGATCGCGGCGCGGAGCGACTGGATCGGCGCATCGTCTTCGGCAAGGAGTCCGTACTGGCCTGGGCGCCGGTGACCAGCCACCGCGTGGGTGCACCGGGCATGAGCGTGGCCGAACTTTGTCAGGCGGCCATCACGGTGAGCGACAACACGGCGGCGAACCTGCTGCTGGCCAGCCTAGGTGGACCGGCCGCGGTGACGGCTTATGCGCGCGGCCTGGGCGATCCGCTGACGCGACTGGATCGCATCGAGCCCGAGCTCAACGTGGGCGCGCCGGGCGATCTGCGCGATACCACCACGCCGGACGCCATGCTTGCCGACTTGCACAGGCTGCTGCTGGGCAACGCGCTTTCCGTGGCCTCGCGCCAGCAGTTGATCGAGTGGCTGCGTGCCACGCGCACGGGCGACAACAAGCTGCGTGCGGGCGTGCCGGGCGATTGGCGTGTGGGTGACAAGACCGGCAGCGGTGCGCACGGCGAGAGCAACGACATCGCGATCATCTGGCCGCCACAGCGCAAGCCGTTGCTGGTGACGGCCTATTACGCGGCACCGGCGTTGGACGATGCCGGGCGGAATGCCGTGCTGGCGGAGGTGGGGCGCATCGCGGCGTCGGACTGGCGCGAGGCTTCCGGCATCAGTGCGGCCGCTTCAACGCAGTAATGCGGCAACTCAGTCCTCGTCGCTCTTGGGTATGCTGATCTTGCCCTTGACGTTGGCATGGTGGATGTCACCACTGCCGCTGGCGTCCACCGTGAAATTGCCATTGACGCCGTTGGCAGTGACATCACCGGAGCCGGTGCTGCCGACTTTGGCGTCGTGGCTGATGTTGCTGAGCGTGACGTCGCCGGAACCGGTGGCGCCGATATTGACGCTACCGCCCACGTTGCTGAAATCGAGGTCGCCCGAACCGGAATGATCGGCCTGCACGTCACCGCTCACGCCATCGACATGCACATCGCCCGAGCCGCTCCGGTGCAGGCTCACGCTGCCGACGTGCTGCACCTTTACGTCGGCCGAGCCGAGTTGCAGGGCCAGCGCGCCGGTGATGTGGTCTGCCGTCAGGTCACCCGAGCCGGAACTGAAATCCAGTGAGGCGAGGTTGCTCGCATCGACGTCGCCGGAGCCACTGTCGACCTTGATGGCGAGTGAGGCCGGCACGCGCACCTGCAACTTCAGGTACGCGTAGCTGGAACCGAACAGGCTGAAGGTGATGTTGCCCCGGTCATGCCGGGTATCCACCGTGGCCTGGGCACCACTGCGGCTGGCACTCATCTGCAGGTCCTTCAGCTTCGACGCATCCGAAGCACAGGCGGTGCCGCGCACTTCGACCTTGTTCAAGCCCGGCACGCCCTGGATGTCCAGGTCGGTGGAGCCGAGCGTCAGGAGCAGGCTGTTCAAGCCGGCGGCATCGAGGTCGGCATTGCGCGGCTCGCTGTAGCGACAGTTGGCCGCGCTGGCGGCGAGCGGTACCGTGATCAGCAACAGGGTGAGGATGGCTTTGCGCATGAGGTCTGCTCCAGGTTGGCCATGTCGGCCAGGCGTGCGGAGATCGCCGGACATTTATAGGTGATGCGCACCTGTGTGCGATACATGACCTTCGACAGCGTGCCGATCGGCACGGTTGCCCGGTGCCGGTCGCGGTCTGGCGCAGCCGGCGTCCTTGCCGGCTGCAGTTCGTCCCCTGTGTCCACCGTTGGTCACCAGACCGGCACCATCCGTCCCCTGAAGCTTGTCGGCGCCGCCCGTGCGCTGGAGGATGGCTGCATTCACGACAACCGTGGCGGGAGGCTGGTGCGATGAACCGGAGAGATTTGCTGAAGGCTGCAATCGCGATTCCGTTCATGCCGGCCGTGCTGCCGCGCCTGCTGGCACCGGCATGCGCCAGCGGCATGCCGGCCACCGCCTTGCGTTCGCGTGTGCGGCCCGGTGATGCGACATGGCCGTCGGCGGCCCGCTGGGACGAACTGAAGCGGGACGTGGGTGGCCGGCTGCTCAAGCTGGAGTCGCCGTTTGCCGGCTGCGCTGAGACGCCGGCAAGTGCGGCCTGCAGCGAGGCGCTCAAGCACCTGAAGAACCCGTATTACATCGGCGATCAACCCGCGCTGACCCAGACCAGTGGCTGGGCTGACGCGTGGACCTCGCAGCCGAGCGTCTACGCGGTCGCGGCGGAGAGCGCAGCAGATGTCGTTGCGGCGGTCAATTTCGCCCGCGAACATCATTTGCGCCTGGTGGTGAAAGGCGGCGGCCACAGTTATCAGGGCACCTCCGATGCGCCCGATTCGCTGCTGGTGTGGACGCGGCACATGAACTACGTCACCTTGCATGACGCCTTCGTCGGGCAGGGTTGTGCGGGCAGGCAGGCGCCGCAACCCGCGGTCACGGTCGGCGCCGGCGCGATGTGGATCGATGCCTACGACGCGGTGACCACCCGTGGTGGTCGTTATGTGCAGGGTGGCGGCTGCACCACCGTCGGTGTCGCGGGTCTGGTGCAGAGCGGCGGCTTTGGCAGTTTCTCGAAGAATTACGGCACCGCGGCGGCAGGTCTGCTGGAAGCAGAAATCGTCACGGCCGATGGGCAGGTGCGCATTGTCAATGCCTGCACCCATCCGGACCTGTTCTGGGGCATCAAGGGCGGCGGCGGTGCCAGCCTGGGCGTGGTCACCCGGCTGACGCTGCGTACGCGCGAATTGCCGGCGTATTTCGGTGCGGTATTCGGTGCGATCAAGGCTGCCTCGGATGACGCTTACCGGGTGCTCATCGCCAAGGTCATCAGCTTCTATCAGAGCGACCTGTTCAATCCGCACTGGGGCGAGCAGCTGTCTTTCCGTGGTGACAATGTGCTGCGCATCGCGATGGTGTTCCAGGGATTGAACCAGCGTGAGGCGGAACGGGTCTGGTCGCCGTTCATCGAATGGGTCCGTGCGCGCGAGGAGTATTCCTTCGCCAAGGAAGTTCAGGTGGTGAGCCTGCCGGCCCGCCATTTCTGGGATGCCGAATTCCTGAGAAAGCATGCGCAGGGGTTTATCGTCGACGATGACCGGCCCGGTGCACCGCGAGACCACATCCTGTGGGCTGGCGACCAGGGGCAGGTGGGCTGGTTTATCCACAGCTTCAAATCGGCGTGGATGCCGGCATCCTTGCTCGGCAAGGATCGGCAGCCGGCGCTGGTCGATGCGATCTTCGCATGCACGCGCCACTGGGAGGTGGGCTTTCATTTCAACAAGGGGCTGGCCGGTGCGTCGGCGGACGATCTCGCCGCTGCAAAAAATACCGCGACGAACCCGGCCGTGCTGGATGCTTTTGCGCTTGCCATCATCGCCGGCGACAGTGATCCCGCCTTCCCGGGCATGCCGGGGCCCAAACCCGATCTTGTATCCGCGCGTGATGATGCAAGCCATATCGGCAAGGCGATGGATGCCCTGCTGCGTGTCGCCCCCAACGCCGGCTCCTATGTCTCGGAGAGCGACTACTTTGAAAGCGCCTGGCAGACGTCGTTCTGGGGCACGAACTATCCGAAGCTGGCTGTGGTGAAGCACAGGTACGATCCGGATGGTCTGTTCTTCGTTCATCACGGCGTGGGTAGTGAAGCGTGGAATGCGGATGGCTTCACGCGGCTGGCGAACCGGTAGGGCAGAAGCATCTACCTGCGATGGACAGACCTGATCCGCTCTATCCTGTGGCCTGTCCAGGCGCAGCCGAGGGAATCGGATCATGAATATCCTGCTGTTCGGTGCCACCGGCATGGTCGGCCAGGGTGCATTGCGCGAATGCCTGCTGGCCGATGACGTGACGCAGGTGACGACGCTCGGCCGTACCCCGACCGGCCACCAGCATCCGAAGCTGCGCGAGCTGGTGCACCAGGATTTATTCGATTACGGCGCGATCGAATCCGAGCTGACGAATTTCGATGCCTGTTTCTTCTGCATCGGAGTGACCTCATCCGGTATGACAGAGGCGCAATACACCCATCTGACCCATGACCTCACGCTGGCGGCAGCCCAGACGCTGGCTCGGCTCAACCCCCAGATGACCTTCGTCTATGTCTCCGGTGCCGGCGCGGACAGCAGCGAGGCGGGGAAAGTGATGTGGGCGCGGGTGCGCGGGCGGCTCGAAAACGCGCTGCAGCGACTGCCGTTCAAGGCGGTGTACGTATTCCGGCCCGGCATCATCCAGCCGCTGCACGGTATCCGCTCCAAGACGGGTTCCTACCGCTGGCTTTATGCGTTGACACGCCCCTTGCTGCCGCTGCTGCGTTGGTTGCTGCCGAATACCGTGCTGAGCACCGAGATCGTCGGTCGCGCGATGCTGGCGGTGGCTCGTCGTGGCGCACCGAAGGAAGTGCTGGAGGCGGCAGATATCAGTGCGCTGGGGCGTGCGTGACAAGTCGATATCGCGAAGGCCCGGAGTCGCTCTGAAACAGCGAAGCTGGTCATCGCTTCCTCGCGGCGCAGAGCGAGGCAACCAGGCGTCAAGCTTGTCGAACAGTGCACGCGTTGCCAAGCCCACGGCTGCGGTCGCCGTAACCATCGAGCATCACGATCTGCTTGGTGTAGCGCATGCGCGTTCCTGTGCCTGCATGTCGAGCAGGCCTTCCTCCAGTCCATCGACGTGCTGCTCCCCCATGACGCGGTACTGCTGCATCCAGTCAGCCACGTCGCGCAGTGGCTGCGGCTGCAGCCGGCAAGGGCGCCATTGCGCCACGCGACTGCGTGATACCAGACCGGCACGCTCCAGCACTTTGAGGTGCTTGGTGATCGCTGGCAGTGTCATGTCGAACGGCTGCGCCAGCTCGGTAACCGAGGCCACGCCCGAGACGAGGCGCGTCAGGATCGCGCGTCGGGTCGGGTCGGCAAGGGCGGCGAAGGTGCTGCTGAGCGGGTCAGTCGCCATGCAGAAAACCCAGTAGTTAATTTACCATATAGTAAATTAAATTGAACTGGCGGGCTTGTCAAATGCACGCTAGCGCTGCGAAGCTCACTCTTAACTCAATTATGAGAGATACATCACAGTATTTATCACTATTTCGATTTAGCGCTCCGCGAGCGCAGTCATGGCGAAGTCAGCGGGCGTCGATCTGGGAGTTCGCTGGAGAGGTGCGCGCTGTGCGTTTTCTGACGAGTGCATAACGGCGTTGGCTACACGGGTTGTCCACAATGGCTTTCAGATACCCATTGCGCGTGGCAGCCCGGGAGGCGGCGCTGTCGATCATGCAAAACGCGCTCCTCGTCACGGGGCATGCGTCACTGATCACGAGTTCAAGAATTTCCGGCATCGCTGTCCCGATGCCGGATCACGACCGGCAACAAGACCCCTGTCTGTGCCGGCCAAGCGAAGCAGTAACCAATTGAAGCGTCTACCCTGGAGAATCGCATGAATACTCGTTTTGAACGCACCGGCCCATTGACTGAACTGACCAGCTACCCGCAGTGGGCCCAGGACATGGTGGCCGATTGCGAGAGCACCAAACAAAGCGTGGTGCAGCATGAGCTGTGGAGCATGATGAGTGAGGGTACGTTGGATCGCGCGGGCACTGCCAATTTCATGACGGGCATCTGGCCTGTCATAGAGCGTTTTCCCGCTTACATGGCGCAGAGTCTGCTCAAAACCCGTTATGGCCGCAGTGAAGGTGACAATCTTGCGCGACGGTGGCTGGTGCGCAACATTCGAGTCGAGCAGAATCATGCCGAATACTGGCTGCACTGGGCGGAAGGGGCGGGTGTTTCCCGCGACGAAGTGCTGCTCGGAAGGCCGCCACGCGGTACCGATGTTCTGGCCAAGTGGTGCGAGGAGGTTAGCAGCCGAGACAACCTGACAGCGGGTATCGCGGCCACGAACTATGCGGTCGAAGGTGCCACAGGCGAGTGGTCTCAACTAATCTATGAGAGTAAAAGCTATGCGGAAAGCTTTCCGTCGAAAACGAGGGCCCATTCACTGCGCTGGTTGCAGTTACATGCGGCATACGACGACACCCATCCGTGGGAGGCATTGGAGATAGTGTGCACTCTGATGGGGACATCGCCGGCCGCCGACGAAGTGGCACATATCAATGAATGCATTAAGCGGAGTTACGTCAGTATGCGGATTCTCGCTGATCGCTGCGTTGAGCCGTATCGCGCTTTGGAAATGCTGAGCGGTGCTGTAGCCTGAGGGAAGCAGTCCGCAGTGAATGCATGGACAAAGTGTGATCCGTCATTCGTGATACAAAGGACGCAATGCGTACTTCGACGATCACATTTCAAAGGACGTTGTTACGACGTTTGATGCCATTGGCCTATGCGCTGGTGGCAATCGTTGGGCTGATTCTGGTACTGACCTGGGGAGCCCTGCAGGTTCAGGTCGCTCTCGCCGGTTTCTTGAACGGCGAGAGCATCTGGTCCAAGGCCCAGAAACAGATAGTGATCGATCTCGATGCATACGCCATCAGTGGTAATGCCGCAGATCTTGCCGCCTTCAAGCGCAACTACGACGTATTGATGACCGACCGCTGGGTGCGGGACAAGATTGCTCAGGATCATTATGACTATGACGAAGTTGCAAAGGCGCTGCAACAAACCAAGACGGTAACCATAGCGATACCGGGCGTCATCTTCATGCTGCGTCACTTTCCCAACGCCCCCTATATGAAGGAGGCGCTCGATGCATGGCGGTCTACAGATGGCTCGATTGCGGAGTTGGGTGCGATTTCCAACGGACTTGAACGAGGCTATGCAAGCGGTGGCCTGTCGAAAGAGGAGGTTATTCGACAGCGCACCCGTATCAACGCGATAAATGATTACATCGATCCTCGCAGCAAATTGTTTTCGCGTGATATCGCCAACGGCGCCGTGTGGCTGGGCCAGGTGCTCTTCGGAGGTGTTTTGGCTGCTGCCATCATCGCTGCCTTGTTGTGGCTGCGCATGGGGCGGCGCACCCTTGAAAGCATCCGCGGCAGCGAGGAGCGCTACCGCCTCCTGTTCGACAGTGCGGCTGATGCGATCGTGATGGTCGACGAAACCAGTGGACGGATACTTGACGCCAACCGCATGGCATCGGAGTGGACCGGACGCAACACGGGTGAACTCGTTGGCGACCGCTTCGTCCATTTGTTCATGCAGTCTCTTGCGGGGCAGTCGACAGGCCGCGCAGCCACCAACGCGCTGCTCGGCGCAGATGGCAGCAAGCGGCCGGTGGAGACACAGAGCAGTCTCGTCACCTGGGGCGACCGACCAGTACGCCAGGCGATCATCCGTGATATTTCCGAGCGCGTGGCGATCGAGCAGGAGCGCAGGGTCGCCGCCGAGGCGCTGGCCGGCATTGTCGAAGGCGTGATCATCGCCGACGCCGATCGTCGCGTGATCTCGGCCAATGCCGCACACACCAGCATCACCGGTTTCACTTGCGAGGCCTTGCGCGGCAGGCGTTTCGACGACAGCCGCCGGTTGGCCGACGGCAAACCGCTGCCGAAGTCGATCTGGGACGAGATCGCCGCCGGTCACAACTGGATCGGCGAAGTACAGAGCACGCGCAGCGACGGTAGCAGCTATCCCGAGCACCTCAGTATCAGCGCGATCCGCGATGCGGACAATCAGGTGCTGTATTTCGTCGCGGTGTTCACCGACATCCACGAAGCGAAGCTGCATCAGCACCGGCTGGAGCACCTGGCGCGGCACGACCCGCTGACCGGGCTGGTCAACCGGGCAGAGTTCGAGCGGTGTTGCAGCGAAGCCATCGTGGTGGCCGAGCGCGAGCGGCTGGCGGTGGTGGTGCTGTTCATCGACCTGGACGCCTTCAAGATCGTCAACGACAGCTATAGCCATGCGATCGGCGATCGCCTGCTGGTCAAGGTCGCCGAGCGCATACGGCGGCAGCTGTCCGAAAGCGATGTGGCCGGGCGCATCGGTGGCGACGAGTTCACCGTGCTGATCAATCGGCTCAGCCTGCGCGAGGATGCGCGTGCGATCGTCAACCGGTTGCTGGTCAGCCTGTCCGAGCCGCTGCTGGTCGACGATTACGAGGTCGTGCTCAGCGCCAGCATCGGCGTGGCGGGTTATCCGCTGGATGGCATCGATGCGGCGGCGCTGATCGCCAACGCCGATGCTGCGATGTATACGGCGAAGACCGAAGAGCGCAACACGTTCCGTTTCTACACGCCGATGATGCATGCCGATACCCGCCGGCGCCTGCAGCTGGCCAGCGAGTTGCGCCAGGCACTGGCACGCAACGAGTTCTCTCTGCTCTACCAACCCAGCGTCGAGCTGCGCACCGGGCGCATCGTGGCGGTGGAGGCGCTGCTGCGCTGGCAGCACCCGGATCGTGGCGAGGTGCTGCCGGGAGAGTTCATCCCGGTGGCGGAAGGTCTGGGCATGATCCGGCGCATCGACGAATGGGTGATGCAGGCTGTGTGCGCGCAGATCCAGGTCTGGGATCTGGCCGGCATGCCACCGATCCGCGTGGCGGTGAACGTCTCGGCGCGCTGGTTCGGCCATCCGGCCTTTGTCGATGGCGTCAGCCGCACCCTGCAGTCGCGCCAGCTGTCGCCGAAGCGTCTGCTGCTGGAGATCACCGAGAGCGCGATGCTGCGGCTGGGCGATGAGACCGAGCGCACCATGCGTACCCTGCATGCGCTGGGCATCGACGTGGCGGTCGACGATTTCGGTACGGGTTATTCCTCGATGGCCTACCTCAAGTTGCCGGCCGTGGCGTTTCTGAAAATCGACCGCTCCTTCGTCACCGGCCTGCCCGGCAACGCGAACGATGCGGCGATTGCCGAAGCGATGCTGGCGATGTCCAGGAGCCTCGGCCTGGGCACGATCGCGGAAGGCATCGAGACCGAGGCGCAGCATGATTTCCTGCTGCGTGCCGGTTGCGCCGAAGGGCAGGGCTACCTGTATTCGTACCCGCTGAAGGCGGACGAGATCCTGCACCTGCTGTGCCCGAACCAGCAGCCGGTTCCGGTTAGCAAACTTCGCCTGGTGCCGCCCAAGCGCAGCTGAGTCAATCGCTGCGCTCCCTCACCCGGACACTTGACCTGCATCAGGGCGCGCAGGTGGCTGTCGCGGGAGACTGAGCACCGTCCCCACGCTGTGCGCACTTCATGTCGAGCAGCGAATCTGCCCGGAACACTCTCCGCGCATGATCGATGACCACAGGTGGGTTGTGATCCCGCCAGGCGCGGCAGCAGCGAGTCTGTTGCGTACACGTGCCGTGCGGTTGGCTGTTTCACCATCGCCGATGGGAGTCATCGCCATGTCATTGCCTGTATTGCATCGTTCCCCGCCAGGGCCCAGTCCCGGCGAGCCCGTCACGACGACCGTCGAACCGCAGGACTCCAGCGAATCCGAGCGCGTGCGTGAGCAGCTCGTCGACGAACAGCTGGCACAGAGCTTTCCGGCCAGCGATCCGCCGAGCTGGGTGCAGGGCACCGTGCCCGTGCGTGGGTGAGGAGTTCCGGATTTCGCGCGACCCGCGTCAGGTCACTTCCCGAGGAGACCAGGAATGAAAACAGGATTTTCCCCCACGTTCGTCATCGCGCTGTTCGTGCCGACAGCTTTGGCCGCGACCGCGATCACCGTCGCGAATCCGCAGACTACCTCGCCCGCTGCGCACGAAGGAGCCGGCAGGGTGGTTTACATCGCCCATCTGCATTCGCTGAACAGTGTGGTTACCGGGCGCAAGGCGGCCGGTGAAGCCCGCTTCGTGGTCGATGGCGATGCGCTCGTCATCGCGATCGATGCCCATGGTCTGCCGCCGGACATGATGCATCTGCAGCACTTCCACGGGTTCGCCGACAACCGCCAGGCCACTTGCCCGACTGCGGCAGCGGACAGGAACGGCGACGGCATCATCGACCTCAAGGAAACCGAGCCGATGGCAGGTACCACCATGGTGCCGTTCCATGCCGATCCGGTCAGCATGCAGATCGCGAGCGACAGCTATCCCAGGGCGTCGGCGGCAGGCACGTTTACGTACCGCAAGACGGTTTCGCTGGCTGCCTTCACCACGGCGTTCGAGAAGGCGTTTGGCAGCGCGGCACTGGATCTCGATCGACGCGTCGTGTTCATCCACGGCGTCGTCCCGAGCGCCAAGTTGCCGGGCACGGTGGCGTCGCTGGGAGATATTCCGGCCCGGATCACCCTGCCGGTTGCCTGTGGCGTCATTGAACGGGTTGCCGGTTGATCATCCAGGGAGCATGACATGGACATATCAATGTATCCGCCGTCGACGAGGGAGTTGGCGCACAAGCGCCGCGAGTTGGCGCCGGAACCGTTCAAGGCGTTCAAGGCGTTCAGCGCCGCGGTGTTTGCCGAGGGCGCGTTGCCGAATGTCACCAAGCAGCTGATCGCGGTGGCCGTGGCGCACGTCACCCAATGTCCTTATTGCATCAGGGGACATACCAGCGAGGCCCTGAAGCAGGGCGCCAGCGAGCAGCAGATCATGGAAGCGATCTGGGTGGCCGCCGAGATGCGCGCCGGCGGTGCCTATGCACACTCCGCGCTGGCGCTGGACGTGATGCAGCATGCGCACGAGGCCGGCTGACGTGGGTACGCGTTTTGCCACAGTATCGGACAGCATCCTCGATGCGGTGGGCGACACGCCGCTGCTCGAGATCGAAGGCATCTACGCCAAGATCGAGTTCCTCAACCCCTCCGGCTCGATCAAGGCACGCATCGCCAAGTACATGATCGAGCGGGCTGAACAGGAGGGCCTGCTCAAGCCTGGCGACACCATCGTGGAGGCGACCAGCGGCAATACCGGCAACGCGCTGTCGCTGGTGGCCGCGGTGAAGGGTTACCGCATGCTGGTGGTGATGCCGAAGGGGATGTCCAGCGAGCGTGTGGCGATCTCGCAGGCGTACGGAGCCGAGGTGCTGCTCTGTGGCAGTTTCCATGTCAACGAGGCATTGGTGCGGGCGCAGCGGCTCGGCCAGCAACCGGGCTTCTTCTGCCCGGGCCAGTTCGAGTCGGAATGGAACGTGGAGGAAAACCGGCTGGTGCTGGGGCCGGAAATCCTGTCGCAACTACCGCGAGGTCGGCTGCCCGACGCGCTGGTACTGGGCGTCGGTACCGGTGGCACCCTGATCGGCGTGGGGCAAGCGTTTCGGGCGGTCAATCCGAACGTGCGGCTGTTTGCGATGGAGCCCTCCGAGTCGTGCACGATCCTGTGTGGCGAGATCGCCGCGCATACCATCGAGGGTATTTCCGACGGCTTCGTGCCGGGCATCTTCCAGCGCCATGCCGCCCTGGTGAACGAGGTGCTGAGCGTGTCCAGCGCCGACGCCGTGGCGGAGATGAAGCGCCTGGCACGGTCGTACGGCCTGTTCTGCGGGCCGAGTTCCGGCGCCCACCTGCTGGCTGCCAAGCGCGTCCGCGCGAATTTCCCCGAACTGAAAACCGTGGTCACGGCATTCTGCGACGAGGGCGAAAAATACCTGCACGAATACTTCATGCAGAGTGCGGCCACCGACGTGGGCGTGGCGCATTTCCGCTGAAGCCGGCGGTGCGTTCGGTAGGGCGGGCACTGCCCGCCGGCTGTTCCGGCCGATGTTG
>JBOHYM010000018.1:0-20602 GCA_050737735.1 Rhodanobacter sp. | reverse complement strand
CAGACCCTCGTCGCACTCGGTCGCAAACTCGCCCGTATCGCCTTCGCCCTCCTCAAGAGCGGTTCGGACTACCAACCGAAAATCCATCAAAAGACTTGCATGCGAACATAGAATCTCCCACAGAAGCGCCTCACAGAAGTTGTTCCACAGGTGTGTTCGGGCCTGATGGCAACCTACGAAACGTGGCGGATGATCCAAAAAAAGCCCCGGCTGTAGCTGCCGGGGCTTTTTAATTTATTGCAGTGCCCGGATCAGGCGCTGCGTCGCGGATCGGAGTCGAATGGCAGCGTGTCGCTGGCGGTCGGCGGAGGCGTATCGGAGTTGCCGTGCAGCTTGTCACCCAGCAGGCGCCGTACCACCACGTAGAACACCGGGATAAGCAGCAGGCCGAGGAAGGTGGCGAACAGCATGCCGCCGATCACGCCGGTGCCGATCTCGTGGCGGGAAGCCGCACCCGCACCGCTGGAGATGACCAGCGGAAACACGCCGAGGATGAAGGCCATCGAGGTCATCAGGATCGGACGCAGGCGCAGCCGGGATGCCGTGAGCACGGCATCGAACAGGTTCTTCCCGCTGGCCTGTTCCTCCACCGCGAACTCCACGATCAGGATCGCGTTCTTGGCGGCCAGCCCCATCACCGTGACCAGGCCGATCTTGAAGTAGATGTCGTTGGGGAAGCCGGTCAGCAGGCAGAACGTCACCATGCCCAGCAGTCCCAGCGGTACCACCAGCAGCACGGCGGCCGGGATCGACCAGCTCTCATACAGCGCCGACAGACACAGGAACACGACCAGGATCGACATCAGCAACAGGATCGTGGCCGAGTTGCCGGCCAGGATTTCCTGGTAGGACTGGCCGGTCCAGTCCGAGGCGTAGCCGCCCGGCAGGTCCTTGTCGATGATGTTCTGCAGGGCCTGCATGGCCTGGCCGGTGGAATAGCCAGGCGCGGAATTGCCCACGATTTCTACTGCGGAATAGCCGTTGAAGCGCGGCAACGAGACCGGGCCCATGCCCCATTCGGCCTTCACCACGCTGGACAGCGGCACCATGTTGTACGGGCTGATCGCGCCATTGCTCACCGACGGATTGACCTGGGTCAGGTAACCGCTGGTGTTGATGGCCGTACCGGCGCCGCTGGCTGTGCCCGTAGCGGCACTGCTGATGCCGCTGGGCGTATAGATGTGCTGCAGGGCATCCAGCCCCATGCGATAGGGCGCGTCTGCCTGCATGTAGACGCGCTTGACGCGACCCTGGTAGGTGAACTGGTTGATGTAGTTCGGCGCCAGCAGCAGCCGCAGCGCGTCGTAGACATCGGTAAGCGACAGGCCCATCGCCTGGGCCTGCACGCGGTCGACGTTCATCTGCAACTGCGGCGCTGCCGGCAGCGAGTTGGGACGAATGCCGTAGAGCGTGGGGTCCTTGCCGGCCTTGGCGAGCAGGGTACCCACGGCCTGGGCCAGTTGCTCGCGCGACTGGCCAGCGCGTGCCTGCAGATACATGTCAACGCCGCCAAACTGGCTGAGACCACGGATGGTCGGCAGGTTGACCACGAAAATCTGCGCGCCGGTGATGCTGTGCAGGATCCCGTTGGCCTGCGGGATCAATTGCATCGCGGTTTGCGAGCGCTTGTCCCAGGGGGTCAGCTTGATGAAGGCCATGCCGACGTTTTCCGCATTGCCGACGAAGCTGAAGCCCACGGGCTGGAAGATGGCCACGATGTCCTTGCCGATCGGACTGTGCGTCAGCTTGTCGCGAATCTCGTTCATCACCTGGGTGGTACGTTGCAAGGTGGCTCCCTGAGGCAGGGAAACCACGGCCAGCATGAAGCCCTGGTCTTCGTCGGGCACGAAGCTGGTCGGTATACGGGTATACAGAAACCCGGCCAGTACGGTGACCAGCGCGAACGCCAGCATCCAGCGCGGAGCATGACGCACCGCACTGCCGACATGGCCGTGATAGGTGTGGGTGACCCAGTCGAAGGTCTTGTTGAACCAGCGGAAGACGAAATTCTTCTTCCCGTCATGGGTCGGCTTGAGGATGCTCGCGCAGAGCGCCGGGGTGAACGACATCGCCAGGAACGCGGAAAATGCCATCGATATCGCAATGGTCAACGCGAACTGGGCATAGACGATGCCGCTGGCGCCTGGCTGCAAGGCCGAGGGCACGAACACGGCCGTCAGTACCACGGTGATCGCCACGATCGCGCCGGTGATCTGGCCCATCGCCTTGCGGGTGGCCTCCTTCGGCGAGAGACCCTCCTCGGTCATGATGCGTTCGACGTTCTCGATCACCACGATCGCGTCGTCCACCACGATGCCGATCGCCAGCACCATGCCGAACAGGGTGAGCTGGTTGAGCGAGAAATGCAGCAGATACAGACCGAGGAAGGTGCCCAGCAAGGCCACCGGGATCACCAGCGTCGGGATGATCGTGGCCCGGATGTTCTGCAGGAAGATCAGCATCACCAGGAACACCAGCACGATCGCCTCGATCAGCGTATGCACCACATCGGTGATCGAGGCGACGATGAACGGGGTGGTGTCGTACGGAACGTCCCATTGCACGCCGGGCGGGAGATCCTTGGCCAGCACCGCCATCTGCGACTTCACCGCCTCCGCCACCGACAGCGCATTGGCGCCAGGCAGCAGGAACAGGCCCAGACCACCCGCCGGCTTGCCCTTGTAGAGGGCTGCCGAACCATTGCTCTGTGGCCCGAACGTGATGCGCGCGACGTCGCTCAGGTGCACCACGGTGCCGTCGCTGTTGGCCAGCAGGATGATGTCGCGGAACTGCTGCAGCGAGGAAAACAGCGTGTCGGCCGCCACCGTGGCGGTGAACTCCTGGCCCTTGACGGCCGGGTCGGCGCCGAGCGAACCGGCCGCAAACTGTGCGTTCTGGGTGCTGACGGCGTTCAGCACCTGGCTCGCCGACAGTCCGTAACCCTGCAGCTTGTCCGGATCGAGCCAGATGCGCACGGCGTACTCCGAGCCCAGCTCGAAGGTGTTGCCGATGCCGTTGATGCGCGAGACCACCGGCTGGATCTGCGAGGCGATGATGTCGGCGAGGCGGGCCGCATCGATCTTCGGGTCGTCCGAGGTCAGGCCGATGAACATCAGGATATCGGGGCTGGCCTTGGCCACCACCACACCTTGCTGGGTCACCGCGGACGGTAACAGCGGCTGCGACAGGGTGACCTTGTTCTGCACCTGCACCTGGGCAATGTCGGCGTCGGTGCCGGTGGCGAAGGTCAGGGTGATCGTGCTGGTGCCGCTGGAGTTGGACGACGAGCTGAAATACAGCAGGTTGTCGATGCCGGTGAGCTGCTGCTCGATCACCTGGGTCACCGTCGACTCCATGGTCGCGGCGCTGGCACCGGGGTAACTTGCGGAGATCGTTACCTGTGGCGGAGCGATGTCGGGATAGGAGGCGACACCCAGGTTGAGCATCGCGATGACGCCGCCCAGGGAGATCAGGATCGCGACCACCCAGGCGAAGATCGGGCGATCAATGAAAAAACTTGGCATGAGACGGCTTCCTTACTGCTTGTTGCCGGCGGACTGGCCGCCTTGCACCGGGTGGGAAACGGCCTGAGCCGATGTGGGCTGCGGGGGCTGCCAGGGCGTGGCCTTGGCCGGGCTGCCTTCTTTCGCGCCTTGCAGGCCGGTCACGATCACCCGGTCGCCGGGACTGAGGCCGCCGGTGACGATCCAGTTGTTGCCAAGGCTGTTGCTGGCGCTGACGTCCTTGCGCACGACCTTGTCATCCTGCCCGACCACCAGTGCATAGGCACCGACCGAGTCACGCAGCAGGGCCTGCTGGGGAATCAGGTACACATTGTTCAGCTGCCCGAGATTGACGATGAGGGTGATGTACATGCCCGGCAGCAGTTGGTGCTGCGGGTTGGGCACCAGGGCGCGCAGGTTGATCGCACCGGTGGTCGCGTTCACCGACACATCCGAAAAGTCCAGCGTGCCCAGCTGGTCGTACTTGCTGCCGTCGGGCAGGAGGATCTGCACGGTGGTCTTGTTCTGTGCCGAGAGGGCGACGTTGCCCTTGCTCTGGGCCTGCCGCAGCATCGACAGATCGGCGGCGCTGATGGTGAAGTTCACGTAGAGCTGGTCGATCTGCTGCACGGTAGTCAGCAAGGTGCCGCCGGAGCCGACATCGCTCGTACCACTGCCGACGATGGCGCCGACGGTGACCTGCTGCTGGCCGGCGATGCCGTCGATCGGCGAAGTCACCTTGGTGTAGCCGAGATTGACGCGTGCGCTGGCCACGTTTGCCTGGTCCGCCTGGACCTTGGCGGCGGCGCTGCGCAAGGTGGCGTCGTCATTGTCCACCTGCTGTTGCGATACATAGCCTTGGGGCAGCAGCTTGCGATCGCGCTCGGCAGTGACGCGAGCGTTCACATAGGTGGCCTGATCCTGGGCCAGGATGCTCAGGCTGCTGTTGAGCTGGGTCTGGTAGAAGGCAGGGTCGATCTCGAACAGCAATTGACCCTGCTTGACCGCGCTGCCTTCCGTGTAGTTGCGCTTGAGCAGTACGCCGGAGACGCGGGCGGTCACGTTGGCACTGAAGTAGGGCGACAGACGTCCGGATGCATCCCTGGTCAGTGGCGCGCTCTGCAGCTGCGCCGAGATCACGCCGACCTGGGGCGGCGGCATCTGTGGTGGCGCCTGTTGCTTGCCGCAGGCGGCCAGCGTCAGCAGGCCAAGGCACAGCAGAGGTGTGCGCAGTTGAGAGGACTTCATGGGAGCTCCAGAACTTGCTTGATCGGGGAAATGTGAGTGTCACTGGTGCCATGCGCAACGAGTCCGCAAACCAGATACTGCATCGCGACGCGTGTGTCTTGTGTCATTGGTTGGCCTGGCCATGGCCGGTGGTGGTCATCCATGTCGATGACCGTGCCACCACGGGCCGCATTCCAGACTATACCGGCCAGTTTACATTTTATGTGCGACGCAAATCCAGTCATTGACACAGTGGCCGCGATCTGAACATTCGAACGATGTGACCGGTTGCATGTCATACGGTGGCCATCGCTGCGGCAGCATGCTGGTGATGCCAGAGCCGGCGCGGTGCAGCACTCTCTTTTTGGTGTCAACCCGAACGATAGGCGCACGCCACGATGGTTCGCTGTGCGATGAGCCCGATCCGCGCAATCCAGCTGATCCCATGCGCGCGGGCATGGTGCAAACCGGGTGCCCGCGGGTGGATTCGCCCCGGCGCGCGGCGTATCCTTTCAAGGCTTTATGACCCACATTTCCAATCCTGTCTCCACTAACCAGTAGATGCCATGAATGCGACCCTTGCGGCGAACGATCTTTCCCTTCCGTCTGTTGTGCTGGATGAACTGAAGAAAGGCGGCGTGTCGCCGCAGCGACTGGAGGAGGCGCGGGTCTTTTGCTCCGCGTTCTTCGCGCGCATCGCCGGCAGCGATACGGATCTGCACACGCCGACGCAATGGGCGGCCCTGGTCGGCGGTCTGCTGGAATTCATGCAGCAGCGCCCCGCAGGCCGTGCTGTGGTGCGCGTGCTCAATCCGGTGGGTACGCATGCCGGTCGCAGCCTGCTGCAGATCGTCACCGACGACATGCCGTTCCTGGTCGACACGGTGAGCATGATCGTGTCGACGAAGCTGCAGATCCAGGCCGTGATTCACCCGGTGCTGAAGGTGGCGCGCGACGCGTCCGGTCAGCTGCAGAGCCTCGCCGACGAGGCGGGCGCACCGGAATCGATCATGCACTTCGAGATCGACCGGGTCGCTGACGACGCCGAGCAGGTGCAGCTGAAGGCGCAGGTCGAAGCCGCGCTGGACGATGTGCGCGCCGCCGTAAGCGACTGGGCCACGATGCGCGACAAGGCGCTGGCGATCGCCACCGACCTGCCGCAGCGCCAGCTGCCACTGGATGCCGCCTCGGTGCAGGAAGCCAGCGAATTCATGCGCTGGCTCGCCGACGACAACTTCACCTTCCTCGGTTATCGCGAATACGAGGTCTCCGAGGCTGACGGTGATCAGGTGTTGCGCTCGGTCGAATCGTCCGGCCTGGGCATCCTGCGCAAGAACGACCGCGCGCTGGCGCCGCGTTCGCTGCGCACGCTGGCGGCCAGCGAGCTGCCGCAGTCCGGCGCCACCGATGCGATCATCCTGACCAAGACCAATGCGCGTTCGCACGTGCATCGTGCCGGCTACATGGATTACATCGGCGTGCTGCAGTTCGGTGCCAACGGCCGTGCCGTGGCCGAGCAGCGCTTCCTCGGGCTGTTCTCCTCCAATGCCTACATGGCGCGTCCGCAGGACGTGCCGCTGGTGCGGCACAAGGTGGAGGCGGTACTGGCGCGTTCGGGCCTCAAGCGCGATTCGTATTCCGGCAAGTCGCTGCGCCACATCCTGGAGATGCTGCCGCGCGAGGAGCTGCAGCAGGGTACCGAGGACGAGCTGTTCGCCACCGCGATGGGCATCCTCGAGCTGCGCCAGCGCGCACGCACGCGGCTGTTCGTGCGCCGCGACCGTTATGGCCGTTTCTTCACCTGCATGGTGTTCGTGCCGCGCGACCGTTTCAACACCTCGGTGCGCGAGCGTATCGAGACCCTGCTGGGTACGGCCCTGCATGCCGAGCAGAGCGATTCGTCGGTGCAGATGGGCGAGGCTGCACTGGCGCGGCTGACCATCGTGGTGCGACCGAAGATCGGCGATCAGCCATCGTATGACCTGGCGGCACTGGAGCAGGGCGTCGCCAGCATCGTGCGCAACTGGCACGATGAGGTGCGCGATGCGCTGGTCCGTTCACGTGGTGACCATGAAGGCGTGGTGCTGGCCAACCGTTATGCGAAGTCGCTGCCCGCCGGCTATGTCGAGGACGTGAGCCCGCTGGTGGCGGCCGAGGATGTCCACCAGTTGTCGCTACTGGCTGGCGACAACGCGTTGCGGATGTCGTTCTACCACCCGCCGAAGGCTCCCGAAGCGTTGCGCTTCAAGGTCTATCGCAGCGGCGGCGACATCGCGCTGTCCGAAGTGCTGCCGCAGCTGGAGAACCTCGGCCTGCGCGTGCTCACCGAGCATGTTTACGAGATCCCTGGCGGTGACGCGCCACGTTCGATCCAGGATTTCGAGGTGCAGCCGGTGGGCAAGCTCACCTTCAGCGTCGAGCAGGTCGGTGCGCTGTTCGAGGACGCGTTCGAGCAGATCTGGCGCGGCAATGCCGAGAACGACGGCTTCAACCGGTTGGTGCTGGGCGCCAAGTTGAACTGGCGCCAGGTCGCGATGCTGCGTGGCTACTGCAAGTATCTGTTGCAGACTGGCGCGACGTTCTCGCAGTCGTATATGGAAGAAACCCTCAACCGCTATCCGGCCGTCGCCGGCCTGCTGGTGGAACTGTTCCTGGCCAAGTTCGATCCGCGCCGCGAGGCGCTTTCCGCCGACGAGTTGAAAGCCGCCGGTGCCAGCCTTGCCACCGAGATGCACGCGCTGATTCCGGCCAACGTGCAGAGCGCGCAGCCGGCCCTGATCGACGGCTTGAGCGCGATGTTGTCCAGATCGCGCGACGAACAGATTCAGGTCGTCGAGCGCGCGATCGGCGTGTTGCTGGAGAACGTCGCCAGCCTCGATGAAGACCGCATCCTGCGCAGTTTCGTGGGGCTGATCCGCGGCACGCTGCGCACCAGCTTCTTCCAGCAGTGGGACGGTGCGTATCGTCCCTACATCAGCTACAAGCTCGACTCGCACAAGGTGCCCGAGCTGCCCAAGCCGGTGCCGTACCGCGAGATCTGGGTGTGCGCGCCGCGTGTGGAAGGCATCCACCTGCGCTTCGGCGCGGTGGCGCGTGGCGGCCTGCGCTGGTCCGACCGGCGCGAGGATTTCCGTACCGAGGTGCTGGGCCTGGTCAAGGCACAGATGGTGAAGAACACGGTGATCGTGCCGGTCGGCTCGAAGGGCGGCTTCTTCGTCAAGAAAGCACCGGTGGGCAGCGACCGCGACGCTCAGCTGGCCGAAGGCATCGCCTGCTACCGCCTGTTCATCAACGGCCTGCTCGACATCACCGACAACCTGGTCGAAGGCAAGGTGGTGAACCCGCACGACGTGGTGCGCCACGACGCGGACGATCCCTACCTGGTGGTGGCGGCCGACAAGGGCACTGCCACGTTCTCCGACATCGCCAACGCGATCTCGATCGAGCACAACTACTGGCTGGGCGACGCGTTCGCGTCCGGCGGTTCCAACGGCTACGACCACAAGGGCATGGGCATCACCGCCCGCGGCGCGTGGGAGTCGGTCAAGCGCCACTTCCGTTCACTCAACCGCGATTGCCAGACACAGGACTTCACCTGCGTCGGCATCGGTGACATGTCCGGCGACGTGTTCGGCAACGGCATGCTGCTGTCCGAGCGCACCCGTCTGCTGGCGGCGTTCGATCACCGCCATGTGTTCCTCGACCCGAACCCGGATACGGCGCGTTCCTTCGTCGAGCGCCAGCGCATGTTCAAGGTGCCGCGTTCGAGCTGGGACGATTACGACAAGTCGTTGATCTCCGCCGGCGGTGGCATCTACCCGCGCAGCGCCAAGTCGATCCCGGTCTCGCCGGAAGTACGCGCGGTGCTTGGCCTGAAGGCTGACGTCGAACACATGGCGCCGACCGACCTGCTCAGCGCGATCCTGAAGGCACCGGTCGACCTGCTGTGGAACGGTGGCATCGGTACCTACGTGAAATCGTCCGCCGAAACGCATGCGGATGTGGGCGACCGCGCCAACAACGCATTGCGCGTCAATGGTGGCGACCTGCGCTGCAAGATCGTGGGCGAGGGCGGCAACCTGGGCATGACCCAGAAGGGCCGCATCGAAGCGGCGCAGCACGGCGTGCTGCTGAACACCGATTTCATCGACAACTCCGCCGGTGTGGACACCTCCGACCATGAGGTGAACATCAAGATCCTGCTCAACGATGCGGTGCAGCGTGGCGAACTCACCGAGTCCGCGCGCAACACCCAGCTCGCCGCGATGACCGACGAGGTCGGCGAGCTGGTGCTGTGGGACAACTACCGACAGAACCAGGCGATCACCCTGATGGAGCACCAGTCGGTGAGTCGTCTCGGTTCGATGGCGCACTTCATCCGCACGCTGGAGGCCGAGGGCACGCTGGATCGCCAGGTCGAGAACCTGCCGTCCGAGGCGGAATTGACCGAGCGCAAGAGCCGTGGTCTGGGCCTGACCCGACCGGAGCTGGCGGTGCTGCTGTCGTACGACAAGATGCGCCTGTTCCAGCAGTTGCTGGATTCGGATGTGCCGGAAGATCCGTACCTGTCGAAGGAACTGGTGCGCTACTTCCCGGCGCCGCTGCACGAGAAATACGCCGAGCACATGCAGCGCCATCGCCTGAAGCGCGAGATCATCGCCACCGCGGTGACCAACTCGACGATCAACCGCATGGGCGCCACCTTCATGATGCGCATGCAGGAAGACACCGGTCAGCGCCCGGCCGCGATCGCCAAGGCGTACACGGCGGCACGCGAGATCATCGAGGCACGCGAGCTGTGGGCACAGATCGAAGCGCTCGACAGCAAGGTCGCCGAGGACACCCAGCTCGACGCGATCAAGCAGATCTGGTCGCTGCTGCGCCACCTGACCCGCTGGCTGCTGAATCGCCCGGGCGGCACGCTGGACATCGCCGCCAACGTCGAGCGTTACCAGGCCAGTGTGTCGGTCTTGCGCAAGGCGCTGCCGGACGTGCTGACGGCGACCGGCAAGGGCGACTTCTCGTGCACCCAGGAGAAGTGGGAAGGTCTGGACCTGCCCGCCGAGCTGTCACAGCGGCTGGCCCGCATGCCGGAACTGCGCGCCGCGCTGGATATGGCCGAAGTGGCCCAGCAGAGCGGCCAGCCGATGGAGAAGGTGGCCTCCGTGTTCTTCGAGCTGGGCGAGGCGCTCGACCTGGAATGGCTGCGCAGTCAGATCGAGGCGCTGCCGGTCGAAGGTCACTGGCATGCACAAGCCCGCGGCTCGCTGCTGGATGAACTCAACCACCAGCATCGCGCGCTGGCCCTGCAGGTGCTGAGCCTGACCGGCGAACGCAAGGACATCTCGCCGGTGCAGGCGTGGCTGCAGCGCGACGATGCCACGCTGCAGTACACCCGTAGCATGCTGGCCGAGATCCTCACCCAGAACGCGGACTATCCGATCGCCTCGGTCGCGGTACGTCGCCTGGCCCAGCTGGCGCAGGTGCCCGTAAGCTGAGGGAGTCTCGAGCAAAAGCGCGGCAAGCACGACGCTTCGTAGAGCGGGCACTGGCCGCGGCTCTCGAAGCACATTTCACATTCACTGAAACCAAAAGCCGGCGGGCAATGCCCGCCCTACAACTGCCCCCTGGGGCGGCAGTGCCTGCCGTTTTCGCGGCGCCATCTGATTCGATGGCGCAGGATCAGACATGGTCTTGCGCCTTCATGCTGTGTAATCTCGGCTGGTCTTCCCGCCGGGGTCCCGCACATGCGTTTTGCCTTCGTCGCCAGCGATACCAGCGTCGCCCAGCAGGCGCGGCGCAAACTGGTGGATCGCTATGGTGACGTGCCACCCGAACAGGCCGAACTGATCGTCGCGCTCGGCGGCGACGGCTTCATGTTGCGGACGCTGCATACCTATCGCGCACTGGAGGTACCGGTGTACGGCATGAAACTGGGACGGGTCGGCTTCCTGATGAACAAGCACAAGCTCGACGGCTTGCCGGAGCGCATCGCGCGCGCGCACACGGCGTCGCTGTTTCCACTGCAGATGCAGGTCACCGATGCAGGCGGCAACGAGCATACGGCGCTGGCCTTCAATGAAGTCTCGTTGCTACGCCAGAGCAATCAGGCGGCGCATCTGGAGGTGCAGCTCAACGACACCGTGAAACTGGCCACCCTGGTCTGCGACGGCATCCTCGTCTCCACCCCGGCCGGCTCGACCGCCTACAACCTGTCCGCGCACGGGCCGATCCTGCCGCTGGACGCGAACGTGCTGGCGCTTACGCCGATCAGCCCATTCCGCCCGCGTCGCTGGCGCGGCGCGATCCTGCCGCATCGCACCGAGGTGATCCTGCGCGTGCTCGATCCAGGCAAGCGTCCGGTCAGCGCCACCGCCGATTTCCATGAAGTGCGCGACGTAAGCACGGTGTCCATACGGCAATCCGGCGGGCAGGGCGTGCGCCTGCTGTTCGATCCGGAACACAATCTAGAGCAGCGCATTCTCGACGAGCAGTTCGCTGCGGAATGAACGCAGACTAGCGTGTTAGATTGATCGGCAACGATCTTTCGTCGATCAACCCGCACCTTGCCGCCATGAACACGCTTACCCCACCCCCCGATGTCGATGATTCCAGTGCTGCCGGCGACAACCGGCTGGTGGTCGCGATTTCCTCACGCGCGCTGTTCGATCTCGGCGACAGTCATGCGCTGTTCGAACGCGACGGGCTGGATGCCTACCGTTCGTTCCAGATCGATCACGAGAACGAGATCCTGAAGCCCGGAGTCGCGTTCCCGCTGGTGCAGAAGCTGCTCGGCCTGAACAAACTGGCGGGTGATGTGCCGCCGGTCGAGGTGATCCTGCTCTCGCGCAATTCCGGCGACACCGGCCTGCGCATCTTCAACGCGATCCAGCACTACGGTCTGGAGATCAGTCGCGCCGCGTTCACCAGTGGCGCGCCGACCTCCGACTACATCGCGCCGTTCAAGGCCGACCTGTTCCTTTCCGCCAATGCCGAGGATGTCGGCCGCGCGCTCGTTGCCGGTGTCGCCGCCGCCACCATCCTGCCCAGCACCGCGCCACCGCGCGCCACCGAACAGCTGCGAATCGCGTTCGACGGTGACGCGGTGATCTTCGGTGACGAAGGCGAGCGCGTGTCGCGCGAGGAAGGCCTGGAAGCGTTCCATCGCAGCGAAACGGAACATGCCGCCGAGCCGCTGTCGGTAGGCCCATTTCGTGGCTTCCTAACAGCATTGCATCGCCTGCAGACAGCGTTCCCGGCAGAAGACTCGCCGATCCGCACGGCACTCGTTACGGCCCGTTCCGCGCCCGCGCACAAACGCGTGATCCTCACTTTGCGCCGCTGGGGCGTGCGCATCGATGAGGCCTTGTTCCTTGGCGGCCGTGACAAGGGCCCGTTCCTCGATGCGTTCGGTGCCGACATCTTCTTCGACGACTCACCGGCGAATGTGGAATCGGCACGCAAGCACGTGGCAACTGGGCATGTGCCGCATGGCGTGAGCAACCGCTGAGGAGCCGCCGACATCGCATGCGGCATGCCGCACCGTCAGGGTACGGAGTGTCCCTTGCTCGCCGTCCAGATCGCATACCAGTCCTCGGCATCCAGTTTCACATCGAGTGCGGCGACTGCGTCGCGCAATCCGTCAATGCGACCGCTGCCGGTGATCGGATGCGGCCGCGAGGGGTGGCGCAGGATCCAGGCGTAGGCCAGGGTGGCGAGACTGATGCCGAGTCGCGCGGCGATGGGTTCCATCTCGCCGCGCAAGCGTGCGGTTTGCGCATCATCGCCGTGGAACAGCCGTCCGCCGCCCAGCGGCGACCAGATCATCGGACGCAGGCCCAGCTGCTGCGCCTGATCGAGCGTGCCGTCGTCCAGCGCATTCATCGTCAGTGCCGACAATTCGACTTGGTTGGTCGCCAACGGGTAATGCTGGTGGAGCAGGGCGAACTGGCTGGCGGTGTGGTTGGATACTCCCCAATGTGCCACCTTGCCCTCGCCGGTGAGCGTGGCGAATGTGTCCGCGAGTGCCGTGGCATCCATCAGGTAATCCGGCCGGTGGATCAGCACCAGATCCAGTCGCTCGGTGTGCAGGTTGCGCAACGACTGCTCCACTTGTGCGCGCACGTACGTTGCGGAGGTGTCGTAGTGGTTCACCCGGTACGGCCGTTGCGCCGAACGCAGCCGGATACCGCACTTGGTCACCAGCTGCATATGTTCGCGTAACGCGGGTGCGGCCTTCAGTGCTTCGCCGAACAGTGCCTCGGCGCGGTAATCACCGTAAATGTCCGCGTGATCGAAGCTCGTGATGCCCAGTTCCAGCGCCTGTTCAATCCAGCGCACACGCTGCGGAACGTCGAGGCTCCACTCGGTCAGCCGCCACAGGCCGGCAACGATAGGCGAAAGTTCGACGTGTTTGATGCTGGGATAGCTCGGCATGACTGGCCTGGCAATGGTGCGATCCATGAGTGTGCCGATCGGGACAGGCGGTCACAAGAGGCATCCTCTGAGCTGCAGTTGAGCCACAGCAATTCGATGCGGTATTCGAGCACTCAGTGGACGTAGTTGATTGCTATTGCCGGGGTGATCGTGGTCGGCGTGTTGTGACCTCCCGTAATCACGCGTGTGCCGAACAAGATGCCGAGTCTGGCATTCCAGTTGTACTCGATGGCTGGTGCAAAGCCGAAGGCTTCGCTGGAACCCGAGTTTTGATGGACGACGAGCGGTGCCTGTGCAGCATCGGAGCCGAGGGTGTCGTATCCGTTCACACGAGTATCGCGATTGCGGCGATAGGTGATGTCGAGCGCCAGTACCCAGCGCTGGCTCATGCTGTATTCCCAGGCCGCATTGGCGAAAAAGGAGCTGCCGGGGCCGGCCTCGCCGCGGAATCCATCCACTGTGCCGTAGACGCTGACATCTTCGACGTTCGCCGTGCCGGAAAAGGATTGCGCCACGTTGAAGCGCATGCGCAGGAGGCGACCGTTGGGCAGCCAGAAATAGGTCTGCGTATTGAGCTGCAACGTCGTGGTGTGGCTGCCACTGCCAAGCCCATCAAGCGGCCGGTTGCCCAAGCGGTCGTACTTTCCGGTCGGCAATGTTTCCTGCAGTTGGAGCGAGATCGTTGGCAACCAGCTGCCTTCGTGGAACTGGGTAAGCCGGTACTGCGCCTGCACACTGGTGTCGCCCAGTCCGATGCCTGAACTGCCCGGACCGCCGTTTACCCTGTTGTAGCCAACGACCGGAACCATGCCGACCGTCAACCGGTCGGTGAGCCCGTAAAGCAGATAGGTGAGCGAACCGAAACCGTCCGTGTGGTGCGAGATCACGTCGTAGAAATAGGGTTCGATCAGGAAATGACCGCGCGGCAGGGTCGCCGCCGAATTCGCCAGCATGGGGCCCGTCCACCATGCATCATCCAGTGATTGACGGATGACCGGCGCTGCGGGCGTGTTATCCGGAGCGATGGCCGCATCGCCGGAAGCGGCCGGGCCGGTTTGCGGAAATGCCGCCAGCGGCAGCAACCAACAGCCCAGCACGCACCAGGCGAGAAAAAACCATGTTCGACGGTACATCCTCGGGGCTCCTGCCGTAGATCGTTTCATTGCCTGCTTCGCGCCATGTTCAGAGAGGCCAGAGGGTACATTTCAGTTCACCTTGCGGACGTGATTTTCCTTCTGCGATGCGCATCATGTTGTCCACGCGCTTGCACGCTGCGTCGAGAATGCCCACGAGCCGTACAGGCTGCGATGCGGGCCACTCACATACGGTGCCAGCCTTCGATCCCAGTCAGCATGGCCGTGGCGATCAGCAGCGCGCCAACGCAACGCGTGGCCAGCGTCCCGGTGGCGGGTCTGCCGCGCAGCCAGTTTCGGGCGTGATCGGCCATCAGTGCCAGCCCGCCGTAAACGCACAGCTGGTTGAACGCGATGATCAGCCACAGGACCAATGCCTGCAGCCAGATCAGGCCATAGTCCGGGCGCAGGAACTGCGGAAAGACTGCCAGCATGAACAGATAGGCCTTGGGGTTGAGCAGGCTGGTGAACAGGCCCTGGCGGAAGGTCGCCGTTTTCGAACGCACGCGGGTATCCGGATGCATGCCGAATGCGGATTCGCTGCGCATCAGCGAGACGCCGATCCAGGCGATGTAGAGCGCGCCGGCGAGCAGCAACGCATTGAACGCGCCGGGGATCAGCTTCAGCAGCACGCTGATACCCATGGCCGTCATCACCACATGGCAGATTCCGCCGGTGATGATGCCGGCCACCGCTGCCAGGCCCCGGCTGCGGCCGCCAGCCAGTGCACTGCCAAGCACAAAGGCCATGTCGAGACCGGGCAGCACGATGATGCCGAAGACCAGGGCGAAGAACAGCCACAGTTGTTCGTAATGCGTCATGGCGATGTTTGGGTGGTTGCATCCGGCAGCCAGCGCAGGCGCGAGCGCGGCGTCGGGTCCATCACCACGCGTTCGGGCGTGCTGCGCAACAGGCCGGTGGCGGTCAGCGATTGCTCGACGGATGCCATGATGGGTGCGAGTTGCTTGTCGAGCGTGGCATTGTCCCGGACCACACCCAGCCAGACCAGAAAAGGTCCATCGGTGCGTATCGGCAGTTGCGGAAAATTGTTCGGAACGTCGAGCGATATCAGCACGCCGGAAGGGTGGACGCCGGCCACCCGGTAACGGGCAAAGGCGGCTTCCGCCTGTTTCGCGAAAGCGTCCTCGCTGCCCTTTTTCACCGCGAAGATCTGCGCCACCACCATGCCCTGTGCACCGTTCTCCTCGGTGACCGGATCTACTGCCGGCAATACCGTGATGGCCTGTTCCGGTCGCAGCGGGCGCATCAACATGACGTTGTCGCTGTCCGGAAGTATGGCGTTCACTTTGGCCCGATGTTCCTTCCACACCGGGCCGTAATAGAAGGCCGCATTGACGATCGGGCGCGCATTGATATCCCTGAAGCCACGCAGCCAGGTGAAGTGGTTCGGGTTGCCGCGCTCGGTGAACTGGCCGAACACCATCGCGCCCAGTTGCTCAAAGGCCTCGGGGAAATAGGTGTCGAAGTATTTGACGAAATGCGCCCGCTCGCCGTCACTGGTGACGTAGCGACGGAATTCGACGACCTGGTAATCCTGCAGGTGTTGCACGCTATCCATGGAGGTGGTCTCGCTGGAGGGTTTGCCTGGCGCTGAAGTAGCCGCGCCAAGTGCGACGAAGGAAACGATGCCGAGCAACAGTCGTTCGATGTGCTTCATGGGAAGGTCTCTGACCGGGTGACTGGATGGGCCGAGAACACGATATGCGTAATACAGGACAAATTTCGCCCTGATTCGTCGATAGAATGCTGGCTATGGCCTTACCCACCACACGCGTGCTGGCAGTGCTGGACCTGCTGCAGAGCCATGGCCGGATGAGCGGCGCCGAGCTGGCGCGCCGTGTGGGCGTCGACGTGCGCACGCTGCGACGCTACATCGTGATGCTGGAGGATCTCGGCATCCCGCTGACTGCCGAACGCGGTCGCTACGGCGCTTACATGCTGGTGGCCGGCTTCAAGCTGCCACCGATGATGTTCACCAATGACGAGGCCGTGGCGCTGTCGGTGGGGATGGTGGCCGCGCGTGGCCTGGGTCTGGCCGAGGCGGCGCCGGCGGTGGCGAGCGCGCAGGCCAAGCTGACCCGTGTCATGCCCGACCAGTTGAAGCGGCACGTGAGCGCGATTGCCGATACGGTGAAAGTCGATCTGCAGGCTTCGGCAAACACGCCGGGCAGCAATGCAGCGTTGATCGCCCTGACCACGGCGGCGCAGGCGCAGCAACGCGTCAGCATGAGTTACCACTCGGCGCAGGGCGCCCACACCGAGCGTGAGTTCGACCCTTATGGTCTGGCCTATCGGGCCGGCGCCTGGTACGCGGTTGGCATGTGTCGCCTGCGCAACGGCCTGCGCTCATTCCGGCTGGACCGAATGGGCGAGGTAACGCTGCTCGACCAGCATTTCGAGCGGCCGGCAGACTTCGATGCACTGGAGCAGCTGGTGCAGGGTATTGCAGGCATGCCGCGTGGCCACACGATCGAGGTGTTGTTGCGCACCGATCTGCAGGCAGCACGTGCCGCGTTTTCGCTCGGGTTCGGCCTGCTTGAACCGATGGAGGGTGGCGTACTGCTGCGTAGCAGCGCCGAGGATCTGGCCTGGTTCGCACGCCAGCTTTCGCGGCTGGCCTTCGATTTCGAGATACGCACGCCGCTCGAGCTGCGCACCGAGCTGGCGCGCCATGCGGCTCGGCTGCAGGCGATGGCGATGACTGGCGCAGACTGACCCGCCGTCAAACTATCCGTGCGCGCTTCCACCAGCCGGTGACCTGCTCTTCGCGTACCAAGGTGAACAGTCCGGCGCCGAGGATAAGCACGATGCCGATCAGCATCGGCCAGTCGAGGTGATCGCCGAACAGCCAGTAGCCAAAGCCGATGGCCCACAGCATCTGGCTGTATTGCGTCGGTGCGATACGGTTGGCGAGCGCGATGAGGGTGGCATACATCAGCAACACCCCGGCCAGTGCTGCGAGCAGGCCATAGCCGGCGAGCAGCCACCACTGGTGGAGGTTCGGCCAGACGAAGCTGGGCAGCATGAGCAGGCCACCCACGATCATCGGGCCGATCATGCCGGCGCCGTACAGGCTGATGCGCTTTTCGTGCGGGCCGGCCATGCGCAGGGCGACCACCGAGACGGCGGCGACCAGACCGCACACGATGGCGGCCAGGTGGCCCAGGCCGAGGTTGCGGAAGCCGGGGCGCAGGACCACCAGCACGCCGACAAAGCCGATCACCACCGCCGACCAGCGCCGCCAGCCGACGTGTTCCTTCAGGAACAGCACCGACAGCAGCGTCACGAAGATCGGCATCAAAAAGATCAGCGCGAAGGTTTCGGCCATTGGCAGCAGGGTGAAGGCAATCACCGAACAGACGTTGCCGATGGCGCCCGTGGCCGCACGGATCCACCACAGGGCCGGTTTCCTGGCGACCAGCACCTCGCGCCAGCGGTCGTCCCTGCCCTTGATGAGGGGCAACGCCAGCAGGCCGAGCAAGGCGCCGAAGAAGACGGATTCGTAGGCTGGCAGCGAACCGTGTAGTGACTTCACGAAGGCATCGCTGATGGCGAAGGCCGCAAAACATGCGAAGCCCAGAAACACACCTTTGATCATGGGGATTCCGGAGGGGACGAAGTCGTGTCAACGGCATGGAGTGGCCGAACCGCGCGTATATCGTCCCATAGCGTGGCCGGGATGCCCACTCTGGCTTGGCTGGCATGACCGGGAAGGCTGCGGGCCGCTACAATGTCCAGCTTTCCCGACCGCTTCCGGAACTTCGCATGGCTGCCAGTCTGAATCCGCTCGATCTGTACGATGTCCGCTCGCTGCTCACCGATGAGGAGCGCATGGTGCAGGACACCGTGGGCCGCTTCGTCGACGAGCGCGTGTTGCCGATTATCGGTGACTGCTTCGATCAGGCGCGTTTCCCGAAAGAACTGATCCCTGAAATTGCTGCCCTTGGCCTGCTCGGTGCGACGATTCCCGAAGAGTACGGTGGCGCCGGCATGAACGGGGTCAGCTACGGCCTGATCTGCCAGGAGCTGGAGCGTGGCGATTCGGGCCTGCGCAGCTTCGCTTCGGTGCAGAGCTCGCTCTGCATGTACCCGATCTACGCCTACGGCAGCGAAGAGCAGAAGCAGCAGTACCTGCCGCGAATGTCGGCTGGCGAAGTGATCGGCTGCTTCGGCCTGACCGAGCCGCACGGTGGCTCAGATCCGGCCAACATGAAGACCCATGCCAGGAAAGATGGCGGCGACTGGGTGATCAACGGCGCCAAGATGTGGATCACCAACGGCAACCTCGCGCACATCGCGATCGTGTGGGCGCAGACCGAGGATGGCATCCAGGGCTTCGTGGTGCCGACCGACACGGCCGGCTTCAAGGCGCAGGAAATCCACAAGAAGATGAGCCTGCGCGCCTCGGTCACCAGCGCGCTGTTCTTCGACAACGTGCGTGTGCCGGACAGTGCGCGCCTGCCCAATGTGAAGGGCCTGAAGGGGCCGCTGGGCTGTCTCACCCAGGCGCGCTACGGCATCACCTGGGGCCCGATCGGCGCCGCGCAGGCGTGCCTGAAGGAAGTGCTCGACTACACGAAGGAACGCATCCTGTTCGGTCGCCCGCTCGCCTCGAACCAGGCGGTACAACTGAAGCTGGCCGACATGGCCCGCCGCATCACCATGGCGCAGCTGCTGTCGCTGCAGCTCGGTCGCCTCAAGGATGCCGGCAAGATGCAGCCGACCCAGGTCTCGCTGGCCAAGTGGAACAACTGCCGCATGGCGATCGACATCGCGCGCGAATGCCGTGACATCCTCGGCGGCGCCGGCATCACCACCGAGCATGGCGCGATCCGCCACGCGCTGAATCTGGAATCGGTAATCACCTATGAGGGCACCGAGACCGTGCATCAGCTGGTGGTCGGTCGCGAGCTGACCGGCATCAACGCATTCTGAACCTGTCTTTCCCTTCTCCCGTTGGGAGAAGGTGCCCGAAGGGCGGATGAGGGTTCGGGCAGAGAGCAAGCCATTCATGGCTTGCGCGAGACCCGAACCATCACCCCAACCCCTCTCCCGGTGGGAGAGGGGCTTTACGGAGCCAGTGTCTTGCCAGCCCCCGCCATCACCATTGAAACCGACCGGCTGATCCTGCGTCCGACCAGGGCAGAGGATTTCGAAGGCTGGGCCACGCTGATGGCCGACGGGATCAATGCGAGTCACATTGGCGGCCCGCAGCCACGGTCGGTGGCATGGCGCGGCTTTCTGACCATGGCCGGTGCGTGGACGATCCAGGGCTTCGGCATGTTCTCGGTGATCGAGAAAGTCAGCGGTCGCTGGATCGGGCGACTGGGACCGTGGTGCCCGGACGGTTGGCCCGGGACAGAAGTCGGCTGGGGGCTGCTGCCCGAGGCATGGGGCAACGGCTATGCGCCTGAAGGTGCGGTTGCCGCTATGGACTGGGCTTTCGGGACGTTGGGCTGGCACGAGATCATCCATTGCATAGCGCCCGACAACACGGCCTCTCAGGTTGTGGCTCGCAAGCTTGGCTCGCGTGTACTCAGGCCCGGTCGGATGCCGGAGCCATACCATGAGCACCCCATCGAGATCTGGGGGCAGACACGTGAGCAGTGGTTTGCACGGCGTCGCTGAGGAATCCAGACACATGATCACCATCTACGGCATGCGCACCTCCGGCAACTGCTACAAACTGCAGCTGCTGCTCGACCAGCTCGGTCGTGAATACCGCTGGGTGGACGTGGACAGCGCGCATGGCGCCACGCGCACGGCGGAATATCTGGCGAAGAATCCGAACGGCAAGGTGCCGCTGCTGGAACTGGAGGATGGCCGGCGCCTGGCCGAGTCCGATGCGATCCTGTGCTATCTCGCCGAAGGCACCTCGTTTCAGCCGGATGATGCATGGTTGTGTGCGCAGACGCTGCAATGGTTGTTCTTCGAGCAGTACAGCCACGAGCCGTGCATCGCCGTGGCGCGCTTCATCCGCGGCTGGTTGCCGCACGATCATCCGCGCCAGGCCGAAGTGCCGGCACTGCTGCAGAAGGGCGCGCAGGTGCTGGCGGTGATGGAACAGCATCTCGCCGGGAGTGACTGGTTCGTCGGCGAGAGTTACGGCATCGCCGATATCGCGTTGTTTGCGTATACCCACTGCGCTGGCGACGGTGGTTTCGATCTGCAGGCGTTTCCGCATATCCGTCGCTGGCTCGCACGTGTGCAGGCTCAGCCGGGCTTTACTCCGATGCAGTCATGATCCAGCCACCAACTGTGGGAGTGGCTTCAGCCGCGACT
>JBOHYM010000017.1:0-23942 GCA_050737735.1 Rhodanobacter sp. | reverse complement strand
TGCCTGCGTCATCACTCAGTCGTGGACGTCCGTCCACGACTGAGTGATGACGCAGGCATGTGGGCAAACAGATCCGGCCCGAAGGGTTGTCCCTTCGTGGTCGCCATGCGGCAGCGCGCGGCTTGCCCATGCGGCCTGCATGGCCGGCGCCACGCACCACCACCTGGCGACCACGAAGGGACAACGCGAATGACTGGAAGACCATGGGGAGACTCTCCTAGATCTCGGCCGCGAGCTGGTCGAGCAAGGCCTTGTGCGTCGACGCATCGACCTCGCGCTGCACGATCTTGCTGGCGCCCTGCACGGCCAGTGCACCCACCTGCTCGCGCAGCTGGTCACGGGCGCGCTGCGCCATCGACGCGATATCGTCTTGCGCACTCGCCTTCAGACGGTTGATCTCGACGACGGCTTCGCCGCGAGCCTTCTCGATGATCTGGTTGGCCTGCTGCTGGGCCTTGTCGATGATCTCCGAAGCCTGCAGGCGGGCCTGCTTGATCTCGCCGGCCACCTTCACGTCCGCACTCTTCAGCTCGGCGTGCGCGCGCTCGGCGGCATTGAGGCCCTCGGCAATCTTGATCTGCCGATCCTCAATCGCCTTGTTGATATGCGGCCAGATGAAGTGGACGCAGAACCAGATCAGGATGGCGAACGAAAGCATTTCGCCAATCAAGGTCGCGTTGAAATCCATCGCTGCGTTACCTGTAGTTGCTGTGTATTACGAGCAAGCACGCCGAAGCGTCATTGCGGGAAGAGCGGCGCCGCCGGAGCGGCGCCGTGAACCGACCGATCAGTGACCGGCTGCGGCGGTGGCAGCGTTCATCACGTTCGACAGCAGCGGGTTCGCCACGGCGAAGTACATCGCCAGCGCCACGCCGATCAGGAACGCCGCGTCGATCAGGCCGGCGAGCAGGAACATGCGACCCTGCAGCAGCGGCACCAGTTCCGGCTGACGGGCAGCGGCTTCGAGGAACTTCGAACCCATGACGCCGATACCGATACAGGCACCGAGTGCACCGAGGCCGATGATCAGACCCAACGCGATGGCGGTGAAGGACTGCACTTGAGCAATGTGAGCGATGAGTTCCACGACGGTCTCCTGAGAAATTTAAACTGAAAAGATCAAAACGGTTGAAGCGGATAATTCGAAGGCGCGAATCAGTGGTGATCGTGTGCCATCGAGATGTACACGATCGTCAGCACCATGAAAATGAAGGCCTGGATGCCGATGATCAGGATGTGGAAGATGCCCCACACCGTGTAACCGATGATGCCGGCGCCATACAGCGCCCAGCCAGCCAGACCAGCGCCGGCACTGAACAACCCGGCGATCAGCATGAACACCAGCTCGCCCGCGTACATGTTGCCGAACAGTCGCATCGCCAGGCTCACCGGCTTGGACAGCAGCTCGACCACGTTGAGCAGGAAGTTGGGGATCCACAGTGCCGGATGTGCACCAAACGGCGCGGTGAACAGCTCGTGCATGTAGCCGCCGAAGCCCTTCGCCTTGAAGCTGTAGAAGATGATCAGCACGAACACGGTCAACGACATCGCGAACGTCATGTTGATGTCGGCAGTGGGCACCGCGCGGAAGTGGCCGATGCCGAACTTCTCGGTGATCCACGGCAGCAGATCCACCGGCAGCAGATCCATCGCGTTCATCAGGAACACCCAGACGAACACGGTCAGCGCTAGCGGCCCGAGAAAACGGCGATCGCCGTGGAACACATCCTTGACCTGGCCGTCGACAAACTCCAGCACGATCTCGACGAACGCCTGGCCGCGGCCTGGCACGCCGGCGGTGGCCTTGCGTGCCTTCAGCCAGAACAGCAGGCAGAAGATCACACCCAGCGCCAGCGACACGCTGACCGAATCGATATGCACTGCCCAGAACCCACCCGGGCTCGCCTGCGGACGCAGGTGAGTCAGATGGTGCTGGATGTATTCGGTTAGGCCACCCGACTCGCTCGCCATGTCTCAACCCTTGAATCTGAACGCCAGCAGATAAACCGCGTAGGCAGCCGCCAACCCCGTGATGGCGGCCAGCGGCGGCAACTTGTATTGGAACAGGATCACGACCAGCCCCCCGACGATCACGATCCATTTCAGGAGCATGCCCGTCAGCAAGCGGCTCAACGCCACACCCGCACCGCCCAGCCCGCTAAAAAATCGCGCCGTCATCAGCGCGGTACCCAGCGCTACCAAGGCCGCACCAGCCGCGGCTGATATCGCTTCACGACGCCCCAGCGTCAGGAAAACGAGGCCAACCACCACCGCTACAGCAAGCTGCAGCCACATGATGCGCAAAGCGAGACGTCGACCGGAGGCAAGACTGTTGAGCACGTATCGCCCCCGCGCGGTTTACACCAGGCGGCACCGAAACAGCTACGGGCCACGATCCAATCCGCAAAAGTATATCAGCGCGCCGATTGCAGCGACAAGCCATCGCAGCTGCGGCATCTCGTCCCGGGCGCCAAATTTCAGTGCAAAACCTAGCTGGCGGCCACTTCCTCCGCCGCGAATATTTTTGCCATCGCACATGCAAACAGGGCCGAACACGAGGTTCGGCCCTGGGATCGCGGCGAACCGCGACGATGCAACTGTACTTAGATTACTTGGCAGCCTTCTTGGCGGCAGCGACCGGCGCCGTCACGGCGTCGTTGGCGGCCTGGCGCTGCTCCTGCACGAGCGCATTCAGCGACTCGGCGGTCTTCTGGGTGACCGCGATCACTTCCTGCGAAATCGCCACGGCGCGCTCGGCGTTGTCGCGGTTCAGGCTGGTGCCCTTCTCCCACAGGCTACGCAGGCCGTTGACGTCACGGGTTTCCAGCGCTTCGGCAACGAACTCGGCCGAAATCTTGGTCTGCTCCTCAAGCGCCTTGAGCTGCAGCTCGGCGACCGTCTCCAGACCCTTCAGGGCCAGCGACTGAGCCTTGAAGGCGCTATCGGTGAGCTGCTTGGTGAAAGCGAAAAGCTGGTTGTTGAATTGCTGAGTCATGGTGCTGTCCTCACTGAGGATTGGGGTAGTGGGATGCACTCTACCAGCACTTTTTGTGCAATGCAATATATTTTTCCGCAATCAACCAGACCAGTCACAAAAAATTCAAGAAAAACGTTTACTTGATGACAGCACCCCCTTTTCGCGTCGCGTCAAAAATCACTCCGGCTGCAGCTTGCGCCGGACGTGCAGGTCTCATGTACCACCACCTTGTCCAGCCCCGGCAGGCGTGGCAGCAGATGCCGCCCGATCCAGCGCGCCAGCATCTCGCTGGTCGGGTTCTCGAGCCCCTCGATATCGTTGAGGTAGTGATGGTCGAGCTGGTCGTACAACGGCGCAAAGGCCGCCTTCACGTCGGCAAAGTCCATCACCCAGCCCGACTGCGGATCAGGCTCGCCCGCCACATGGATCTCGACGCGGAACGAATGCCCGTGCAGCCGCGCGCACTTGTGCCCGGCCGGCACGTTCGGCAGCCGATGCGCCGCCTCGAGAGTAAAGACCTTGAAGATATTCATCCCGCCATTGTACAGCTGGGCACGCGCGGCACGACGGCACGACTAACCCAGGCAAGCCGGATTCCGCGACCCGGCCAGAAGCCGCAAGGATTCATTTCGCCGCCGGCAACGCCGGCACAAATCCGCACCAGGCACGTTCCATCAGCACGACATAGGTCGTCCAGCTGTTGGCCGTACCGTGAATTTGCCCTACATTCCGCTTGCCGGGTGAGATTCCGGCACCCCATCCACCGAATTGCGCAGGGAAACGTATGGCAAAGACCCAGAAACAGGCCGTGAAGAAGGCAGCTCCGAAAGCCGCCGCCAAGCCGGCAGCTCCCAAACCGATCAAGGAAGTCCTGAGCAAGTCGGGACTGGTGGCGCATATCGCCGAAACGAGCGGCGTCGTGGCCAAGGACGTGCGCGCCGTACTTGCCGCGCTGGAAGGTGCCGTCACCGGCTCCGTCCACAAGAAGGGCGCTGGCACCTTCATGCTGCCGGGCCTGCTGAAGATCACCGCCGTCAGCGTGCCGGCCAAGCCGAAGCGCAAGGGCATCAACCCCTTCACCAAAGTGGAGCAGTGGTTTGCCGCCAAGCCGGCCAGCGTGAAGCTCAAGGTACGTCCGCTGAAGAAGCTCAAGGACGCCGCTGCCTGAGTGGCATGACGACCTTGCGGTGACTGGCTCATTGCCGCCGATGCGCGGCAATGAGCCGCACATCTCCTGGCGCCGTCGGATAGAAACACAAGACCCCGCCATCACGCGGGGTCTTGTGTTTTCGAAGCTGCCTGGCAACCTCGTGCGCGCGCTGGTGGAGCATTACGAGGCAACGGATACCGAAACCAAACGCCTGGTTCCGTTGAAGCAAATGTATTGGCCTGCGTAACCCTCCGCGCTGCGCTTAACGTTTGAACGAACTATAGAAGCGCCACGCTGATCAGCCCACCAACGTGCGCAATTTCTCGAAGCTGTCGACCACCCCGTAAGTGATGTTCTCCGGGTCGATACGAAGGTTCATGTCGCGGAAGAAACGCTCCGCGCACTCGATCTTCGATTTCTCGATGGCACGCAATTCCATGCTGGACATGCTGCCCTTGGTTTCGGCAACGAAGTACACGTGTTTGACGGCGCCTTCCTTGAAGGCCACGGCCCAGTCGGGGTTGTAGTCGCCAACGGGGGTGGGAATGGCGAAGCCGCGCGGGAGCTTGGCGTAAACCACCACCTCGGCACTCGTATCCATTTCCGCCACGAATTTGCGTTCCACGTTTGAGTCAGTGGCCACGAAGTCGTAGATGTGGTGCTTCAGCGGGGTCGTCCCGGCGCCGAAGTCCGCACGGCTCTGGGCGACGGTGAAGATGTCGGTATCCCAGGTTTCGTCGAGCAAATCGTAGGTGAGTCGCTCGACCACGGCAGAGGCCTTTTGCTCACGGATCAAGCGGGCGGCCTCGGTCAGGAAACTCTCCGGGTTACTGGCAAACTGGGTGAAGATCGGCTTGGCGATGCTGCTCAGTATCTCGGCCACGGTGGCCCGGGTGAGCACGGTCGACTCGGCCAGCTTGCCGATCAAATCGTAGCGAACGGCCGAATGGATGGAGGCGCGATGTTTGTCGGTGCGCGTCTCTTGAATATCAAAAGCTTCTCCGCGCTTGAGCGCGTCGGCCACTACTTGTTCGGCTTGCTGGCCGCGCACCACGGTGTATTGCAGCGGCTGGACCCTGAGCTCCTTGTCCAGCGTAGCGATGCACTTCTTCACCAGCTCGGCGCTATCGAAATGCACCGTATAGGCGGCCTTGCGGTTGATGCGGCTCCATAGCGCCTGGAATTCACGCTTGTGGAAGTTCGCGTTGAGCCGATTGATTTGGCCCTTGCGGTCGTCGGTGAGCGCTGGCAATTGCGACTCAGTGAACACGCTATCAATCAGCGAGATCACTTGGTCGGTGTGCTGCTTCAGCTCGTCAGGCAGTTCAGCGAGCGCGTTGTTCTTTCGAGCAGAGTGATACGCATCAGTAATTTGTCGCTTCTTGTCCACGTAACCGTTCTGGATCAGATAGAACTCAATGTCGGTGGCCTGCTCGCGCGTCACCGTCACCTGGCCACTCTCCGTCTGCATGACCTTGCCGGTGAAGTAGGTGACGTCAGCCACACGCGGCCGATCGGAGAGCGAATGGCTGATCTCGCTCTGCAGGCCGGCCACGAAATCCTTGTAACTCTCGTTGGCCACCACGGTAAGCACGTTGATCCCATGCACGGTCGCCGGCTGATCCATGCGATCGCCTTGCTGATTGACCGCCAGGCGAAGACCACGCCCGACCTCCTGCCGACGCGTGACGGTATTGTCGCTGTGCTTCAGCGTGCAGATGACGAAGACATTGGGATTGTCCCAGCCCTCGCGCAATGCCGAGTGCGAGAAGATGAAGCGCACCGGCTCGCTCAGCGAAAGCAGTCGCTCCTTGTCCTTCAGAATCAAATCGTAGGCGTCCACGTCGTCGGATTGCCCGGCCTCCTCGCCACGCAGCTTCACGGTCGGATCGACCAGCCGCCTGGTCTTTCGATCCTGCGAAAAATAGCCCTCGTGGGTGCGTGCCGGATCAATCTGTTTCAGATAACGGTGATAGTCAGCACTCCCGGCTTCCAGGCCGAGGTCCAGCACCTCGTTGAGCTGGGCCGTGTACTCCTCTTCAAACACGCGCGCGTAGTCGCCCTTCTCATCGTCACGGCTGTAGTCGCGGTACTTGGCCACTTCATCGATGAAGAACAGGCTGAGCACCTTGATGCCTTGGGAAAACAGCAACTTCTCACGCTCGAAGTGCGCCTTGATTGCCTCGCGGATCTGGATGCGGCGCAGCACCTGCTCGCTGACGTCGCCCACCGCTGCGCCGGCGTTGAGCACCACGCCATTGGTGAAGTGCACCGTATTGTCGCGCGCGTCGATATCGCTGACCACATGGCCGCGATACTGATCGAGCTCGTTGGACAGGCTGAACAGGTTGTCGCCCTTCTTGAGCGTGCGCAGCTCGCGCTTGACCTCGCTCTTGCGTTTCACCTCCAGTTCCACCCGCGCCTGCGGTGCGTTGCTGGTGGAGACCTGGATATCCTGCAGATACAGGTAGCCGTTGGTGCCGGTCTGGCCCTTCACGGTGATGCCGCGCACGGCGATGCGCTTGACCAGCTTCTGGTTGTACGCGTCCAGCGCATCCAGCCGGTGGATCTTGTTGTGGACGGTCTTGTGGGTGGCCGAGTAGCGCAGGGCCAGCAGCGCCCGGAACGCCTTGAGCGATTCCAGCGTCTTCTTACCCTCCATTTTCTGCGGTTCGTCCAGTATCAGGATCGGCCGGTTGGCGGCAATCACGTCGATCGGCTTGCGCGACTGGAACGCATCCAGCTCCGCATAAATACGCAGGTTGTCTTTGCTGGTCGCGTTGAACGCCTGCACGTTGATGATCATCACGTTGATGTCCGCGCTGGAGGAGAAGCTCTCCAGCTCATGCAGGCTCTTGGAGTTGTAGATGAACCAGCGCGCCTTCTTGCCGTAGCTTTCCAGGAAATGGTCGGCGGTGATGGCGAAGGTCTTGGCCACGCCTTCACGGATCGCGATGGACGGCACCACCACGATGAACTTGCTCCAGCCGTAGCGCTGGTGCAGCTCGAACATGGTCTTGATGTAGCAATAGGTCTTGCCGGTGCCGGTTTCCATCTCGACATCGAGATTCACCTTGCACGGCGGGCTGGCCACCAGCTCCGGCGATAGCGGCAGGTTTTGTCCGCGCTGCACGCGATGGATGTTGTCCAGCAGTTGCACCGGATCGAGTTGCAGTTCGGCGTTGTGGAAGCCGGTGGCTTCGAGCAGACGCTCGGTCTGGCCACGGCTGGCGCGACCTGGATCGATGCGGTAGCTGAGGGCCGCCGGATCGCTAAGCGGCTGACCCTCGAAACAGTCGGCGACCGCTTCCACCGCCGCCGTCTGATAAGGCTGAACCTTGAACTTGAGTTTCATGCGCCGCGCCTCAAAGCGTCTTCACTTCGGTGGCGGGCGACAGCGTCTTGAAGATCTGCTCCACGTTGATGCGCGCGTTGTCGTTGGCGAAGCCCGCGTCGCGAAACACGGCGCGCAACGGCTGGCGTTTGGCCAGCTCCTTCACAAACGATTCGTCCACGCTGCCATCGGCGACGAAGCAGGCAGCCAGCGTGTTGGCGTCGACAAAGAACACCTCGCGCCCGGCGACCTGCTCGCGAACGATCGGCAGCGTCAGGTCGACCCCCCAATCCAGCAGCACCTGAAACAGCAGGTCTTCCGGCGAACGCTTCGGGCGCACGTTGTCGACCATGCTGAGCAGGTCGTCCTGCTTGAGCGCATCGGGGGTGTAGTACACCTCGGCCATGTTGGAGGTGTCGATTTTCAGGACACGGAAGCCGATGTCGAGTTTGTCGATACCGGGTTTCTCGGCGTTGTCGGACTTGATCTTCTGACCTGCGCGGCGGATGCGTTCTTTGGCGATTTCGGCGATGGTCAACGGAATCCCAAGTTGCTGGCAAAACTTCGCTGCGGCTTTTTGATCTTTGTTTTGAAGATCAAGCGCCTCTGGCAGTTGAACGATGATGCCGCGACGGCGCCCACCATCCGCCTGATTCAGCGCGAACAAGGCGTCCATTGTGCTGCCACTTCCAGCAAAAAAATCGACGATGATCGCATCGGGATCGTCGTTGCTCACGTAGGTGATCAACCGAGCCAGTTCGACATGGTCCTTCGGGTTCGTGAATACTTTCGCCCCCATCAACTCGCGCAGGTACTTTACGGAGACTTGAGACTGCTTGTAGAAGTAGCTGCCGCGCACCTGGATCGCCAGTTGCTCCTCTTCATCCTCATCATCGGCAACTTCCTCATCGCTCTCGCCATTCACCAGATCGACGAGATCCACGACAGGCCGAATATGCGCCTTGCGAAACGGAGGCTCCGAATGATCAGCTCGAAACTCAATGAGGCCGAGCTTGATCTGACGTTTCATCTCGTCTTGTTCAAATCGCCATCCACTTTCGGGAACCTTGCAGGGCTGTCCCGTCTCCGGGTGAACTACGTCGTATGTTGGGCCACCACCTCCGGGCCAGGAGATGTCCCGATCGCGCCAAGGGCCGTTCTTGTCGATTCGCTTGTAACGACTCCATTTCTTCGACGGATCATTCCTCGGTAAAGATGAGAACCATGCTTGCAGATCACTTTCGATAGCTGCGTCACTTTGCCCATGCTCGCCACGCAGAGCCAAATACTTTTCCCAGATCTCACGAGCACCCGGTTTCTCTTCCCGCCATACCGTTTTACGATCACGAAGCGTGCCTAGAGACTTGGCGTAGACGAGAATGTATTCGTGCCCAACCGAAAACAGCTTGGCGTCGTTCTTCCGCCCTTTTTCCCAGACCATCGTGGCAACGAAGTTACTGCCTCCGAATACCTCGTCGCATAAGTTACGCAAGTTAGCGATTTCGTTTTCGCCAATCGAAATGAGGATGACGCCGTCCTCCCGCAAGACGTTTCGCGCCAACTTCAGGCGCGGATGCATCATCGTTAGCCAGTCAGAGTGGAAGCGGCCGTTGGTTTCCGGATTGGCCACGAGGCGACCACCACTCTCATTGCGCTCAGCCGTTTCCAGCTCGTAGGCCGCCTTGTCCGCCGCGAAGCGGTCTTTGTAGACGAAGTCTTTGCCGGTGTTATAGGGCGGATCAATATAGACAACCTTCACCTTGCCCAGATACGTCTCTTGCAACAGCTTCAGCGCATCCAGGTTGTCGCCTTCGATAAACAGGTTCTGCGTAGTGTCGAAGTCCACACTCTCCTCGCGGCACGGCCGCAGCGTCTTGGCAATCGGTGCATTCGCCGCCAGCAGCGCTTCGCGCTTGCCCGGCCAGTCCAGCCGGTAGCGCTCCTGCGGCCCCTCGACGATATGGTCGGACAGCTCCTGCCGCAGCAGGTCGAAGTCGATGGCGCGCTTGACCGTGCCGCCGTCGCCGCGGCTTTCGGTGACGCAGGCGGGAAACAGCTCGGCCAGCCGCTCGATGTTGGCGGCGGCGAGATCGAGGGTGTGCATTTTCAGCTTGTCCATGACGGTTCCTGCTACATGTCCCACAACCGTGCCAGCGGCACGGCCAGGCACTGGTCGATATCGAGTTTGAGGGTGTTTGGGCCGGCGTGCAGCACCACGCCGCCACGAAAATCCTTGCCGCACTGGTCGGCCAGCCGGCGCAGGCCGGCGCCGTCGGCGGGGGTGACGGTGGCGGCGGCCTTCACTTCCACGCCCCATACGTCGCGGCCGCGGGTGATGACCAGATCCACTTCCACCTGATCCTTGTCGCGGTAATGCCAGAACTGCAAATCCGGCGCGGTCCAGCCAGCCTGCGCGATCAGTTGCTGCACCACGAAGGATTCCAGCAGGTGGCCGAAACGGTCGCGCCGGTTAACGGCATCCTCGGCGGTCAGGCCAGCCAGGGTGGCACACAGGCCGCTATCGACCAAATGCACCTTGGGCGTCTTGATCAGGCGCTTGGCGTGGTTGCGATGCCAGGGCTGCAGGCGCCGCACCAGAAACAGCCGCTCGCAGATGGCCAGATAGTTTTCGACGGTTTCGCGGCGCAGATCCAGCTCGTTGGCCAGGCTGGAAACATTGAGCAATTGCGCGGTACGCAGTGCCAGCAGCTCGAGCAAGCGAGCGACCTCACGCGTGTCGCGCACGCGGGCGATGTCCTGCACGTCACGCTCGATCAGGGTGCGCAGGTATTGTCGATGCCAGGCGCGTGCACGCGCCGGTTGCCGTTGCACGGCCTCGGGATAGCCGCCGGCCATGACATGCTGGGCCAAGATTGACGACGTGACATCGCCCGCCGGCACCAGCTCTGGCTTAAGTCGGCCTTCGAGCAGCTGGCCGAGGAACGCGCCCGGTTGGCGCGCCTGTTCCGCGGCGGTCAGCGGCTGCAGGTCTACCACTTCCATGCGCCCGGCCAGCGAGTCGCCCAGCCGCGGCAATAGCAGCAGGTTGGCCGAGCCGGTGAGCAGGAAGCGACCGGGCCGGCGATCCTGATCCACCGCCAGCTTGATGGCACGCAACAGCTCGGGCACCCGCTGCACTTCGTCCAGAATGACGGGATCGGGCAGCGCGGCAACAAAGCCCGCCGGATCGCTTTCGGCAAAGGCCAGCGTGGCGGGATCGTCCAGGCTGATGTAGCCGTAAGCCGGCTCGAACTGCCGCGCCAGCGTGGTCTTGCCGGCCTGGCGCGGGCCGAGCAGGCAAACCACCGGCGTGTCGGCGAGCGCCGTGCGTACGGCGGCATGCAGCGGGCGGTCAAAAGGGGGGAGTTCGGCGTCCATGATGCGGGCAGTGTATCGTCCGTTTGCCTATTTTAGTAGCGTCTGATTGCCTATTACCAACGCGGCCAATTGCGGGGTTTGGCAGCGGCTGATTAAAAGCACGACGTCCGGGCGATCGCTGCTAGCCAGCATCCACGCCGCGCGTTTCCTGCAGCACACGGCGCGCCTCGCGCAGCAGGCGATTGAGCTCGACCTTGCGGTTGAACTGGTTTTCGCCATTCAGCTGATTTTCCAGACGGGTGCATTCGCGCTCGGCAGCACGCCCGGCTGACCACCGTTCCAGTTGCTCACGCAGACCCTCACCGGCGCGCGGCGGCAATGGAATCAACACGCGCAACAGTTCGCGGTACAGACCGGCCATATCCAGTGCCACCGGCAGCGGTTGGCGCGGTGTATCTGCGGGCAGCCAATCACCGCGCAGATAGTCGCCAAGCACCCACTTGCCGGTATCGGCCTCACTGGGTCGCTTGTAGGCTGCCGCCACGCGGATGCCCGATGCACCCTGTATCTCAAACAGGATCGGCGAGGGAATGGCCTGATCCAAGGCACGCAACACCGATTCGCTGACGTCGGCGATACCCGGCTTCAGGCGCAAGCGGAATATCTGGATCTCGGCCACCTCATGGCCGGCCGGCAGGTTGAGCGAGACCGGCGCCAGCTTGCAGGCCCAGACAATGCTGGCCAGTTCGCCGGTGAGGCGTTCGCGTAGACCACGACGGCTCCTGGCACCGGCAAGTATGCGGGCCTTGGGAACATCCTTGTCGAATGCCGTCCGATCCGGGTACTGGAACAAGGCGGATATCACGCCATGTCCTGCACGACCAGGAAGCAGACCAGCTCGAAGTCGTCCAGCCCACTGATGGTGCCGGTCAGCGCCGTGGTTTCGCGGCCGGCAAACAGACTGTCGAGATCATTGTCGGCCTTGACGTCGATGATGGCGGCGATGGCCTGATCGAGCAGCTCCGAATAGCTGGCCATGTTGCGGCCGTCGTCGGTCGCCTCGTTGAATCGACGACAGGCAGACGCATGAGGCTCGGGGCGGTCCTTGCAGGCGGCACGCGCCAGATCCAGCAGAGCCTTGACCCTGGTGTGATCGGCGACCACATCACCGCGGTTGCCGACGTAGACCAGATAGTAGGGATGCAGGCGGTTTTGCTGTTGCACATTGACGGCGTGATTGCGGTTGCGCAAGGCAAAGATCACGCCCGGTTGCAACCCGCGCGCGCGATCGGCCGGCACCACGGCATGCATGCCGGTGGGTATGCTGGCCAGATCCTCGTGGGTCTTGAGGTAGTTGAGCAGGTCCATACGGAAGTCATTGAGACCAAGATCCGTGATGGACACGCCAGCCTTGACATCTTCGAGCTCGATCACCTCGTCCTGCAGGCGCCGCAACTGCTCACGGCGGTACTCAGCATCGTTGCGCTCGTGACTGAGCACGTTGTCGTCGGCAGTGCCCACCACGTCGACGATGACCATGCGGTTTTCCACCCGTTCCTTGAGATTGATGTACTCGTCCAGGGTCAGGTCGGGCCAGAAGTTGATCAGCTGAATGCTGGCATTGGTGGAACCAATCCGGTCGATGCGGCCGAAGCGCTGAATGATGCGCACCGGGTTCCAGTGGATGTCGTAATTGATGACGCAGTCACAATCCTGCAGGTTCTGGCCCTCGGAAATGCAGTCGGTGCCGATCAGCATGTCGATCTCGCCGGGCTCGTCGGGAAAGATCAAATCTTTCTGCTTGGATACTGGTGAGAACAGGGTCAGCACACTCTGAAAATCCAGCCCCTTGCGCAGCGTGCTACGTGGTGTGCTGGTGCCGGTGACGATGCCCGCGTGCAGTTGGTGCTTCTGCCAAAGGGCGGGCGCCAAATGCTCGTAGAGGTAGTCGGCTGTATCGGCGAATGCGGTGAAGATGAGTAACTTGCGGTTGCCGGGATTGATCGGCTCGGCGAGCTTCGCTTCGACTTGTGCCTTGAGTCGCTGCAGCTTCGCATCGTCTGCTGGCGAGACCTTCTCCATTTCGCCCAGCAAACCGCCAATCACAGCCAGGTCTTGATCGAGGTCGTATTGCCAGCGACGCAGATCCATGTCGGCCAGGTCGATGCGGATCTTGCCGCCAATGCTGGCGTCATCCATGTCGGGCAGATCGTCATCATCAGCATCGACATCTTTCCAGGCATTGCCAAGATCGAAAGTGCCGGGATCGCGTCCGCTGCTGCGGTAGGAGTCGATGCGTGAAAGCGTGTCGGTGTGATTGCCCTGCAATTTGCCAAGCGTAATGCGAAAAGAGGCCACCGAGCTTTCCAGCCGCTTGAGTAGGTTAACCGTCATCAGCCGCTGCAGGCTCTTCTCCCGATCGGCCTGTTTGAGCGTGCCGCCACCACTGGAGACCTCGGTGTCGTACATGTCCTCGTACTTCTGTCGGCGACTGGGCAGGATGTAGCTCACCGGGGCATAGACCGCGAGTTTGAGTCGCGACAGACGCTGGAAGATTTCGTTGAAGCCGATGACATCCGCACGTTCGGTCAACGGACTATGGATGGATATGGGCTTGCGCCGCTCGGGAAAGTGGCCGATGTCAGCCGTGTCGTAGAAAGTCTCGATGTGTCGGCGCGAACGGGCGATGGTGACGCTGTCCAGCAGATCGAAGAAGTCGAAGTCGAGCATGTCGAGAATCGCATCGGTCGTGCGCTCCGCAGCCGGCAAGAGCGACCACGTGTTGAACGCTTTTTGTGCGCTGTTGAAGATTTCCTTGATGCTGCGGGATGTCCCCAACTTGTCGCGCAAGTTCTCTTCGCGGCCCTCGTAGGCCAATGCCAGCTGGTTGCGCAGGTCGTTGAAACGATTGTTGACCGGGGTAGCCGAAAGCATCAGCACCTTGGTCTTCACGCCTTGGCGGATCACCCGGTTCATGAGGGTTTGATAGCGCGTCTCGCGATCCTTGAAGGCGTCGTTGTTGCGGAAGTTGTGTGACTCGTCGATCACGACCAGTTCGTAGTTGCCCCAGTTGATTCGGTCAAGCGGAATGCCCAGCGATTCGCCGGTGTTGCGCTGCAGATCCGTGTGGCAAAGCACGTCGTAACTGAAACGATCGGTGACGAACAAATTCGTCTTCAGATTGCGGTTGAAATTGATCCAGTTGTCCGAAAGCTTCTTCGGACAGAGCACCAGCACCGACTTGTTGCGCAGCTCGTAATACTTGATGACGGCCAACGCAGTGAAGGTTTTGCCTAGACCGACGCTGTCGGCAAGGATGCAGCCGCTGTACGTCTCCAACTTGTTGATGACGCCGGTGGCGGCATCGCGCTGGAAGTTGAACAACTTTTTCCAGATCAGTGTGTCCTGGTAGCCGGTGCGATCATTGGGCAACACATCCTCATTGAGGTCCTCCAGAAACTCGCTGAAGATGTTGAAGAGCAGGAAGAAATAGATGCGCTCGGGTGAGTTTTCGCGATAGACCGATGCAATATGGTCATGCAACCGCTGGCTGACGTCCTCCAGCCTGCTTTCGTCCTGCCAGATCTGGGCGAACAGTTTCAGGAACTGACCGGTGTGCGGCTGCTCGTTGAAGCGGGTGACGTAGTTGGAAATCGCATCACCCTGCTGGTAGCCAAGATCGACTGCGGTGAACCCATGCAGCGGCTGATATACCGCCTGGTCCTCGCCTAGCTGGACGCAGGCGAACTGCTGCATCGGCGCCCTGCCGCGGTTCGAACGGAAGCGCGCTTTGCGGCGCATCCAGTCCGCACATTCACGCGCAATCGCTCGCTGCGTGAGCTTGTTCTTCAGCTGGATCTCGAATTCGGTGCCATAAAAGCTACGCTCGCGCTCCAGTTTGGGTATGTGGAACTCACGGCGTTGTTTGGTCACCTTATCGGTAGCCTGGTCGAGCACGAAGGTCGGCTCGGTAAAAATGAACTCCAGACTCTCGACTTGCTCGAGCTCTTCGCGCAACGCCTCGAATGCATAGATGGAGAAGCACGACGCGGCGATGCGCAGTTTTGACCCAGGCACCAATGCATGCTTGAGATCATCACCTAGCCGGCGACTGATGTTATCTATCAATTCCATGTTTTGCCCCGGCTCTGCATTGCAGTGCCAATGTGGCACTGCTGACAATTTCGCTGGTAGTACTTCCATATTTCAAGAGGTCGCGGAGTTTTCTTCCGATGTGTGTTTGTGCCGATCCGCATCGAACGAGTTGGCAGCCGAGGGCACTCGTGCATGCGAAGCCCCGACAACGTCACCTGTGATGCTTCCGCCTGCCCATGCATTCGGCCTGACTCAAGCACCGTGACGCTCGCGACGAAGATCATCGAGAGAACCAGACTCGACTGTCTCGATGGCCTGCAATTCCATCCCCAGAACGGCCAACACGGCCAGCAGCTTGCGCGAACCAAATTCGGCCAACCTGCCCCGCTCGAAACGAGAAAGCACTTCCTGACTAATACCTGCAAGAGCTGCCACCTCACCTTGCTTCAAGCCGAGTGATCTTCGTCGATCGGCTACCGCTTCACCCACTTCCATCAAGGTCTGCATATTTGAGGTATTTGTCTAAGAAGCAGAATTATCTGGAATAATTTGACAAATAAGTCATAAGCACAAGCCATTTTTTATAGAGAGACCGACTGATCTTCCGACTTAGGTCGGCGGCCAGGAATCGGGCACAAAAAAGCCCGCACATCGGCGAGCCTAATCGTTTGTCACTCGATTACCTGATTGGCAACGGGACATGGTGGCTATGGGTGGACTCGAACCACCGACCCCAGCATTATGAGTGCTGTGCTCTAACCAGCTGAGCTACATAGCCATTGAGGATGCCCGCCGTGCCGGATCAGAACGATCGGGCGGGGCGCGGCAGTGTAGTCGGGTCGCCTGATGGGTTCAAGTCTGCCGCTTGCCGCTGCTTCACGCGCTGTGGTTGAATCGGCTGCAGGACTGGTGCGGTCTTGCGCGGTAAATCGCGCCGCACGGCCCTAGGAGGCGACATGATTGATGTTGATGGCTACCGTCCGAACGTGGGCATCGTGCTGCTCAATGCAGACGGGCAGCTGTTCTGGGCGCGCCGGGTCAATCGTGATGGCTGGCAGTTTCCGCAGGGTGGTATGCGCTCGGACGAGACGCCGCTGGAAGCGATGTATCGCGAGCTGGAAGAGGAAACCGGGCTGGCGCCGCATCATGTGGAAGTGATCACCGCTACCCATGGCTGGCTGCGCTACCGCCTGCCGAACCGGTATGTGCGCCACCACCAGCGACCCACCTGCATTGGCCAGAAGCAGGTGTGGTTTCTGCTCAAGCTGGTCGCCAGCGAAGAGGAGCTGAAGCTGGATGCCTGCGACAAGCCGGAGTTCGATCTCTGGCGCTGGGTGGATTTCTGGTACCCGGCCGCGCACGTGGTGAACTTCAAGCGGCAGGTGTACGAACGGGCGCTGCGCCACTTTGCGCCGCTGGTGGAAGGCCTGTTCAGTGTCGAACTCGGCAACATACCGCCGCGGGGCAATGCCGACGACACGCCGCCACCCGGCCCCCGCGACGGCCGCGAGGCCGCCTGAACGAGCGGCGACAAGGGTTTTCAGCTGATTGTTGACAATCATTCGCATTCGCGTTCTTATACGCGCCATGTACATCTGCCTGTGCAATGCCGTTACCGACCATGACATCCGCCGCGAAGCGGCCGATGGCGTGCATAGCTTTGCCGAATTGCAGGCGCGCACCGGCTGTTCCGATTGCTGCGGCTGCTGCGAACAGGAAGCCCGCGCCACGCTGGCCCAGGCAGTCGAACACGCGCTCGGCCAGTTGCCGATCCTCACGGCCTGAGTCGCCACACCCCCTCGCAATGAAATGCATCGCGACCGCATGGCCGTGCACGGCTCGTGCATCGGCAAACCATTGCCATTCGCATTTCGTCGGCGTGTGCGCGGAGTTTGTATAGTGGCGGCCCAACGCGTCGGCAGCCGGAGAGTCCCCCATGAAAGGTGATGCGAAAGTCATCGAGTTCCTCAACAAGGTGCTCTACAACGAACTGACCGCGATCAACCAGTATTTCCTGCATTGCCGCATGTTCAAGAACTGGGGCTACACCGAGCTGGCCGAGCACGAGTACAAGGAATCGATCGAGGAGATGAAGCACGCCGATCACCTGATCGAGCGCATCCTGTTCCTCGACGGTCTGCCGAACCTGCAACATCTGGGCAAGCTGCGCATCGGCGAGAACGTGCTGGAGTGCATCCAGGGCGACCTGGATCTGGAGCTCGCCGCCGCCAAGGATCTGCGCGCGGCCATCGCGCACAGCGAGGGTGTCGCCGACTATGTCAGCCGCGACATGTTCAAGAACATCCTGCACGACGAGGAAGAACACATCGACTGGCTGGAAACCCAGCAGAGCCTGATCAAGGACATCGGCGCGGAGCGCTATCTGCAGAGCAAGATGCAGAGCTGACCCGCCGCCGGCGCACCGAAGCGTGCACCGGTTCCTTGACGCTTTCGTCACGGCAGGGCTATACCTTGGGTTTTCCCCGGAATGGCCCGCATGGCTTCACGCCCTCCACCGCGCCTGGTCGTGCGACGGCATGATGATGCCGGTTCGCGTCGGCGCTGGCTGTGGCTGGGTTCGGCGTGGCTGGCCAGCCTGCTGCTGACCGGTTTGCTGGTCGGGTTGTTGACCCGCCACGCCAGCCCGGCGGCCAGCGACCAGCGCCAGCAGCGTGTGTTGAACGCGCAGATCGACGATCTCAAGCAGCAGGTCGCGAATTTGCAGCGCGCCGCCCAGGTCAATGACGTCGCCACCCGCTCGCTGCGCGGCACGCTGACCCAGCGCGAGGAAGAGCTCAATGGCCTGCGCGCGGACCTGGGTTTCTATTCCCGGCTGGTGGGCGGGGACGCCCAGCGGACCGGCCTGAAACTGCAGGAAGTGAAGCTGCAGCCGATCACCGGTTCGCACGGCTGGAATCTCACCCTCAGCCTGACCCAGAACGCGAAGCGCGACGAGGAAACGGTCGGCAACGCGGTGATCAGTGTGGAAGGCCTGCGCGGCGACAAGGTGGTCACCCTCGACTGGGCGGCACTCGGTGATGCCGCGCAGAAGGACGGTCTGCCGTTTCGTTTCGTGTATTTCCAGCAGTTGCACGGCACCTTCGTGCTGCCGGCGGATTTCCGCCCGACGCGGCTGCGCCTGCTCATTCAGCCCAGCAGCGGCGAACCGGTTGACCGTACCGTCGCCTGGGGCGCCGCGCTGAGCGGCAACATCACCACAGCCCAAGGGGATCAAGATGCTCAACCGTAAGCGCAACGAGCGCAGCCATACCAGCCACGAAACCAGCCTGATCGCACGCGGCACCGTGATCCGCGGCGATCTGCGCTTCAACGGTGCACTGCACCTGGATGGACGCATCGAGGGCACCGTGTCCGCCGAAGGCGAGGATGCGATGCTCACGCTCAGCGAGCACGGCCAGGTGCAGGGCGAGATCCGCGTGCCGCATGCGGTGATCAACGGCCATGTCACCGGCGACGTCCACGTCAGCGTCCGCCTCGAACTGGCGCCGCAGGCGCGCATCGACGGCGACCTGCGTTACCACACGCTGGAAATGGCCGCCGGTGCGCAGGTCAACGGACGCATCTCGCGCCAGACCGAGGATGCCCCGCGCGAACTGCCGGCCCCGGATACCGCGGCGGCCGAGATGCTCGACGACGCCATGCCGGCCTGAAGCGCTATGCTTGCATCACCGCGCAACGCCCCCATCTGAACGCCATGGAAACTTTCGTCGCGATCCCCGATTACCGCAGCAGTGGCGCACCGCTGCTGTTCACCGCTGCCGCCGCGCACAAGGTGCATGAGCTGATTGCCGAAGAAGGCAACCCGGCGCTGAAGCTGCGCGTGTACATCAGCGGTGGCGGCTGCTCGGGCTTCCAGTACGGCTTCACCTTCGACGAAGCCCAGGCCGAGGACGACTTTGCGGTCGAGCGCGAGGGCGTGACCCTGCTGTGCGATCCGCTGTCGCTGCAGTACCTCACCGGCGCGCAGATCGACTACGCCGAGAACCTCAGCGGTGCGCAGTTCGTGATCAGCAACCCGAACGCCAAGACCACCTGCGGCTGCGGCTCCTCGTTCTCCACCTGAAAGGCCGTCCGATGGACCGGGCCAAACTGCCGCGCCCCAACACCTTTGCCGGACTCAGCCGGGTACTCGACCGGGTCGCCGAACGACGCGATGACTCCACCTGGATCCACGCCCAGGCCCATTCGGCCACGGCGCGCTACCTGCTGCTGGACACGGCCGGCGAGACCTTCCTGCAACGCGATCACGACGTGCTGCGCTGGCTCGACGCCAGCGAGCGTGAGCGCTGGCTGGCGGATTTGCCCGGCAGCCTGCTCGGCATCGCCGACGGGCAGGCGATCTTCATGCTGGTGCTGGACGATGCCGCCCGCATCGCCACACTGGAAACCACACTCGATGCCCGTCGCGGGAGCCTGCGCGCCGCCGGCCTGCTGCTGCCGGCGGACGAGGCCGGCCTGTTCGCCTACGCCAAGGGCCTGTCGCACTGGCAACGCGAGACGCGGCATTGCGCGCGCTGCGGTGCACCACTGCAACTGGTCGCGGCCGGCCATCGCGCGCAGTGCACGAACCCCGACTGCGCGCGCCTGCATTTTCCGCGCACCGATGCCGCCGTGATCATGCTGGTCGAGCACGAGGGTGCCTGCCTGCTCGGTCGCCAAGCTGGCTGGCCGCCGGGCCGCTATTCCACCCTGGCCGGTTTCGTCGAACCGGGCGAAGCGTTGGAAGATGCCGTGCGCCGTGAGGTGGCGGAGGAGGCCGGCGTGATCGTCGACGAGGTGCGTTATCACTCCTCGCAGCCATGGCCGCTGCCCGCGTCGCTGATGGTCGGCTTCATCGCCACCGCCGTATCACGCCACATCGCCATGCGCGATCACGAACTCGAAGACGCACGCTGGTTCACCCCGCAGCAGATCGTCGACGGCATCGCCGACGGCAGTTTCGTGCCGTCCACCGCCCTGTCGGTGTCGTACCAGTTGCTGGCGTACTGGCTGCGGCAGCATGCCGGGCTGGAACTGGATGGGCTGGTTGCCGACCACAGCTTGCGCTGAGCGTGCTGCCAGCCGTGTTGCCATACCGGAGCATCCGAATGCTCCGTCAAGCCCTTCGCAAATAATGCACGGCCCCGGACCAACCGCACCACGCAGAAACTTTGTCCGCGCCGCAAGGTCTGCACGTAGACGTGTGCGGCAGGGATGGGCCAGGCGTGCGACCGAGTCCGAAAACATTCGATGACTGGCGAGCATCAAGTCGCCGGATTGCGATCTATGTCGTCGTACTCAGCATGCATCTTGGCATGCTGCTGGTGCTGCTCGATGGCACGGTGTCGCCGTGGCGCAGGCTGCGTGGTATGGCCAGCGCGCATGACGTCCTCGACGTCAGGTTCATCCCTGTTTCGGCGCGCGTTTCACCCGATCACGTGCCGCAGGCCGTTCCCGTCGTTGCCAGAACACCCTCGGTTCGGCAACGCAAAAAGCCGGAGGCCGTCACGACCACTTCAGCGGATGAGCACGCTGCCGCCGTCACACCCTCCCAGCCACCGACGACCCTCCGCTGGGACATACCCGCGAGGGCAGATTCGGGTTACATCGCCGGTGGCAATCTGCTGCATGACCCCTTCGGAGCGCGCCAGTCCAGCGTGCGCCTGCCGGGCTCCGGTGTCGCGATTGTCCAGGGCATTCACATGATCGATCCGAAGATGCAGGGCCTCGGGGGTATTGCGCGCAAGTTGCAGCACCTGTTTGGCATCCCTGACAAGCATTGCTTGAACGTCGACGCTTGGAGGCGCCTGTCGACACGGGAGATGCTGGATAGCCATATCTCGCCGGACGAGGTGGAAAAAGTTGCGGCGGAGTATCACTGCTTCGTGCCTGAGCATGATCCGTGGCTGCAATGATGGAGTCTAAGGGGCTTCTTCGGATGGCTTGAGCGGACGCAGGCGGACGCAAATCCGCGGCACCGTATGCCGATTCATCACAAGCCAGCCGCTCACCCGGCAATCTGCAGATCCGGGCCTGCGATAGGTCGATCCCACGCTTACAATGCAGCCATTGCCCACGAGTCCGTCCGTCATGGCCATCCGTCTACTTGTCGCCCTCATCGTTCTCGGCCTGCTGCATGTCATGCCGCAACTGGCCCGATGGCGCGGTGACGGCGTGTTCCGCCGCTGGGTGGCGCAGCTGGCGGACACCAGCGGCAGCGGACGCGTGCTGCTGGCGTTGCTGCTGCCTGTCGCGCTGTGTGCGTTGTTGTGGTGGCTGCTGGACCACCTGCTGCTGGGCGACTTGCTGCAGATGCTGTTCGCGCTGGCCGTGCTGCTGTACTGCTTCGGCCCGCGCGAATTCGAGGCGGATCTGGAAGCGATCCTGAAGGCGCCGGACGGTGCCAGTCGCGAGGCGGCGGCACAGTCACTGGCCGACGACGGCGACACGATCGCCTGGAATGCTCCGGCACTCGGCGTCGCGATCGCCTACGCCGCGCTGCGCCGACGCTTCGGCGTGCTGCTGTGGTTCTTCCTGCTCGGCCCGGTCGGTGCCTTGCTGTACCGCCTGGCGCAGACGCTGGGGCGCGACGAATCGCTACGGCTCGACTCGAGCAGCCGCACGGCGGCCCGCTACATCGCCAACGCACTGGACTGGCCGGCGGCACAATTGCTGACCTTCACGTTGGCGGTGGTCGGCCACTGGGAAGCGGTGATCGGCGCCTGGAAACGCTGGCACAGCCAGGCGGTAGCCACCAGCTGGTACAGCGTCGGTCCGGGTTTTCTCGGCGCCGCGGCGCAGGCCGATGTGCTGATCGATATCGAGGCCGGCGACGGCTACGCCGAGGAACACAGCGATCCGCTGGCTGAGCTGGTACGCCTGCGCGGTGCCTTGCTGCGCGCACTGCTGGCATGGCTGAGCCTGGTCGCGCTGATCGTGCTTGGCGGCTGGCTGAGCTGAGCCCCGTCTAGGCGAGGTCACCACGCAGTTCGCGCACCCGCGCTTCCAGTGTCACCGCACTAACCTGCTGTGGCGCCAGCGGCGCATCGACCACCAGTTCCACCCGTGCGCGGAAGCGCCGCGGCAGACGCGCGCGATGCAGCATCGAATCGCGCCGGCTCCACACGCTGCCCCATAAGCCGCGCAACGCCATCGGTACGACCGGCACCGGTCGCCGCGCCAGGATCTTCTCCACGCCCGGGCGGAAGCTCGCGATCTCGCCGTCACCAGTCAAGCCACCTTCGGGAAAGATGCAGACCACCTCACCGGCTGCGAGCGCCTCGTCGATCGCGTCGTAGGCCTGCTGCAGCACGGCCGGATCCTCCTTGTGACCGGCAACCGGAATCGCCTTGGCGGTACGGAACACGAAGCGCAGCAACGGGATGTTGAAGATCCGGTAATACATCACGAAGCGCGCCGGCCGTCGCAGGTTGGCCATCAGCAACAACGGATCCATGTAACTGACGTGGTTGCATACCAGCAACGCCGGACCCTCCTCCGGCAGATGCTGCATGCCATCCACGCGCACCCGGTACAGCGTGTTCACCAACACCCAAGTGATGAAGCGCATCAGGAACTCGGGCACCAGGGTGAAGATGTAGGCCGCGACCAGCACGTTGAGCAACGCCGCCGCGAGGAAGATCTGCGGCGCACCGAAGCCGAGTGCGCCCAGACCCAGTCCGAAGCCCGCGGCCAGGCAGATCAGCAACGCGTTGAGGATGTTGTTTCCGGCAATGATTCGCGACAATTGCTCGCGCGGCGCACGGCTCTGGATGAAGGCGAACAGCGGTACCACGTAGAAGCCGGCGAACATGCCGATCATGGTCAGGTCGAGCACGATGCGCCAACTGCCCGCCGCATGCAGGAAAGCCAGCCAGTCCAGTCCCTGCACCGCCGATGCAATCGGCCGCGCGAAGTACAGATCGACGCCGAACGCGGTGAGACCGAATGCGCCCAGCGGCACCAGGCCGATCTCCACCCGCCGGCCCGACATCTTCTCGCACAGCAGCGAGCCGACGCCGGTGCCCAGCGAGAACAGGGTCAGCACCAGCGTGTTGACCGAGCCGTCGCCACCGAGATTGAGCCGGGTATAGATCGGCAGCTGCGCCACCAGCACGGTGCCGAAGAACCAGAACCACGAGATGCCGAGCACCGCGTTGAACACCGCGCGATCGCGACGCGTGATGCCGAGCACACGCACTGTCTCGCTCACCGGATTCCAGTTGAACTTCAGTTCCGGCGCGGTCGCCGGCGCCGGAGGAATCGCCCAGCTCGCGCCGTAGCCGAGCACCGCCACACCGATCGTCAGCGCGGCCGAAGCCAGCGGCCCCACGCCGGCCAGCAGCATCAGCGCATTGCCGGCGATCATGCCGATCAGGATCGCCAGCTGGGTGCCCATCTCGACCATGCCGTTGCCGCCGACCAGTTCGGCCGGCTTCAGCGCCTGCGGCAGGATCGCGTACTTGATCGGCCCGAACACGGTCGAATGCACGCCCATCATGAACAGCACTACCAGCAGCAACGCGAGATGGTGGGTGTGGAAGCCCCAGGCCGCCAGCAGCATCGCGGCGATCTCGAACAGCTTCACGTAGCGGATGATCCGCGTCTTCTCGAACTTCTCGGCGAGTTGCCCTGCGGTGGCCGAGAACAGGAAGTACGGCAGGATGAACAGCGCCGGCGCGAGATTGGTGTACAGCGACACCTGCCGATCCGGCAGCCCCATCTGGAACGCCGCCAGCATCACCATCGCATTGCGGAACGCGCTGTCGTTGAACGCCCCCAGCGCCTGGGTCCAGAAGAACGGCGCAAACCGCCGCTTGCCCAGCAGTGCGAATTGGCTCATGCGATGCCCTGGTGAAGAAATATCCGCGTCAGGCCGTCGGGCCTCTTTGGTCCACGGGATTATGACCATGGACAAGTGCCGTGCACAACGCAAGCCACAGTCCGCCAATCATCGATCACGGACAGACACGGGTAGAGGTATTCCAGATCGGCCACGCGCTCATAAAAAAAGCCGCCAGGGGGTCAGCCGGCGGCTCAAGGTTTTCGGCAGCCGGCGACGCCAGAGG
>JBOHYM010000016.1:0-123939 GCA_050737735.1 Rhodanobacter sp. | reverse complement strand
CCCTACGAAACCGCGATCGCAGCTTGTCTTTCTGTGGGAGTGACTTCAGTCGCGACGCTGTTGCTTGCAGTGAATCCAGAGCGTCGGGGCTGAAGCCCCTCCCACAGGGGTTGCCGGGATACCGTTTACTGCCTCATGTCGAGCGTGATGTTGGCGGCCCGCGCGGCGGTCACCCGCACATAGGTGACATCGCCGTAGCGGTCGTGGCCGCTGGCCCATCCTTCACCCGCACTGTGCTGCAGGGCGTCGAGGCTGGCGAAGGATTTCAAGTGGCCGCTGACGGCCGCCGCCGTGCCGCCGTGGATCTTCAGCAGGTAGAACTGCAGCGCCGGCTTGAAGTTGCCCGACTGTGTGGCGGTCTCGAACTGCACCTTGTCACCGCTGCGCTGCACCGCCAACGACTGGCTGAAATACGCGCCGTGTTCGTAGTCGTAGCTGTTGCCGTCATCGTCGTAGTACTCGAAGGTGGTGCGTTGCGTGTCGGGAAACACCTCGACGTCGAGCTGGGTCAGCGGATGCTGGCCGACATAATCCTCGGCCGGCTGGGTCGGGATGATCGCGCCGTCGCGGATGAACAGCGGAATGTCGCTCCACGTCTTGCTGTCGATCGCGAGATGGATCGTTTGGCCGCCCTGATAGACCTTGCCGCTGAACCAGTCGGTCCAGCGGCCGGTGGGCAGATAGACGTCCTTTGATGTCTGGCCCGGTTCGACCACCGGCGAGACCAGCAGGTAGTCGCCGAACATCCACGCATCGACGTCGTTGCACACCTGCGGATCGTGTGGCCAGTCGAACAGCAGCGGGCGTACCAGGCCGACGCCGGTGACACGGCGCTGGTATTCGTAGCTGTAGATGTACGGGATCAGCGCATAGCGCAGGCGGATCGCATCGGTGGCTGCCTTCTCGGCGATCGGCCCGTAGACCCACGGCTGCCGTTTCTGGCCGAAATCGCCGTGCACGCGGAAGATCGGCGTGAACGCGCCGAACTCGATCCAGCGCGCGTAATTCTCCGGTGTCGGCGTGCCGTCCTTGAAGCCGCCGCCGTCCATGCCCCATTGCATCGCGCCGACATTGATCGCGCTGAGCATGCGCGCGCGCTGGCCGGCCATGCTGGCGAAGCCGGTGGGAATGTCGCCCGACCACAGGCCATAGGCATAACGCTGGGAACCGAGCCAGAAGTTGCGGTTGATCGACCACACGCGCTGGTTCGAGATGGCGCGCTGGCCATCGTACAGCGTGCGTTGCATGTTGAGGAACTGCGTGTTGCTGGGCGTGTTGTCGGCTTCGTCGTTCCACCAGCCGACGATGCCGGTGGCGTACGAATGCTTCAGTGCGTCGTTGAAGAACCACGCGCGCGCCGCCGGCTTGTCGAAGTCGATGTCCTTCACCGGCTTGTGCGAGAAGTAGTCTGGCGTGGCCTCCTCACCGGGACGCCACAGGTCGTGCGCGGTGGCGTAGCGGCCTTCCACGGTATCGACGTGGACGCGCGGCTTCATGATGCCGGTGAGGTGGATGCCGCGCTGGTCCAACTCGGTCTTCAGCTTGCCATCGGGGCCGTCCGGAAACTTGCTGGCATTCCAGCGGAACTCGCCGTAGTCGTCCTCACCCCAGGCCTTCCAGTCGAAGTCGAGCGTGATGTTGTCGAGCGGGATGTGCTTGGCGCGGTAGGTGTCGACGATCTGCAGCAGTTCCTGCTGGTCGATACCCCACTGGCTATTGGTAAAACCCATCGCCCATTTCGGGAATAGCGGGGTGTGGCCGCTGAGCGTGGCTAGTTCGCCGAACAGTTCGCGCGGCTGGCCGACGAGGATGTAGAAGTCCACCGAAGGCTTCGCCGGCTTTGTCTCCGGCCTGATTGTATGAGGCCTGATATCGAGGCGTGCCAGGCGCTGATCTGCATCCGGCTTGCCGTGAGGAAGCGTATCCCGGAAATCCACATTGCCGTCGCTGACAACCAGCACGCCATAGCCCGCCGTGCTCCACACGAACGGAGCACCGGCGTTGCCTTGTTCGCCGGCCTTGGCCACTTGATCACCTTGTCGTGACAGGCCAGCCGTCGCCGGTTCGGTGGCATTGAAACCATGGATGCCATACATGGCATCGCCCACCGCGTGCATCAACGAGACCCCGACTTTGTCCAGGCTGGTGAGGTAGAGCGTAAGCAGATGCCGACCGCTGACATCGCTCACGCTCAAGGTGGCGTCTTTGTTCCAGGTCGCCACAAGCCGCTCAGACGTCAACGTCACGCTCTGCGCGTCCTTGCTTACCTTCACCGCCGCCTGTGTTTGCTCCGGTTGCGGAGCCAGCACGAGTGGGGGTTGTGGGTCAGGCGTACCGCTCTGCACATGCAGGATGCCGGCACCGTCGATGTGGATGGCGAGCGGTACTCCGGCGACTCCTGTTCCGTTATCGATGGTCATCCCCGTGGCATCGAGGTGGACAGTCATCGGAGCAGGTGCCAAGGAGTCGGCTCTCGCCATCCCGGGCATAACCGCAAGGGCGAGCAGCAGCGCTGCGGCAGGAAGGATCGGGGCAAGAACGGAAGAGCGCGTCACCGGAAACTCCAGCAGTGGTCGTATGGTGTTGGCGAGTGCTGCATCGGCACTCACGCCGGAAGTGTTCTGCATCGTTGCAATGGACAGCCGATGCGATGTGCATGGTAGGCACGGGACGTCGCCAGCGAACACCCACTTGCATACGTATTCATGCGTGAGGTTGCGCGGAATTCGTGGTGCGCTGCGGGAACGCCAGCGATCTCATGGCGCGCATTCTCGGCTACGCTCCACCTGCTGGCGCGCCCGTCGGCGCGACCGGGGGAAGCCATGAACACGACGGAATTGTTCCTGATCGCCATGCTGATCATCTTCAGCGTGCCTTACCTGATCTGGCGTGTTGGCCGCACCGATTACTATGCGCCACTGGTGGTGGTGCAGATCATCACCGGCATCCTGCTCGGACCGGGCATTCTCGGTGCGTTCTTTCCGCAGTACTACGCAACCGTGTTCAGTGCGCCGGTGATCCAGTCGCTCAATGGCATCGCCTGGTGGGCAGTGATGGTGTTCGTGTGGATCGCCGGCATCGAGCTCGATCTCAAGCAGGTGTGGGTGCAGCGCCGCGAGTGCGGCATCACCGCCGGCTTTGCGCTGGGTGTGCCGCTGGTGTTCGGTTGTGTCGCTGCGGCAGGGCTGATGGCGTGGCGCGACGGCTGGGTCGGCGAGGCCGCTGCGCCGTGGCAGTTCGTGCTCGGCGTGGGCATGGCCTGCGCGGTCACCGCGTTGCCGATCCTGCTTTTGCTGATGGAAAAACTCGAGATCCTGCGCGAGCCCTTGGGCCAGCGCGTGCTGCGCTATGCCAGCCTCGATGACGTGGCGATCTGGGGTGTGCTGGCGGTGATCTTGGTCGACTGGCAACGGGTCGGCATGCAGGCTGCCTTCCTGCTGCTGTTCGCGCCGGCCGCGTATCTGTTTCGTCGGCTGATGCAATGGCTGCCCGAATCGGATCGCTGGTATGTCGGGCTGATCTGGCTCGCGGCCTGCGGTTTTGCGGCAGATCACGCCGGCCTGCACTACATGGTGGGGGCGTTCCTGTCGGGCGCAGTGATCGACCGCCAGTGGTTCAATCAGCAGCAGCTGGATCAGCTACGCCACAACGTCTTGCTGGTGGTGATGCCGGTGTTCTTCCTGTCCACCGGCCTGCGCACCAACTGGACCGTGGGCGGGGCCTCGGTATTCATCGCCGCCGCCGCACTGCTGGTGGCAGCGGTGACCGGCAAGCTCGCCGGCGCGCATCTGGCCGGTCGGTTGCTGGGTTGGGCGAAGGGCGATGCCGGAATCATCGGCTGGCTGCTGCAGACCAAGGCGCTGATCATGATCATCTTCGTCAACATCCTGCTCGACCGTCATCTGATTACCAGCGACACCTTCACCGCGCTGCTGCTGATGGCGGTGGCCAGCACCATGCTGACGGTGCCGATCGTCAGTCCGCGACTGGCTCGCTCGACAACCGACTAAGCCGCATCAGTGCAGCACGGCAGTGCTGTAGGGCGGCATCTGCAGCTGGTCATGCTCGATCGTCAGTGCCGGCGTGCTTTGCAACTGCAGCTGGCTGAAGCGCTGCATGGCGGCAGGTTTCAGGTCGATGGTCTGTGGCTGGCCGGACAGGTTGTGCACGACCAGCACGTGATCGTGCGCATCCTGCAGCTCCCATGCGGCGAGGTGCGGATTGGCCAACGGATGGTTGCGCAAGGCGCCGTCGCGTATGGCGCTGACCTCGCTGCGCCAGTGGATCAGCACGGTGTAGTAGTGCAGCAGCGAGTCGGGGCTGGCCTGCTCCGCTTCGACCGACAGCGCCGGATCGTCGGGTGCCGCCGGGGTTTCCCAGGTGGTTTCACCGGGTGCGTGGATGGCGCGGTCCCAGCGCATCGGCTCGCGGATGGCTTCGTCGGGCTTCTTGCCGAGGGTGCCCAGTTCCTCGCCGTAGTAGATGAACGGCTGGCCGGGCAGGGTGAGCAGCATCGCGGCGGCCATGCGCATGTGCTGCGGGTTGCCGTCGAGCTGGCTCATCACGCGTTCCTGATCGTGGTTGGACAGGAACGGCGCATCCACGCCCGACTTGCCGGTGACCTTGCGGTAGTCGGCCTCGGTCTGCGCCAGCAGTGCGCCGAGATCGCCGGCACGTTCGCTCTTTGCGCTGTCGATCAATTGCGTTGCTAGCGGAAAGTCGAACACCGAACTCAATGGCTTGAACCATGGCGCCAATTGGTCCGGCGATTTCTGGGTCACTTCACCGACGATGTAGGCAGCGGGATTGACCGCATCCAAGCCTTGGCGGAACTGCGACCACCAAGCCAGGTTCTTCTTCAGTATCGCCGGGTCGCCGTCCTGCGATTTGAAGTCGTAGTAGATGTGCTGGGCAGCATCCAGGCGGAAACCATCGACGCCCTTCTTCAGCCAGAACTGGCCGACGTGGACCATCTCCGCGCGCACCGCCGGCGTGTCGTAATCCAGATCCGGCATCTCGGCAGTGAACACGCCGATGTAGTGCTGGCCACTGGGCGTGGCGTGCCAGGCCGGTGTGTCAGTGGCACTGATCGCGTTGAGATCAGTGCCGGCGCGCGCCCAGTTGTACCAGTCGTGATGCGGATCGTTCGGCTGGTTGGCCGCGACGAACCATGGATGTAGTGAACTGGTGTGGTTGATCACCAGGTCGATGATCACCTTGATGCCGCGCTTGTGCGCCTCGTCCAGCAGACGCTGGAAATCGGCCATCGTGCCGTACTGCGGATTGATGCCGTAGTAATCGGTGATGTCGTAGCCGTGGTAACTCGGCGAGGGATTGATCGGCATCAGCCAGATGCCGCTGATGCCGAGCGACTGCAGGTAATCGAGTTTCGCGGTGATGCCGTTGAGGTCGCCGATACCATCGCCATTCGTGTCGTAGAACGAGCGCACGAAGATCTCGTACCACACGCCGGATGGCGCCTGTTGCGATGCCGTGGTTGGGGGCGTGGACTGCTCGATGCCGGTGTAACTGCAGGCCAGTCCGGGCGAGAGCAGGGCGACGGCGGCGGCGATGCCGCAAGCGAGCAAGGGGAATCTGCGCATCTCGATCTCCTGTGTGGCCGCGTGTCCTTCATCCAGATGGAAGCACCGGGCGGATGCTACGGACAGGTCGGCAGATGATACGTCGGCCAGAAGGAATGCCGGCAGCGGCTCCTCGTCGTGCCATGGTGGATCGTGTCAAAAGAACCGGCCTCGCGACATGTCGCGGAACCGGCCAGGGGAAATGGCCGGACATCGTGAGGGCGATGTCCGGCGTGGTCGTTAGAACTTGAGATTGAAGCCGAGGTAGGTCGTGCGGCCGAAGTACTGGATCGTGCCGGTCTGCTGCGTGTTGCCGAAATAGGTGCGGGTTGGCTGGTTGGTCAGGTTGAGGAACTGCAGCAGCAGGCTGAAGTTCTTGGTGAAGTTGTACGCGCCCTGCAAGTTGAACACCGTCTCGGGAGCGAAGTAGACGATCTGGTTGTTCACGGCAATCTGCGAGTCGGACACGAACGACGAGCGGTAGGTGCCGGACAGCTGGGCCGAGAACGTGCCGTTGTCGTAGAACAGGGCCGCGGTGGCGGACTTCTTCGACAGACCCGGCAAGCCCTGGTTCTGCGGCGGCCCGCTGATCGTCGACTCCGATTTCACCGCGCTCTGGGCCAGCGAGAAGCCTGCGCTCACGCCCAGGCCGGACCAGACGCCGGGCAGGAAGTGGGTCTTCTGCAGGAACAGGTCGAGACCGTGGACCGTACCGCCCTGGGTATTGTTGAACGAGGTCTGGTACTGCCCGTTGAGGTACGGCTTGCCGGTGCTCGGATCGATCGGCACCGTGATGCCGACGCTGGCGAAGTCGAAGTCGTTGTAGGTAACCTGCTGCACGAACGATTCGACGTGCTTGGTGTACACGTGCGCGGTGAAGGCGCCGCTCGAGTCGGGGAAATAGTGCTCGAAGCTGGCATCGAACGTGTTTGCGTACATCGGCTTGAGCAGCGGGCTGGTGTTGCTCCACAGGTTGTACTGCCCACTGTCTTCCCATGCGCCATGGCCGGCCAGCAACGAGCTGATATACGGCGGTGCCATCGTCTTGGCGGCGGAGAGGCGCAGCTGGTCGGCATCGTTGAAGTGATAGACCAGGTTGATCGACGGCAACCAGTCGGTATAGGTCAGGCCCTGGGTAACCGGGATGTAGTTGCTGCTGGTCACGCCGGTCTGGTCGGTGATCGGCACGCCGGCGTTGTTGTCCACTTCCTGCAGGCCGCTGCTGTATTGCGAAGTGCGCACCACGCGCACGCCGATGTTGCCGGTGACGCTGTGATCGAACAGGTTGGTGTCGATGTCCGCCATCAGGTAAGCATCACGCGACTTGACGTTGACCTGGCCGCTCTGGATGTAGGTCCAGTTGTTGGCCCACGACTTCACTGGAGTCGTGGCGGTGATGCCGTTGGCAGCCAGCACCGCCGTGCCATTGATCGCAAGGAAGCACGGGAAGCTGGCGAAGTCGCCGCGCCAGCAGGTGTTGACCGCGTTGCTGCTGTTGAGCGGCAGTGGCGCGCCCATCGACGGATTGTCACCCCATTCCGAGCCATACACATAGGCGGAGCGATCGGCGTTGTAGGTGTGATTGTTGATATAGACGCCGCCCTCGATCGCGGAGATCACCGGGTTGTCGGCCAGCTCGTAGGTGGTCTCGAGGCGCAGCCCCTGGTTCTTGTCGTGATAGACGTAGGGGTAGACGCCATAGCGTGAAAGCGCCATGTCGCCAAGGTTGGTGTAGATGCCGGGATTGGGCACCGTGAACGAACCGATGTTGAGGCCGTTCAGTCCGTAGGTGAGCGACTGGCTCATCAACGAGGGGGTGGCGGTGCCCAAGCCGCTGTAGGGATCGGCGGTGGTGTCGACATTGATCTGGGAGCTGACGGCGCGCGACGCCGATACGTCGGCTACCACGGTCCACGGACCGCTGGTCCATTTCGCGTTCAGGCCGCCGGAGAACACGCTCGAGCGTGTGGTGTAGTTGTCAGCGGTGGTTTCCAGTCCGAAGTTGCTCGGAGTGGCGTTGCTGGTCACGGTGCCGCCGACGATGGCGCCATTGGACAGGTACACCGGATTGGTGATCTGCGCCTGGCCCTGGTCGAACAGCTGGCCGCGGAAGCCGCGGCCGAACGAGCCGTCGTTGTACTGCGAGAAGAAGCCATCGGCACCGACCTGCAGATTGTCGGTGGGCTTCCATACGAGGGTTGCCACGTAGCCGTTGCGTTGCTCGCTGCCGCCGTTCTGCTGCACCTGGATACCCTGGGACGGGTAGCCCTGCTGACCCGCGGCATTGATGGTCTGCAGGCCGTCAAACGCCTCGCCCACGAACTGCTCGGAGACATGCGGCTGCACCATGCGCGCGAAGCCCAGCCCGACGCCCAAGGTGTCGTCGAGGAACTTGCCCTGCCAGGCGGCACTGAAACGGTAGCCCATCGAGTTGGCGCCGTAGACGTCGCTGGCCTGGTCGTTGTAGCTGCCGCGGAAGTCGACGTTGACGGTCTGCTCCTGCTTGGCATCGAGCGGGTTGGCCGTGGCCATCGCGATCGTGCAGCCCACGCCACCCTCGATCAGCGAAGCCTGCGAGGACTTGTACACGGTCGCCTGGTTGATCAGCTCGGACGGGTACTGGTCGAACTGCACATAGTTGGTGCCGCTGGTGCTCGGTTGTGCGCGGCCATTCAACGTGGTCTGGATGAAGTTGCCCGAGAGACCGCCGCAGTTGATCTGCGACGCTTCGCCGCCGATGCGCTCGGCGGTGACGCCGGGCAGGCGGGTGAGTGCATCGGCGATCGACTGGTCCGGCAGGCCACCGATGTCCGCGGCGGTCACCACGTTCTGGATGGTGTCGGCATAGCGCTGGATGTCGACCGCGGTCTCGACGCTCTTGTTGTAGCCGGTCACCGTGATGGCCTGCATATCCTTGGCCTTGGCGTCTTTCAGTGCCTGGGCCCGGGCGCCGGCGCTGGATTTGGTGGTGTCATCCGTGGTGGAGGTGTCCTGCGCCCCCGGCGCATTCTGGCTGGCCGTCTGCGGGCTGGCCGGCTGGTCGTTCAGCGGCGCGGCCGCGTATACGGCAGAAGTCGCGCAGAAGCCGACCGATGCCAGTGCCAAGGCAAGCACGTTACGTTTGAGTATCACCGTTATCCCCTCCCAGGGTTACACGTCATTTTGTTGTAGTTGCGGTCATTGCCCCAACGTTTTCGGTGAACAGCGCGGCCGCATGTGCCCGGCCTTATGTGCGGATGACCCGTCAACGTGGCGATCATGGTAGGGCGGTGTTTTGCAACCCGGCGGTTTCCTGCATACGTATTCATTGTGCTGCTATGCATCGCAAACACGCGCTGCATCCCGCCGCGCACGATGTGCGTGCGGCGTCTTCCAGTGTGCATTCGGGCATGAAGAATGTGTGGCAACGCCAGCGCCAGACTTCTCCGGAAATATTCCGACAACTTGCGTATGGACGTCCAAACCGCTGTAGCGCACGGGATGTTGCAGTGCGATAGGCGGTCCCCATGAATACGTATGCACTGTCACGGCTGCTATTGCATGCAGCCATTAAGCTCCCCGACAAACCGCGGAAGGGCCGCCCCTGAGGTGTGCCGCTGCAACTCGGGCAGGAACCCAAGGGATATACGAATGAGTGATGCACCCTGGTGGCGCGGCGCCGTCACCTACCAGATCTATCCGCGCAGTTTCCTGGATACCGACGGCGACGGCGTGGGCGATCTGCCGGGTATTGTGGAGCGGCTCGACTACGTGGCCGGCCTGGGTGTCGATGCGATCTGGATCGCGCCGTTCTTCAAGTCACCGATGGCCGACTTCGGTTATGACATTGCCGACTATCGGGACGTCGACCCGCTGTTCGGCACACTGGCCGATTTCGATCGTCTGCTGGAGAAGGCGCATGGGCTGAACCTGAAGGTGATGATCGATCAGGTGCTCAGCCATACCTCGGTCGAGCATGCGTGGTTCCACGAAAGCCGGCAGAGCCGCGACAATCCGAAGGCCGACTGGTATGTCTGGGCCGATGCGCGCGCCGACGGCAGTGCGCCCAACAACTGGCTGTCGCTGTTCGGCGGTTCGGCGTGGCAGTGGGAGCCGCGCCGCGGGCAGTACTACCTGCACAATTTCCTGACCTCGCAGCCGGATCTGAATTTCCACCATCACGAAGTGCGCACGGCGATCCTCGACAGCGTGCGTTTCTGGCTGGACAAAGGCGTGGATGGCGTGCGCCTGGATGCGATCAACTTCTGTTTCCACGACCGCCAGCTGCGCGACAATCCGCCCAAGCCAAAGGCAGAACGTGTTGGCCGCGGCTTCAGTCCGGACAACCCCTACGCATTCCAGGACCACTACTACAACAACACGCAGCCGGAGAACCTGGCGTTCCTCGGCGAGCTGCGCAAGCTGATGGACCGCTATCCGGACGTGGCTGCGCTGGGCGAAATCTCCTCCGAGGATTCGCTGGCGACGATGGCCGAGTACACCGGCAAGGGCCGTCTGCACATGGGCTACAGCTTCGAGCTGCTGACCGACGACTTCAGTGCCGCGCACATCCGCGGCACGGTGCAGACGCTGGAAGCGCAGATGACCGAGGGCTGGCCGTGCTGGGCCATCTCCAACCACGATGTCGAGCGCGTGCTGACGCGCTGGGGCAGGGGAAAACCTTCCAGTCAGTTGGCCAACCTGCTCACTGGGATGGTCTGTTCGCTGCGCGGTTCGGTCTGCGTCTACCAGGGCGAGGAGCTGGGTCTGACCGAGGCCGAGGTTCCCTACGAATCCCTGCAGGACCCCTACGGCATCGCGTTCTGGCCGCAGTTCAAGGGACGCGACGGCTGCCGCACGCCGATGCCGTGGAGCGACGACGCACACGCCGGCTTCAGTCGCGGCATGCCGTGGCTGCCGGTACCACGCGAACATCGTGCGCTGGCGGTGGCACGCCAGGATGCCGATCCGCATTCGGTGTTGAACGGCTTCCGCACCTTCATGCACTGGCGCCGCTCACAGCCGCTGCTGCGTTGGGGTGACATCCATTTTCTCGACACGGCCGAGCCGGTGCTGGCGTTTACCCGCCAGCTCGCCGGGCAGACCATGCTGGTGATGTTCAACCTCGCCGACACGGCGGTCGAACTGGTGCTGCCGGCCGCACTCGGCAAGCCGGTCGTGGTGGATGGCCATGGCCTGCTGCAAGGTCATCTCGACGATGGTCGGTTGCACCTGCCTGGCTACGGCGCGTGGTTCGCTAGCGTGGCTTGAGGCGCATGATGCGTATGGGAGCATCCAGACGTGTTCAGCCGCGATGCTCTGCCCGGGAGCTGTCGCGGCTGAAGCCGCTCCCACAGGGTAACTACAGCGGCATACCTGCATGCCAGCTGCGTAGGGCGGGCACTGCCCGCCGCTCTTGTGCCATATCGCTCAAGCCAGGAGCCGGCGGGCAGTGCCCGCCCTACCGGGGCATTTCTGCAATGGTGCTGTTACTTGCGCTCGGCGGCTGTCGCGTCGCGGGCGGTGCGGAACTCCGAGTCCTTGCTCCAGTCCGGCCACTGGTCGGAGTTGGCGAGCTGGCTGCCTACGGTGTAGAGCAGTTGCAGGTCGCGCACCATGCCGGTGAACGGCCAGCTGGCCTGCCATTCGTCGGACGGCTGGTGATAGTGCTTGGCGGTGTATTCCTTCTCCGCCGCCTTGCCCGCGGCGAGGCCGCCGTCGACCCAGTCATTGCCCGAGCCGAACGAGACGGCCGGCACGCCGCGCTTGGCGAACGAGAAGTGGTCGGAGCGGAAGAAGTAGCCTGCCTCGGGATTCGAATCAGGCGTGTAGGTCATGCCGTACTGCTTTGCATCGGCGATCATGTCGTCGAGCAGGCCCAACTTCGCGCTGCCGGAGATGGTGAAGTTGCGTGCCGGGCCGTGCGGATCGAGCGCGTCCATGTTGATCACGCCGGCGGTGGTGGCCAGCGGGTACAACGGGTTCGCCGCATAATATTCGGAGCCGAGCAGGCCCTTCTCCTCGGCGGTGACGTTGAGGAACACCACCGACCGCTCCGGTTGCGGCGCATGCGCGAACGCACGGCCCAGCTCGATCAGTGCGGCCGTGCCGGTGGCGTTGTCGACCGCGCCGTTGTAGATGCGATCGCCCTTCGCATCGGGCTGGCCGACACCGAGATGGTCCCAGTGCGCGCTGTAGATCACCGTCTCGTCCGGGTGCTTGCTGCCTTCGATGCGGCCGACGATGTTGTGCGAGGTGATCACGCTCTTGTCGACCTTGAAGCTGGCCGATAGGCTTTCGCCCTTCAACGTGACCGGTTTGAAGTCGCGCGTTTGCGCCTGCTTCTTCAGTGCATCGAAGTCCAGTCCGGCCTGCTTGAACATCGCGACGGCGAGGTCGCGCTGGATCCACGCCTCCAGCTGTGGATGTACGGCAGCGGGCTTGTCGCGCACGATGTCGAACATGGTGTTGGTGTTGGAGTTCTTCACCGTGGCCCAGCCGTACGAGGCGGGAGCGGTTTCGTGCACGATCAGCACGCCGAGTGCGCCCTGGCGCGCGGCTTCCTCGTACTTGTAGGTCCAGCGGCCGTAATAGGTCATCGCCTTGCCGCCGAAGTCGCCCACGCCGGTTTCGAAATCGGGATCGTTGATCAGCACCACGGCGATCTTGCCGTGCAGGTCGACGCCCTTGAAGTCGTCCCAGTGACGCTCCGGCGCCTTCACACCGTAACCGACGAAGACCAGCGGCGCGTCGGCGATGGCGACAGAAGTGGAACCGTCCATCGGTGCGCGTACGGCAATCTCGCTGCCTTGCATCAGCGCCTGCTGCTTGCCGTTCATGGCGAGCGTCAGTGTCGGCGTGCCGATGATCTCGGTGCGCAGCAGCGGCACCGCCTGGGTCCATGCGCGCTTGCCGTCCTTGAGATCGCCGCCAGGCTGCAGGCCAGCCGCCTTCATCTGCGCCACCATGTAATCGATCGTCTTCGTCTCGCCCGGTGTGGCTGGGCCGCGACCCTCGAATGCGTCCGAGGACAAGGTCTTCACTTCGTCGGACAGGCGGTGTGGATCGAACGTGGGTGCCGTTGCGCTGGCAGCCATCAGGGCCGAGGACACGGCCAGGGCAAGGGTGGAAAGCATCAGTCGCTTCACGGGCGATACCTGTCGCGGGGGAGGGAACACCCGATACTAGTAAGCGCCCGCACATCGGTCTACCCAACCGATGGCCCAGGCCGGTGATGCTGCAGCTGCGACCCGACACACCCAGGGTGCATCGGGCCGCGCGCCGGGATTACTCGGTGCCGACTACCTTGCCGCTGCCGGCATCGATCTTCAGCCGGACATGGTTGCCGGCCGGGTTCTCCGCCTTCGCGTTCCACAACCCGTCCTCGAAGTCGACGTCGTGGACGTGCGTATAGCCCTGGGTTTCCAGCGACGCGCGCACATCGCGCTCGCTCAGCTGCGATACCTGTTTGTCCGGATAGATCTGGCCGCTCTTTGCATCGATGTGGATATCCACGCTCTTGCCATTGGCGCTCCTGGCGTGGGCGTACCACATGCCGTCACGAAACTTGAGGTCGTGCACCTTGGTATAGCCATGCTCGGTGAGCGTGCTGTGCACCTGCGGCTCGGTCATGGCCTGTTGCGCAATGGCCATGCTGGAAATTCCCAGCGAGAGCGTGCCCAGCGCGAGCGCGAAAGTCAGTGAAGTGATCTTGTTCTTCATGTGACGGTTCCTCGTTGCCTGCAGGGAACCCGAGTCTTGGCCGGCACAAGTCAACCTGCGATGAACAAGAGGGCGGGGCGTGCCCGTTCTGTCGTACGATTCGTCATGCCGGTACGCTGGGAATTGCTCCATGGCAGCCCATGCAGGCCGGATATTGGCCAGCCTGAACATATCCTGTGCTCGTGCTGGTGCGGCTGCTTGGCGGCACTGGCAGTCAGTCGGAATGGTCTGGCCGGTGAAGCGTATGGCGCGACTTTATCCAGTCAATGCAGATTGGTCGTGATCGACATCCTCTAGTTTGTCCAGGAAATCTTGATCCGTGAGTCAGCCGATTTCGCACGATGCCCCGACCGGTGCCAACGATGCTCCCGTGAGCGCGGATCGCAGCGTTTTCGCCATCCTGCTCGCGCTGTATTTCCTGATCCTGTTTCCGATCCTGCGCGCGAACCGCTATTTCGACGACGACCTGAAGCGCGCGCTGGTCGGCCATACCGGCTGGGATTCCAACGGCCGGCCGCTGACGACCCTTTTGATGCGGCTGCTGCAGTATTACGACTCCGCGATGGTGGACATCTCGCCACTGACCCAGATCGGAGCCATCGCCATCCTCGCCTGGGCAGGTGTACTGATCGCCCGGCGGTACGCTATCCGCTCGCCGTGGATAGCCGCGCTGGTGGCATTCCCGCTCGGTGCGCAGCCGTTCTACATGGAAAGCCTTTCCTACAAGTTCGATGCCTTGAGCATGAGCCTGGCGATGCTGCTCGCCCTGTTGCCGATGATTGGAATCAAGGACAGCCGCCGGGGCTGGTGGCTGGGAGTCCTCGCGCTTTTTGCAAGCCTCTGTTTCTATCAGCCGGCCATCAATGCCTGCCTGATCTTCATCCTGCTGGAGCTGGTGCTGGCCCAACTGCACGACAAAAATCCACGCCAGTTGGCGATGCAGTTCCTGTCGCGCGCACTGCAGGCGGGACTGGCCATGCTGATCTATCAGGTTGTCGTCGGCATCCACATCCACGGCTGGGTAAGGCAGCAAAGCGCAAAGATCCGCGGGCTGCATGACCTTCCGGTGGTGAAGACCAATGTCGTCGATTTCCTCACTTTCATCGGCGACAGTTTCAATGCGCAGTGGTGGCGGTACTTCGCTCCGGTACTGATCCTGCTGGCGCTGTTTCCCGTGGTCATCGGCATCCGCTACGCGCTGAAGGCACGCTTCACGCAACCGCTCTGGATCAGCGTGGTGTTGTTCGTGGTCAGTCTGTTGCTGCCGCTGGCAGCGCTTGCCTGCGTATTCGGGCCGATGCTGGTGCTGCTCAAGCCGGAGATCGAGCCGCGTGTCCTGATGGGTGTAGGCGCGCTGCTGGCGGCGGCGTTGATCGTCATGCAGGCGGCGCTTCGGCAATGGCGTCGGTCCGACAGGTGGACCCTGGCGACGGGGTGCATGCTTGCGCTCGGCATGTGTACCTTCGCCAGCGCCTATGGCAACGCGCTGGGCGAGCAGAAGAATTACGAGGACCGGATCGCTGCGCATCTTGCCGAGGATCTTGCCGAGTTGAGGGTGGAGCACCCCATTCGCTCATTCCTGTTCGACGGCAGCATCGGTTATTCACCGATCACGGCGCATATCGCCGAACAACTCCCGTTGGTGCATACGCTGATCATCCCGTACATGCAGGTGGGCGACGTGTTCCACACCCACATGTTCCTCATGTACTACCTCCCTGACCTCGTCGACATGCGCTTCGAGCCCAGCGCCGCGGACCTGCAACGGCAGCCAGCGCTGCTGGCAACGGCCTGCCAGACGCCCGCGGCGCGCAACACGAGGTTTTACAGTGTGTACCTGGTCGACGACACCGCCGTGGTGATGCTGCGCACGGCCCACCCGCAACGCTGCATGCCGGGTGCGCCGGCGGAGCAGGGTTGAGCTGTTGACGAGGTTCGAGCAGGCAGCGCATTCAGCGCTGGCTTCTGCAACGTCATCATCAGGTCGTCAGGCTTCACCCGAGCGGCAGATGTAAAGGGGCTGGCCGCCAGCCAGTGTTGCCACACGGGATTTCAAGATATTGCGGTGGCCGCCCGATCGGTGCCCGCTTGCGTCGGTTCCGTGGCCTGCGCTGAAGTCATGACTTCCGGCAGGGCTTTCGCTGCTGTTTGCTACATTATATTGTTACAGTGGTAATCCCGGTGTCATCTTCCCCTTCCTGAAGACGCGCTCGCATGAAAAAGACGTGGGCTGATGTGCTTGCCGGGGCCAACAGGGGCGGCGGCGGGATCACAGCGAAAATCTCGTCTTTTGCCAACGCGTCGCTGTCGCGTCCGCCGATTTTCCGGGCGGTGTTGGCCTGTTTGCTGCTGGCCGGCTGCACGGTCGGCCCTGATTTCAAGAAGCCTGCTGCTCCCGATGTCAGCGGCTACACCGCCCACCCACCTTCGACTACCGCGGCCACCCCGGGCATCGCCGGTGGTGAAGCCCAGCACTTTGCCGAAGGCAGCGACATCCGCGGCGACTGGTGGACGCTGTTCCATTCCAAGGCGCTCAATGCGCTGATCAAGCAGTCGCTCAGCAACAACCCCGACCTCAAGGCGGCACAGGCAGCCTTGTCCGTGGCCAGGGAAAATATGCTGGCGCAACGCGGCGCCTACTACCCCAGTGTCTCGGCAGGTTTTTCGGCCAGCCGCCAGTCGCAGGCGGGGACCATCTCGCCCACGCCCAACGCGAACGTCTTCCAGTACAACCTGTTCACGCCGCAGGTCAGCATCTCGTATGCACCCGATCTGTTCGGCCTGAACCGCCGCACCGTGGAGTCGGCCAAGGCGCAGGAGCAGGCGGCCCGGTTCCAGATGATCGCCACGCACGTCACGCTGAGCACCAACGTGGTTCTCGCTGCGGTGCAGGAGGGATCGCTGCAGGCGCAGGTCGACGCGACCCGTCAGCTGGTCGACATCAACAGCAAGATGCTCGGGATCCTGCGCTACCAGTTCGCCAAGGGTTATGCCAGCCGGCTGGACGTGGCTGCGCAGGAATCGCAGCTGGCGCAGGTCGCCGCCACGCTGCCGCCGCTGCTCAAGCAACTGGCGCAGCAGCATGACCTGCTGGCCGTGCTGACCGGCCGCTTCCCGAGCCAGGCGCCGGCCGAAAAATTCGATCTTGCGGGCCTGCAACTGCCGCAGGATCTGCCGCTGAGCCTGCCCTCGGTGCTGGTCGCGCAGCGGCCGGATGTGCGCCAGGCCGAGGCCAACATGCACGCCGCCAGTGCGCAGATCGGCATTGCCACGGCGAACCGGTTGCCGAATATCCAGTTGACCGCGGATGCCGGCAGCACGGCGCTGGCGATGGGGCAGGTGTTCAAGGCTGGCACGGGTTTCTGGGATCTGGGTGCGGCGATTACCGCGCCGATTTTCGAGGGCGGCACCTTGCTGCACCAGCAACGCGCCGCGAAGGCGGCCTATGTCGAGGCGGCCGAGCAATATCGCAGCACCGTGCTGACCGCCTTCCAGAATGTCGCCGACACCCTGGTCGCACTCGACCAGGACGCAAAGGGCCTGAAGTCCGCTGCCGCTGCCGCCGATGCCGCCAAGGTCACGCTGGACCTGTCGCAACGGCAATGGAAGGACGGCTACGCCAGCTATCTCTCGCTGCTGAGTGCAGAGCAGGCCGATCTGCAGGCCCGCATCAACCTGGTGCAGGCCCAGGCCAATCGTTATGCCGATACCGCCGCGCTGTTCCAGGCGCTGGGCGGTGGCTGGTGGCACCGCGCCGAGCTGCAGCAGGACGACTCGAAGCAGGCGAGCTCAAAGCAGCCCGATTCAATCCGGAACAAAGATGAAAAATAAATCTCTTTACGCGGTGCCGGATAGGGAAAGCCGGAGCAGATGGCTGCGCACATTGGCCGTTGCCGGCATGCTGGTGACCACACTCGCGCTGACCCCGGGTTGCTCAGGCAAAACGGACAACGACGCGCAGACCGCCTCGGCAACGCCCCGCAATGTCAGCTTGACGCCCGACCAGCGCAAGAGCATCCACCTCTACACCGTCGCGCCATCCCAGTTCCGCAAGGCGGTCGACGCCACCGGCGCGGTGGATTTCGACAACGATCAGGCCACCAGCGTGCTGGCGCCGTTCTCCGGTCCGGTGTCGCGGCTGCTCGTTTCTCCCGGCCAGCACGTGAAGAAAGGCGAGCCGCTGGCGGAAGTGGATTCGCCGGATTTTGCGGCAGGCGTCAGCGCCTACGTCAAGGCCATCGTCACCGCAAGGAATGCGCGTCGGCTTGCCGATGCAGACAAGGATCTGGTCCAGCACAACGGCGTTTCAACGCGTGAAGAAGAGCAGGCCCAGACCGATGCGGCCAACGCCGAGGCGGATCGTGACGCTGCTCGGCAGGCGCTCGTCTCGCTGGATGTGGACCCGCAGATCATCAAGGATATCCAGGCCGGCCGATCGGTGTCGCGCATCGAGGGCATCATTCGCTCGCCGATCACCGGCACCGTGGCGGAAAAACTGATCACGCCTGGACAACTGCTGCAGGCGGGAACCACGCCGTGCTTCACCGTCGCCGATCTTTCGCGCGTCTGGGTGATGGCGCAGATTTCCGCTTCCGAGCTGGCTTCGGTCAGCGTGGGCGACACGGCACAGGTGGAGACGGGCATCGCTTCCACCAACCTTGCCGGAACCGTGGACAACATCTCGGCGCTGGTGGACCCCGACACCCGTGCGGTAATCGTGCGCGTGGTCGTCGAAAATCCCCAAGGCCTGCTGAAGAAACAGATGTATGTCCGCGTGCGGATCCAGGCCCGTCAGCCAAGCAGCGGACTGTTGGTGCCGGTGTCGGCGATTCTGCGTGACGACGAGAACCTGCCGTTCGTCTATGCCGTCCAGCCCGACGCCAGTTTTGCACGACAGCATGTGACCCTGGGTACCCGCACCGGGAATCAGTATGTGATACCGGACGGACTCAAGACCGGCGACCAGATCGTGGTCGATGGCGCCATCTTCGTCCAGTTCATGCAAAGCCAATGAGCGACCAACTTCCTGCACCGCCGTCGCGAACGGAGTCGCTGATGAACCGGGTCGTGGCCGCTTCGCTGGGCCAGCCCTTTCTCGTCATCCTGATGATGCTGGTATTGATCGGCGCGGGCGCGCGGTCGCTGCAGCGCCTGCCGGTGGATGCGTATCCGGATCTGTCGCCGCCGATCGTCGAGATCATCACCCAGTGGCCCGGGCATACCGCCGAGGAAGTGGAGCGGCTGATCACGGTGCCCGTCGAAATCGGCATGACCGGCATTCCGAAGACGGACAACGTCCGCTCGATCTCGCTGTATGGACTGTCCGACGTCATCATCACGTTCCACAACGGCGCGGGTGACGACTACACGCGCCAGCAGGTTTTCAACCTGCTGCCCGGTGTCAGCCTGCCCACTGGGGTGACCCCTTCGGTATCGCCACTGTCTTCTCCATCAGGCCTGATCTACCGCTACGTGTTGCAGAGCCCAGATCGGTCGCCGATGGAGCTCAAGACCCTCGAGGCCTGGACCATCGAGCCCCAGTACAAGTCGGTTCCCGGTGTGGCGGACGATTCGGGGTTTGGCGGCGGCACCATGCAATATCAGGTGTTGCTCGATCCGACGAAAGTTGCCGGGGCCGGCCTGTCCGTGCAGCAGGTGGAAGCCTCGCTGACGGCGAACAACAGCAACGCCGGCGGCGGCTTCTATTCGCAGGGCGGCCAGTTCTATTACGTGCGCGGCCTGGGCCGCATGGAAACGCTGGAGGACATCGGCAACGTGGTGCTGGCGGTGCACAACGGCACCCCGATCCTGCTGAAGGATGTCGGACGCGTGGCCATCGGCATCGCGCCGCGGCTGGGCGAGTTCGGTTACGAGAAACAGAACGACGCGGTGGAGGGCGTCATCCTGCTGCGCAAGGGTGAAAAGACGCAGGACGTCCTGAAGGGAGTCGAGGCGAAGACCAAGGAACTCAACGACCAGATCCTGCCCAAGGACATCAAGGTCGTTCCGTTCTACGACCGCAGCGACCTGATCGCACTGACCACCAAGGTTGTCGAGGACAATTTGCTGCGCGGCATGGTGCTCGTTGTCGTGATCCTGATCTTCTTCCTCTACGATTTCCGTGCCGGACTGATCGTCGCCACCACCATCCCGCTGGCGCTGCTGTTCGCGTTCATCTGTCTCGATCTCCAACAGGCCTCGGCCAATCTGCTATCCATTGGCGCGATCGATTTCGGAATATTGGTAGACGGCGCGGTCGTGATGGTGGAAAACATTTACCGCCAGCTCGCCGAGCGAAAAGGAACCTCGCTCAGCATCAAGCAGATCATCCTGGAGGCAGCAGCGGAGGTGGATCGTCCGCTGTTCTATGCGGTCGCGGTGATCGTGGCCAGCTTCCTGCCGATCTATGTGCTGTCCGGGCCTTCGGGCACGCTGTTCAAGCCGATGGCAGACACCATGGTGTTCGCCCTGGTCGGTTCCCTCATCGTCACCCTGGTGCTGCTGCCGGTGCTGTGCGCGCATTTCATGCGCAATGGCGTGCGTGAACGGCGCAATGCCGCTTTCGAGGCGATCAAGTCGGTTTACACCAAGGGTCTCGATGCCTGCCTCGCCCGTCCGTGGTGGACGACGGGTGTCGCGACCATCGTGCTGGCGGCTTCGCTGCTGCTGATTCCCTTCATCGGCGGCGAGTTCATGCCGCAGCTGGATGAAGGCGCGCTGTGGGTGCGCGCCACGATGCCCTACACGATCTCGTACGACGAGTCGGCCAAGATCACGCCCCAGATAAGAGACATCCTGCGCTCCTTCCCCGAGGTCACCACGGTCGCCTCGGAACTGGGCCGGCCCGACGACGGCACCGATTCGACCGGTTTCTTCAACGTCGAGTTCTACGTCGGTCTGAAACCCTACTCGGAGTGGACGGGCCGCTATCGCACCAAGGCTGCGTTGACCGCAGCGATCAACCAGAAGCTGCAGTCCTTCCCCGGCATTATCTTCAACTACACCCAGCCGGCCGAGGATGCGGTGGACGAGGCGGAGTCGGGCTTGAAGAGCGCGCTCGCCGTCAAGGTGTTCGGCTCGAACCTGGATACGCTGCAGCAGAAGGGCAAGGCGATCAAGCAGATTCTGGAGAAGGTCCGCGGGATCCACGATGTCACCCTGGTCAAGGAGCTTGGCCAGCCCAGCCTGACCATCAAGATCAATCGCGCGGCGATCGCCCGTTACGGCGTAAACGTCGACGACATCAATGCCCTGATCACCACCGCCATCGGCGGCGACGTGGCCACCCAGGTAGTGCAACAGGAAAAGCAGTTCGATCTCGTCGTCCGCCTTGATCGCCAGTATCGCGATACCCCCGAGGAAATCGGCAATATCCCGGTGGCGACACCCGGTGGGCAGCAGATCCCGCTCAAGGAATTCGCGGATATCTCGGTGACCAACGGCGCCTCCTTCATCTACCGCCAGTACAACTCACGCTACATCGGCGTGCAGTTCTCGGTGGAGGGTCGTGATCTCGCCGGCGCAGTGGAAGATGCCATCCAGCAGGTCAACAAGAAGGTTGTCATGCCGCAGGGCTACCATCTGGACTGGGGTGGGGAATACACCGAATACACGGCATCGCGCGCGCAGCTCAATGTCATCCTGCCGCTGACGATCGCGCTGATCTTCCTGCTGCTGTTCACGCTGTACAGCAACTTCAAGTTCCCGCTGATCACCGTGCTCGGCGTGCTGCTGTCGGCGCCGGTCGGCGGCATCGTGGCGCTGTGGCTCACCGGCACGCCGTTCTCCGTGTCGTCCGGCATCGGCTTCCTGGCCCTGTTCGGCGTCTCGGTGCAGACGGCCGTCGTCTACATCTCCTACGTCAACGAACTCCGGCGTAGCGGTACCGGTATCACCGAGGCCATCCGTGAAGGCGCGATCCTGCGACTGCGCCCGATCATGATGACCGCACTGGTGGCCGCGCTGGGATTGTTGCCGGCGGCACTCTCCACCGGTGTCGGCACGGACACCCAGCGACCGTTCGCCCTGGTCATCGTCAGTGGCCTGTTCACGCGACTGCTGATCAGCATCTTCCTGATGCCGGCGCTGTATGCCCTGGTGGCGCGTCCGGATGATCGGCTGGAAGTGTGAGATGGTGGTGCCCTAAGGACAAGGCGGTTGGTCTGAGACAGTCGCGCCATTAATAACAAGGATGATATAATCATGGCGTGGCAAGTAAGCTACTACAGCGCCAAAGTGGCGAAGCAGATAGACAGCTGGCCGGATGGCGTTCTGGCCAGCTTCATGCGCATCGTCCGCATGATGGTGGAGCACGGTCCGGACATTGGCATGCCGCATACGCGGGCGATGGGAAGTGGCTTGTTTGAAGTGCGCGCGAAGGGCCGCGAAGGCATCGGGCGCGCGTTCTACTGCACCGTGGTCGGCGAACGCATCGTGGTACTGCACGCCATCATCAAGAAAACCGAGGCGACCCCGGCGCGCGATCTGGACACCGCACGGGCACGACAGAAAGAGGTGAAGGTATGACCCGCGAACGCTACAACCCGGTTCCCTTCGACGTGGAAGCCACGCACAAGCGATGGATGAAGCGACCGGACTATGCGGTGGCTTATGAGGTACTCGCCGATGAGTTCGCCGCATTGGGCGAATTGCTGCGTGCGCGCCAGCATGCAGGCATGACGCAAGCCGACGTGGCCGCCAGTATGGGCGTTGCACAAGCCACCGTGGCGCGTCTGGAATCGAGTGCTGGCAGTCGCAAACATGCCCCATCCCTTGCCACCTTGCGCCGTTATGCAGACGCGGTGGGATGTGATCTGCATATCTCGCTGGCGCCGAAGGCCAAGCCGACGCGACGAGCTGTCACAGGCTGACTGCTTTACGCCGCACTTGGGCTGACCACCAGATCTGAGCCATACCTGTTAACCAGACGCCTCGCGTCGGCGGCCTGCCTAGGCACTTTGTGACGTAGCGTGGCCACGTCTCGTCGCTCAGTCTGATACGAACGTATGTACGGATGAGGCGGCACAAACGAACAAGAGAGCCACGCAAAAGCGATGCTTTCCCTGAGCGAGTAGCCCGTTCGAATGGCGACGAGCGAAGCGTGGAGGGCAGGTGCGCACAAGGTCTGCCGGCAATCGGTTCCCGACTTCGGCGCAGCGCCTTCACCGGGTTGCTCCCGGTCGCCAGGTTCAGGTTGCACTGGCAAGCGTCTTGCTTCGTCAAGTGTCAGGCGTCGGACAAATCGAGTCCGGCGCGGACCATTGACGTAGAGAGCACTGCGAAGGTACGAGGCATGAAGAACGCCATCTATAGGCGCGTGAATGGGAGGCGCTATACCTACGAGATCAAGTATGACCACGCCGGCTACGAAGTGAGCAGGGCCGGCGAAATCAAAAAGATCGGCCTTGTACCTTATGCCCCTGACAAACCACTGTTGTCTCGTGATGAAGCGATGGATCGGGGATTGTTCTCCGCCGAGATTGATATCGAGGGATTGATTGGAATGGACGAGTAGAGGCATCGTCCTTCTTTTTGCACAAATACCGCTTCGGCCCGGGCTACTCCCGGGTTTTGCGCAACTTTGCCTTGCGCAGCGCGGTGCGCGCATCTTGAGCCGGGCACACAGGCGCCACATTCGCGGATGGCGTTTTGTGTCTGCGATTTACCGGACACACACCGGACACAAACGAAAAAGCCCACTCTCGCGAGAGTGGGCTCAGACGTTGCTGTACATGGTGGCCGGGGACGGAATCGAACCGCCGACACGGGGATTTTCAATCCCCTGCTCTACCAACTGAGCTACCCGGCCGGAACCTTGGCTACCGAGACACAACCGCGAAGGTTGCTGATGTTGCGTGGAGCCGCGTATTAGACCGAACGGGCGGCTTTTCGTCAAGACTCGCTGTCGGGTGCGGTGAAGCCGGCGGCCTTGGCGAAGTCGCCGCCGAACAGGAATTTCTCCATCTCTTCGCCGAGGTACTTGCGTGCCTTCGGGTCGAGCGGGTTGAGTCGGTATTCGTTGATCAGCGTGGTCTGGTGGGCCAGCCACTGCTGCCATGCGGGCCTGGAAATCTCGGCGTAGATGCGCTGGCCGAGCGGGCCGGGCCATGGGGCGAAGTCGAGGCCTTCGGCGTCGATGCCGAGCTTGGTGCAGTGGATGGTGCGGCTCATGCGTGTTTCCTCATTCTGCATTTTGGATAGGAGCGCACCCCCCACAAAAGGGGGCCTAGCTTGTGCGCGATGCCTTGAGGCCGATTGAGCCAAGAGCATCGCGCACAGGGTGCGCTCCTACCTGGCAATGTCGAGCAACAGGTTGCGCACGGGAGCGGGCAGGCCCAGTGCTGGCAGCTCGCTGGCGCTGCACCAGCGCAGTTGTGGATTATCGGCGATGCCACGCTGTGCTGTCGCGCGATCGAACAGCAGCGGCTCGATGTTCAGCCGATAGTGGCTGAATACGTGGGTGAATGGCGTGAGCGCTTGTGCGTCGTCGATCTGCGCGTGTTGCTGCGCGAGGCGCCAGGCACCGTCCGGGTCGGTCGCTTCGGGCAGGCTCCACAGGCCTGACCACACGCCTTGCGGGCCGCGTCGTTCCAGCAGCACGCGGCCACGGCGATCGCGCAGGATCAGCATCACGGTGGCGCGGGTGGGGATGCGCTTGCCCGGCTTGCTGGTGGGCAGCTGCGCAGTGAGGTCATCGCGATGGGCGATGCAGTCACCGGCCAGCGGGCAGGCTTCACAACGCGGGCGTGAGCGCACGCAGAGCGTGGCACCCAGGTCCATGATCGCCTGGGTGTAGTCGGCGACGCGCGTGTTTGGTGTGTGGGTTTCGGCGTGCTGCCATAGCTGTTTTTCCACCGCGCTTTCGCCGGGGTGGCCGTGGATGCCGTGGTAGCGGGTGAGCACGCGCTTGACGTTGCCGTCGAGGATAGGGAAGCGCAGTCCGTACGCCTGCGCCAGGATCGCGCCGGCGGTGGAGCGGCCGATGCCGGGCAGGGCACACAGGGCGTCAAGATCACGCGGCAGTTCGCCGCCGTGCTGTTCGACGCAGATCTGCGCGGCGCGATGCAGGAAGCGCGCGCGGCGGTAGTAGCCGAGCCCCGACCACAGCGCCAGCACGGTGTCCTCGTCGGCCGCAGCGAGATCGCGCAGGGTCGGCAGTGCGCTGACGAAGCGTTCGAAGTAACCGACTACGGTAGCGACCTGGGTCTGCTGCAGCATTACTTCGGACAGCCATACGCGATACGCATCGCGAGGGTGTTGCCAGGGGAGGTCCTTGCGGCCGTGCTGGTCGAACCAGCGCAGCAGACGTGTGGCGAGGGTTGCCATCATGGCTGCTTGCGGGTGGCCGGCCTGGCCGGCGCGGTGGTGCTGGCAGCGGCGGCGGGTACGTTGTCGCCCGCCTGCAGGGTCAACCCTTCGATGCTGATGCCGCCAGCCTCGAACCTGGCGATTTCTGCATGACCGCTGCCGGGGGGCATGGTCAGCTGCGGCCCCTGCTCGTTGCCGAGCTGGTTCCACCAGTGCACCAGCTCCAGTGGTGGCAGGCGCAGGTCGGCGTGGTTGTCGGGGCCGTCCAGTTTCAGTGCGAGCAGCAGCGGGTTGTCTTGGTTGGCCGGTGTCAGCTTCAGCGAGATGTCGTACTGGCCGCCGTCGGCGTGATCCAGCTTGCCGGCCAGGCTGGCGGCAGCGTCGGCAGCGCCATGCCAGTGCGCGCTGCCGTTCAGCACCAGGGTCATCGCACTGCCTTGCGACAGGTGCAGTTCGATGTTGTCCAGCTGCAGCGTGTTGCCCTTGATGCGCGGCGTGGCGGACAGGCGCAGCTGCAACCGTGTCCGCGCAGCGGTGGTGGCGGACATGCTGACGGGAAACGGCCGACCCGAGCTCAGGTTGCCGGCTTCGAGTGCGACGTCGCCGAGCAGCATCTGGTCGCCACGCACCACGCTACCGCGACTGATGCTGATGCCGGTGTCGATGCGCGGGATGTTCGGCGGCGCGCCGGCCGGTCGCACGGGCAGCGCGCTCAGCCAGCCCTGCAGTGCATCCAGGTCGACGCGCGGGGAGTCGATCTCCAGCTGGGTGATCACCGGCGGCCCACCGAGCAGGGTTTGCCAGGGCAGGGCCAGCCGGCCGCGCGAGGCCAGCAGGATCGGCGCATTGTCGCCCTGCGCGTTGAGCGTGATGCCGGACAGCACCAGCGCCGGGCGCGGAAACAGGGTGGGACTGGCCGGGCTGGCCAGGTTCAGCTCCAGCCCGACATCGCGTGCCTGGGTCTGCAGCATCGCGGTGAAGCGCTCCGGCTGCAGCAACAGGTAGAGGGCGATGACCACGGCAAGTGCGGCGACCAGCACCAAGCCGCCAAGCACCAGCAGGATCAGCCGCAGCTGGCGTGGCATCGGGCTCAGCCCCGCGCTTCAGTCATGGTCATGTCCCTCGCCGAGGCTGGCGGGCAGCAGGCCGTCGACGAAGGCCTCGGCCTCGAACACGCGCAGGTCGGTGGCGGTTTCGCCCAGGCCCACGTAGCGGATCGGCAGGCCGAACTCGCGTGCCAGCGCAAACACCACACCACCCTTGGCGGTGCCGTCCAGCTTGGTGACGACCAGGCCGGTGACGCCGACGATCTGGCGGAACTGGCGCACCTGGTTCACCGCGTTCTGGCCGGTGGTGCCGTCGATCACCATCAACACCTCGTGCGGCGCGTCGGCGTCGAGCTTCTTCAGCACGCGGGCGATCTTGCCCAGTTCGTCCATCAGGCCGCCCTGGGTGTGCAGGCGGCCGGCGGTGTCGGCGATCAGCACGTCGATGCCGCGCGAGCGTGCCGCCTGCAGCGCATCGAAGATCACGCTGGCGGCGTCGGCGTCCTGGCCTTGCGAGATCACCGGCACCTGGTTGCGTTCGCCCCAGGTCTTCAGCTGCTCGACCGCGGCAGCGCGGAAGGTGTCGCCGGCGGCGAGCATCACCGCGTGGCGTTCGTCGCGCCAGCGGCGGGCCAGTTTGCCGATCGTGGTGGTCTTGCCGGCGCCGTTGATGCCGACGGTGAGCACCACAAATGGCTGTTTGCCGCGCACGTCCAGCGCTTGCTCGACCGGCTTGAGCAGGGCGACCAGCGCCTCGCGCAGCGCAGCCAGCAACGCAGGGGCATCGGCGAACTCGCGCTTGTGCATGCGCTTGCGCAGGTTCTCGACCAGCTCGGTGCTGGCCTCAATGCCGACGTCGGCGGTGATCAGGGTGGTTTCCAGCTCGTCCAGCAGGTCGTCGTCGAGTTTCGGATGGCGCACGAACAGCGAGCTGAGGCCGCGCGCGAACGCGTTGCCAGACAGCCGCTCGCGCCAGCTGCGTTTGGCGGGTACAGCGGGCTCGCTGGCTGGCGCCACGAAGCGTTCGGTAGCGGGCTCGGTTTCGGCAGGTGCGGGGATTTCCACCAGAGCCTCGTGCAGCAACGGATCGCCGCTTTCCGGTGCGGCAACGTCGGCAGGCACTTTGGCGGCGGCTGGTTCCGCCGTCGTTTCGGCGGGCTTTTTCTTCCAGAACTTGAGCATTGCGGCCGTGATTCAAAGACAATGGGCGGCATGCTAACACTCCCATCCGTACTGGCCGCTGAGGGCCCGGTGTCTTGAGCAGCGGCCGCAACGCCGCGCCAGGGCGGATCCGCATCATCGGCGGCAGCCTGCGCAATTCGCGGCTCGAGGTGCCTGATCTGCCCGGCCTGCGGCCCACCGCCGAGCGGGTGCGCGAGACCCTGTTCAACTGGCTGGCGCCGGTGCTCGAAGGCGCTGCTTGCCTGGACTTGTGCGCCGGCACCGGCGCGCTGGGGATCGAGGCGTTGTCACGCGGTGTGGCGAGGGTGCAGTTCGTCGAGCGCGATGCACGGGCGGCGCAGGCGTTGCGCGGCAACCTGGAGCGGCTCAAGGCCGGCGGTGGCCGGGTGACGGAGGTGGATGCAGGGACGTTCCTGCGCGGAACGCCGCAGCCGCACGACCTGGTGTTCCTCGACCCGCCGTTCGCGCTGGGGCTGTGGGCGGCGCTGGCGCAGCAGCTTGAGGCTGCGGGCTGGCTGGCGGCGCAGGCATGGATCTATGTGGAATCGCCGCGCAACGGCGCGCCGGTGCTGCCGCCGAACTGGCTGCTGCATCGCGAGGGCCATGCTGGCGAGGTGCGTTTCGCGCTCTATCGGCGCGCGCTTCCGTTAAGCTAGCCCCATCTCTGGCTGCCACCTCCGACCCGTGAGCAAACCTTTCGGCAATCCGCGCCTGGCCATCTATCCGGGCACCTTCGATCCGATCACCAACGGTCACACCGACCTGGTGACGCGCGCTGCGCCATTGTTCGAGCGGGTGATCGTGGCGGTGGCCGACAGCTCCAGCAAAGGGCCAGGTTTCAGCATCAACGAGCGCATCACCCTGGCCCGACTGGCGCTGGCCGACCTGCCGAACGTGGAGGTGCGCGGTTTCGACTGCCTGCTGGCCACCTTCATCGAGGAAGTCGGTGCCGGCGTGATCATCCGCGGCCTGCGCGCAGTGTCTGATTTCGAATACGAATTCCAGCTGGCCAGCATGAACCGTCATCTGATTCCGCAGGCGGAGACGCTGTTCCTGACGCCGGCGGAACAATACAGTTTCATTTCCTCGTCGCTGGTGCGCGAGATCGGTCGCCTTGGCGGCGACATCTCCGGTTTCGTGCATCCGGCGGTACAACAGGCCATGCGTCAGCGCTGGCAGAAAAGCCGCACCGGCTTCAACAAGCAACCCGAAACAGAAGGTGATAACCATGCGTAAATTCGCTCTCATTGCCGCCGTCGCGCTGACCGCCAGCCTGGGCCTGAGCGCCTGCAACAAGCAGGATGATCAGCAGAATGCCCAGCAGCAGGTGCAGCAGGCACCGAAGCCGGCCGATCCCACCGATTCCAAGGGGTGGAACAACTACCTCGGCCAGATCGTGCAGAAGAACATGCAGGGCATGACGGCCAACCAGCCGTATGCCTACATGGTGACGGCCGGCACCACCGACGACGCCACGGCGCAGAACGACCGCCAGCTGCAGAGCGTGCAGGACACCGTTGCCCGTGGCGTGCTGCCGGGCAACCTGCTGGCCTTCGGCGGTCCAGTCTCGGGCAAGACCGCCGACCTGGTCGTGGCTGCCTTCAAGGATGCCAAGCCCGGTTCGTTCAAGGATGTGATCATCCTGTTCATCGGCGACCAGGCCGACGAGCAACGCGTCACGGATGCCTTGAAGCCGACCGGCGCGACCATCCGCTTCGTTGCCATGTAAGACAAGGAGATGGCCACGCCTGGCGCGGCCATCCCGGCAACCCTCTCCCCGCCGGGGAGAGGGCAGGGTGAGCGGTCGTTCTCGTGCGGAACCTTATCGAGAATGCCTCACCTGTTCCTGATGTCACGGGCCACCCACGCCCGACCTGTAGTATTGACGGTCATGTCCCTGAAAATTCTCGACACCTGCGTCAATTGCGATGTCTGCGAACCGGTTTGCCCGAACAAGGCGATCTCGCTGGGCGAGGAGTTCTACGTGATCGACCCCGCGCTGTGCACCGAGTGCATCGGTCACCATGACGAGCCGCAATGTGTGGAGGTGTGTCCGGTCGAATGCATCATCGTCGACCCCGAGCGCGTCGAGTCGCATGAACAACTCGATCTCAAATATCGTCACCTGATGGCCAAGGAGTCTGCTGCATGAGTGTTTACCTGCATGGGCGAGTACTGGTTCTGAGTCTGCTGCTGGCTGGCGGCGCAGCGTTTGCGGCCGATGGTTCGCCAAAAACCGCGCTGGCGCATGCTTCCGTACAGCTGCAGCAACGCCCCGGTCACGCGGCGATTGCCAGCGCGAATTTCCTCGCCACCAACGCTGGTCTCGAAGTACTGGCCAAGGGCGGCAATGCGTTCGACGCGGCGGTCGCGGTGGCCTCGACGCTGTCGGTGGTGGAGCCTGAGAGTTCCGGCATCGGCGGCGGCTTCATGGCCGTGCTGCATCGGGCGAAGGATGGCCACGACGTGTTCATCGACGCCCGCGAGACCGCGCCGGCCGCGGTGAATCCCAAGGATTACCTCAACCCCGACGGCAGCCCGAACCGCGATGCAGCCTTGAAGGGGCCACTCTCCGCCGGCATTCCGGGCGAACCGGCCGGCCTGGTGCTGATTGCGAAACGCTACGGCAAGTTGCCGTTGCAGCAGTCGCTGGCGCCGGCGATCCGGCTTGCGCGCGACGGTTTCCAGCCGGATGCGCGCCTGCGCGGCTCGATCGCCGAGGAGCAGAAGAATATCCAGCGCTGGCCGGCCTCGGTCGCCAAGTACCTGCCGGATGGCAAGCCGCCTGTTGAAGGTGCAATCTGGCGCGACCCGGACCAGGCGCGCACCTGGGAGCGGATCGCCGCGCATGGCGACGACGGCTTCTATCGGGGCGAGACCGCGCAGAAGCTGGTGGACGCGGTGCGCGCGGCCGGCGGCAACTGGACGCTCGCCGACCTGGCCGGCTACCAGGCGAAGGAGCGCGCGCCGATCGTGGTGAACTATCGCGGTTACCGCATCGTCACCGCGCCGCCGCCTTCCTCCGGTGGCGTGGCGATTGCCGAGATCCTCAACATCCTGTCCGGCTTCGACCTGTCGAAGATGGACCAGGCGCATCGCGTGCACACCATCGTCGAGGCGATGCGCCGTGCGTTCCGCGACCACAACGATTATCTGGGCGACCCGGATTTCGTGAAGATGCCACTGGACATGCTGCTGTCGCCGTACTACGCCGATGGCCTGCGCCAGAGCATCCTGCCGGACAAGGCGACGCCGTCATCGATGCTGCCGCGGGCCGAGGCATCCGATCCGGGCATGCACACTACGCACTTCTCGATCATCGATGCCGACGGCAACATGGCGGCGATCACCTCGACGGTGAATTACGTGCTCGGCTCCACCTTCGTCGCCGATGGCACCGGCGTGCTGTTGAACGACGAGATGGATGACTTCGCACTGGTGCCGAACAAGCCGAACGTCTACGGCCTGCTCGGTAGCGCGGCAAACGCGCCGGAAGGCGGCAAGCGCATGCTGTCGTCGATGTCGCCGAGCATCGTGATCGGCGCCGACCGCACTGCGGTGATCGGTTCGCCCGGCGGCTCGACCATCATCACCCAGGTGCTGGAAGGCATCCTGCATTTCATCGACGGCGAGAGCGCGCAGCAGATCACCGCGCACAAGCGCTTCCATCACCAGTACCTGCCGGATGAGGTGATGGTCGAAGATGGCACGTTCGACGCAGCTACCAGCGATGCGCTGACGAAGATGGGCTACACGCTGAAGCAACGCGAGTCGTGGGGCTTCATGAACGTGGTGACCTGGGACCGCAAGACCAACCAGCTCGACGCGGCCAGCGATCCGCGCCGGCCGTCGGGACTGGGCAAGGTGCAGTAAGGTCCACGTAGGTTGGGGTGAGCGTGGCGAACCCCGACATCGCAAAATTTGGTAGTGCGTCGGGGTTCGCGATGCTCACCCCAACCTACCGGCAGAAGAGGCTCGGCGACACCATGGAACTGTTCTCGCTCCTCGGCAATTCGCAGCAGCTCGATGGCGGCGCGATGTTTGGTAACGCTCCCAAAGCGCTGTGGTCACGCTGGATTGCGCCGGACGAGCAGAACCGGATTCCGCTGGCCTGCCGCTGCCTGCTGGTGAAGGACTTGCTCGTAGACGGCGTCCACGGGCGCAACGTGTTGTTCGAGACCGGCATCGGTGCGTTTTTCGAGCCGGCACTGCGCGAGCGTTATGGCGTGGTCGAGCCGCAGCATGTGCTGCTGGATTCGCTGGCCGCGGCTGGCTTGGCGCATGAAGACATCGATGTGGTGGTGCTGTCGCACCTGCACTTCGACCATGCCGGAGGTTTGCTGGCGGCGTGGGAGGAAGGCCAGCCGCCGCGGCTGCTGTTTCCAAATGCGCGCTTCGTGGTGGGTGCCGAACACTGGCGGCGCGCGCTCAAGCCGCATCCGCGCGATCGTGCCTCGTTCGTTCCCGAGCTGCAGCCGTTGCTGGAAGCCAGCGGGCGGCTGGAGCTGGTCGAGGGCGAATATTCGCAGACGCTGGGCAACGCAGTACGCTTCAGTTATTCGGACGGCCATACGCCGGGCCTGATGCTGGCCGAAGTCGCCGGTGTGGTGTTCTGTGCGGATCTCATTCCGGGCCGTTTCTGGGTGCATCTGCCGATCACCATGGGCTACGACCGCTTTCCGGAAAAACTGATCGACGAGAAGCACGCGTTCCTGGACGACAAGCTGGCGCGCGGGGTGCGACTGTTCTTCACGCATGATCATGCTTGCGCGCTGGCGCGGGTGACGCGAGATGAGCGTGGCCGTTTCGGTACGGCGAACGAACAACGCGAACTGAGCGGTTCGCTGCCAGCGATGCTTGGAGCGGCCGGATGAAACGGGTCGCTGGAATGTCGCTGCGTGGCCTGGCGTGCAATGTTGCCGGTGCCTTGTTGGTGCTTGCCGGCATCGGGCTGGTCGCGATGACGGTACGCAGCCAGCTCAACTATCGTACGGCGGTCGAGCGGCATGGCGGCGAAGTGACCAGTCTCGCCAGCGACACGGGCCCGCAGGCGGGTCAGCATGGCGCCATGGTGCGGCTGGTCGGGACGCCGCAGGTGGTGGAGGCGCCGCACGATCCGGATTTCAACCTGCAGGTCAACACGCCGGTGTTGGTACGTCACGTGGAAATGTTCCAGTGGCGCGAGATCCGCATCGGCGACAGCGTGCACTACGAACTGGACTGGGTCGACCGGCCACTCGACGCCAGCCACTTCCAGGTGACGGCCGGACATGCCAATCCGGCCAGCTTTCCGCTCAGCGGCAAGCAATTCGATGCCGGGCTGGTGCAATTCGGTGGATTCAAGCTGTCGCCGCCGCTGCTGCATGCGCTGCCCGGCTCGGAGCAGGTGGCGCCGGATCTGAAGCAGCTGCCGGAAAACTTCGCGGCCAGTTTCACGCCATACCAGGATTATCTGGTGACCAGTGCGCATCCGGGCGACCCGCGGCTGGGTGACTTGCGCGTGAGCTGGGACGCGGTGCCGCTGCAGGAGATGACGATCGTCGCGCGGATCGACGGCGATCGGCTGGTCGCTGCTGCGGATGCCGCCGACGGCAAGGGTTATGACGTGGAGGTCGGCAACGTACCCTTGCTCGACGTGTTTCCCGATCTGCCGGTGCCGCCGGCCTATGTCATGAGCGAACGTATCCTGGCCGTGCTGCTGGCTGCGCTGGGTGCTTTCCTGCTGCTGGTGACGCATCGCCGCCGTGGTGATGTGCTGCTGGCGCTGGCGCTGGGCGCGCTGGCCGTGGGCACGGTGGCCAGCGTGCTGTGGCTGGGCAGTGATGCGCTGATGCTGTGCGCATGGGCAGCGGTTGCACTGTCCGGTCTGGCTGGCGCGATCTGGCGCCTGCAACGCGCGCATTGATCGCCGCGGTGCCTCGCGTGCGGGTGGGCGTGCAGGGGTGTCAGCGGATTTGGTGATTCGGACGCGGGGGCATGATGAACGAGATCGGTCGTCATACGTCGACCCGTGGATCGTGGCCAGTTGCCGGATCCACGGGATCGAGCCTGCCGGAGGCTCAGCTAGGCACGTTTCCGTTCACGTTGGCATAGACCTGGTCGGCCCATTGGGTGGCTTCCAGGTAGATGGTGGCCATCCGCTGGATGCGCTGCGGCTGCTCATACTGGCTGGTCAGCTTGCCCGCTTCCCACGCAAGGACCTGCTCCAGCAGGGGGGCGAACGGACCGCTACGGTCAGTCAGGGCCTGACTGATCTCCGGCATCAGCCGAAGCTGGGTCAGCAGGAACTCCATCGGAGCGCACATCAAGGTGTCCAACAGCGAGAACAGGCCGACGGTGAACGCCATTTCCTCATGGCCGTTGGGCATGCCGCTGGCCAGCTTCTCGCACATATGGGCCCGGATCAGTGCGGCGCGCAGCAATTCCGGCGGGCGATCGTCCATGCCGCACAGCGACATGGTGTCGATCCAGTTGCGCATGCGCATGACGCCGAAGAAGATCGCCGCCTGCTGCACTGATTTCATCTGCCGCGGCAGTGCGAAGTAGGCGGAGTTGACGCAACTGAGCAGCTTGTAGCTGAGTACTGCGTCGTCACGAATGATGTTGCCCAGCTCGACCGGTCCCGGATTGGTTTCCTGCAGGACGCGCATCAGCCGCAGCATGCTCAGGCGGTTGGCGGCCAGCACAGGTACGGGTACGGGCTGGGGAGTCAGCAGATAGCGTCCCTGGATCGCCTGCAGTGGCAGCTCCAAGCATTGCTCGTAGGTAGTGTGATCGTTCACCTCACCGGCGATCACCCAGATGCCGCGGGCATTCAGATGCTCGGTGCGCTCGCGCAAGGCGTCGAGTGTCATTCGACTGGCATCCAGCCGCACGAGTTGCACGATCTGCAGCAGTGCCCCGATGGCCAGGCTGCCATCCAGATCGATGCTGGATGCATCAAGCATGAGCTGGCAGCCGCGCTGGGCCATCTGTTCCAGGCGCTTCATCAAGGCTGCGTCGGTGGCTACTTCCGGCTGCAGCAACACACCGAGGCGCGGCTGGTGAAGCAGGACATCGAAATCCTCCGGCAGCAGATCGGCAGGCAGGTTCAGGAAGGCACGGTTGCCACGCACCAGACGGGTCAACGCACCGTCCGTGATCGTGGATAGCACGCGCTGCAACAGGGTCTGATCATCGCCGGGTTCGCGATGAAACATGATCTCGTAGGCGAACAGCTGGCGATTTCTATCAAGCATGGGCACGCGCAGCACCGGCAGTGGTACTGGCATCGGTGGCATGCTGGTGTCGGGCGATGCAGAAGCGCTGAGGTTGTTCATAGTCAATGATCGCGATGGTGCGAATGCGGGCCGTGGCGCGCTTCGCAGTCAGTGGGAATGTCGCGCCTGGGCAGGCTGACAGCGGCGCCGTAGTCGCTCATGCCTGTGTCAGTGCCTGTGAACGCGGGCCGGTGCGCAGTTCGCCGCTGCGACCGTAGAGCTCGCTTCCGCCCGCATGTCCGGTGAGTATCGACAGCGCCTGGCGAATCTGGCCCAGCCGCCGGTTGACTGCATTGCCGTTGCGCTGGTTGAGTTGCTGGCAGCCGCGCAGCGATTGCACGATATCTGCCCAGACCGGCTCCAGCCCGGTTGCGACGGCGGGGAGTTCGCGGCTCAGCTGCAGGCGCTCGGCATCGAGCTGCTCCAGTTGCAGCATGAGCGCCTGCTTGCTTGCGCCAGTCTGATTCAGCGCTTCACTGTCGTTGGCGCCAAGCGCTGTGCGCTCAGCCTCGAGCACCTGTGCGAGCTGCCCGATGGCCTGCTGCATGTCGCCGAGTGCCGCCGTCAGCGCGGCTTCCAGTTCTCCTTGCAGCTGCTGGCTCATGCCTTGCCCGTGCTGCCGATCTGCTGTTCCAGCGACAACATGCGGTCGGCGATGTTGCCGGGATTGATCTTGTAGCTGCCGTCCGCCAGGGCCTGGCGCACACGCTCCACCCGCTGCGGATCGACTGCGGCGGCATCGTCGGGACGCGCCGCCTCTTGCAGCGCCCGCGCCGAATCGGTCAGCTTGAGCTGATCGTCCGTCTTGGCCGCGGCACTGCCGGAGCTTGTTGCCGTCGCGCTCGCCGCTGCCGGGCTGGTGCCCGGGCTGCTGGTCGTCTGCGTGAATTTCGGCAAGCCGTTGTTGGAAATAGTCGTATTCATAGGTCCGTTCTCGCTGCGGTATTGGCCCTGTACCTGTCAGATCGGCCGGTGTCGCGGAAACTTTAGGGCGCAAATCGCGAGGGTAGCGCTGCTTGCGCCGGATGAGTCCGGGTTTTCGTCATCTTCATGGGAGTGCGACCACTTCGCCAGGGGCGCTGACCATCGCATCGATCACCTTGCCGGAGCTGTCATTGCGTACCCGCAGGCGGGCGCCGTTGTCGCCACTGCCCAGCGCCACGCCCGCTGCCCGTACTTCAATGCCGCTCAGCTGGGCCACCATCTGCACGCGGTCGCCGGCGTGCACCATGCGTCGCCCACCCAGGGCGCCGGGCGTGAGTACGCTGCCGGCCGCCAGCGGGCGCGCCAGCGAGCGGCCGCCCAGCGCATCGGAATTCTCGACATAGCCATAACCCAGCCGGGTGACATCGCGTTCTTCGGCGTGCACATCACTGGCGCTCAGGCCGTCGCCGCGCTGCAAGGGCCGGCTGGCCACCAGCACCGTGCGAAACAACTGCAGTTGCAGCGGCACCCGCACGATCCAGCCACCGGCCTGCGGACACTGCACCGTCACCGTCATGCGTGACGCAGGTGTGGCGGGCGCGACTACCGTGGCGCGCAATGGCTCATGACAATCGACCAGTTGCAGGCGCGAGTCGAGCGGTGTGGACTGGATCTTGAGACGGCTGCCCGGCAGCGTGTATTGCTGGCGCAATGCCTGTTCGGCGGCCGCGCGCACGGCCTTCGGCGACTGGCTTGCCACGGCCGGCATGGCGAGCGCGGAGGTGCCGCACAACAGCATGCCAAGCCACCGGACGGTGAGTCTCGGCCAGTGTGCGGGCGGCGACCTTTTCATGCGTCTGCCAGCATGCTGTCGAGTTGCCCGAGCAATGCCTCTCGTCCCGACTCCAGCTGTTGCGACAGCTGGACAGCCTGGTCGAGTTGGCCGTCGCACAACAGGCCGACGAAGCGGCTGCTTTGTTCGCACAGCTGTGCGCCAGCCTCGCTCAGGGCGGAACTGGCCGGTTGTTCCTGGCGCAGCGCGGCCAGCCGCTCGATGGTGCGGCTCAATGCATGGGTGTCGAACCAGCGTCGATCCAGTGCGCTCGGATCCAGCAGGGCCAACTCCATCGCCTGGCGCAAACTCAAGGCCGCCTCGCGCACGGTCAGGCTGAGACTGGCCGGATCGTGACCGCTCTCGCTTTCCAGCCAGTCCAGGCCGAGCCGGTGTGCCAGCAACGACGCGCGATTCAGCGATTCGGCCTGGCGGCGTGCTTCGGCACTGCGCCGTTGCAGTGCGCCGAGCGCGGCCTGGGCTGCGCTCGCGCGGGCGTGTTGCACATCGTGACCCTGTTGTGCGCTGTGCAGTCGCCCGCTCGCCGTGCGCAGGGCGTCTGCTTCCTGATTCAGCGCAATGCCGGCCTTGCCAATGCCAGCCTGTGCCCGCTCCAGTTGCTGCAAGCCATGCTGTACGTCGCCGTCCAGCTGCAGCGAGAAATCACCGATCGAGCTGGTGACGGTTTCGATCTCCGCGGTGGCAAGCGTGGTTTTTTCGGCCAGTTGCTTGACCTCGTCGGCGACCACGGCAAAGCCACGGCCTGCTTCGCCGGCGCGTGCGGCCTCGATGGCGGCGTTCAGCGCCACCAAATTGGTCTGATGGGCGATTTCCTGCACCGCACCGGTAAGCTTGCGGATCTGCGCGACCTGTTCGGCCAGCTTGCTCTGGTTGCGGTTCATGGCCGACAGCGCGCTGCGCAGCAGGCGCAGCTGGCCGTCCAGCTCGCTGGCACAGCTTTCGCTGGCGAGTCCGGCATCGCTGGCATGACCTAGGTCGATGCCGATCTGCCGCAGTGCCGTCGAGATTCCGGCGCAGCCGTCCGTCAAGCGATCGACACTGCTGCGGCTTTCGATGGTGGCCTTGTCCAGCGAGGTTTGCTCGCGCGACAGTTGCTGCACGGCGCCCAATACCAGACTTTGCTGCTCCATCGTCTGCAGCGCCACGGCAGCGGGCGGCCTGCTGGCGACACGGACGAGCAAGGGCGCTATCGCCTGCGCCGCGCGTGGATATTTGCGCCGCAGCACGGCGAGCTGTGCGTTGTCGCCGGCGGCAGCGGCCTGTGCCAGGGCGGTCAGGTGCTGGTTCCAGATCAAACTCATGGGGCAGGCATCATCTTTGGATAGCGCAGGAGTGCAACCAATACATCGTCAGAAACTTTCAAAACTTGAGGAAGCAAGTCGCATGCCATTGGGCGCGTGGTGCCCATCCACGGCGGCGCTACTCAAGTACGTCGGGTTCCGGTCGATATGCGTGGCATACATCCGCTGCGGCGGTATCGCATTCGAGGGGTCCGCATGAGCGGCACGTTACTGGACAAGGTGGAACGGCATACCCGGCTGGCCGGGCACAATCGCGTGGCGATGCTGCTGTTCCGGCTGGGTGACGAACAGTTGTTCGGCATCAACGTGTTCAAGGTGCGTGAGGTGCTGCGGCGTCCGCCGCTGGAGCGCATGCCGGGCATGCATGCACTGCTGGCGGGTACATGCGACTACCGCGGACAGACCATTCCGGTGATCGATCTGGCTGCCGCACTTGGCTATGCGCCCCTGCTCGACGTGGAGTCGGCACATCTGATGGTTACTGAGTTCAGCCGCTCGATGCAGGGCTTTCTGGTGGCTGACCTGCAACACATGGTGCACTGTGAAGGTGATTCGCTGGTGGCACCGCCCAGCACGCTCGGGTTTGGTGCGCGGGTCAATGCGGTCACCCGCATCAATGGCGCCTTGCTGGCTGTGGTTGACGTGGAGCATGTGCTGGCCAGCATCGACGCGGCGCCGGCCGAGCTGTCTGTACAGATGCAGCGGGTTGCCGGGGCTCGCATGTTGAATCCGCGGCGGATCATGGTGGTAGACGATTCGGTGATCGCACGACGCCGGCTGGTGAGCCTGTTCAAACAGATGAACATCGAATGCGTGGTGGCCCGGGATGGGCGCGAAGCGCTTGATCGCCTGCTGGAGCTGACGCAGGCGGAACCCAGTGAAAGGGTGAACCTGGTGGTGTCCGATATCGAGATGCCACGCCTGGATGGTTATGCACTGACCCGTGCCATTCGTGAGACGCCAGCGCTGCGCCGCCTCAAGATCGTGCTGCACAGCTCACTCAGCGGGCAGTTCAACCAGACGATGGTGCAAGAGGTCAGCGCGGATCATTTCGTCGCCAAGTTCCAGCCGGATCTGCTGGCGCAAGCGGTGCTGGACCTGTTGCCGGAATCTGCGGAAGCGCCGGCGGCCTGAGTCGCGTCACCAGGCGGCGTCAACAATCCGTCTTTGCAGCGGTGGCACGCCCAAGGCGTATCGCTGACTGTCTTGCAAACCCAGCTCCAGCAAGGGTTTGCCGGTCGTGGCATGCAATTTGCTGACAACCTCCGTGCGGCACCTGCCACGCGGAGCGAAGCGATGAGCCTGACCCCTGACAACTTGTTTGGCATGCATACCCAGGCGCTGGATCTTTGGCAGCGCCGCAGCGAGGTGCTGGCCAATAATCTGGCCAATACCGATACGCCGAACTATCTCGCCCGCGATATCGATTTCCGCAAGGCACTGTCCGCTGCCGGCGATCAGCAGGGGGGCTTGCCGTTGAGTGCGCCGACGCCGGGCCAGATCGACCTGCAAGCGCAATCGACGCAGTCATTGGCTTATCGCAATCCGACTCAGCCGAGCATGGACGGCAACACCGTCGATGAGCAGGCAGAGCAGGCCAACTTTGCTGCCAACGGCGTGCATTACCAAGCCAGCCTGGCCTTTATCACCGCGCAGGTTCACATGTTGCGTACCGCCATCACCGGGGGCCAGAGCTGATGTCGCTGTTCTCGATTTTCAACGTAGCCGGCTCCGGCATGGCCGCACAGTCGCTGCGGCTGAACACGGTGGCCAGCAACCTGGCCAATGCCGACAGCGTGGCCAGTACGCCCGAGGCGGCCTACCGCTCGCGCCAACCGTTGTTTGCGGCCGTGCAGAAGCAACTCGGCAGCAACGATGCCAGCGGCGAAGGCGTGCAGGTGCTTGGTGTCACGCAGAGCCAGTCCGCCATCCCCAGCCGCTATGAACCGGGTAATCCGCTGGCTGATGCCGACGGCAACGTCTACGCCAGCAACGTCAACCCGGTCGATGAGCTGGTCAACATGATTTCGGCCTCACGCTCGTATCAGAACAACGTCGAGGTGATGAATACCGCCAAGCAGTTGATGGTGAAGACCCTCGACCTCGGCAAGTAATCCAGACGGAGCGCAGCATGACCATCAACACCAATAACACCGTGACCGGCAACAGCCAGACGACTACGGGTTCATCCGCCACGGCGGCTCTTGCCGGCGGCATGAGCCAGAGCGATTTTCTGAAACTGATGACGACCCAGCTGCAGTCACAGGATCCGACCAACCCAGTCGACAACTCGCAGTTCGTATCGCAGATGGCGCAGTTCAGCCAGCTCTCGGCGACCCAGGATCTGCTGACTTCGGTGAACACGCTGAGTAGCACGGTCAGCGGTGCCGTGCAGACTTCGCAGGTGCTCAGCTCGGCGAGCCTGCTCAATCGCCAGGTGCTGGTGCCGTCGAACACGATCAATTACAGCGGCAACACCGTGACCGGTGCCGCGAATGTCAGCACCACGGGCAACGTTACCGTGAACATTGTCGACGCGACCGGAAAGGTCGTGCGCACCATGAATCTGGGCAGTCAGAGCGCCGGCCTTTCACAGTTCACCTGGGATGGCAATGACGACAGCGGCAACCCGGTGGCGCAAGGCGCATACACGATGGCCGCGAGCAGCAATGGCAGCCCGCTGGATACCTATGTGGCGGGTGCGGTGACTTCGGTTGGCTACGGCGGCACGAATGTGGGCACCTATCTGCAGGTGGCTGGTGTGGGCGGCGTCGCGCTCAGCCAGGTGGCACAGATTCTCTGACGACGTGTTTCACGCACTTACTCATTCGAGGAATACAGCATGGCTCTGAATACAGCGCTCAGTGGAATCAATGCGGCCCAGTCGGACCTCAATGTCATTGCCAACAACATCTCCAACGCCAACACGACCGGCTTCAAGGGTTCGCGTGCGGAGTTCTCCGATATCTTCGCCGTGACGGGACTCAATCTGAGCGCCACAGCGACCGGCAGCGGCACGCGCCTGCAGGATGTCGCTCAGCAGTTTGCCCAGGGCGACATCGAGACGACCAACAACAGTCTTGATCTGGCGATCAGCGGCAACGGCTTCTTCACCGTCAATGACGGGAATGGCGTCACCTATACGCGTGCCGGCGATTTCCAGAAAGACCCCAACGGTTATGTGGTCACCAGCAGTGGTGCCAAGCTGCAGGTCTATCCAAGCAACGGCGCTGGTGGCTTTGATACCAGCACGTTGACCGATCTGAAGCTGGTAACCGCACAGAGCAACGCGAAGGCCACCTCGCAGGTAACGATGACCTCGAACCTGCCGGCGAGCGCCACGGTGCCCACGACGCCGTTCAGCACCACCGATTCGACCAGCTACAACGATGCCACACCGGTCACGGTCTACGACTCGCAGGGCGGTTCGCACCAGGGTACGGTGTATTACGTCAAGACAGGTACCAACACCTGGGACGCACACCTGTATGTGGATGGCAACGACGCTGGCACGCAGGGGCTGACCTTCGATACGACCGGCAAGCTCACCACGCCAGCCAACGGCAACCTGGCATTCAATCCGGTCAATCTGGGCAATGGTTCCAATGCCCTGGCCTTGACGGTCAACGTTACCAATACGACCCAGTTCGGTACCGATTACTCCGCCGGCACAATCAATCAGGACGGCTACGAGGCCGGCACGCTATCGAACATCGACATCGACAGCAAGGGCGTGGTGACGGCGTACTACTCGAACAACCAGAACAGCCAGATCGGCCAGTTGGCGATGGCCAACTTCGCCAATCTGCAGGGGTTGCGTCAGGTCGGCAATACCAGCTGGGCAGCTAGCGGGGATTCCGGCTCCGCCGTGATGGGTGCGGCGGGCACCGGCCAGTTCGGCGGCATCCAGTCGGGTGCGCTGGAAGATTCCAATACCTCCGACACCACCGCGCAGCTGGTCAACATGATCAAGGCGCAGCGCAACTACCAGGCCAACGCACAGGTGCTGTCCACCGACAACACCTTGGCCTCATCGTTGTTCAATGCGGTTTCCAGGTAATCGATAGCCATGGATCATTCGATCTATGTAGCCATGACCGGCGCAACGCAGACCATGCGTGCGCAGGAGGCTGTGAGCCACAACCTGGCCAATGCCTCCACGGTAGGTTTCAAGGGCGAGCTGAGCGCATTCCAGAGCCTGCCCGTGCTGGGCGGCGGACAGGCCACGCGCATCAACGCCGTGGCACAGGGCCTGGGCCAGGATTTCGCTCAGGGCTCGTCGACAACTACGGGCCGTTCGCTGGATGTGGCGGTGCATGGCAGCGGCTGGATCGCCGTGCAGGCACCCGATGGCTCGGAGGGTTACACCCGCGCCGGCGACCTGCAGCTGACTGCAGACGGCCAGTTGACCGATGCGCGCGGCAATCCAGTCATTGGTAGCTCCGGCCCGATCAGCGTGCCTGACAGCGCCCAGATCAGTATCGGTACCGACGGCACGATTTCCACCGTGCCGACGGGAGAGGGCCCCGCCGCGGTGACGGCACTGGATCGCATCCGGCTCGTCAATCCGGATTCGACCCAGCTGGTGCAGGGCAACGACGGGCTGATGCATATGGCCGATGGCGGACAGGCCGATGTCGATCCCAGCGTAGGCGTCACCTCCGGTGCGCTCGAGGGCAGCAACGTCAACGCTTCGACCGAGCTGGTGAAGATGATCGCGCTATCACGGCAGTACGACATGCAGGTGAAGTCGATCAAGAGTGCCGAAGACAACGCTGAGGCTTCCACCAAACTTTTGCAGTCGGGCTGATGCCCGGTTGCGCCTTCTCTACGGAGTGACGCCATGCTTTCTTCCCTTTGGATCGCCAAGACCGGCCTCGACGCGCAGCAGACGCGCATGGACGTCATATCCAACAACCTGGCCAACGCCAACACGACCGGCTTCAAGAGCTCGCGTGCGTCATTCCAGGATCTGATCTATCAGAACAAGAGCCAGCCTGGCGGGCAGACCACCGAGCAGACCCTGTCGCCATCGGGCCTGATGCTAGGCACCGGCGTGCGCGTGGCCGGCAGCGAGAAACTTTTCACCCAGGGCAATATTTCGCAGACCGGCAACTCGCTGGATGTAGCCATCCAGGGCAACGGCTTTCTGCAGGTGAGCATGCCCGACGGCACCATCGCCTATACCCGCGACGGTTCGCTGCATACCGATCCGAACGGGCAGCTGGTGACCGCCGACGGTTATGCGCTGGATCCGGCGGTGACCCTGCCGAGCAATGTGCAGAGCATCACGATCGGCACGGACGGTACGGTCTCGGCCACCGCCGCCGGTTCGGCAACAGCCGTGCAGGTCGGTACGTTGCAACTGGCCGACTTCGTCAATCCGGCTGGCCTGCAGCCGCAGGGCAGCAACCTCTACCTGGAAACCGCATCCAGCGGCACGCCGCAAACCGGGCAGGCGGGCCTGAATGGCATGGGCACGCTGCAGCAGGGCTCGCTCGAATCCTCCAACGTCAACGTGGTGGAGGAGATGGTCAACATGATCGAGACGCAGCGTACCTACGAAATGAATTCCAAGGCGATCAGCAGCACCGACCAGATGCTGCAGGATCTCACGGACAAAATGTGAGCAAGCTCATGGCGTCGATCAACTCATTGCTGCGCGTGCTTGCGTTCACCGGCTGTCTTGTCATGGCCGGTTGTGCCACGCCGCCAGCGCGCAACGACAGCCAGCAGTGGGCGGCCACCGCGCCGGTGGCGCCCGAGACGCCGCCGCCGGCCGACGGCTCGATCTATCACGACATGCGAAACATGGAGCTGTTCGCCGACCCGCGCGCGCATCGTGTCGGCGACATCCTCACGATCGTGTTGGTCGAAAGTACCCAGGCCAGCAAGAAGGCCACTACCAGTACCAGCAAGGCCGACAAGACGGCGATCGATGCGCCCACGATCCTCGGTCAGGGACTGAGCATCGGCGGCAAGGCCGCGGGTATTTCCACCAATGGCAACCGCAGCTTTGCCGGTGATGGTTCGAGCAGCCAGAGCAATCAGCTGACGGGTCAGATCACCGTGACCGTGGCGCAGCGACAGTCCAACGGCAATCTCATGGTGCGCGGCGAGAAGTGGCTGACCATCAACCAGGGCCAGGAACTGGTACGCATTTCCGGCATCGTGCGCCCGCAGGACATTGGCCAGGACAATACGGTCGCCTCCACCCGCGTCGCCGACGCGCGCATCAGCTACACCGGTCGCGGCACGTTGGCCGATGCCAATACACAGGGCTGGTTGTCGCGCTTCTTCAATTCCAAGTGGATGCCGTTCTGATGAATACGCAGCGCATCAAGCCGACGCGGCAATTGTCGAGAAACGAGCACGCTACACGCAGCGAGGCGGATCGCATGTCCAGACTGACGGGCCGGGCCGATCCGCTGGAGCGGCGCGATCAGGGCGCGGGTCGGCGTGCCGGGATCCGTGCGGTCGTGTCGCGCTGGCATGCGTTCGGTTTGACCCTGCTGTTGTGCTTCGTCGCGCTGGCGCCGATGCCGGCGCATGCCGACAAGATTCGTGATCTGGTGCAGGTCGCCGGCGTGCGCAGCAACCAGTTGATCGGCTATGGCCTGGTGGTGGGTCTGGACGGCAGCGGCGATCAGACCACGCAGGCGCCATTCACCACGCAGAGTCTGGAGAACATGCTGCAGCAGTTCGGCATCACCGTGCCGGCCAGTGCCCGTCCGCAGTTGAAAAATGCGGCGGCGGTGACGATCACCGCCGAGTTGCCACCGTTCGCCAAGCCAGGTCAGACCATCGACATCACGGTGGCCTCGATCGGCAACGCCAAGAGCATCCGCGGTGGCGAGTTGCTGATGGCGCCACTGCGCGGTGCCGACGGCAATGTCTATGCGATCGCGCAGGGTAGTGTGGTGGTCGGTGGTATCAGTGCCAAAGGCAAGAGCGGCTCCAGCGTGCAGGTGAATATCTCCGCCAGCGGGCGCATTCCCAATGGCGCCTCGGTCGAACGCAGCGTTGCCTCGTCATTTGGCGACGGCGGTGACCTGATGCTCAACCTCAATACGTCGGATTTCATCACCGCGGCACGCATCGCCAAGGCGGTGAATCAAGCCTACGGCGCCGGCACGGCACAGGCCGTGGATGGTGGTTCGGTATCGGTGCGCGGCCCGCAAGATCCCTCGCAGAAGGTGGCGTGGCTCGGTGCGATCCAGGAGCTGGACGTGACGCCTGGCGATGCGCCGGCGCGTGTGGTGGTCAATTCACGTACCGGCACCGTGGTGATCGGTGCGGACGTCAGGGTCAGCGCGGCAGCGGTGGCGCATGGCGCGATCCAGGTGACGATCAGCGAACAGGCCCTGGTCAGCCAGCCGGCCCCGTTTTCACAGGGCCAGACCACGATCGTGCCAAGCAGCAATGTGCAGATCAGCGAAGATGGCGCGCACATGTTCAAGTTCGGTCCGGGCGTAAGCCTGGATGCGATCGTGCGGGCGGTAAACCAGGTCGGTGCTGCGCCGAGCGATCTCATCTCGATCCTGCAGGCGTTGAAGCAGGCCGGTGCGTTGCACGCGGAACTGGTGGTGATCTGATGGCTGGCGGCGACAACGCCATGCAGAGCGTCAATACCTGGACCGACCTGTCCGGGTTCAACGCGCTGCGCCAGAGTGCACAGGCCGACAGCAAGGCAGCGCTGCCGATCGTTGCCAGGCAATTTGAATCCATCTTCACCCAGATGATGTTGAAGTCGATGCGCGACGCCAACTTCGGCGATCCGCTGTTCGACAGCCAGGCCGGCGATTCGTGGCAGGGACTGGCCGACCAGCAGTTGTCCGTGACGCTTTCCCAGCAGGGTCATGGCCTGGGCATCGCCGATTTGCTGATCCGTCAGCTGGGCGGCAAGCCGGCCGCGTCGGACTTGCCGAAAGAGAGTGCTGCCGCTGGCGCTCCTGCGACGACATCGTCGAAAGATGGCTGGCGCGAGCGTCTGGCCTCGGTGACCGAAGTAACGCGTTCGGCCGGGCAGGCGGTGGCGCGCTGGGTACCGGATGATGCGCAGGAGTTCGTCAGCGCACTGGCGCCTTATGCACACCAGGTCGCCCGGAAACTGGGCGTCTCGTTGCGTGCCGTGTTGTCGCAGGCGGCGCTGGAAACGCAGTGGGGCAAGCGCATGCCAGCACAGGCCGATGGCAGTAGCAGCAACAACCTGTTCGGCATGAAGGCCGGCGGAAGCTGGGGTGGCGCGCGCGTCAACGTGCCGACCCTGGAGTTCGAAGGTGGCATCGGGGTAAGGCGACAGGCGCAGTTCCGTGCTTATGGGTCGCCGGCCGAATCATTCGCCGACTATGCGCGGCTGCTTGGTGACAATCCACGTTATGCCGAGGCACTGGGCAAGGGCGACGACGTGCTCGGTTTTGCGCGTGGTCTGGTCAGTGGTGGCTATGCCACCGATCCTGCGTATGCCTCGAAGATCGCCGCCATCGCCAACAGCCCAGCCATGCGCCAGGCATTGGCTGCACTCAAGAATGTCGTCGTTGCGCCGACACCTTCAGAATAAAGCGTCCAGGAATGACCCATGACTAATATGCTCAGTACCGGTATCTCGGGTCTTTCTGCCGCCCAGGTAGCGCTCAATACGGTCGGCAACAACATCACCAATACCAATACCGATGGCTACAGCCGGCAGACAGTCCAGCAGGTCGAGAGCATTTCGCAATCCAATGGCAGCTACACCATCGGTAGCGGCGTCAACGTGGTATCGGTGCAGCGGGCCTACAGTCAGTACCTCACCAGTGCGGTGTGGAACAGCAATGCCAGCCTGCAGCGCGCGAGTACCTACAACGACCTGACGACCACGCTCAACAGCGTGCTCAGTGGCAGTGGTGATCTGCAAGGCTCACTCGACAGTTTCTACGGCGCCTTCAGTACGGTGGCCAGTGCAGCGAACAGTACGTCCAATCGCCAGGCGTTGCTGGGCAGCGCCGGCTCATTGGTGACGGTGTTCAATACGCTCGGCCAGCAACTGGGTCTGCAACAGAGCCAGATCAACAGCCAGATCAGCAATACGGTCAGTACCATCAACACGACCATCAGCAATATTGCCGATCTCAACAAGCAAATCCGCCAGGCAAGCGCCAGCGGCCAGCCCAATGCCTTGCTCGATCAGCGCGATGCCCTGGTGAAATCACTTTCCGGCTATGTGGGGATTTCCACCGTCGCCGAGAGCGATGGCACGATGAGCGTGTATACCAGCAACGGGCAAAGCCTGGTCAGTGGCAGCAATGCCTATCCGCTGTCCACCAGCGGGAATGCCTACGATGCCACTCGCACGGATATCCTCGACAGTTCGGGCAACAACATCACCGGTCGCCTGAGTGGCGGTTCGCTCGGTGCCCTGCTGGACTATCGGACGAACGTGCTCGATCCGATCCAGAACCAGCTGGGGCAGGCGGCGGTGGCACTCGCTTCCAGCGTCAATGCACAGCAGGCCAAGGGACTCGATCTCAACGGGCAGCAAGGTGGCGACATGTTCAGCGTGCCGTCGCCGGCCGTTCTCGCTGCCGGCAGCAACCAGGGCAGTGCAAGTGTTGTGGCCAAGATCAGCGATGTTTCCCAGTTGACCGCTTCCGACTACGTCCTCAGCTATGACGGCAGTCAATGGAATCTGAAGACCACCGCCGGACAGGGCGTGGCACTGACCACGAATGCCGACGGCAGCCTGTCCGCGGATGGGCTGACCTTCAACGTATCCGGTACGGCGCAGGCGGGCGACAGCTACCAGATCCAGCCGACTCGCAACGCGGCGGCAGGGCTGGCGGTGAGCATGACCGACCCGAGCAAGATTGCCGCTGCGGCGGCGCTTACCGGCAGCGCCGCCAGCGGCAATGCCGGCACGGCCAAGATCGGTTCGGTCGGTGTATCCGATGCTTCCAATGCGGCCTTGCTGGGTACGGCGACCGTGAGCTTCAGCGCGCCGGATACCTACCAGGTCACCGACGCCAGCGGTAACGTCCTTTCGAGTGGCAGCTATACCTCGGGGCAGCCAATCACCGCCAATGGCTGGAGCCTGACGCTTTCCGGCACGCCGGCCGCTGGCGATACCTTCCAGGTTTCAGCCAACAGCGATGGGCTCAACGACAACAGCAACGCACTCGCCCTGGCCAATCTGGCCAGCGCTGGCGTACTCGGCGGAGGCGCCACCTCCGTACTCACGGCTTTCGCCAACCTCACCACCCAGGTCGGCAATGTGGGGAGCCAGGCGGCCAGCAATCTGACTACGCAGACCAGCCTCAACAGCCAGGCCGTATCGGCTCAGCAGAGCGTGTCGGGCGTCAATCTGGATGAAGAGGCAGCCAACCTGGTCAAGTACCAGCAGGCCTATCAGGCCTCGGCCCAGATCATCTCCACCGCCCAGTCCATCTTCACCAGCCTGCTGTCAGCCATCCAGTAGTTGTCGAGCAAGAGGTCATCGATATGCGCCTTTCCACCAGTTGGATGTACCAGCAGTCATTGAGCACCATGCTCAACCAGCAGAGCGCGCTCGCCGCGACGCAGAACCAGGTAAGTACCGGCAAGCGCATCAATGTGGCATCGGATGATCCTGCAGGTGCCGGGCAGGTGGTCAGCCTTAGCCACATACTGGCTGCCAACACGCAGTACACGAGCAATATCGGTGCTGCCAACACCCAGCTTTCCACGGAGCAGACCGCGCTGACCGCGGTGACCAACCTGCTCGATAGCGCGCGCTCGATGGCGGTGCAGGGCATCAATGGCACTCTCGCCAGCAGCGACCGCTCCGACATGGCGACGCAGCTGACGCAGATTCGTGACCAGCTCATTCAACTGGCAAACACCACCGACAGCAACGGCAATGCACTTTTTGCCGGTACCAGCACGACCACGACACCTTTCGTGAAAAATGGTGATGGCTCGGTGAGCTACACCGGCAACGACGCGCAGCTGATGACCTCGATCGGTTCGGGACTGCAAATCTACGCAGGCGATGCCGGTAGCGCGGTATTCATGAATGTTCCTTCAGGCAATGGCAGTTTCACGGCCAGTGCAGGCAGCACCAACACCGGTACGCTGGTGGTGGGGGCGAATACCGTGAGCAATCCGGCCGCATGGAGTGGTGCCAGCGCGGCAAGCGGTGGCGGCTACACCATCAGCTTTGACGCTGGCGGCAACTGGACGGCGAGCGATGCTCATGGTGATCCGGTGCTCGACAGCAGCGGCAACCCCGTGGGCGGTACCTACCAGGACGGTGGCAGCATCAGCTTCAACGGCATGTCCGTCACGCTCAGCGGCACGCCGGCCGCTGGCGATACCGTCGCGGTCAAATCCGGTGGCAGCCAGGATATCTTCAGTACGCTCAACAACATGATTGCCGTGCTGCAAGGTAATGGCAGCGATACGGACGTGGCCAACGGCCTCAATCGGCAGATCGAGTCGATCGATCAGGCCCTGGCCAGCGCGAGCAATACCATGGTGGCGATTGGTGGGCGCATGAATACGCTGAATCAGCAGCAGAGTGCCTATGCCGACCTGAATGTGACTTACCAGAGTGCGCTTTCTGACACGCAGAATGTGGACGTCTATACGGCCATAAGCAATCTTTCTTTGCAGTCCGCAGCGCTGCAGGCGTCGCAGCAGGTATTTGCGCAGGTCAAGTCGATGAGCCTGTTCAACTACATCAAGTAATGCCCATGGCCGCGCGGCTGCAGCCTGCGGCGACGACAGACATGCTGAAACGGAGGTCAATCCACGGAATCCCATAGCCGATGTGGCGCAAACCCCGGGTGGGCAACACCCGCCGCGCCTCCCGGTCGTCCATGTTGAAAATAACCATCGCCTGATGCTCAAGTATTTCCCGCGAGCGCCGAAAAACTCCTTGAGGCGGATGGCATTCCAGCATTGGAATCTTGCCGCCGGAATGCAGAACGCCCAAACAATTCGGCCTTTGGTTTCCGTAGGAGATACCCATGTCACTCGTAATCAACACCAACATCAATTCACTGAACACCCAGAACAACCTGAGCAAGTCGCAGAGCATGCTGTCCAAGGCTACTCAGCGCCTGTCCTCGGGTCTGAAGATCAACAGCGCGGCCGACAACGCCGCCGGCTTCGCGATCTCGCAGCGCTATACCACTCAGATCGGTGGCCTGGCCCAGGCCAGCGCCAATGCCAGCGACGCGATCAACTTGGCGCAGACCGCCGGTTCGGCACTGGATCAGGTCACCGCCAACCTGCAGTCCATTCGCGACCTGGCCGCGCAGTCGGCCAACGGCACCTACAGCGCCGACGACCGCAAGACCATCGATGCGGAAGTGCAGCAGCGTCTGTCGGAAGTCACCCGTATCGCCAACCAGACCACCTTCAACGGCACCAAGGTGCTGGACGGTAGTTTCGGCACCAAGAGCTTCCAGATCGGCGCCAATGTGGGCCAGACCGTCAGCGTAGGCATCGCTGGCAGCGTCAAAGCCAGCGCGATGGGCCAGATCGCCGAAGTTTCCAGCGGTGACATCACGGCTGCCTTCGGCACTGCCGGCAGCACCACCACCACGCCGGCCACTTCAGGCAAGGACGTAGGCACCGCTGCACCAGCCAGCTTCGATTTCGGTACGACCAATGCGGCCTTCACAGTCGATGGCAAAGCGGTCAGCCTCACCACAGACGTCACCAACATGGCCGGTTTGGTGTCGAGCGTTCAGGGCCAGCTGGACACCGCTGCTCCTGGCACCTACAACGTGGGTGTTGACGCCACGACCGGTGGTCTCACAATCAGCAAGGTCGCCACGGGCGCAGCTTCCACGGCCCCAGCAATCGCCGGCGCGGGTGTAAACGCCGTGTTTGGCGCGGCACCAGTCGCCACCGCTGGCGCCGCTGCCGTCACCACCACCGTCGCTGCTACACCATCCACGATCAACGGCACCGGTCTGACGATCAACGGCACGGCCGTCGATACCAGCAAGGTCGCTACTGTGCAGGACCTGTCCGACGCCATCAACGCGTCCAATATCGATGGCGTGAGCGCGGCAGTCAGCGCCGATGGCAAGGGCATCAATATCTATTCCAGCGACACAACCAACGGACTGAACATTGCCGATGGCGGCACTGGCGTGGTCGGGGCGAATGCCAAGGACGCCAACACCGCGACCACCTACACCACGGGTTCGTCTGCAACCATCGGCGGTTCGCTGGCCGGCGGTAACGTGAAGACGGTGGACGCGGCCAACGACCTGATCTCGCGCGTCGACGTGGCGCTGTCCTCGGTGGCCAGCTTGGCTGCCAACTTGGGTGCGGTGCAGAACCGCTTCCAGTCGACCATCTCCACCCTGAGCTCGCAGTCGACCAACCTGCAGTCGTCGCAGTCGACGATTCAGGATGCCGACTTCGCCGCTGAAACGGCCAACCTGAGCAAGGCCCAAGTGCTGCAGCAGGCCGGTATCTCGGTGCTGGCGCAGGCCAACTCCAACCCGCAGCAGGTGCTGAAGCTGCTGCAGTAACCGTTGCCGGGCCGTTCGCTGCCTTCCTGTAAGGCGAGCGGCTGAACAACGGGATTTGACCCGGGCGGCGGCATCGTGAATGGCGATGCCGCCGCTGCTACAGGAGCCGCCGGCAAAAGTCTTGCGAAAAGCGAGATTTTTTCCGGCGACTCGTATTGGATAATTACGAGGAATGCGATGACTACGTCCAGCGTTACGTCCGGTGCCAGCTTGAGCTCGTTGCTCAACACGAACACGCCCAACACCTCGAGCTCCGGCACAAGCAGCGGCTCCAGCACCGGTTCCAGTACGGGATCCAGCACCAGCGCGTCGCCGGGTTCCACCAGCAGTCTGATCAGCTCGGCCGGTATTGGCTCGGGGTTGGATGTCGATTCCATCGTCACCGCCCTGGTCAATGCCAAGAAGGCAGGCCCGCAGGCGCAGATCACCAATCAGGCGACGCAGACCAATGCGACGCTGGCTGGGCTGGCATCGCTGAACTCGGCGTTGACATCGCTGCAGTCGGCACTGTCCGCGCTGACCACGACCAGCACCTTCAGCAGCTTCAACGCGGCGTTGTCCGATCCCACGATCGGCACCACCAGCACGATGAGCAATGCCCAGCCGGGCAGCTATGCGCTCAACGTGACCCAGCTGGCCACGGCGCAGAAGCGCAGCAGCGACGCCTACAACCAGAACGCGGCGATTGGCAGCGGCACGCTGACGATCGGCGTGGGCAGCAGCAGCCTCAACCTCAGCGTGTCGGCGACCGACACCTTGTCGAACATTGCGGCGAACATCAACAACGCCTCGAACAATCCCGGCATCACGGCTACCGTCGTCTACGGTGCTGGTGGTGCGCAGTTGCTGCTCAGTTCCAGCCAGACCGGCGTGGCCAACGGTTTCACGATCAGTGCCAATGGCACCAGCAGTGATGGCCTGAGTGCACTGGCCACCAAACTGGGTACCGCCGGCAGCAACGAAGCGCAGGATGCCAAGCTGACCCTGGATGGCATCAGCATCACCAGCGCCAGCAACACCGTCAATGGTGCGATCAACGGCGTCAGCATCAACCTGGCCAAGACCGGCACCACCCAGATGACGGTGAGCCAGGACAACAGTGCGGCGACGACGGCGATACAGAATTTTGTTACCGCCTACAACAGCTACGCCAGCACCGTGAATACGCTGTCCAGCTACGATCCCAGCACGAGCACGGCAGGCGTCATGCTCGGTGACACCACGCTGACGTCGGTGCAGCGGCAGATCAGCAGTGTGCTGACGAGCAAGGTGCCGGGCAATAGCATCGGCTCGCTGGCTGCGCTGGGCATCACGCGCGCGGCGGATGGGACGTTATCGATGGATAACGACAAGCTGGCCGCCACCTTCCAGAGCAATCCGAATGCGATGCAGGATTTGTTCGCCGGCCCCAATGGCTACGCCACACGGCTGAACACGTCGCTGGACGCGTATACGTCCAGCAGCGGCGTGATCGCCACTCGTCAGCAGAGCCTCACTGCCAGCCTGACCAAGCTCAACACGCAGCAGACCCAGCTGGATGCGCGGATGACGGTGTACGAAACGCAGCTGCGCAATCAATACACCGCGCTCGATACGTTGATGTCCTCGCTCAACAACACCAGCAGTTATCTGACCAGCGCCCTAGCGCAGTTGGAAGCTACCTATACCAAGACCAACTGATTCCGGGGAGCCTCATGAGCTACGGACACATGCGCAACGCCAGCGCGATCTATCAGCAGAATAGCATCCGCGGCAGCGTCGAGGGCGCCGATGCGCACCAGCTGATCAGCATGCTGCTCGACGGCGCCATCGACCGCATCAGCCAGGCACGTGGATACATGGTCCATGGCAACGTGGCAGCCAAGGGCAGCAGCATCTCGCGTGCCGTGGCCATCGTCGGCGAATTGCGCGAAGGGCTGGACCACAAGGTGGACCCGGCGCTCGGCCAGCGGCTGGACTCGCTGTATGAATATGTCACGCGGCGTCTGCTCTACGCGCAGCTGAATGACGATACGGCTGCGCTGGACGAATCCGTGCGCCTGCTCACGCCGATCCGCGACGGCTGGCAGGCGATCCGCAGCGACTACCTGTCGACCAGGCCGGCTGCCGGGACACGTTGATGGACAACCTCGAGCGAGCCCTGGAGCTGAGCGCGCAGATGCTCCTGGCGGCGCAGGCGGGTGACTGGGCGAACGTCACTACCCTGCAGGCGCAGTGCGATGCGTTGCTCAGGTGCAACCATGCGGGGAACGACGTAACGCGCACGGCCTTGCTGGAACTGCAGCGGCAATACCGGAACGTGACCGGGTTGGCAGGTCAGGCGCGCGAAGCGATCGCCCTTGAACTGGGTCGCCACCGGCACAGTCACCGTGCCTTGAGTGCCTACCTGGTCTCCTCCGATGGGCAATGAGCGGATATCGGACCGGGTGTAGGCTGTATCCGTGGTTCGCACTATCGTGTCTGTATCGGTGCGGCAGCTGATGTCCGCCCCGATGGTGCGTTGACCTCATACAGGACGGATATCCCATGCAAGACGATGCCTGGCAGGCTTTTTCGGAACGGGTGAGCTGCGAAGACAGCTGGCATGTCGATAGCGAGCCCCTGGCGTGGCCATTGCCTGATGCCATGGCGCAGGCCATGGCCGAACGCAATATGGCCACGCTGGCCACCATCGCCGCACTTTCAGAGCGCCATGCCGACCTCGCCGAGGACGACAGCCCGGTGATGCAGGAGCTGCAGCGCATGGATGCCAAGCTCAGCGCGCTTATCGATCTCGTCAATCACCTGCTGGTGCCGCTCAGTAATCTGCCGTCGCGCCAATCGCTTCGTTTCAATGCGATCGGTGCCGTGTTGCCTGCGGCGTTGGTGCCAGCGGACGACGCATCGCTGCTGCTGCGTCTGCGCTTCGACGAATGTCGCAGCCTGCCGCTGGAACTTGCTGCGCGAGTGGATCGTCAATTGGACGATGGCCGAATCTTTGTGGTGTTTGTGCGGCAGAGCGAAGCACAAGGTGACGCAATTGAGCGACTCGTTTTTCGTTACCACCGACGTAAAGTGGCAGAGTCACGACAGTTGACAATCTGAATCTGTGCGAGGGTCGGCGAAGCTTATGTGATAGGTCTCACATTACCGCAACTTTGTACGAAAAATTTTTGACGCGTATCGCATCTGGCATCAGACCCGGCCGTCACGCAAGATCTTGTAGCAAAAATAAGCAGTGTCATGAACTTATGACGGACTTTTGCGTATGTTCATGGTTTGAACGTACGTGCTTTACGGGTGGCGAGTCCTTAGATGACGACTTACCGCTGTCCAGACCGCAAAAATCTGGCCCCTTTATTGCTCACTGTTCATTGAGCCGGCGACGGAAAGTCGGCGCGATGAGAACGAGCCCGCTACGGACGCGGGTGTTCGTCGAAGTGCAGCGTGTAACTAGGGGCAAGTGATGCAAAAATTCGATTTCCTGGTGATAGAGTCCGATCCGGCGCGAGCAGACTCGGTTCTTTCCGCACTCCATTTCCTGGGCTACCGACCGCAGCACGGCGCAGCCTGTCGTGCAGTTGATGAATCCACCCATGCATGGCGTGCGGTGTACATCGGTAGCGTCAGTGATGTCGCCGATGCCGAGGGGCAGTTGGCTCTGCTCGGTGAGGCGACGGCACATGTCCCGATGTTGCTGGCCAGTGACTCGGCATGGATCGAACGTTTCAGCGTCGCGTCGTCGCCGTTTGCTGCGCGGGTGGCTACGGTGGGCTTTCCGCTGCGCTACGAACAGGTGGCTGAAGCCATGCGCAGCGTTTACGCGCGTCTGCTCGGCAATCAGTCCGGCAAATTGCGTTTTGTCGGCAATTCGGCATCCATGACTCGTGTCAATGCTCTGATCCGCCAGGTGGCACCGTTTGATTCGAGCGTGCTCGTGCTCGGCGAATCGGGTACTGGCAAGGAAATGGTGGCTCGCGCGATCCATGAGAGCTCACCACGACGCGACAGGCCATTCATCGCGATCAACTGTGGCGCCATTCCCGCCGAGTTGCTGGAAAGCGAATTGTTCGGACACGAAAAAGGCGCATTCACCGGCGCGATCAGCGCGCGCAAGGGTCGCTTCGAGATGGCCGAGGGCGGAACGCTGTTTCTCGACGAGATCGGTGACATGAGCCTGCCGATGCAGGTGAAGTTGCTGCGTGTGCTGCAGGAGCGCGTATACGAGCGTGTCGGTGGCAATCGCACTCAGCGTTGCGACGTGCGCATCATCGCCGCGACGCATCGCAACCTGGAGCAGTCGATCGCCAACGACCAGTTTCGGGAAGATCTCTATTACCGCCTCAGCGTGTTTCCGCTGGAGCTGCCATCGCTGCGTGAGCGGCTGGACGACCTGCCGGTGCTGGTGGCTGAGTTCAATCAGCGCCTGGCCCGACGTGGGCTGAGCGTGGTGCGTTTCAGTGCCAGTGCGGTGCATGCATTGCGCGGCTATGCATGGCCGGGCAACGTGCGCGAATTGTCGAACCTGGTTGAACGCATGGCCATTCTCTTCCCGCATGGCGAAGTACGTGCCAGTGACTTGCCGGAGAAATACCGTGGCCAACAGCCCGGCGATGAAATGCGCGGCAGCGCGTTGCTTGCGTTGATGGGGGAATGTGTACCGGTGCCCGACAACGTCATGAACCTGCACGCCAGCAATGCGCTGGGACTGTTGCCCGAGGAAGGGTTGGACCTGAAGGATCATCTGGCCGACATCGAAGTGGGGTTGATCCGTCAGGCCCTCGACGCCACCGGCGGGGTAGTCGCACATGCCGCCAAATTGCTGCGCATGCAGCGCACCACGCTGGTGGAGAAGCTGCGCAAGTACGGACTGCAGAACAGCCTGGCCGCGTAGAACCAGCGGTTCCAGTGGGGTATGCCGCAGTCGGACTACACATGGCACGGCTCGTGCTTCTACCCCTTTCAGATCCGTCATGTGCTGGAAAACCGTCATGAGTCAAATCGACGTCAACAACCTGCTTTCCCAGATGCGCCAGATGACTGCCCAGGTGCGTCCGCCAGAAACGGCGTTCACGGCGGCGCCGGCTGGCGCTGGCGGACAGGGTGATTTCTCCACCTTGCTGAAGCAGTCGATTTCCGCGGTGGGACAGAACCAGCTGGAGGCTGGCCGCATGGCGGCGAGTTTCGAGCGCGGCGATGCTGGCGCGGATCTGGGGCGCACGATGGTCGCGGTGCAGAAGGCCGATTTGTCGCTGCGCACGATGGTCGCTGTACAAAGCAAACTGGTGGATGCTTACAAAGACATCATGAACATGCCGGTCTGACGTTTCTTGCGTCGATCTTTGCCTCCACTTTCTAGATAACGAGCAACACCATGGCCGACAACGCCATCGCGAATACAGATAACAATGGTTCGCGCCTGGATCCCCTCAAGCAGCTCGCCCGCAATCCGGCGACTCGCCAGATGTTGCTGCTGATCGCGGTGGCTGCGGCAGTGGCGCTGGGCGTGGCGGTGGTGCTGTGGTCACGTGGGCCGAACTACGGGCTGCTGTATGCCGGACTGGAGCAGAAGGATGCCGCGGCAATAACGCAGGAACTGCAGTCGACCCAGACGCCTTACCAGCTCAGCAATGACGGTTCATCGATCATGGCACCGGTGGCCGACTTGGCAGCGCTGCGGCTGAAGCTTGCCGCGCGCGGGCTGCCACAGGGGAGTGCTGCCAGCAGTCTAACGACTGCTGGCGATTCGCCGTTCGGGATGAGTGACCTGGCCGAGCGCACACGTTACCAGCAGATGCTGGAAACCGACCTTGGCAACACCATCGGCGGCCTGCAGTCGGTGCGTGCCGCACGGGTGCATCTCGCGCTGCAAAAGCCATCGGCGTTCATTCGCGACAATCGGCCGGCCAGCGCGTCGGTACTGCTCACGCTTTATCAGGGGCGTCAGCTGGATGCTGGCCAGGTTGCGGCGATCGTGCATCTGGTTGCCGCCAGCGTGCCGGACCTGGATCCGCGCCAGGTTTCGGTAATCGATCAACAAGGCCAGTTGCTGACTACCGACCCGGACAGTCCGGGCGCTATCGGCGACAACCGCCTGCGTCTGGCTACCCGGATCGAAAATACTTATGCGCAACGTATCGAGGAACTGCTGACGCCACTGGTTGGCCCTGGCAGGGTACGCGCCCAGGTGTACGCCGATCTGGATTTCAGCCAGACCGAGAAGGCGACCGAAACCTTCGACCATGAACATCCGGCGCTGCGCAGCGAGCAAACCAGTAGCGAACAACACGGTTCCGCGACTTCCGCGGGTAGCGTGCCTGGTGCGCTCAGCAACCAGCCGCCGACGACGGTGGCGCAGCCTACAGCAGCCAAGCCCGGTGCTGGCCAGCCGGGTGCCGTTGCGGCAGGTGCTGCCACGGCGACAGCGACAGGGCCAAACGAAAATTCAAGCAATGCCACACGCAATTACGAGCTGGATCGTACGATCAGCCATGTCAGCGATCCGGCCGGTCGGCTGGCCCGGCTCACGGTGGCGGTGGCGCTGGACAACAAGCTGGTCAACAGCACGGCTGACGACAAAACGCCGGGCAAGAGTGTGCCCTTCACGGCGCAGGAGTTGGAGCACCTGACCGAATTGACCAAGAATGCGGTGGGCTTCAGCGTGGCGCGTGGCGATAGTGTCAGCGTGGTCAACCAGCCGTTCCAGCGTGGCCCCGGTATCGAGGCACTCCCCGAGATGCCTTTGTGGCAACGACCCGGCGCCATGGATCTGATCAAGCAGAGCCTGGGCGCGCTGCTGGCGCTGCTGGTGGCGTTCGGGCTGTTGCGACCGCTGCTGAAGGGACTCTTGCGTGGCGAGACGAAGGCGCTGGCAGCGCCGATGCCGATGCCGACGATTTCCGTGCGAGTCGATGACGACCCGCTGCTGGCAGAGCCGGCGAGACTCCAGGCCGCCGAGCCGATACTTGCCTACGAACAACGTATCGGCATGGCCAGGCGAATGGTCGGCGATAACTCCAAACAGGTGGCGCAGGTCGTGAAGAATTGGGTGGGCGAAGATGGCGGTTGATCACTCGCAGATAAACGGTGCACAGCGCGCGGCAATCCTGCTGTTGACGCTGGGCGAGCAGGATGCCGCCGAAGTGCTCAAGCACCTCAGTGCGCGTGACGTGCAGGCAGTGGGAACAGCCATGGCCGCATTGTCCGGTGTGTCGCGCGAGCAGGTCGAAATGGTGCTCGACAGGCTCAACGACGACATGACCCGGCAGACATCGCTGGGCGTGGGTACCGAGGAGTACATCCGCAAGATGCTGGTCAATGCACTGGGCGAGAACAAGGCCGGTGGCCTGATCGACCGTATCCTGCTCGGCCGCAGCAGCAAGGGACTGGAGTCGCTCAAGTGGATGGAAAGCCGCGCGATCGCCGAGATGATCAATCAGGAGCACCCGCAGATCATTGCGCTGGTGCTGGCGCACCTGGACGCTGATCAGGCCGCCGAAGTCATCGGTTATCTGCCGCCACGCGTACGCAGTGACGCGGTGATGCGCATCGCCACACTCGATGGCGTACAGCCGCATGCGTTGAACGAGCTGGACGAAATCATGGAGCGCCAGTTTTCCGGCAATACCAAGAAGCTCAAATCCGCCAACGTCGGTGGCCTGAAGGCCGCCGCGGACATTCTCAATGCGATGGAAAGCAGCCGCGAAACTGAGCTGATGACGGCGATCCGCAGTCAGGACGAGGCACTCGGTGGACGCATCGAAGACCTGATGTTCGTGTTCGAGGATCTGGCCGAACTGGACGACCGTGGCATGCAGACGCTGTTGCGCGAAGTGCCGTCAGGCACGCTGATCACCGCGCTCAAGGGTGCCGAGCCGGAGGTGCGCGAAAAGATCTTCGCCAACATGTCCAAGCGCGCCGCCGACATGATGCGCGACGACCTCGAAGTGAAGGGGCCGGTGCGCCTGAGCGACGTCGATACAGCCCAGAAGGAAGTGCTGGCAACGGCCCGCAAACTGGCCGATGCCGGGCAGCTCAATCTGTCCTCCGGCGGTGAAGAGTTCGTCTGATGATGGCCGCCTTCCAGCATGCCGTATCGGATGTCCAGCGTTGGGAACTGCCGAACGTAGGCACCGAGCAGTCGGCCGCGAAGATCGTGAATGAGATTGCGCAGCCAACCGTGCGCGAACTCGAGGCGATTGAGCAGCAGGCCCGCGAGGAGGGTTACACAGCTGGTCTTGCCGAAGGGCAGGCCGCGGCACAGCAGCAGCTGCGCGAGCGCGTGGCACGACTCGATGCTTTGTGCGACGCTGCTGCGCGCCCGTTGGAGGCATTCGATGAACAGACCGAACAGGAGCTGGCGCGTCTGGCGACGGTGATTGCCCGCCGGGTAATAGCCCATGAGCTGCAGTTGTCGCCGGGGGTGATCGCACAGGTCGTGCGTCAGGCGGCGACAGCACTCCCTGCCGCGACACGCGAGCTACGCGTATATGTGCATCCGGATGATCTGCTCCTGCTGCGTGAACTGGGCACGACCGAAAGCCACTGGCAACTGCTTGCCGACCCGGTGTTGGTTCGCGGCGACTGCCGACTGGAAAGTGAACGCTCGCGGCTGGATGCGCGAACGGAGGCCCGCCTGGCCGCCGTGATCGATGCGGTACTCGGCGACGATGTCGATCGTGGTGAGGCCGACGCGTGAACACGACCCCCACTATCTGTTGTGGGAGCGACTTCAGTCGCGACAGCTTCTGGCTCGATCGATTCGCAAGCGTTGCCGCCTCCATAGAGAAAGCCGCAAGCACCTCCACATGGCGCTTCAACGCATGAGCACCGAGGCCGCCATCGCTGCGCGCCAGACACTCTGGCAGCAGAAGCTGGCGCGCCGCAGCGCTCGCGCTGAAACGGCGCGTACCTTGGTCGTGGAAGGTTGCCTGCGCCGGGTCGTCGGATTGACGCTGGAGGCTGAGGGCTGCGAAGCCGCACTGGGTGCACGTTGTCTGGTCGATACGGCCGATGGCACGCAACTGGATACCGAGGTGGTCGGCTTTGCCGACGAACGCCTGCTGCTGATGCCGGTGGGCGACATGCATGGCGTGCTGCCCAATGCGCGTGTGCGCCCGTGCGCACGCAGTGGCGGGCTGCCGGTCGGCAATGCCTTGCTGGGCCGCGTGATCGGCGCTGATGGTGTGCCGTTGGACGATTTGGGCCCGCTGGAAGTGGACGAGCATGCCGCGCTCAAGCGCGAGCCGATCAATCCCATGGCACGCAAGCCGATCGATGCACCACTGGATGTCGGCGTACGTGCCATCAATGCCTTGCTTACGGTCGGGCGCGGCCAGCGGCTGGGCCTGTTCGCCGGCTCTGGCGTCGGCAAATCGACCTTGCTCGGCATGATGACTCGTTATACCAATGCCGATGTGGTCGTGGTTGGACTGATCGGCGAGCGCGGTCGCGAGGTGAAGGAATTTGTCGAACACACGTTGGGCGAGGAAGGCCGTCGTCGTGCGGTGATTGTTGCTGCGCCGGCCGACGCGCCGCCGCTCAAGCGCCTGCGTGGTGCGCAATACGCTACCGCGATCGCCGAGTGGTTCCGCGATCGCGGCCTTCGTGTGCTGCTGCTGATGGATTCGCTGACCCGCTACGCCCAGGCACAGCGTGAAATTGCCCTGGCGATTGGCGAACCACCGGCGACCAAGGGTTACCCACCATCGGTATTTGCGATGATGCCGGCGCTGGTCGAGCGCGCGGGCAACGACGCCGACGGACGTGGTTCGATCACTGCGTTCTATACTGTACTGACCGAAGGCGACGATTACCGCCACGATCCGATTGCCGATGCAGCGCGAGCGATTCTGGACGGTCATATCGTACTGTCGCGTGATCTCGCCGAGGCCGGGCACTACCCGGCGATCGACATAGAGGCATCGATCAGCCGCGTCATGCCGGCGGTAGTGACACGTGAGCAGCTGCGGGCAGCCCAGCGTTTCCGTCAGGTCTATTCGGCCTACCGTCAGCAGCGCGATCTGATCGCGGTAGGTGCGTACCAGAAAGGCTCCGACGCGCAGGTCGATCAGGCGATTGAGCTGTGGCCGCAATTGCGTGGATTCCTGCAGCAGGAAGTGGATGAGCCGATAACCCTGGACAAGGCCATCGAGATGCTGGCTACCCTCGCTGACAAGGTGGCCGGATGAGCTCGCGCGCGACGCAGTTGCAGCCGGCTGTCGAACAGGCCCGGCAACGCAGCGAGGATGCGTTGGCGCAAATGGCGACACAGCAGCAGCGGCTGGCCAAGGCCGAGCAGCAGTTGGACGAATTACAGCGCTATCGACAGGAATATGCGGCGACCGGCGGCGATGCGGTGAGCGTGGGTGCGCTGCTCAATCGGCAGAAGTTCGTCGAGCGCATCGACCAGGCGATCATGCAGCAAGGTACCGAGATCGCCCGTCTGCGGCGCCAGTTCGAGCAGGTGCGCGATCGCTGGCATCAGGCGCATGTGCGTGAAAGCGCGCTGGATAGTGTGGTCGAGCGTTATCGCGAGCAGGAGCGCAAGGCCGAGGATCGCCACGAACAGGCCGAAGTCGACGAGCGCATGCAATACCGGAGACCGCGATGAACCATTGCCAGTTGCGCCCGGTCGCTACCGCTGTAAACAACCTAACCGGGTTGCGCCGCTTTACCGGCGCGACGTGCTCACTTGCCTGTGTACGACATGCTGACGGAGTCCCTCTGCCATGACAGCCATTGCTGCTATACCCGCGCCGGCCGCGCCGCGCGTCGCTGCCGCAACGAATCCGTCGGTGCCATCGGCAAACGCGGATCTCTTCGATCGCCAGCTCAATGCCGCACAACAACAGCATGTGTCGACGCACGAGCCGGCGCATGCACCGGTGCGCAAGTCCACGCAGGAACCGACGCCTGAGCCGGTCAGCAAGTCGGCCGCTAAACCGGCGGGCAAATCGACCAGCGAGCCGAAGGACGGGCAAATGCGCAATCCAGCGCATGCGACCTCGGCCGCGCCGGCCACACCTGCTGCGCCGTCGCTGGAATCTGCTGCTGCGACTCCGAACAGCGATCCGGCGGATACCGGCAGCGATGACGCAGATGATGGCGACCAGGCCACGTCGGCATTGGCCGGCAATATGCTGGCACTGCTCGGGCTCTCCGCTGGAGTTACCTTGGGGAACACCACGGCAAGCATCGATGGAGGTGCGGCAGCGTCTGTCAGTACTGGCAAGGCAAGTATCGATGGCAGTGCTGGCGCATTGCTGCAGATGAATGGCGTGGACAGTAATGGCAATGGCGTGGACCGCAGTGCTGCTGCCGCGGCAATCAGCACGGTTCCGGTAAGTGCCGGCATGCAGCTGGCAGGCGATGACACAAAGTCGCCAGCTGTCGACAAGGCGGCCGATACCTCCGGCGACCTGACTTCGGTGCTTGCGTTGCCGGTACCGATTACCACCGCTGCGCCGGCAAGCGTGCATCAGCTGCAGCTGCCATCACCGGTGGGTAGTCAGGCCTTTGCCCAGGAGCTGGGCCAGCAAGTGACTTGGCTGGGTGATCAGGACATCAAGCAGGCACGTATTCGGCTGCACCCGGAAGATCTCGGCCAGCTCGACATCAAGGTCAGCGTGACGCACGACCGGGTCGACGTGGTTTTCAGCGCCCAGCATCCGGCCGCGGTCACGGCGGTACAGCAAAGCCTGTCCCAGCTGGGACAGATGCTGACCCAGCAAGGGCTGTCACTTGGGCACGCCGAAGTCGGCCAGCATGATCGCGGTGCCAACCAGGGCAACGGCGGCACTCCCGCAGTCGATGCCATCACCGATGACACTGACGAAGTCCATGGCTCCGGCCAGCGAGCGACGATGGGAACGGTCGGCTTGCTCGATGCCTTTGCCTAAGCGTTGCGTCGTCAGCCTTCGCTACATCCTGTTCAAAATTGCACGGTCCAGCCGCGGAACCTGATCACAGGGCTCTGTCCGCTAGGGGTTGCTCGGATCGGCGACAGGGCTGGTTTTCAATCAGCCAGTCGGCGGCGGCGGCCGGCCCATTGCCGTCGCCGTGATCGCGTCGCGACGTCATGCTGACGGGTGTCAAGAAAGCGGCGCCGGGTTGGCGTGGGGTAAGAAAATCAAATGAAAACAATGTCATGAATTGATGGCATGCGGCTTGCTTTATATGAATCGAGCCCCGGTGCGAGGGCCATTCACTAAACGCAAAGATCGAGGTTTTCATGGCTGAGGCCGAGCAAGTTCAAGTGGCCAATATCCCCGTGGTTCGTCAAGGACGATCGCGGTTGTTGATCGGTCTGGTGACGGCACTTCTGCTGGTGTCGGGCGTGTGCGGTTACGCGTTGCTGGCATTGCGTACCACCTCTGCCAGTGCCACCAAGATTGAGCCGGCCAAGCTGGTCAAGGACGAACTCTATCTACCGCTGGATCCTGCCTTCGTAGTGAATTTTCGCGATGACGAATCGCTGCGCTATCTGCAGGTAGGAGTCACCCTGATGTCACATGACCCGGATGCGATCGCGGCAGCCAAGAATGCCGATCCGGTGATCCGTGATGCGTTGGTGTCGTTGTTCACCAGCAAGGACTACACGATCATCAGCGATACAGCAGGTCGTCAGAAGCTGCAGGAGCAGGCACTGGTGGCGGTGCGCGGGATCGTCCAGAAGCGGCTGGGTCGTCCCGGCATCGACGCGCTGTACTTCACCAGCTTCGTGATGCAGTGACGACGGAGCATCACTCATGAGCGACCTGCTTTCCCAGGACGAAATTGATGCGCTGCTGAATGGCGTCGAAGGCGGCGCTGTAGCCACAGGCAACGACGAACCGCTGCCGGCGGGCGCAGTGGTCACCTATGACTTTACCCAGCAGGACCGTATCGTGCGCGGCCGCCTGCCGACGCTGGAAATGGTCAATGACCGCTTCGCGCGGTTCTTCCGCACGGGCATCTTCAGCGTGCTGCGCAAGACCTGCGAGGTCTCGGTGCTGGGCGTGAAGATGGTCAAGTTTTCCGAGTATGTGCATGGGCTAGCCGTACCTACCAATCTGAACCTGGTGCGCATCAAGCCACTGCGTGGTACCGCGCTGGTGATGTTCGAGCCGCGGCTGGTGTTCACCGTGATTGACAATTTTTTCGGTGGTGACGGTCGTTATCACGCACGCATCGAAGGGCGCGATTTCACCGCGACCGAGAACCGCGTGATCCAGATCATGCTGGCCGAGTTCTTCACCGCGATGAGCGAAGCATGGGCGCCGGTGCTCGGTCTGCAGTTCGAATACATGAACTCGGAAATCAATCCGCAGTTCGCCAATATCGTCAGCCCCACGGAGACGGTAGTGGTGTCGCGCTTTCATGTTGAACTCGACGGTGGTGGCGGCGAAATTCACCTGACGATGCCGTACGCAATGGTCGAACCCATCCGTACTCTGCTTGATGCAGGTGTTCAGAGCGACCGCGTCGACCGCGATGACCGCTGGGCCGAATTCCTGCACGAGGAGGTACTGGATGCCGAGGTCGGGCTCAGCTCGCTTCTGCTCGAGGCTCGACTCAGTATCGGTGAATTCCTGCATCTGCGTCCGGGCGACGTGATCCCGGTGCAGTTGCCCGAACTGGCCACGGTCTATGCCGAGGATGTGCCGGTGTTCCGCGGTCGTTACGGCCAGTCCAACGGGCGCAATGCCGTGCGCTTCCATACCCAGGCCGGCCGGCGCGAAAGGCGGTCGGCGGGCGATCATTCCACAGAGAAGAATCCAGCATGAACCAGTCCACCCATGGTGCTTTCGCCGATGCGGGCGAGCGCGTCGAATTCGATTCCCTGCAGGGCGTAGCCGCGGAGGGGGGCGAGGTCAACCTCGACATGATCCTGGATGTACCGGTGACCCTGGCGATGGAGGTAGGGCGCACCCGCATCAGCATCCGCAACCTGCTGCAGCTTAACCAGGGCTCGGTGGTAGAACTGGATCGTGCTGCCGGTGAACCGCTCGATGTATTCGTTAACGGCACCCTGGTGGCGCATGGCGAGGTGGTGGTGATCAATGAGAAGTTCGGGATCCGCCTGACTGACGTGATCAGCCCGGCCGAACGCGTGCGCAAGTTGCGCTGATGAGCACGTTGGCCCTCATGCTGGCAGCGCCGGTCGCGGCATCCGACATCAACGTCGGCGGTGAACTGGTGCGGGTGGTGCTGAGCCTGCTCGGCATCATTGCGTTGATCCTTGTCGCTGGCTGGCTCAGCCGTCGGCTGCAACATCGTACGGGCATGGCGGGGCGCCGGATCCGTTGTGTGGAGACGTTTGCCGTTGGTGCGCGCGAACGTTTGCTGCTGCTGGATGCCGATGGCAAGCGGCTGCTGATCGGCATGGGCCCGGGCGGCATGCGCACCTTGCATGTGTATGACGAGGCGTCGACGGAAGCCGTGGTCACCGTTGAGCCGGTCAAGTCGCCGCTGCCCGCGTTCGGCGAGTTGCTGGCGCGCTGGAAGCGCAGCTCATGAGGGCCTGGCGTTGGGTGTTTGCCGTACTGCTGCTGGCGCTGCCACTGGCGACGTTCGCCGCTCCTCCGGGCATTCCGCTGCTGAACGTGCAGAGCGCGCCGGGCGGTGGCCAGAGCTGGACGCTGTCGCTGCAAGTGCTCGCACTGATGACCGTATTGACGATGTTGCCAGCGATCGTGCTGATGATGACCTCGTTCACCCGCATCATCATCGTGCTTGGCTTTCTGCGCCAGGCGCTCGGTACACAGTCGACGCCGCCGAACCAGGTGCTGCTGGGGCTGGCGTTGTTTCTCACCTTGTTCGTGATGTCGCCGGTGCTCAATCGCGCCTACAGCGATGGTGTGAAACCGTATATGGACGGCCAGGTCGCGGCCGAGCAGGCATTGCCAGCCGCCGCGGCACCGTTCAAGCGCTTCATGCTGGACCAGACGCGTGATGCCGACCTGCAGCTGTTCACCCGCTTGGCGAAAGAGCAGCCCTATGCCAGCAAGGCCGATGTGCCGTTCAAGGTGGCGATGCCGGCGTTTCTCACCAGTGAGCTGAAGACGGCGTTCCAGATGGGATTCCTGTTGTTTATCCCGTTTCTGATCATCGACCTGGTGGTGGCCAGCGTACTGATGTCGATGGGCATGATGATGGTTTCGCCGGTCATCATCTCGCTGCCGTTCAAGATCATGCTGTTTGTGCTGGTGGATGGGTGGACCCTGCTGCTTGGCACGCTGGCCGGGAGCTTTTACACGTGAGCGGGTTCCCGGTGGCCGCTGCGGATTTTCGTCTTGTGGACTTCTGGGCGAAGAGCTTTCGCCTGCCTGCGGCAGCCGAGTCACTTTTCTCTTGCGTGGCCAAGAGAAAAGTAACCAAAAGAGAAGGCCACCCCGCTTGGCGCTTGCCGGGCATTCATGCCCGGCAAGTCCGTGAGCCGGGGCCGGGCTTTTCGACAGCACATCCGTGTGCTGGCGAAAAGGAATCGGCCTCCTGCCGATTCCCGCTGCGCGGCCTGTCGTCCCCGACTCACCGCCGCACAGGAGCCCCGGGTAGAGCAGCGGGCCATCCTGGCCCGCACTCGGTGCGAAGCGGCTGTGCCGCTGCGAAAGCGTTGCCCGCGGTACCGGTTGATCTGGCGTCTGCATCTGCTTCTGTTTTTGCTTTTGATTGGGCTTTTTCAAGAGTGCGCGCAGGATGCGCGCAGCCCTTCCGGGGCCCCTATGCGGCGGTGAGGGATGAACGACAGGCCCGCAGGGTGGTCGGCAGGGATGCCGATCATTTTTCGCCAGGGCAGGATGCCCTGCCGAAAAACCCGGCCAGCCCTCACGGACTTGCCGCCCATGGATGGGCGGCAAGCGCCAAATGGGGTGGCCTTTCTCTTTGGTTAGCTTTCTCTTTGGCCACGCAAAGAGAAAGTAACTCGGCCTCCGTAGGAGGACGAAAGCTCGTCGCTCTAAAGCTCTCTGCTTTGAAAGAGGCAACAACAAGCAAGAGCATCGCGACTGAAGTCGCTCCCACTGGGAGTGCCGCCGCATGACGCCTGAATCGATCATGGAGTTCGGCCAGCACGCCTTGTATGTGGCGATGCTGGTTGCGGCGCCGTTGCTGCTGACCGCGCTGGCAGTCGGTCTGTTGATCGGCGTGATCCAGGCCGCCACGCAGATCAACGAGATGACCTTGAGCTTCATTCCGAAGCTGATCTCGATGGCACTCGTGGCCTTGATCGCGGGGCCGTGGATGTTGCGCGTGTTGGTGCAGTTCACCCGTCAGCTGATCGAGAGTCTGCCCGGTGCCATCAGATGACGAGCGGCTCGATGACGGCACTGGATCTGGCGCAGCTGCCGACGTGGCTGGGCAGCCTGTTCTGGGCCATGGGCCGGGTAGGTGGTATGTGCCTGGTGGCGCCGGTGTTCAGCGACACGGTGCTGTCGGCGCGGATGCGGATCAACCTGGTGCTGGTATTGACGTTGGTGCTGGCACCGCTGGCGCCGACGACGATCGATCCGTCGACTGCCGAAGGTGTGGCGACGATGGCCAGCCAGGTGCTGATCGGTGCAGCGATTGGGTTTGTATTGCGGATGGTGTTCGAGGCGGTGTCGTTCGGCGGCCAGCTGGTGGCGCAGAGCATGAGCCTGGGTTTTGCTGAAACGGTCAATCCGCAGGCCGGCGGCAGTTCGACCGTGTTGAGTCAGTTTTATCTATTGCTGGTGACCCTGCTGTTTCTAGTGATGGATGGCCATCTGCGTCTGATCGCCTTGCTCGCCGACAGCTTCCACAGCTTGCCGCCGGGCTCGGCAGCAATCGACGTGAATGGTTTGCACGCAGTGGTCAGTTTCGGTGCGGAACTGTTTTCCGGCGCGGTGCGGGTAGCGTTGCCGGCGATGACGTCATTACTGGTGGTGAACATCGGCTTTGCCGCGATCAGCCGTGCAGCGCCATCGATGAACCTGTTTGCGGTAGGTTTTCCAATCACCATTTCGCTGGGTTTTATCGCGTTGTGGTTGTCGCTGCGCAGCCTGCCTGGCGCGTTCGAAACATTGCAGGACGATGCCTGGTCGCTGATGCGCGATCTGAGCGGGGGCTGATGCGATGTCGGATGAAAGCGACCAGGAAAAAACCGAACAACCTACCGAAAAACGCCTGCGTGAATCACGCGAGAAGGGTGAACTACCCCGTTCGCGCGATCTGTCCGGTGCGATGGTGGTACTGGCGGGCGTAGCAGCGTTGATGAGCGGTGGTGACGCGGCATTCCTTCATACGCGGCGGATTTTTTCGCTGGGTTTGGAGTATTCGCGCGAGGCATTGCTTTCCGATGCCCTGCCGGGACGCGTACTGCATGCGGCCATGCACGAGGCATTCGGTCTGTTCGGGCCGGTGGCCATAGCGACCATGCTGGCCACACTGGCTGCACCGCTGTTGCTGGGTGGGCTGAACTTCAGCGCGCAGGCGTTGCAGCCGAAGTTCGATCGGCTCGATCCGATCAAGGGGCTGGGGCGCATTTTCGCCATGCGCGGGCTGGTCGAACTCGGCAAGGCCTTGCTCAAATTGCTGTTCATCGGTGCGGTGCTCGGGCTGCTGCTACGGCACTGGCAGGGCGAGTTGCAGGCCACCGGTCGCGGTTCGGTGATGGCAGGGACCGCGCAAGCGATCCGCCTGCTTGGTCGTGCCGCGCTGTGGTTCGGCTCCATCCTTGCGCTGATCGGCGGCATCGATGCGTTGTACCAGAAGTTCGATCACGCCAAGCGCCTGCGCATGAGCAAGCAGGAAATTCGCGACGAGATGAAGGAAAGTGACGGCAACCCCGAAATGAAGGGGCGCATCCGTCAGGTACAACAGCAGCAGGCGCGTCGCCGGATGATGGAGGATTTGCCCAAGGCCGACGTGGTGGTGGTCAATCCCTCCCACTTTGCCGTGGCGCTGCGTTACGACGACGGGCGCATGGGTGCGCCGCGGGTGATTGCCAAGGGTGTCGATGTGCTGGCCCAGCAGATTCGCCTGGTGGCCGGCAGTCACCGCATTCCGCTGGTCGAGGCGCCGCCGTTGGCACGCGCCTTGTATGCAACCACCGAGATAGGTCGCGAAATTCCTGCTGCGCTGTATGTGGCGGTGGCCCAGGTACTGGCCTACGTGTACCAGTTGAAAAAGGCGACTGCGCAGGGCGAGACACCGCCGGCAGCGCCAACCCCCGAGGTCGATCCTGACCTGATGGGTCCTTACCGCGAGCAATGACGGATCCATGCAGATGACAGGTACCAGCGTATTCAGCAATGTCGGCCAGATGGCCCGGCGCGGCATGGGTGCACCAGTGATCATGCTGGTGATGCTGGCGATGCTGATGCTGCCGTTGCCGCCGTTCCTGCTGGACATACTTTTCAGCTTCAACATCGCGCTGTCGCTGGTGATCCTGCTGGCCGTGGTGTACGTGATGCGGCCGCTGGAGTTTGCCGCCTTCCCGACCGTGGTGCTGATGGCGACATTGTTGCGGCTGGCGCTGAACATCGCCTCCACCCGCGTGGTGCTGCTGCATGGACACGATGGCCCCGGTGCGGCCGGCAAGGTGATCGAGGCATTCGGCGAGTTCGTCATCGGCGGCAACTTCGCCGTGGGTCTGGTGGTGTTCGCGATCCTCACCATCATCAATTTCGTGGTGGTCACCAAGGGCGCCACCCGCGTATCGGAAGTGACCGCGCGCTTCACGCTGGACGCGATGCCCGGCAAGCAGATGGCGATCGACGCGGATCTCAACGCCGGCTTGCTGACCCAGGAACAGGCTCGTGACCGTCGCCAGGAAGTGCGCGAGGAGGCGGATTTCTACGGTTCGATGGATGGCGCGTCAAAATTCGTGCGCGGCGACGCCACCGCCGGCATCCTGATCCTGATCATCAACATCGTCGGCGGCTTTTTTGTTGGCGTGATGCAGCATGGCCTGTCGGCCAGTGACGCCGCCAAGACCTATACCTTGCTGACCATCGGCGACGGGCTGGTGGCACAGGTGCCGGCACTGATGCTGTCGATTGCCGCCGCGGTGATCGTCACCCGTGCCACGCGCCGGCAGGACATGGGGCAGCAACTCATCGCTCAGGTGTTCGGACAGCCGAAGGCGCTGGCGGTGGCTGGTGTGGTGCTCGGCGTGATGGGTGTGATTCCCGGCATGCCGAACATCGCCTTCCTGCTGCTGGGCGGCATCTGCGGCGGTGCCGCGTGGCTGATGCACAAGCGCAGTAGCGAAACCCGCGTAAAGCTGGCCGAAGCTGCAACCGAAGCACCCGCCGCCGTGCCGGCCGAGCGGCTGGAGCTCGGCTGGGAAGATGTCACCAGTGTCGATCCGCTGGGGCTGGAGGTGGGTTACCGGCTGATCCCGCTGGTGGACACCCATCAGGGCGGCGAGCTGATGGGGCGCATCAAATCGGTGCGTCGCAAGCTGTCGCAGGAGCTGGGCTTCCTGGTGCCGGCGGTGCATATCCGCGACAACCTCGATCTGGCTCCCAGTACCTATCGCATCACCCTGATGGGTGTGCCGATGGGCGAGGCCGAGGTACACAACGAGCGATTGATGGCGATCAATCCCGGCCAGGTACACGGTGCCCTGCAGGGAATCGCCACGCAGGATCCGGCATTCGGCCTGGAAGCGGTGTGGATCGAGAGCGGCCAGCGTGAGCTGGCGCAGAGCTACGGCTACACCGTGGTCGATCCGGCCACCGTGATCGCCACTCATCTTTCACACATTCTGCAGAACCACGCACATGAACTGCTCAGTCACCAGGATGTACAGCAGCTGCTCGACCGGCTCGCTTCCAGCGCGCCCAAGCTGGTCGAGGATCTGGTGCCCAAGCGGCTATCGCTGGGCGTGGTGGTGAAGGTGCTGCAGAACCTGCTGGCCGAACGGGTGCCGATCCGCAACGTGCGCAGCATCGTCGAATCCTTGGCGGAGCATGCCGGGCAGAGTCAGGATCCCGGCGTTCTGACCGCCGCCGTACGCGTCGCGCTCGGCCGCCAGATTTTGCAGGAGATCACTGGACTGGGCACCGAGGTGCCAGTGATCACCCTGGCACCGGAACTCGAGCAGATCCTGATGAACTCGCTTGCCGGCGGCGGCGGAGTGGCTGGTGCGGCCGTGGAACCGGGTCTTGCCGAGCGTCTGCAGCAGAGCGTCGCCGATGCTGCGCGCCGGCAGGAAGCCAGTGGTGAGCCGGCGGTATTGCTGGTCGCACCGCAGTTGCGGCCATGGTTGGCACGCTTCACCCGGCATGTGGCACAGAACCTGCACGTGCTTGCTTACAACGAGGTGCCTGACAACCGTCGGGTGCGTCTGGTGCAGGCATTGGGACGATGAGCGAGGGCATGCAAATGGAAACGGTGAACGGGAAACAGGGAACAAGAGCAACGGCGCCGCAGCGTGAAGCTGCTGCAGCGCTTCGGATCATCCCGAGGCTTTCGCGTTCCCCATTTTCCATTTCCTGTTCCGGCGCGCGGAGCAAGCACGGATGAAGATCAAGCGATTCGTGGCAGCGGACATGCGCCAGGCCATGCGCGAGGTGCGTGAGGAGCAGGGACCCGAAGCGGTGATCTTGTCCACGCGCCGGCTTGCGGAAGGGATCGAGGTCATTGCCGCGATCGATTACGACGAGGCGCTGGTGCGTGAAGCCGCGCGGCATGGTGTCCCGTTGACGGAGGCTGAGAGGCCGACACCGGCATCGGCTGAGCCTGTCGCTGCAATTATTCCCGCACCTGCACGGCCACGGCGGGCTATGCCGGCGATACCGTCTCCGGTTGCACCGATGGTCAACGAGCCACCGATCATGCATCCACTGATGGAACGTGCGGTGCAGGATACGGCGCGCATGCGTACCGAGTTGGGCAGTCTGCGCGAGATGCTGGAAGTGCAGTTGTCGAGCCTGGCCTGGAATGACATGGAGCGACGCCAGCCGTTGCGTGCCCGTGTGCTGCGCGAGATGACCCGGCTGGGCATCGAGGCCGATGTGGCGCGCCAGCTGCTGGTCGAACTGCCCGAACAGATCAATGCCGAGCAGGCACGCTACCTGCCGTTGGGCATGCTCAGTCGCAGCCTGGCGGTGAGTGGCCGCGGCCTGTCCGATGGCCGGGGCATCACCGCGCTGGTCGGTCCCACCGGTGTTGGCAAGACCACCACCATCGCCAAACTTGCTGCACGTGCGGTCATGCATCGTGGGGCAGAGCAGGTTGCGCTGGTCAGTACCGATCATTACCGCATCGGTGCAGCGGCGCAGCTGGAGCATTACGGGCGGCTGCTCGGCGTGCGGGTGTATCCGGCCTATGACGCAGAAAGTTTGCGCAAGGTACTCGAGCTGCTGCGCGGCCAACATACCGTGCTGATCGACACCGCCGGTGTGGCCGGCAGTGATCCGCGGCTCGCACAGCAGTTGGAAATCCTGTCTGATGCCGGTGAACTGCGCGCGTGCCTGGTGCTGGCGGCGAACGCGCAGTCGCAGTCGTTGGATGAGGCGGTGCGCGCCTATCTGCCGTTGAAGCCGAACGCATGCATCCTGACCAAGCTGGACGAGGTGCCGAACCTGGGCGGCGCGCTGTCGGTACTGATCCGTCATCGCCTGCGCCTGGACTACACCACCGATGGCCAGCGCGTGCCCGAGGATATTGCCACGGCCGATGCTCGGGTACTGGTGTGCCGAGCCGCACAGTCGCTGAAAGAGCATGCGCCGGACGATAGCCTGATGGCCGAACGCTTCGGCCTTGCGGTGGCCAGCGCATGAGCGGAGCACTCGCAATGGATCAGGCCTGGGGACTGACGCACATGCTTTCGGCGAGGGCTGGCCGAGGGGAGTCGGAGATCATGTTGCCGAACCATCAGGCCAGTACCCTGCTGTCGGGCTTGCCGTCGCCACGGCGCCGCTGTCGCACGATAGCTGTGGCCGGCGGCAAGGGTGGTGTCGGCAAAAGCACGATGGCGGTGAATCTAGGCATGGCACTGTCGATGGCCGGCCGTGACGTGATCCTGCTGGATGCCGATCTGGGCATGGCCAATGTCGATGTACTGCTCGGGCTCACGCCATCGCGTCACATCGGCCACCTGCTCGACGGCGACTGCACACTGGAGGATCTGCTGCTGGCTGCCCCGCGCGGACTGCGGGTGATTCCTGCGGGGTCCGGCACGCGCCGGCTGGCGCACTTGGACAATAGTGAACATGCAGCGATCATCCGCGCGTTCGACGAAATGGCCCAGCCGCCGCAATACCTGCTGGTAGACACCGCTGCCGGGCTGTCCGACAACGTGGCGATGTTTGCCGCCGCCGCCGATGACGTGGTGCTGGTGGTATGCGATGAGCCGGCATCATTGACCGATGCCTATGCCTTGACCAAGGTGCTCAGCCGTGACTTCGGGGTGCGCCGTTTCCGCATGGTCGCAAACATGACGCACAACGAGGGCGAGGCCCGGCAGTTGCACCGGAAATTGTCGCGTGTCAGCGACCGCTTCCTCGACGTGGTGATCGATTTCGCTGGGTGGGTGCCGCACGACGAACGCCTGCGTCAAGCCATTCGTAGGCAGAGTGCGGTGGTGGATCTGTGGCCTTCCAGCCGTTCGGCACTGGCATTCAAGCAACTGGCAGGTGTGGTCGATACATGGGCAGAACCCGAACGCACGGGTCGCGACCGTATCGCCTTCTTTGGTGGCCGGGCGATACCGGCGGCAGGGTAATGAGATGAGTGCGGCTTCGGAATACCTACAACATTCCCGCGAAAGTGCCGACGAACTAGTGCGTCGGCATGCACCACTGGTGCGGCGGATCGCCTATCACCTGATGGGGCGATTGCCGGCCAGTGTCGACGTGGGTGATCTGGTACAGGCTGGGATGATCGGTTTGCTTGAGGCGTCGCGCCATTACACCCTCGATCGAGGGGCCAGTTTCGAGACGTATGCGGGTATCCGCATACGTGGCTCGATGCTGGACGAATTGCGGCGTACTGACTGGACACCGCGTTCGGTACATCGCAAGACCCGCGAAGTGGCCGAGGTGGTACGTCAGATCGAGACCGAGACCGGCGCCGAGGCGGATGATGCCGAAGTCATCCGGCGGCTCGGCATCGGTGCGGAGGAATACCACCAGATACTTGCCGATGCAGCCTGTGTACGTCTGCTCAGCCTGACCGCATCGGACGACAACGAGGACGGCTCCGTGCTGGATGTCGTCGACGAGACGGCATTGAACCCGCATGACAGCATCGAGCACGACGGTATGCGCGAGGCGCTGGTCGAGGCGATCGGTGGTCTGCCGGAGCGTGAGCAACTGGTGATGTCGCTGTACTACGAGCAGGAGTTGAACCTGAAGGAGATCGGCGCCGTGCTCGGGGTGAGCGAGTCGCGGATCTGCCAGATCCACGGGCAGGCAATCATCCGGTTGCGTGCACGGCTGACGGACTGGCGCGGCTGACGAAGCGGCACATCGAATTCCTGGGCTTGGCGCACTGGCCCGTAAAGTAAAAATGGAGAAGATGTTTGGACAAGAACATGAAAATCCTGGTGGTGGACGACTTCTCCACAATGCGGCGTATCGTTCGCAACCTGCTGGTCGAACTGGGCTTCAGCAATCCGCTGATCCAGGAGGCCGATGATGGCGAGAGTGCGATCGCGATGTTGCGCAGCACGCCGTTCGACCTGGTCGTGACCGACTGGAACATGCCGAACATGACCGGCATTGACCTGTTGCGCGCGATCCGTGCCGAACCCTCATTGAAGGGTATGCCGGTATTGATGGTGACGGCCGAGAACAATCGTGACCAGATCATCGCCGCCGCCCAGGCTGGCGTGAACGGCTACGTGGTCAAGCCGTTTACCGCGATTACCCTGAAAGAAAAGCTCGGCAAAATCTTCGAACGGATTGCCGCCAGTGGAGCCAGCGCATGAACGCCGTCCTGCCTCTCGTGAACGAGGAACAGCTGCCCCCTGAACTGCGCGATCTGTTGAACAGCCCGGATGGCCCGGCTTTCGAGCACGCGCTGGATGTCATGGTGCGCGATCGCGAGCAACGCCTGTTCCGCGCACTTGGTCAGCTTGCACGCGATCTGCATGACGCGATGCGCCGGCTGGGCGGTGAACTGGCGAGCGAAGGGGTCCCGGACAGCGTGGCCGACGCGCGCAAGCATCTCAACGACGTGCTGGAAATGAGTGCGCGGGCAGCCAATCGCAGCATCGACTTTGCCGAACGCATGCGGCCGCAGGCCGAGGCGCTGGCGCAGAATGCCGGTGAAGTGCTGGCGTTCACCGACAGTCGCAGCGACCCGGCCGCCGTACTGGCGCGTCAGGCCAGCGAGTTCGCCATCCAGTGCAACGAAGGCCTGGCCGACATGGTGCTGGCACAATCGTGGCAGGACCTGTCCGGTCAGCGCATCAAGAAGGTGGTCAACTTCATCGAGAGTGTGGAGTCGTCGCTATTGGAGCTGGTACGGCTGACCGGCGCACTGGCCGGTAGCGAGGCTCCGGCCAGTGCGGTCAAAGTGTCGAGCCAGGATGACGCTGACCGTCTGCTCAGCGAATTCGGGTTTTGAAGGCGGGCTCGCCGTGAATGCGGAGTTCGACAACGAGCTGCGTCAGGATTTCCTGGTCGAGGCCGGCGAGCTGGTGGAGCGCTTGGGCGAGCAGCTGGTTGGGCTGGAAACCGCGCCGGACGACAGCGAGCTGTTGAATGCGGTGTTTCGTGCATTCCACACCGTCAAGGGCGGCGCCGGATTTTTGGCGGTCGAACCGATGGTGTTGCTATGCCATCACGCCGAAGACCTGCTCAATGAGGCGCGCAACGGCCATGTCGTGTTGGGTGCGCTACAGATGGATGCGCTGCTCGAAGCGCTCGACCTGCTCCATGGGATGATGGCTGCGCTGGGGGCAGACGCGCCGCTGGCGATGCCACCGGCTGCCTTGCTGCAACGCTTGTTGCCGAATACGGAGCGTGTTTCCACCGGTCCCGTAGCGGTAGCCGTGCCGTTGATGGTTGCACCAGGTGAGGGTGCGGCGATTGACGACAGTGAATTCGAGGCCTTGCTCGACAATCTCTACGGTACGAGTGCACCTGGCCTGGTCGATGCTGTGTCGAAGCCGGCTGTCGCACAGCCGGCGGCGAGTGCTATCGGCGATGACGAATTCGAGGCGCTGCTGGACACGCTGCACGGCAAGAGTGGTCAGCCCGGTACGGTCAGCGTACCGGTTGCAAGTGCGGCTCCGGTTCCAGCCGCTGTTCCGGCGGCGTCTGCGCCGGCACGTCATGCGACGCCAGCACCTGCAGAAACCACCGTGCGTGTGGATACCTCGCGGCTCGACGTACTGGTCAATCGTGCCGGCGAGCTGGTGCTGGTACGCAATCGCCTGCTTAGCCTGGCCGCGCGTGGCGGTGACGAGGCGCTGGCAACCGCTGCCGGCGAACTGGATCGGGTTGCCGACGAATTGCAGGCGGCTGCGCTGGGCATGCGCATGCAGCCGGTCGGGCGACTGTTCCAGCGGTTTCCGCGGATCGTCCGCGACCTGGCTCGCCAGCTCGGCAAGGAGGTGGAGCTGGTACTGGAAGGCGAGGGTACCGACCTCGACCGCAGCCTGGTCGAGGCATTGGCCGATCCATTGGTGCATCTGTTGCGCAACGCGCTCGACCACGGTGTGGAGATGCCTGACGAGCGCGAGCGCGTCGACAAGCCGCGCAAGGGCCGGATATGTCTGTCCGCAAGTCAGCGTGGCGAGCGCATCGTGATTTCGGTGAGTGATGATGGTCGTGGCATGGATCCGGACATCCTGCGCCGCAAGGCGCTGGAGAAAGGTGTGATCGATCAGGTACAGGCCGCGCACTTGACGGAAGCCGAATGCTACGAACTGATTTTCCGGCCCGGCTTCAGCACGGCTGCGACGGTCTCCGACATCTCCGGCCGCGGCGTCGGCATGGATGTGGTCAAGACCCGCGTGGCGGAACTCGGGGGCACCTTGCAGGTGCGTTCGAAGCTGGGCCATGGCAGTGAGCTGGAGCTGACGGTGCCACTGACGCTGGCGATCCTTCGCGTGTTGATGGTGAGTGTCGGGACCCGGTTGTTCGCGTTGCCATTGAGCAATGTCGAGGAGGTCTTCGAGCTGGTCGATGGCCAGGATCGCCTGCTCGACGGACGGCTGGTGGCCGGACATCGCGGTCGTGCCCTGCCGCTGGCAAATCTGGCTGGCTGGGCGGGTGCAGCGACAGCGGCAGGCCGGCACGTGGTGGTATTGCATATCGGGCACATGCGACTTGGCTGCCTGGTGCATGTCGTGCTCGGTCGCGAAGACGTCATCGTCAAGCCGCTCGGCCCGCTGTTCGAGGGCGCCGCCGGCATTGCCGGTGCCACCGTGACTGGTGATGGCCGTCTGGCGTTGGTGGTGGATCTGGCCGGTCTGGCCGATGACGGCGGCCAGCTTCTTCCTTCCTTGCAGGTAACTGGCTGACAGTATGGATCCGGTAAGCATCATCGGCACGATTCTGGCCTTCGCGGTCATCATCATCGGCACCGTGCTCAAGGGCTCGACGGTCGGCGCGTTGTGGAATCCAGCGGCGTTCGTCATCGTTTTTTTCGGCACGATCGCCTCATTGCTGGTGCAGAACCAGGGCAAGGTGCTCAAGCATGCGTTGAAGATGATGGCGATGATCTACAAGCCCCCACGGCATCAGCCCGGTGACTTGATCAGCCGCATCGTTGGCTGGAGCGAAATCTCGCGGCGGCAAGGTCTGCTTGGTCTGGAACCGCAGATCGAGGCTGAGTCCGACACTTTCATCAGCAAGGGACTGCAACTGCTAGTCGACGGCAGCGAACCGGAAGCGATCCGCAGCGTACTGGAAGTTGATCTCGACACCCGCGAAGCGATCGACCTGGCCGGTGCCAAGGTATACGAGAACGCCGGCATCTATGCGCCTACGCTGGGCATCATCGGCGCGGTGATGGGGCTGATGGCGGTGATGCAGAACCTGGCCGACCCCAGCAAGCTCGGTCATGGCATTGCCGCTGCTTTCGTGGCAACCATCTACGGTGTGGCACTGGCGAACATGTTCATGCTGCCCATGTCCGCGCGCTTGAAGGGCCTGATCCACAAGCAGACGCAGATGCGCGAGATCCTGATCGAAGGGCTGGTATCGATTGCCCAGGGTGACAACCCGCGGCAGATCGAGGCCAAGCTGCAAGGCTATCTCGCATGAGAAGGAAAAAGCATGAGGAACACACCAACCATGAGGCATGGGCGATTCCGTATGCGGATCTGATGACGCTGCTGCTGGCATTCTTCGTGGTGATGTATGCGGTGTCGGTGGTCAACGAGGGCAAGTTCCGGGTGATGTCCGAATCGATCATCGAGGCGTTCAATGGTTCCAGTCACGTCATTGCGCCGATGCCGCCGACCAAGGTACGGCCGCACAATATCGAGCCGGCGATTGCTGCGCCGGCCGGTCAGCCTGGCTCGTCGGTCGTGCCGATCGCCATACCGATTCCGCCGCGCCCGGTACCGATGCATGGAGGTCATGGGCGTGACGCGGGTAATCCGCCGAGCCAGCAGGAAAACCTGAAAAGCATCGAAAGCCTGGTGCGCAAAGCGTTGCAGCCGTTGATCGACAAGCAGCAGGTCGTCGTGCGGCGTACCACGGACTGGCTGGAAATCGAGATCCGCACCGACATCCTGTTTCCCAGTGGCGTGGCCCAATTGGCCCCGCCGGCCGATGCGGTGCTGCGCAACCTGGCATCGATCCTCACGCCGTTCGCGAACCCGCTGCGGGTGGAAGGCTATACGGACGATGTGCCAATCAACACTCAGGTATACCCGTCCAACTGGGAGCTGTCGGCGGCGCGAGCAGCAACCGTGGCGCGACTCTTTTCCGAGCACGGCGTGAGAGCTGACCGGCTTGGCATCATCGGCTGGGGTGAAATGCGACCGGTCGCCGACAATGCCACCACGGAAGGTCGCAACCGCAATCGGCGGGTCCTGGTGGTTGTGCTCAGCGATCGCACGGCACCGAGCCGCTTCTATACCGATGCCGATCACGTCGATGCGACAGCCGAAGTCGTCAGAGAACCCGCCGAGACCACCCATGAAATGCCGACAGTGCACGTCACTGCACCGCATGCTTCCAGGATAGATGCGACCGGCAGCTTGCCGAGCGTGCCGGTAATCAAGGTGGTCGCCCCGCCGATTGCATCCTCCGGAATGGAAGCGGCGGCTTCGGCAACGCCGGCTGCACCTGCTTCGGGTGCAGATGATGTGCCGCAGCACAGCGCACCAGCGGAACGGATCCGATGACGCCATCAAGCAATCGTGGAGTGCGTGTATGAGTGCCGTTGCCGGAATAACTGCAGCGCAGGATCAGCACTGGCTGTCATTCCAGGTCGGTGCCCAGTTGTATGCGGCCCCATTGGTCGAAGTCAGTGAAGTCATCCGTCTCGGCAAACTGACACCGGTGCCGGGAGCGGCCGCCGATCTGCTGGGTATCCGCCTTCTGCGTGGACGCATCGTGCCGGTGCTGGACGGCTGCTTGCGTCTGGGCCTGCCGGCATTGCCCGATGCCGATCCGGAACAAGTCCGCGTGGTGATGCTGTCACACGGCAACCATCTGGTTGGTCTGCGGGTGGACAGTATCGGCGAGCTGCTGCGAGTCGACGGCAACGAGATCGCGCTACCCCCGCCTGGGCGTGCCAGCCGTTTCGACGATCCGGTGACTGGCGTGCTGGCCTGGCAGGGCGGGTTTGTTGCCTTGCTCGATGTGCGTCGACTGTGCCGGTTAAAGCAGGAGGGTGGCGATGGAGCTTGAGATCGCTGTCGGCGTATTGCTGCTGTTGGCCGTGCTGCAGTCTGCATTGCTGCTCCAGCTATGGCGCCAGTCGCGCCAGCTGAAGCGGGACATCGGCAGCCTGACCGGAAGCATGTCCCATGCCGTCCAGACTGATGTGCCGACCTCCATGTTGGTGACTGCATTGGGACGTATGGAACAACGCATCGCCCTGATCGAGCAGCAGCCGGCACCAACCAAATTGACGTCGTATGAGTTGGCCCAGCAACTGGCACGCGAAGGTGCCGATGTCGAGCAGATAGTTGCGCGCTGCGGGCTGAGCCGTGACGAGGCGCGTCTGATCCGACAGCTGCATCCTGCCGGTCACTGAGCCGCACGGCGTTCTGTTGGAGCGATTGCAGTCGTGAACTTATTCTTCGGCGGCATCGTAGACCGTGGCTAGCACCGATGCGGCTGCGGCATAGAGCAGTGCCGGAATGTCGTCCCGCAGACGCAGCGCTGCCAGCAGGGCGGCGATCTGCGGGTCATGGTGCAAGGGCAGGCCAAGTGCCTGGGCGCGTGCAAGCAGGCTGTCCAGCGATTCAGCGGGCATCGCCTTGATCTCGTTCGCGCCGCTGGCTAGCTTCAGGCTGACCTTGCGCTGGGCGGTGGGCGGTGTGCTCATGCGGTTGCCTTCAGCAGCACGGCACTGTGCCGGCTGTGGGGTTGCGGCAGGCCAACCTGACAGCTCAGCTGATCGAGCAGTACGCCACAGGCAGCCAGCCGCTGACGCAGCGGAGTGAACTGACGCTCCAGCCGCTGCGCCGTTTCTGCACGCTCGGCCCATAGGCGTACTGACAGTCGTGGTTCGTGCAATTGCAGTTCACCGTGCACGGGACCCAGCGCAGGCAGGTCAAGCGCAAAACCCAGGGTCCAGCCATGACTGCCATCGGTGGAATCATTGACGAATTCCAGCTGCAACTGCAGTACGTCGCGGCCGCCATGCCCTTGCAGCGGAATCTCGATCATCCAGGCCGGCAGCGTGCTGGCTTCCAGCTGGGCAACTTCCACCCGCGCCAGTGCGGCTTTCACGTCACCGTGCAGCTGATCGAGCAAGGGGTTCACGTCATCGGCGTCGGCGGCAAGCGGCAGCGGCAATCGTGCCTGTGCCTGCGGGCCGCGCTGGAGCAAGGGTGGTGCCGTATCGCTACGGCTTGGTGACGGTGTGGAGGGTGCCTGCCGATCGAGCAGTCCGACCAGACGTAGTAGCGCGCTTTTCCAGTCTTCCTCGGCCAGTGCCGTCAAGTTGGCTTGTGGATCGGTCAACTGTGACTCGAGAAACAGGCCGCTGCGGCTGATCGCCATGCGCAGACCTTCGCCCGTGGTGATGTCAGCCGGTGTACGTATGGCGTGTTCAAGCAGGGCCAGCGCAGTACGCAGGTACGGCGGAAGCTGGCGCATCATCGGCCGTTGAGCCAGTGCGCCAAGCGTGGCCAGCAGTGGCGCATAACCATTCTGCTGCGGTAGCCGTTCGCGCAGGATGCGCTGAAATGTCGGGTCGGCAGGATGGGGCAGGAGCACTTCCAACTGTGGCTGCGCCCCAAGGCTCAACACACGCACCTGAAACTGTGCCGGCAGCTGGCTGCCGGGCACCTCGGTCTCCACGGTCAAGCTGCCGATCTGCAGAACCAGCAAGCCCTGCGGGTTGATGCCCAACGGCCGCGCCGACAGCACGGTGCCGATGCGCCAGCTCGGCGCGCTGGTGCCGGAGGCAGCGCCAGCCCATGTGAGAGCGGCAAGGCTGGTGGGTTGGATGATCAAGAGGAAGTCCTGCGCGGGTTCGCGCTGCGTGCCGAAGTGGGTCCGTCCAGAAGGGCATCGGCGCCACGCGGGGAAACTTGAGGCTTGCATGTCGCCGATGGCGGCTGGCCGGTGCCCGCGCCCTCGCTGCCGATGGCGTTGAGTCAAGGACGCGACACTCTAAAGCGATCGTCGCATCGGCCGATAAGCCCTTGGTCAACGCACACAGTGCGAGCGGAGTGATGGCATGGCCGGTAAACAAACGAGTGTAAAGGCAGCAAAGTCGGGCCTGCGGCAGACGGCCATGGCCGTAGGGCCGGAAGCGGTCATCAGCGTGGAGCCGATCGTGCTGACGCTTCCGGCAGATTGTCGCATGGCGGCCCAGGCTTCTCTGATGAAGACATTGCTGAATGTGCTGGATGCAGACGAGATCGTGCTGGACGGACGCGAGGTAGAGCGTGCCGATACGGCGGCGCTGCAATTGCTGACGCTGTTCCAGCGTGAACTGGGTGCGCGTGGCGGCAAGTTGAGCTGGTGCGGCACGAGTGACGCCCTGAACGAAGCGGCCGCCTTGCTGGGGCTGGCACGGATATTGGAAATGCCGGTGGCGACGCCGGCCTGACACGAGGTAGCAACATGGCAAAGATTCTTGCGGTAGACGATTCGACTTCGATGCGCGACATGGTGGCTTTCACCCTGCGTGGAGCAGGGCATGAAGTGACCGGTGCCGAGAACGGCCAGCTGGCGCTGGATGCGGCCCGTGCTGGTACGTTCGATCTGGTACTCGCCGACGTCAACATGCCGGTGATGGACGGCATTGCGATGGTGCGCGAGCTGCGCGCGCTGGATGCCTACAAGGGCGTGCCGATCCTGATGCTGACCACCGAGTCGCATACCGAGCGGAAAATGGAAGGCAAGGCGGCCGGTGCTACCGGCTGGCTGGTCAAGCCGTTCGATCCGGAGCAACTGCTGGCGACCGTCAAGCGTGTGCTGGGCTAAGGGAAAATCATGAGCGCGGTCGATCTGACTCAATTCCACAAGACCTTCTTCGAGGAAAGTCTGGAAGGCCTCGATGTGATGGAGGCGGCTCTGCTTGCGCTCGGTGCGGGCTCGGCCGATACCGAGCTGGTGCATACGATTTTACGTGCCGCGCACTCCATCAAGGGCGGCGCGGCCACCTTCGGCTTCACCGACGTGGCCGCGTTCACCCATGTGGCCGAGTCGCTGCTGGAAGAAGTGCGCAGCGAGCGACGTGCGGTGGATGCGGAATTGATCGAGCTGCTGCTGCGTTCGGTCGACAGCCTGCGCGCCATGCTTGATCGTTCCCGCAGCGGTCAACCGGTGGCCGATGCCGAGAGCGAGGCGCTGCGCACCGAGCTGGTGGGTTTGGTCAGCGGTGAGGCCGCTGCGGTGGCAGCGGTTGTCGCGCCGCCAGCAGCGGCTGTCAGCGGCTGGGACATCGGTTTCGTCGCGTTGCCGCATCTGCTGCAGACTGGCAACGACCCGTTGCGCGTGTTTCGCGAACTGCAGCAGCTGGGTCGGCTGGACGTGGTGCGCGCCTTCATCGTCGATGGCGCACCGACGCAACTGGCTGCACTTGATCCGACGCAGTGCTTTCTGGGCTGGGATCTGCGTCTGCACGGGGCCGTTGCGCGCGGCGATATCGATGCGGTGTTCGACTGGCTCGACGGCGATTGCGAGCTGCTGATCAAGCCCGTGGTCGAAGCTCCTGCTGCCAGCGCCGCCGTGGCTGCCGTGGCGACTGTGCCGAAGCCGGCGAATCCCGCTGCGCCGCAAGTTCAGCCAGTGGCTGCCACCAGCGAAGGCAGTTCGATCCGCGTGGGCATCGACAAGGTCGATGCGCTGATCAACATGATGGGCGAGCTGGTGATCACCCAGGAGATGCTCAGCGAGGTCGGCGAAAAATTCGAGATGTCGCAGCTGGAACAACTGCGTGACGGTCTGACCCAGCTCGAACGCACCACGCGTGAGTTGCAGGAAAGCGTCATGCGCATCCGCATGCTGCCGATCGGCTCGGTGTTCAATCGCTTCCCGCGGCTGGTGCACGACCTGGAGCGCAAGCTCGACAAGCGGGTCAAGCTGGAATTGCACGGCGAAGGCACCGAGCTGGACAAGACGGTGCTGGAAAAAATTGGCGATCCGCTAGTGCATCTGGTGCGCAATGCGATCGACCATGGACTGGAATCGCCCGAACAGCGCAAGGCCGCCGGCAAATCCGAAACCGGCTTGCTCAAGCTCAATGCATACCACGAGGGCGGCAACATCGTGGTGCAGATCAGCGACGATGGCGCCGGCTTGAACCGGGCCGCGATCACTGCCAAGGCATTGCAGCGCGGCCTGATTGCTGCCAACCAGGAGCTCAGCGACGCCGAGGTGGCTGATCTGATTTTCCAGCCGGGCTTTTCCACTGCCGCCCAGGCCACCGACCTTTCCGGGCGCGGCGTCGGCATGGATGTGGTGCGACGCAATGTGCGCGATCTCGGCGGCAGCGTCGGCGTGCGCAGCGTCAGCGGCAAAGGCAGCACGTTCACCATCGCGCTGCCGCTGACGCTGGCGATCATCGACGGGCTGGTCACCGCGGTCGGCAGCGAGCGCTACATCGTGCCGCTGACCTCGATCGTCGAGTCGTTGCGACTGCGCACGGAGACGGTGCGCAGGATTGCCGGTGGCGGTGAAGTGTTCCATTTCCGCGACGAATACCTGCCGATCATGCGACTGCATCGCGCCTTCGCCTGCACTGATGCGGTCACCGACATCGAGCGCGGCATCGTGGTGGTGGTGGAGGACGATGGCCGTCGCGTCGGGCTGCTTGTCGATGACCTGCTGGGCCAGCAACAGGCCGTGATCAAGTCGCTGGAAGCCCATTACCGCCGCGTGCAGGGCGTTTCCGGGGCGACCATTCTCAGCGACGGTTCGGTTGCGCTGATTGTCGATGTCGGTGGCGTGGTGCGGCTGGGCATGCGCAGCAAGGCCGCCTGATCGATACGGCGCATTCGCCGGCTGAACCATCGTCATTGCACGGGCGTCCACTGCTCGCTCAAGTTTTGCCGGATCGCGCCGACACAACCAAGGCAGCAGGACGTTCGTGGACGTCCTCACGAGGTAACAGGTCCATGTACGAAGACACCCAAACCGCGGCACCCCAGTCGCAGCAACTGACCTTCACCCTGGCAGGGGAAGAGTACGGCGTGGACATTCTCGCCGTACGCGAAATTCGCGGCTGGTCGCGGGTCACCCGCATTCCGCAAACGCCGGGCTACGTGCTGGGCGTGCTCAATCTGCGTGGCGCGATCGTGCCGGTCATGGATCTGCGTCTGCGTTTCGGACTCGAGCGCGAGAGCTACGGCGACAACACCGTGACGATCATCGTCGCCATCGGCGAGCGCCTGTTCGGCATCGTGGTGGACAGTGTGTCCGATGTGGTCGATATCGACCAGACATCGATCAAGCTGGTGCCCGACATGGGTGCGGTAGTGGATACCCGTTACCTGAAAGGCCTCGTCACTCACGACGAACGCATGGTGATGCTGCTGGACGTGGAGAAACTCATGCGTCCGGAAGACGTGGAAACGCTGGATGCCGCGTTGCCGGCTATCCGGGGAAATGAAGTTGAAGTTGCCGCCTGAACCGGGAATACAGATGAAGATGAAGACTTTCAAGGCACGCTTGTCCAGTTTGACGACGCTGACCGTCAAGGCGCGCCTGATCGGCGTACTCGGCCTGCTTGGATTGATGTTGATCGGTGGTGCCGTCATCGGTCTGGGCGCCATGCAATTGCAGAACGAAGGCATGCGCCAGATTTATGAAGACGAGATGGTGCCGACGCAGATGATGGGTGCGATCCGCACTAACTCGCTGTTGAGCTTCATCGAGCTTGGCGAGGCGGCGGACCAGATCGGCAAGGCCGATCTGGTGAAGCAGAAGCTTGCTTCCGTGGCGCGTCGTCAGACCGAAATCAATGACATAAACAAGCAGCTGTCGGCGGTGCCGCAGAGTGCCGCATTCGCGGAAAAGTACAAGGATTACCTCGCCACCGATGCCGACTATCTCTCCAGCATGAAAGACCTCGAGGCCTCGCTGGCCCAAGCTGACACAGCGAGCAATGACGCCCTCCAGATGGATGTCAGGCCGCTGTTGATGATACGCCAGGATGCACTGGGCAAGCTGGTGGACGTGCAGCGCGTGGAGGCCAAACAGATCTTCGACAGGCAGCTCACTCGCTACAAGTACATCCGCGCAATGACCCTGGCCGCACTGATACTCGGCTTGCTGCTGGCCGGTATTGTGGCAACGCTGCTGATTCGCTCGATCATCGGTGCTCTTGGCCGTGCCGTGCGGGTGGCGCATGCCATTGCCGAAGGCAGATTGGGACACGGAATCAAGGCCAACAGCAACGATGAACTGGGCCGCTTGCTGGACGCGTTGCGGGTCATGGATGAGCGCCTGGGCATGATCGTCGGCGAAGTACGGCAGGGCTCCGATGCCGTCAGCACGGCGGCACAGCAGATCGCCCACGGTAATGACGATCTCAGCCAGCGTACCCAGGAGCAGGCCTCCTCGCTGGAGGAAACGGCTTCGTCGATGGAGCAGATGACCTCTACCGTAAAGCAGAACGCGGAGAACGCCAGTCACGCCAATCAGCTGGCACGCGGGGCGCGCGAACAGGCCGAGCGCGGTGGCGAGGTGGCGGGACGGGCGATTGTCGCGATGCGCGACATCAACAGCTCCAGCCGCAAGATCGCCGATATCGTGGGACTGATCCAGGAAATCGCCTTCCAGACCAACCTGCTGGCGTTGAACGCAGCGGTGGAAGCGGCACGTGCGGGCGAGCAGGGTCGCGGGTTTGCTGTCGTGGCCACCGAGGTGCGCAGCCTGGCCCAGCGCAGCGCCGGTGCCGCGAAAGAGATCAAGGGGTTGATCGAAGACAGCGCAGAGAAGGTGCGCAGTGGCTCGGAGCTGGTCGACCAGTCCGGCAAGGCGCTGGCCGAGATTGTCGACAGCGTGAAGAAGGTCACCGACATCGTCGCCGAGATCGCCGCAGCCAGTCAGGAACAATCGGCCGGCATCGACCAGGTCAACAATGCCGTGATGCAGATGGACGAGATGACCCAGCAGAATGCCGCGCTGGTCGAGGAAGCTGCTGCTGCCGCTCGCGCCATGCAGGAACAGGCTGGTGAACTCACTCGCCAGGTCGGTTTCTTCCAGCTGAATCAGGATGAGGTTGCGGCCGCATCCGAACCGGCGTCGACGCGTGCACGAGCGGTGGCGGCCGAGGCCGAAGCGGTATTTGCCGCCGTGCGCAACACACCGCAGACGCCGGCCCGCGCGACGGCGGATGCGGGCAGCACCGCCGCTGGTATGTGGAAGGAATTCTGAGTGAACGCTGTACCCGGCATGCTCAGCGACAGCGTCGCGGCGACGACCGCCAGCAACGGACCCGTGCTGGGTAATGCCGAGTTCCAGTTCCTGCGCGGATTCGTGCTGGAGCATTGCGGCATCTCGCTGGGCGAGCACAAGCATCAGCTGGTACAGGGGCGCCTGCAGCGGCGCTTGCGTGCCCTGGGCATGAAGAGTTTCGAGAGCTATTGCGAGTTGCTGGGGCTTGACCCGCTCAGCGAGCTGGGTGAGCTGGCCAGTGCGATCAGCACCAATGTCACGGCGTTCTTCCGTGAGGTGCACCATTACGACCTGCTGGCCAACGAGCTGCTGCCGCGCTGGCTGCACGAGAAGCGCCGCGACGGGGATCGCCTGCGGATCTGGTCGGCAGGTTGTTCCACCGGCGAGGAGCCCTATGCGCTGGCGATGGTATTGGCCGAGGCGCTGGAGCAGCACGGCAGCAAGCTGGATGCAAAAATCCTGGCGACCGACCTGTCGCCGCAGGCGCTGGATACCGCGCGCAAGGGCGTGTATTCGCTGGAACGGATAGCCGGCATCAGCGCGGAGCGATGCCGCCGCTGGATGCTGCGAGGCGCCGGTGAATTCGAAGGGTACGCCTGCGTGCATCCGCGCCTGCGCGACCTGGTGGCGATCCAGCCGTTGAACCTGATGCACGAATGGCCGATGCGTGGGCCGTTCGATGCGATCTTCTGTCGCAACGTAGTGATCTATTTCGACCAGCCGACCAAACAGCGCCTGTTTCGCCGCTATGCCGAGTTGCTGCCGAAGGGTGGTCATCTGTTTCTCGGCCACTCCGAATCGCTGCACGGTATCAACGATGACTTCGAGCTGATCGGCCGCACGGTCTACCGGAAGCTGGCCTGATGAGATCACTGAAAGTCGTCAGGCCGGCAACGCCGGCTTTATCCACGGCGTTGCCGGGCTTCGAGCACGTGCGCCGATACTGGGATCCGGCGCAGTCGTGCATGACGGCGAAAGTGCTGCCCGGCGAGTTTTATGTCAGCACGCAGGAGGAGCTGATCACTACCGTGCTCGGCTCCTGCATCGCGGTCTGCATCCACGATGCGCGCCGCCATATCGGTGGGATGAATCACTTCATGCTGCCCGAGCCGTTGGGCGAGCGCGACAGCTGGTCTTCTACCGTGGGGCGTGCGGCGCGCTATGGCAGCGATGCGATGGAGCAGCTGATCAACGCGATCCTGAACGCGGGCGGCCAGCGGGGCGATCTGCAGCTCAAGGTATTTGGCGGCGGTCGCGTGCTGGCCCAGCTTACCGACATCGGCCAGCGCAACATCGATTTCGTGCAGCGTTACATCGCCGCCGAAAAACTGACGCTCTGCGCGGCAGATCTGGGTGATGTGTATCCGCGCCAGGTGCAGTTCTTCCCGCACAGTGGGCGGGCGCGTGTGCGTCTGTTGCGCCGCCACGACGACGTGGCGCTGGTCGCCGATGAGCGCGTTTACCTCAAGCGTTTGGCAAATGACCCGATAAAGGGTGAGGTCGAGCTTTTCTAGCGACCGCGACGATGCCGCGGATTCCGGCGAGGCCGCTGCCAAGGTGACTTGGAAGCTTCATGCAAGGCGAGATGGACGGTGATGGAAAGAGTGCGTGTTCTGGTAGTCGACGATTCAGCGCTGGTGCGCAAGCTGCTGTCGGCGATGCTTGCCTGCGATCCGGAGATTGAAGTGGTCGGCAGCGCGGCGGATCCGTTGATCGCGCGCGACAAGATCAAGCAGCTCAATCCGGATGTGCTCACGCTGGATGTCGAGATGCCGCGCATGGACGGCCTGACCTTTCTGGAAAACCTGATGCGGCTGCGGCCGATGCCGGTGGTGATGGTGTCGTCGTTGACCGTGCAGGGCGCCGAGGTGACCTTGCGTGCGCTGGAGCTTGGTGCGGTGGATTTTTTCGCCAAGCCCAGCAGCGACCTCGCCAGCAGCTTTGGCGATGGTGCGCAGGAGATTTGCGCCAAGGTGAAGCTCGCCGCCAAGGCCCGGCCGCGCGCGCGTGCGGCAGTGCGCAAGCTGGACGTGGCACCGCGCCTGTCGGCCGATGCGGTGTTGCCGCGTGCGCAGGCGGCCGGCACCCGTGGCGGCAGTCCGATCATCGCCATCGGTGCGTCCACGGGCGGTACCGAGGCAGTCCGCGTAGTGCTCGAGTCGATGCCGCCGGACGCGCCACCGATCCTGGTCACCCAGCATATTCCCGGTGCCTTCAGCGGCCCGTTTGCGGAGCGCATGGATCGCTGTTCGGCGATGCGTGTATGCGAAGCGCACGATGGTCAACCGATCCAGGTGGGGCATGCTTACATCGCGCCGGGTAGCCAGCACCTGCTGATGCTGTGGGACGGTGCCCGGTATGTGTGCCGGCTGCATGATGGCCCGCCGGTAAACCGGCACAAGCCCAGCGTCGACGTGCTGTTCCGTTCGATCGCGGCCAGCGCCGGCGCCGCCGCGATTGCGGTGTTGCTGACCGGCATGGGCGATGACGGTGCACGCGGCCTGCTCGAATTGCAGCAGGGCGGTGCGGCCACCCTGGTGCAGGACGAGGCCAGCTCGGTGGTCTGGGGCATGCCCGGTGCTGCCTGGAAGCTGGGCGCGGCACGCGAAATGCTGCCGCTGGATCACATTGCCGAGCGCCTGCTCAAGCTGGCGCATCAACCCCACGACAGCGCCTTGCGCGCGTGACCGACGGATACTGGCCCATGGATGCCATTGCTCAACTTGTTCGCTTCACCACTCGGAAGCCGCTGTACGGCTGGCTTGCCAGTGCGGTGGCACTGGAGTGCGCGTTGCTATGGCACTCGGACTGGCTGGCACCCGTGCTGGTGGTCGCGCTGACTGCGGTATGGATGATCGAGAACCGTCGCCGCGCCGCGCCCGCGCTACCGACCGAAGTGATCGACCATACCGGGCCGGTGCGCGAAGCGCTGGAGGATGTACGCAGTTCCCTGGTCGACGAGCTTGGACACGCGAGCCGCGAGTTGCATCAGGGGCTGGATCTGCTGCGCGACGCCGTATCCGAACTGGGTGGCGGCTTCGACGGCCTGTCGCGCAAGACCGGGCTGCAGCAGTCACTGCTCAAGCAGATCATCGACGCGCAGAACGGAGGCGTTTCGGTACAGGATTTTGCCGCCCGTACCGGCGATCTGTTGCAGCATTTTGTCGGCATGATCGTGCAGATGTCGCGTGAGAGCCTGCGTATCGTCTATCGCATCGACGGCATGGCCAGGGAAATGGACGCGGTGTTCGGCCTGCTGAAGAACGTCAATACGATCGCCGAGGAAACCAACCTGCTGGCGCTCAACGCCGCCATCGAGGCGGCCCGGGCCGGTGAGTCGGGGCGCGGATTTGCAGTGGTTGCCGGCGAGATCCGCAATCTGGCCAGCAACTCCAACCAGTTCAACGAGCAGATCGGCAGTCACGTCGAGCGCGCACGCATCTCCATGGAACAGCTGCGCGGACTGGTCGGCACCATGGCCTCGCAGGATCTGAACGTGGCATTGTCAACCAAGGGCGGCATCGACGCGATGATGGCCCATGTCACCGAGAGTGACGCGCGGACCAGTGCCGTCGCCGACCAGGTAGTCGAGATCAATCGCGGCCTCGGCAGCGACGTGTCCACCACCATTCGTTCGCTGCAGTTCGAGGACATCCTGAGCCAGCTGCTGCGGCAGACACGCACCCGACTGGTCGAGCTGCAGGAGGTAGTGGCCGAGTGCACCCACGATATCGGCGAGCTGGCCTGCGCCCCGATCGATGCCGATAACCTGATCGAGCATGCCCAGCGGGTGCGCAGCCGGTTGGCAATCCAGCGCGAGAAGGCCCGCCTGCGCTCCCGCGGCCCGGCGCTGCAAAGCACGATGGATGCCGGCGAAATCGAATTGTTTTGAGGAATACGCGATGATTGTTCACCACGACAGCGAACACGATTGCCTGACCCTGCAACTGGGCGACCGCTTCGACTTCAGCATCCACCGCGACTTTCACGAAGCCTGCCTGGGCAACGGCGCCCCCGCGCGCAGTTATGTTATCGATCTCGGCAGTGTGACCAGCATGGATAGCTCGGCGCTGGGCATGCTGCTGCTGTTGCGTGAACATGCCGGTGCCGACCGCGCCGAGATCCGTATCGTCAACGCTGACAGCGAGCTGCGCAACACGCTGCGCGTGGCCGGCTTCGACAAGTTGTTCGTCTTGCATTGAGGGTGCCGCGGGTTCTTTCCGGGTCTGCTGGGTCACCGTCGTATGCCGGCCCGGGTGGCCCAGGTACCGGATGCGATTTCTGTGCGGGCCAGGATGGCCGGCGATGGCGTCCGTGCAGCGGCAGGGCAGCTGATCCGGACAGCAAAAAGGCTCCTTGCGGAGCCTTTGTTTTTACAGTGACGGCAAGGTGTCACCAGGCGCGTGCGGCGACCACGCTGACGGTGTAACTCGTCATCTCGGGCTGAAGGCGAAACTGCCTGCCGAGATCGAACTTGGCGGCCTCGCCAGGAGCGATATTGGCCGTGCCGGCTGGCCAGCCCTGCTTGCTCTGCACGACATTGCCGCTGTCATCCTTTGCCTCGATACGGATCTGTGCGGCGGAGGCCTCTTTGCAGTTGTTGAGCAGTTCGCCACTGAGGCTGAGCCGGGCGCTGGAGCCTGCCCCATTGACGGCAGTCTTGAACTCCTTGATGGCAAAATCGGCAGGCGCGCAGGCTGCCTGGGCAGCCAGCGGGGAGATCATCAGCACGGCTGAAAGAAGAAGCGTTTTCATGAGTGAAAATCCATGGGTACGGGGAGTCGAATGGGGAACCGGCCCGTGGGGAAACCATGGCCGACACCTACAAGTTCGGCAGCGTCGATGAAATCTTTAGCCCAGCTGTGATCGTTCGGCGCGCACCGGCCGTTGGTGCACGAATAAAGCCTGTCCGCGGGGGCATGCCTGTATATGTGGGGTGTTACGCACTCATGACGGTTGCGGAGCAGGCATCAAGGATGCTGTCTCACCGCCGCGCGGGGGCCTTGCGATGTGGAGGTCATGCTGGTTGTTCCGGCGTGGCGGAATCCGTTCAGAACATGTGGCTGGCGCCTGGTGCAACGGCGTGCTCGATGAACCACAGTCCGGCAAACAGTTTCGGGTCGATCGAATAACCTTCGGCGGCGCGGGCGAACAGCCACGCGCCGGCCTCCAGGCGCGGCACTTCGTGCACCACGATGTTTTCCGTTTCGTCACCGCCGCCCGGGCCCACCTTTTCCAGCTCCCACGCGCGCACGAACGCGATCATCTCGGTACTCATGCCGGACGACGACGGTCCGCGGTGGACGAAGTCGACGCGCTGGCAGCGGTAGCCGGTTTCCTCTTCCAGTTCGCGTTGTGCAGCCAGTTGCACACTTTCGTCGGCCTGCCCGGCCATGTCGCCGACCAGGCCGGCCGGCATCTCGATGGTGTTCTGCAGGATCGACACGCGGTATTGCTCGACGAACAACACCTTGTCGTCCGGCGTCACCGCCAGGATGATCACCGCGCCACCGGGGTTGTTGCGCTCGGCGTATTCCCAGCGGCCGCGCTTGCGCAGGCTCAGCCAGCGACCCTCATACAGCGTTTCCACGGGAGCGTCGGCGTCGACGGGAGTGCGGTTTGCAAGGTCGTTCATGGCTGGCCACGGTTCCGAAGGCAGCCCCATGGTGACGTGCCCGGTCGATGGCGACAACCGGCGCGGCGCGATCAGCGCAGCAGGGCGCGCAGCCGGCTGCGCGTGAAGGCACCGAAGCGCAGTTGCTCGCACAGCGCGTCGAACACTCCGGGTTCGTTGCGCCGGCGTAGCAGCGCCTCGGCGGTGGTGGCGCCCGGCGCATCCAGCGCGATGCGGGTGAGTCGACGGTACAACCGGGCCTGCTCGGCATGTTCGCGCAGCTTCGCGGCGCAAGTGGCGGCGCCGCGCAGGCGCAGGAAGGCCACTTCGTCGATGCGCTCGAGCAGGGTGTCCAGGCTGCCGAAGTGGCTGAGCAGGGCCGCGGCGGTCTTGGCGCCGACACCCGGTACGCCGGGAATGTTGTCCACCGCATCGCCGCACAGGGCGAGATAGTCGGCTACCTGCTGCGGATGCACGCCGAGCTTCTCGTGCACGCCGGCCGGCCCCCAGCGCTGGCTGCGGGCATAGTCCCATTGCTCGTCGTGCTCGCCCAGCAACTGGCCGAAGTCCTTGTCGGCGGAGACGATCACGCTGCGCCAGCCCTGCGCGCGCAGATGCCATACCGTGCTGCCGATCAGGTCGTCGGCTTCGAAACTGTGATCGATCATCACGTGGATGCCGAGCGCCTCGGTGACGGCACGGCACTGCACGAACTGCCGTTCGAGGTCCGGTGGCGGCAGTTCGCGATTGGCCTTGTAGGCTGGGTAGATCGCGTTGCGGAACGAACTGGTCAGCGAGGCGTCGAACGCCACCGCAATATGCTCGGGCTGCGCGCGTTCCAGCAGCTCGCACAGGAAGCGGGTGTAGCCGTGCACGGCGTTGACTGGATGACCGTCTGCATCGAAGAACTCGTCCGGCATCGAGTGCCAGGCGCGGAACACATACAGGCTTCCGTCGACCAGATGGACGGCTGGAAGTCCATTCACTGAGGCGTTCACGGTGTCCAGGTGCCGAGCAGATCGGCCAGTGCCGGGCGATCGCGGTCGGGCACCTCGATCTGCGGCGTGCCCAGGTGCACGAAGCCGACCACGTGTTCGTGTTCCGCCAGCCCGAGGATCGCCGCTACCTCGCGGTCGTACGCGGCCCAGCCAGTCAGCCACTGCGCACCGTAGTCCAGCGCATAGGCGCCCAGCAGGATGTTGTAGGCCACGTTGCCGGCGCACAGCTTCTGCTCGATCTCCGGCACCTTGCTGTCGGCGTGCAGGCAGGCGACCACCACCATCACCAGCGGGGCGAAGGTGTAGCGCAAGCGCTCCTTCTCCAGCTTGGCCCCGGACAGGTCGGGGTTGTTGCGGATTGCGATGGTGGCAAGTCGCTCGCCGAAGCGAAGTTTCGCCTCGGCCTGCAGGCGGATCAGCCGGAACGGCACCAGCTTGCCGTGGTCGGGCACGCGGATCGCCGCTTCCAGCAAGGCATGCAGGGTCGCCTCGTCCGGTGCCGGCTCGCCGAGCTGGCGCGATGGCGCGGAATGGCGTTGCTGGAGCAGGGATAACGAGCCGGGCATGGAGAAAGCCGTAATGGGCGGAGTTGTCCATGCTAGCCGGCAAGCGGATGTTGTGCGATCAGTGCGGACAGGTGGCCAGCCCTGGTTTCGCGTACAGGCAGGTCTTTGGCGCGCCATAAATCAGGCGTACGATGCGTGCATAAAGGGGCTTCCCATGAAGCGATTGCTGATCTGCCTGGCCGCATTCAGCCTGCTGGCTTTCGCGCAACCCGAAGCCGCGCGTGCCGATGCCGAGCCCAGTTCCGTGAATCTGCGCATGGCTGCGCTGCCGGAAGGGACTGATCCTGCCGCCACTGCCGTAACGACGGGTGCACTGGATGCTGCCTTCAGGCCCGTCCAGGCTGATGGGCTGGTTTTCGACAAGGGAGTGGCGCGCTGGTATCGCCTGCAGCTCATGGCAGACTGGCGCGAGCACAGCCCGCCCTTGCTGGTGATACGGAACGCGCGCTTTCAGCCGGTAACTCTGTTCGTTGCGCCGGATTTCCGGCCGATGGTCCAGTACCACGCGCAATATGGTCGTGATCCACGGTTCTCGCGTCGCGCCCTGGTTTTCGAGCTGCCGCGAAATCTCGCTGCGGTCCAGAGTATCTATCTTCGCGTGTCGTCCTCCAGCAAGCGCATGCCGTTCAGTGCCGAGGTCTATCCGGAGGATGCCTATCAGGCCGCCGATATCCGCTGGGCGCGGTTGATGACCTTCTTCGAGGCCGTGCAACTCACCATGATCATGGTCGGGTTGACGCTCTGGCTGGCCTTGCGCGAAAAGCTGTACGGATTTTTTGTCGGCTACCTGGCGCCGCAGTTTCTCTATCTGCTGGTGTCTACCGGTGACCTTTATCTGTTGCCGGGCAGCCGCTGGCTGGAGCCGCTGGGCATCCGTGTGCTGTGGTTTGTGGCTGCCTTGAGTACGCCATTCGCACTGTCATTTCTCATCGAGTTCTGCGATATGCGCCGTATCGCACCGCATTTTGCGCGCGTGCTGTCCTGGTTGCGGCTGCCGTGGGTGGTGTTGACGCTGACTTCGCTGCTGCCGATGAGTTTTCACCATCGCAACAGCCTGCAGCCGGATATCGGCAATCTGCTATTCCTGATCTGCGGGGTGATGGCGATTCTCGCGGTGGTCGTGGCGTGGCGGCGCGGCAGCGTGGCGGCCGGCATCTTTTTGCTCGCATGGAGCCCGCAGTCGGTATTCACTGCTCTGCGTGCCGCGCAATTGCTGCTGGCAACCCCTTTGCCAGGCTGGCTTGAATTTACCCTGCCGGCCTCGCTGTCGTTGTCCAGTCTGGTACTGACACTCGGGCTGGGAGTGTCCACGCTGCAAATACGCCGCGAACGCGATCGGGCGCGCGACGAAGCGCAGCACGATGCGCTGACCGGATTGCACAACCGTCGCGCCTTGATGGTGCGCATGGCCGAGGCGCTGACTGCAGCGCGGCAGGCGCGACAATCGCTGTCCTTGATCTTTCTCGATCTCGATCACTTCAAGGCGATCAATGATCATCACGGGCATCTTGTCGGCGACGCCTGCCTGCGCATCGTGGCCGAACGCATTCAGTGCGAACTGCGGCCGAACGATATTCTGGCGCGCTGGGGCGGCGAGGAGTTCGTGGTGTTGCTGCTCCATACCGGGCGGCAGGAAGCAGAGACTATCGGCGAGCGCATACGCCTTCGCATCGAGTCCAATCCGTTCCAGGCCAATGGCGAGCTGGTCAGGTTGACTGTCAGCCTGGGCGTCTCCGGTTTCGCGGGAGCAGGGCAGGTTTCGCCCGAGCAATTGATCGAGCAGGCTGATGCTGCGCTCTACCGCGCCAAGTCAGGCGGCCGCAATTGCGTTGCCGTGCATCCGGCGTTCGGCGCGACCGCCTGAATCAGGCGCGCTTGGTGTCACACAGTAAGCGGCAGCTTGAAAGAACCGGGTAACAGCGCTCCCACGGTGGTTTCCTGGGTGTCTCCGTGCAGGTTGGCGAGCAGCACCGGCATGGCGTCGCTGCACAGTTCGGCCATCACCTGGCGGCAGGCGCCGCAGGGGCTGACCGGATTGTCGGTATCGGCGATCACGGCCAGTGCTGTGAAATCGCCGGGTTGGCAGCCGGCAGCGATCGCGCTGAACAGGGCGGTACGTTCGGCGCAGTTGCACAGGCCGTAGGCGGCGTTCTCCACATTGCAGCCGCTGAAGCTGCGACCGTGGCGGGTCAACAGTGCGGCACCGACCTGGAAGTGTGAATACGGTGCATAGGCCTGTTCGCGTGCACTACGCGCCAGTGCCAGCAAGTCATCGAAAGCCTTGGGTGAAACGGCGTCGGGTGATACGGACATCGGGATCTCCAGCGATGACCCCGGATGGCATGAGCTGTTTGTGCCGGCGGGCCAGCTTACACTTTCAAGCTCGATGGGATCAAAACGTTGCCCCAAGTGCCGCTAAGATGTCTGGACCACTGTCGAGGGGATTGACCATGCCGATCACCGTAGCCGCTTTGCGTGAGACCGCCGCCGGAGAGCGGCGTGTGGCGATCACGCCGGAGATGGCGAAGAAGCTGCGCGGCAAGGGGCTGCGCGTCTTGCTGGAACACGATGCGGGCCGTGCTGCCGGTTTTCCCGACAGCAGCTATGCCGAGGCCGAGTTTGCCGAGGCCTCCGGCGTGCTGGCGCAGGCCGACCTGCTCGCCTGCGTGCTGCCGCCGGACGACGCGGTATTCGCCGGCTTGCGCGAAGGCGGCGTGGTGGTCGGTCAGCTGCGCCCTTATGGCGCGGCCGGACGTCTCGCTGCGCTCACCGCGCGCAAGCTGACGGCGTTTTCGCTGGAGCTGCTGCCGCGTACTACCCGTGCGCAGGCGATGGATGTGCTTAGTTCGCAGGCGGCGGTGGCCGGTTATCGCGCCATGTTGATCGCGGCCGAGGCGTCGCCGAAGTTTTTCCCGATGCTGACCACCGCGGCCGGCACGATCCGGCCGTCCAGGGTGCTGGTGATCGGTGCGGGTGTAGCCGGGCTGCAGGCGATTGCCACCGCGCGCCGGCTCGGCGCGCAGATCGAAGGTTATGACGTGCGCCCGGAAACCCGTGAGCAGGTGGAGTCGCTGGGGGCGAAATTCCTCGATCTCGGCGTCAGCGCGGCCGGCAGCGGCGGCTATGCGCGCGAGTTGTCGGCGGAGGAGCGTGCGGCGCAGCAGCAGGCGCTGGCCGAGCATCTGAAATCATTCGATGTGGTGGTCAGCACGGCCGCCGTGCCCGGGCGGCCCGCGCCGAAGATCCTCAGCACGGCGATGGTCGATGGCATGAAGCCGAGCGCGTTGATCGTCGACCTGGCCGCCGAGAGTGGCGGCAACTGCGAACTGACCCGCCCGGGCGAACGGGTCGAGCATGGCGGTGTGACGATCCTGGGACCGCTCAATCTACCGGCCGGCGCACCCTTGCACGCGTCGGAAATGTACGCGCGCAATGTCTACAACTTCGTCGAACTGCTGATCCGTGACGGCGTGTTGCAACCGGACTTCGGCGACGAGCTGGTCGCTAAAAGCTGTATCAGCCACGCTGGCGAAACCCGTCTGACCAGTTGAACGGTTGAGACAAATCACCCCGCGCATGGCGGGGTGATTATCGTCATGGCCGGTCGGGCCTATGCGGTGGCAGCTCTCTAGCTTCACCGGACTGTTTCATCCACTGCAAGCGTTTGGCGGGGGGTATGGCGAGCCACTGCTTGATCAGCTGCTCGCGCTGTTGCGGCGGCAGCTGTTGAAAGCGTTCGAACGCGGCGTGTAGTTTCGCGCGCTGCTCCGGTGGCAGCTGCTGGAACTGGCGCCTGTTTTCGCGTGTCTGCTGGCGTTCCTGCGGTGTCATCAACTGCCAGCGGGCGATGCGCTCGCGGACCTCTTCCCGCTGCCGCGGTGGCAGGATGGTCCACTGCTCGGCGCGTTTCAGCATGGTGGCCTGTTTGCGCGGCGGCAAGCTGTCCCACTTATCCTGCAACGGCGACAGCACATCGCGTTGTGCCGGATTCAGGCTGTCCCATGGGCGCGACGGTGGGGCATTCTGCGCCTGCACAGGCGCAATGGCGATGCTGCCGAGCAGCAGCGCAGCGAACAGTGCTGACAGGATCGAGGGGCAAAATTTGATCATGACTCAGCGATTTGCCGGCTGACTGTTCGGACTGTCGTTGGCGGCCAGCCAGCCATAAAAATCCAGGTTCTGGTAGAGGTTCGGGTCGGTCTTGTCGGCATCGGGCGGCAGTTCATTGTCCATTTCGGCGGCTTGCTGGGGCGCGTTGATGGCGTGGCTCGATGACGCCGCACCACGATGAGGCAACGGCTGCCACACCATCAGGGCGGCCAGTGCGATGGCTGCGAATGCGCCGGTCGGAATCAGCCAGCGGGCGGTATGGTGCTGTGGCGTTTGCGCAACGGCCAGCGCCTTCCGTCGCGCCGTGCGCAGGTGCCCGGCGGTGGTCGGGTCGATGCGCTGGGCGGCCTCGTGATAAAGCTCGCGGGCGCGCCGTTCAAATGGCTTGTTATGCCGGTTGTCAGGCCGGTTTTTATCGGACGAGGTCATCGCCAGTCCTCCAGTTGATCGCGCAGATGATGCATCGCGCGCGACAGATGGGTTTTCACGCTGCCTTCGGAGCAGCCCATGGCCAGTGCGGTCTCCGCCACGTCCAGCCCTTCCAGCATGCGCAGCATGAAAGCCTCGCGCTGGCGTTGCGGCAACTGCTTCACCGCGGCGGCCATGTCGGCATACGACTGCACGTCGTGCAGCCGGTCGAGCGGGCCGGGCCCTTGGTCGGCGGGCTCCCAGACAGGCAGTTCATCGCCATCGTCGTCGCGCCCGCCGCCGAGCCAGCCCACCACGATCGAGCGCACCTTGCGGCGGCGCTGCAGGTCGACGATGCGCCGGCGCAGGATGCCCCAGAACAGTGGCGACCACTCTGCAGCGGGCTTGTCGCGGTAATGCCTGACCAGCCGCAGCATGGCGTCCTGTACCGCGTCCATGGCGTCTTCGCGCTGGCGCAGCTGCATTTCGGCCATGCGGAACGCACGGCGCTCCACCTGGGCCAGGAACGCGTCCAGCGTGGCGGGCGTCTCGCGGGTATCGCTGAACAGTTCCGCCTCGAGCGTGCCGGCCACGCTGTTCACGGCCGCCGCATCCGCATCGTCAGTTGACGCATCCTCGGGCTCCATCGGTTCGGTTCCCGTGTTCAACGCGGCAGGCTCGCATGGGTTGACTGGCACCCGTATGATGCAGACACAACTGAGTTCTGGTGGGGTGGGGTCATGATCGACGGTTTCCTGGCGCTGTATATTTTCATGCTGGCCGCATTTACCGGCTATGAAATCATCGCGCGGGTGCCGGTGATCCTGCATACGCCGCTGATGTCAGGTTCCAATTTCGTGCACGGTATTGTGCTGGTTGGGGCGATGATTGCGCTAGGCCACGCCGAAACCCCGTTCGAGGTCACGATCGGGTTCATCGGCGTCCTGCTGGGTGCCGGCAATGCCGCCGGCGGCTACGTGGTGACCGAGCGGATGCTGGAGATGTTCAAGTCCAGCAAGCCCGAAGCCGGCAAGGGGGCCAAGTGATGAGCTGGCTGCCCGACATCATCAAGGCCTGTTACTTCCTCGCCGCCCTGCTGTTCATCCTCGGCCTGAAACGCATGAGTTCCCCGCGCACGGCGCGCGGCGGCATCGTGTGGGCAGGCTATGGCATGTTGCTGGCGGTGCTGGCCACGTTCTTCCTGCCGGACATGCACCACCTTCCACTGATTGTCGCCGCGGTGCTGATCGGCGTCAGCGCGGCCTGGTGGAGCGGCAAGCGCGTGGCGATGACCGCGATGCCGCAGATGGTGGCGCTGTACAACGGGATGGGCGGCGGTGCAGCGGCGGCGATCGGTGCCGTGGAGCTGATCGGCTACGTGCGCAACTTCGCGCTGCTGCATCCGGCCGGTGTGCCGGACACCTCGCCGCTGCGGCCGGAAAGTTGGGCGATCAACGCGGCATCGACGCTCCCGGCGGTCAACCTGCTGTCGCCGGTCGAGCTGGCGCTGGGTGTGCTCGGTGCGCTGATCGGTGCGGTCAGCTTTTCCGGTTCACTGATCGCGTTCGCCAAACTGCAGGGCTGGCTGGACAAGCGTTTTGTGTTTGCGGGGCAGCGCGTGGTCAATCTGTTGCTGCTGGCTGCGGCGGTGATTGTCGGCATCCTGCTGGCGACGGGCCATGCCAGCCTGCCGCTGATCGTGGCGTTCTTTGCGCTGGCGCTGCTGTTCGGCCTGATGATGACCTTGCCGATCGGCGGCGCCGACATGCCGGTGGTGATCTCGCTGTACAACGCGTTCACCGGTCTGGCGGTGGCGTTCGAGGGTTTCGTGCTGGGCAACGAGGCGATGATCATCGCCGGCATGGTGGTCGGCGCGGCCGGCACGCTGCTGACCCAGTTGATGGCCAAGGCGATGAACCGCTCGATCGGCAACGTGCTGTTCGGCAGCTTCGGTGCGGCTGGTGGCGAGGCGCAGGCGATCGATGGCGCGCAGAAACCGATCGATGCGGCCGACGCGGCCGTGATGATGGCCTACGCCGAGCGAGTGGTGATCGTGCCCGGCTATGGCATGGCCGTGGCGCAGGCGCAGCACAAGGTATGGGAATTCGCCCAGCTGCTGATCAAGCGCGGGGTGAAGGTGAAATTTGCGATCCATCCGGTGGCCGGCCGCATGCCCGGCCACATGAACGTGCTGCTGGCCGAGGCCGGGGTGCCGTACGACCTGATCGCCGACATGGACGACATCAACCCGGAATTTCCGGCGACCGACGTGGCGCTGGTGATCGGTGCGAATGACGTGGTCAATCCGCTGGCGAAGACCGATCCGGCCTCGCCGATCTACGGCATGCCGATTCTCGATGTCAGCAACGCGAAGCACGTGATCGTGGTCAAGCGCGGCAAGGGCACCGGTTTTGCCGGCATCGAGAACGCGCTGTTCTACGCGGACAACACCCGCATGCTTTACGGCGACGGGCAGGCGGCGGCGGGACAGCTGGTGACGGAGCTGAAGACGCTGGACAGCTGAGTCATTTGCCAGTCATTGTGGCGCGTACGCGCTTGCGTGGCACCCGCCACGCAAGCCATGCCGCCAGCAACATGGCCAGCGCGGCCCAGCCGATATCCGCCGGCGCCAGCGCCAGCCGCGCCAGTTGCCACAGCATGCCGAAACCGGCCGTGCGCAACGCATCGAGCAGGCCCATGCCCATGTTGCCGGCGATCTGCACGGCGGCGATCAGCATGTTGACGTAGACCGTTGCCAGCGCGGTGGCCAAGGCCGCCAGCATGGCTGCGGCAGGCCCCGGCGGACGCACGCCCTGGCGTATCGCCCACGCCAGCAGGGCGCCGAACAGCAGCGCCAGCCATGGCAGCGGATGGCCCAGATACAGCGTCACGACCATCCAGCTTGCGCCGGCGGCGAGTCCGAGCATGGCGGTGCTGAACAGGGCGAACACAAACAGCGACACGGTGCGCGCGCTCATTGTCGACCGTACGACGGGGCAGCTGGGAACATGCGTATGTCCATGGGCAAAGCGCCCATCATAGCCTGCCGTCGGCGTGAACCCTTGAGTTCGGGGGTTCCGGCCTGATCTGGGACAAGCGTGCCCGCTCAGCGGGCGGCATAATAGACAACCTGGGTTCGACGCACGGTCGTGCCCGCAGATACGGAAGTGGCGAGTCGCATGAGTGGTTTCAGTCTGAGCAGCGAACCCTTCACCCTGCTGCGCGATTGCGCGGCGGTGATGGTGCCGCAGGGCGATGTGGTGAGCCTGCCGGCGGGCCAGATCGGCTACATCACCCAGGCGCTGGGCGGCAGCTTCACAGTGTATGTGGAGGGCAACCTGTTCCGCATCGCCGGCAACGATGCCGATGCACTGGGCAAGGAGCCGCCTGCACCGATCGAAGTGGCCGCCGATGCCACCGATGCGGATGTGGAAAAGCTGGCATGGGACCAGTTGCGCACCGTGTTCGATCCGGAGATCCCGGTCAACGTGGTCGAACTGGGGCTGGTCTATGACCTCAGCCTGGAGCAGACCGCCACCGGTGAGCGCAAGGTTTACGTGAAGCTGACGCTGACGGCGCCCGGCTGCGGCATGGGCGACATCCTGGTGGACGACGCCCGCACCAAGCTGGAGATGATTCCCACGGTCACCGAGGCCGACGTGGATCTGGTATTCGATCCACCGTGGAGCCATTCGATGATGTCCGACGCGGCCAAGCTGGAAACCGGCATGCTATGACATCGGGCTGCCGGGCAGCTCCTCGCCGGGTGAATTGCTCAGCTTGACGCTTCCTCGAAACGGTTGGCATCACGGTTCTTGCGCACTTTCGACGGATCCCACACGCGACCGTTCATGGTGATGTAGACGCCATCGGGCAGGGTCTGCACCGCGGCCACCGCACAGCCGACGTTGAACACGGCATCGGAACCCTGGAAGCGCGCCGGATTCAGTGCACCGGTCAACACGATCACCTTGCCCTTGATGTTCGCCAGTTCGCGCGCGGTCTCGACCATGGTGTCGGTGCCATGGGTGACCAGCACGTGGCGATGCGGCTGCGCCTCGATCGTCGAGCGCACCAGCGCGCGATCGTCGGCGCCCATGTGCAGGCTGTCCTTGCGCAGGATCGGGATCACGTCGAACTGGAACGCCACGCCGAGCTGGCCGAGGATCTCGCCGATCTGCGGTGCACCGATCTTGTAGTCCGACTTGTCGTCGAAATAGATCTTGTCGATGGTGCCGCCGGTGGTGACGATGGTCAGATGCTGCATGTCGGTGGGCCGGGGAAGGGAGACGCGGCATTTTAGCCCGTGCGGTACGTGCGTGCCCGCCCGTGAACGGGCGGCGGTAGGGCGGGCACTGCCCGCCGCTTTTGCTTTGGCCTTACGGCGGCGTGTGGAAGAGCCGGCGGGCAGTGCCCGCCCTACGAAGTTCGTGCTAGCCCAGTAGCAGTGCGGTGTTATCCGCATCCGGTGCCACCAGCCGATCGAGGCCGAGGCTGACGAAGCGACGCAAGGCCGCGGCTGGCCGCTGATCACCGTGGCGGCTCGACCAGCTGGCCTGGCGTGCCAGCAAGGCAGCCGCCGCGCAACGCGCCAGCGTGAAGGCGAGACCACGGGCGCCGGCTTCCAGTGCGTCGCGCGCGGCGGCATGCTGGTCGAGCCAGCGTGCGGCCGCATCCAGAGCCTGCCGGATCGCGCTGGCCGCATGCATATCGTCATTGCCGTCCAGCCAGCCCGCGCTTGCCGTGCGTAGCGCAGCGAAGCTGTCACCGGCCAGCGCGCGCAGGCTGTCCAGCGACAGCACGTTGGTGGTGCCCTCCCAGATCGCGTACACCTGCGCGTCGCGCAGCAGTTGCGGCAGGCCGGTGTCCTCGATGTAGCCGGCGCCGCCGAAGCACTCCATCGCCTCGGAACAGATCTTCACCGCCAGCTTGCCGGTCCACAGCTTGGCCAGTGGCGTGAGCAGGCGCAGCAGCGTGGCTTCGTGCGGCGCCGCGGTGCCGTGTTCAACGCGACCGAGCAGGTGCGCGACTTCAAACGCCAACGCAAACGCAGCCTCGAACTCGGCCTGCATGTCGGCCAGCGTCTGCGCGTGCAATGGTTGTTCGATCAAGGGACGTCCAAATACCTGCCGGCGCGTGGCGTAGTCACGCGCCAGGCTGATCGCGCGTGCCATGCTCGCGATTGCGCAGACCGCATTCCAGGTGCGCGTGACATTGAGCATTGGCGCCACCTGGCGCACGCCATGGGCGAGCTCGCCCAACGGCCACGCGGGCAGGCCGTCGAGATGGATTTCCGCGGTGGGCAGTTCCTGCGTGCCGAGCTTGTCCTTCAGTCGGTCGATGAGCAGTTCGGGTTTACGTCGTTCGCCGTCCATCGTCTCGACGTAGAACAGCGCCAGTGCCGTGGTACCGGTTCCTGCGTCTTCCGGCCGCGCCAGCGCCAGCGCCGCTTCGCCAACCACTGCCGAGCTGAACCACTTGCGGCCATACAACCGCCATTGGCCGTCGGCGTCCTGCCGTGCGTCGGTTTCGGTATGGCCCACGTCGGAGCCACCGGCGTTCTCGGTCATCCACTGGCCGCTGAGCCAGAACGTGGAAGCATCGCGACTGAGGAAGTGCGGCAGCACGCGTTCGATCAGCGCGCGATTGCCGGACGCCTTGATCGCGGTGGCGGCACCGTCGGTCATCGCCAGCGGGCAGGTATAGAACTCGCTGGCAAGGTGGTACAGGTAGACGCGGGCAAATTCTTCCAGCCGCGCATGCTCGCTATCCGCATGGCCGGCGGCGAGCACCGCATGGCGAGTGGTGAGCCGCGGGCCTTCCTGCCAGGCCGTGGTGAGCTCGATGCGATCGACACGGCGCCCCCACGCATCCCATTGCGTCAGCACCGGCTTGCGCCGTGTCGTCGCGCTCGCACGCCACCACGCCATCTGCGCGTAATCACCCAGTGCATCCAGATCGACATCCAGCGCCGCGCGCCGCTCGGCGGGCAGCGTGCGATCGAGCAGGGCCAGCAACGAGCGGTCGCTGCGATATGGATGAAGCAGTTGCGGCGGATCCTGCAGGAAGGCCATGGCGCGCTCCGTCCAGAGTCGAAGTGTCGAGTATAGGCATGCAAGCATTCGACGCGTTGCGCTGGCATCATCGGAAGCCATTCCCCGAGCGCAGGCGCAACCCATGCGATTTTCCGAAGCGATGCAGACGGTCACCCGCCACGGCGATGGCTGGCAGGCCATGGTGAGCGAGGACTGGCTGCAGGGGCGCAGCGCCTTCGGTGGTCTGCAATCGGCACTCGCCCTGCGCGCCATGCGTGAGCTGGTGCCGGTGGACATGCCGCTGCGCAGCCTGCAGACCACCTTCGTGGCGCCGGTGCCGGCCGGCGCCGTGGGCATCCGTGCGCAGCGCCTGCGCGAAGGCCGCAGCGTGATCCAGGTCGAGGCCAGCCTGTGTGACGGCGCGCAGACGCTATGCCAGCTGGTCGGCGTGTTCGGCCATGCGCGGCCGTCGATACTGGATTTCCAGCCGGTACAGCCGCCGGTGACGAACACGGCAGCACGCGAACTGCGCTACGTCGAAGGTCGCATGCCGGCCTTCACCCAGCACTTCCGCGCCAGCTGGCTGCGCGGCGATTTGCCGTTCAGCGGCGCCCACCGGCGCGACAGCGTGCTGCAGCTCTCTCTGCGCGATCAGGGCGAGCCCGACGAAACCCACGTACTCGCCTTCGCCGACTTCATCCCGCCGATCGCATTGTCGATGTTCGACGCACCGACACCCGGCAGCTCGCTCACCTGGATGCTCGAACTGCTGCGCGACCGCTACGACGACCTCGGCATGGACAACTGGCGCGTCGACGCCGAACTCATCGCCGCCCGCGACGGCTATACCAACCAGAGCGTGATGCTGTGGGGGCCGCATGGCGAGCCGGTGGCCTTGAGCCGGCAGAGCATGGTGGTGTTTGGGTAAGGGGCTGGAGTGCCCCGTGTGCGAGTGTTCGCGCGGCGAGCATCTTCGGAGAAGCACTGCGAGATTGGATTGCCGGATCAGGCTGTAGCAGGATGATCAAGCCGTTGATTCAACTTGATACTCGTTGCGATGTCCGCGTGGTGGCATGGGACAGGCTGCAGGGCTACTCTGCATTTTGAAATCTACTTTGAGTTAGGCATCACAAGAAGGATTTTCGCGTGCCAATTCCCGACTACCAAACATTGATGCTACCGCTGCTGCGTTTTGCCGCCGACGGAAAAGATCGCAGCTTTCGCGAAGCAATCGAAGCATTGGCGGCTGAGTTCTCGCTTTCGAATGATGAAAGATCTGAGCTTTTGGCTAGCGGCTCGCAGCCCTTATTCGACAATCGCGTTGGCTGGGCCAAGACATACTTGAAACAGGCCGGGCTACTCGCTTCACCGAAGAGAGGCATCTTCCACATCACGGAACCTGGCATTGCACTCTTAGCCAAGAGCCCTGCATCTGTTGGTCTACACACTCTCGTTCAGTACGAGGCATTTCGAGAATTTCGGTCTAGGCGCCGGGACGCAGGATCTGATGCCGACGATGCAAGCGTAGAAACAACGGAAGACGCAGCGATCACCGCAACACCAGAGGATCAACTCGCGTCTGCCTATCAGCGATTGCGCCAAAGATTAGAGGTGGAGCTACTGGAGCAGGTCAAATCCTCATCTCCCGCATTCTTTGAACGCCTTGTCATCGACTTGCTCGTAACAATGGGTTACGGCGGGTCGCGACGAGATGCTGGGCGTGCAATAGGCAAGAGCGGCGACGGCGGCATCGATGGAATCATTAAAGAGGACAAGCTCGGCCTGGACGTTATCTACATTCAGGCAAAGCGTTGGGAAGGTACCGTTGGCCGTCCCGAAATTCAGAAATTTGCCGGTGCGCTTCAAGGACATCGAGCCAACAAGGGCGTATTCATCACAACGTCCTCATACACACGCGAGGCCAAGGAATACACCGGAATGATCAATACTAAGATCATCCTTATTGATGGCATCGAGCTGACTGGTCAAATGATCGATCACAACGTTGGCATCTCTAGCGTCGGCCTATATGAAGTCAAGAAGATTGACACCGACTACTTTGAAGGCGAGTGATGCCCAACAATTCATTCAAGCCAAAGCCGCTTCGCGGTCAGGCTAATTTAGTCGTCAGCCCGCATTTCCGCCGCGCTGTTTGCGCTTGACGCCGGCGCCCAATGTGCCGATCAGCAACAGCGTGAGCACGATCTCGACCAGCGCCAGCCAGCGTTCGCTGGATGAACTCCAGCCTTCGGCGATGCCGTGGCAGAAGTAGAACAGGCTGAGGATGCCGACCCACAGCAGGGCGCGTCGGGCATCGCGGATCGCCAGTAGCGGCAGCAGCAAGGGGACGACGGTGATCGTCAGTACCAGCCAGATCGGCATAAGCTGGGGCGGGAACAGCCACGCGTGCCAGATCAGTTGCAGCACGACCAGGGCAGCCCAGGCGAGCAGGCCCAGCCGTTGTTCCTTCGGCAGAGTGGCGCGTGCACTCATGCCGCAGCCGCCAGCTTGCGTGCGGTATCAGCGAGTCGCCGACCAAGTGCGCGGGCGAGTTCACGTTCGTGTTCACTGATCGGGTTGTCGCCCTTGGCACCGGTGACATGGCTGGCGCCGTAGGGTGTGCCGCCGCTCTGCGTGGTGGTCAGCGCCGGCTCGGTATACGGCACGCCGAGCAGCAGCATGCCGTGGTGCAGCAGCGGTAGCGCCATCGTCAGCAGGGTGGATTCCTGACCTCCGTGCATGGTGCTGGTGGAGGTGAACAGTGCCGCTGGCTTGCCGACCAAGGTACCGCTGGCCCATTCGGCGCCGGTCGAGTCGAGAAAATATTTCAACGGCGCAGCCATGTTGCCGAAGCGGGTCGGGCTGCCCATGGCGAGACCCACGCAGTCGAGCAGATCCTGCTTCTGCACGTACGGCGCGCCGTCCTCGGGCTCGGGCGGCTGCGCGATCTCGGTCACCGGCGCCACCGGCGGCACCTGGCGCAGGCGTGCACGCATGCCGGGTACTTCCTCGATGCCACGGGCGATCAGGCGCGCCAGCTGGGCGGTGTGGCCGCTACGGCTGTAGTACAGAACGAGGATGTCCATGCATTTGGGGCATTCAGTGGCGATGCGCTAGTGTAACGAGTGATGCCGCCGATATTGCCGTCACGCCATCCGCGGACGGCAATCCACGAAGGGATATTCATGGCCTTGCGTTACGACCGCGATCGCACGTCGAGCTTCAGCCGTTTCCTCTGGCAGCGCTTCGTCGACGACAAGTGCTTCGAGACGGCTGGTGCGCTGTCGTACACCACCCTGGTCTCGCTGGTGCCGCTGATGGTGGCGGCGCTGGCGATGTTCTCGGTGTTTCCAGTGTTCGCGGGTGCTCGCGACACCCTGCTCGATTTCGTGTTCCGCAATTTCGTGCCGGCGGCCGGTCACCATGTGCAGGCGGCGTTGCAGGATTTTGCCAAGAACGCCAGTGGGCTGACCGGCATCAGTATCCTGGTGATGCTGGTCAGCGCCATCGCGATGATGGTCAGCATCGAGGATCGGCTGAACCGCATCTGGCGCGTGCAGCGGCCGCGTGGCTGGGTCTCGCGCTTGCTGCTGTACTGGGCGGCGCTGACGCTGGGGCCGATCCTGGTAGTCGGTGGTCTGGCGGTGAGTTCCTACATCACGGCCTTGCCGATGCTGCAGGGCACCGCCGTGCAACTCGGGCTGGGCGGACGCCTGCTACGGGTGCTGCCCTTCATGGTCACTTTCATCACGCTGTGGTTGTTGTATGCGGTGGTGCCGAACCGGCATGTATCGAGGCGCGATGCCACCATCGGTGCGTTGCTCGGCGCCGTGCTGTTTGAGATTGCGCGCTGGGGGTTTCGCTGGTTCGTGCACAGTGCGCATACCTACCAGCAGATCTATGGTGCACTGGCGGCGCTGCCGATCTTCCTGCTATGGATCTACCTGTCGTGGATCATCGTGATCCTTGGTGCGTCAATTACCGCGTCGATCTCATCCTTCGAGTACCAGGCGCCGAACCGGACTCTGCCGGAAGGATCGGAATTTCTCGGTCTGATGGTGGTGCTTCGACATTTCGTCGAGGCTCAGCGCGCCGGCACCAGCGTCGACCCGGCCGTTATACGCATGCGCGAGCCCTACTTGCGCAGCAGCCTGATCGCGGCCTACTTCGACGACTTGCAGCGTGCCGCTCTGATTCGGCGCGGCGAGGGCTGCGGCTGGCTGCTCTGCCGCAGCCTCGACAGTACCGACCTGCTGCGGATCTATGCCCATGCCGGTTATCGTCTGCCGCTGAATCCCGCCGAGGAAGCGACCCAGCTCGGGCTTGAACTTCCTGCCGAACTGATTGGTCTGCTCAGTCAAGTGGCCGAAATATTGCGCGCCCAACTGGGCATGCAACTTCACCTGGCATTTCCGGCACCCACCATCACCGAATCCGAGGAAACTGCATGACCCTGTTGAAACCGTTCGCTGCGCTGGCTTTCGCGCTGAGCCTCGCCGCGCCTGCGCACGCCGCGATGCCGGCGCAGCCCGCGCTCAAGGTCACCACGCTGGACGGCAAGACTTTCGATCTGGCTGCACAGCGCGGCAAGTGGGTGATCGTCAATTACTGGGCGACCTGGTGCGTGCCGTGCATCAAGGAGATGCCGGACATTTCGCATTTCGTCGCCACCCACAAGAACGTCACCGCGATCGGTCTGGCGTATGACGACAGCGATCTGGCCGACATCAAGGCCTTCGTCGCCAAGCATCCGGTGGTGTATCCGATCGCCCAGGTCACGCTGGACAAGCCACCGAAGGATTTCGACGAGCCGCGCGGCCTGCCCACCACGTACCTGATCCGCCCGGACGGCACGGTGGCCAAGCCGTTCGTCGGCCCGGTCACCGCTGCTTCGTTGAGTGCGGCCATCGGACAGCCGTGACGGGCAGGCGTTGATGCCAACGGCGCGGTTTATCGTCAGCGGTCGGGTGCAGGGCGTGTTCTATCGCGCCAGCACCCGCGAACAGGCGCTGGCTCTCGGGCTGGCCGGCCATGCGAGGAATCTGCCTGACGGCCGGGTCGAAGTGCTGGCCAGCGGGCCGGCGGATGCACTGGTTGCCCTGGAGCACTGGTTGCGGCGAGGGCCGCCGGCAGCGCGGGTGGAAGCGGTAGGCCGCGAGGATCTGCCGGAACAGGGTCTGCGCGGATTCCACATCGGTTGAGCGTAAGAGCACTGGGGACCGTGAACAGGCTCTTACAACGTATCCGGCACCCACAACGCCTTGTCGGTGACGTGCTCGAGTTTCGGCTTGCCCTTGAGCCTGGGCAGCTTCACCTTGGCGATAGGTTGGTCCTGCATCGGCAGTTGCTGCAGCAGATGCCGGATCAGGTTGATCCGGCCACGCTTCTGATCGTTGAAATCGACCACGAACCAGGGCGCCTTGTCGGCGTGCGTGCGTTTGATCATGGTGTCGCGCAGCTTGCCGATCTCGGTGTATTTCTGCCGTGCGGCGAGATCCACCGGTGACAGCTTCCAGCGCTTGAGCGGGTTGTCGGCACGTTCCTCGAAGCGCTCCTCCTGTTCCGCCTGGTCCACCGCCAGCCAGTACTTGAGCAGGATGATGCCGTCGTCGGTGAGTAGCTTCTCGAACGCCGGCACGGCATCGAGAAACGCCTCGTACTGGGCCGTGCTGCAGAAGCCCATCGCCGGTTCCACCACGGCGCGGTTGTACCAGCTGCGGTCGAACAGTACGAACTCGCCGGCTGATGGCAGGTGCGGTACATAGCGCTGGAAGTACCACTGCGTGGTTTCTTCCTCGCTGGGTTTTCCAAGCGCGACGATACGGGAGCTGCGTGTATCCAGCACTTCGGTGATGTGCTTGATCGTGCCACCCTTGCCGGCCGCGTCGCGCCCTTCGAAGATCACCAGCAGTCGCTTGCCACTGCTTTTCAGGCAGTGCTGCAGGCGCACCAGTTCCAGTTGCAGTTCTTCCATCACCTTGCGGTAGTGCTTGTCCTGCTTGGGCATGGCGGCCCTCCCGGGTTCAGAAATCGATATCGGCCGGCGGGCGTCCGATACGGTAACGGGCGCTCATGGCCCGTACGGCGCGCTGAAAGTCCGCAGCGAAACCCTGCATGTTGAAGAGCGGGCTGCGCGTATGTTGCCGGGCCAGGTGCTGGCGCAAGGTGAAGAGTGCATCAGGGTGGTTGCCCAGTTGGGTGGCCATCGCAACGAAAGCGTCTTCGTCCGGGGTCACCAGTTCCGACAGGCCGAGATGATGCAGCAGGCTGGCAGCGACGCGACCGGGGAACGTGCTGCCGCTGCAGGTGAGCAGCGGGCAGCCGGCCCACAATGCATCGGACGCGGTGGTATGGGCGTTGTACGGCAGCGTGTCGAGGAACAGGTCGACGTGGGCATAGCACGCCAGGTAATCGGCATGCGGCAGGCGCGGCATGAAGATCAGCCGCTGCGGCGCGATGTCGAGCGCACTGGCGGCGGCGCGCAGGCGATCTTCGGCGCCCTCCGGGCCGGCCAGCAACCACAGTACGCTGTCGGGCACCTGCTGCAGGATCAGCATGAGGCGTGCGAATGCTGCCGGATTGAGTTTGTAATCGTTGTTGAAGCAGGCGAACACCGTGCCGATTTCGGGCAGGCCGCAGTCGGTACGTGAAGGCGGTGTGGCTGGAACGCGGGTGGTGTCGTTCGGTTGGTAGCAGCGCGGCAGCCGCAGCAACTTCTCGCTGACGTGGGGGCGCAGCTCATCGGGCAGTACCACCACGTCCGCCAGCAGATAATCCATCCATGGCGCTCCAGATGTGCCGGGATAAGCCAGCCAGTTCACTTGTACCGGTGCCGGGCACAGCGCGAACAGTTTGGAGTTGTCCTTGCCGCAGTAACCGTTGAGGTCGAACAGGATCTCGATGCCGGTTTCGTGGATGTGCAGCGCGGTCTGTGCATGATTGAACGCAGAAACATCATGCAGCGTGCTTGCTGAACCAAGCCGCTGGCGGATGCGACCGCCGTCATCGGGCGTGGTGGCGAACAGGTGCAGCTCCAGTCCGCTGCCAGCCATCGCTTCGAGCAGGGCCACCACCAGCAGGCCGGTGGCATGTTCGCCGAAGCCATCGGCGACGAAGCCCACGCGGATCGGCGTGTCCGGCGACGGCACGGCACGGGTGATCGCCAGTTGTCGCCGCAATGGCGCCATCTGCTTCTCGATCATTGCGGCAAACGTGGCGGCGCAGCGTCGTTGCGTCGCGGCGTCGACGTCCTCGGCGAGGAAGGCGAAGGGGCTGATACCCGGCCATTGTTCCGTTACCGCGTGTTGCAGACGTCCGCTTAACTCATCCATCCCGCGCCAGTCGCACAGGCGACGCCTGGCGAACAGCAGCTGGCTCAGGGCTGGCCCTGAGTCGGCGTCCAGTACAAGGGCGCGTGCATAGGCGTCGGCAGCGCCGGCAAGGTCGCCGACCTCGTCCAGCATGAGGCCAGCCTGGAAAGGATGTTGTGCGTTGGCCGGCGCCATTTTTTCGGCTTGCAACCACGCTTGTACGGCTTCGCGTGGCTGACCGTGCGCATATCGCACATGGCCAAGCAAGGCGTAGGCGGCATCGAATGACGGCATCAGTTGCAGGGCTTCGAGTACGTGCGTCTCAGCTTGTTCCGCATGGCCCAGTTCCAGTTCCGCCGCGGCAAGGTTCAGGCGCAGGCCGGGGTGCTCCGGCATGCCATGCGTAGCCATCGCGAAGGATTCGCGCGCCTGTGCGTAGCGCGCGGCAGCCATCAGGGCGATGCCGAGGCCGTGCAGGACCGCGGGGTGACCGGGTACACGGCGCAGTGTGGCCCGCAGCCGCTCGATCGCAGCGTCGGCTTCGTCGTTCTCCACTTCAATGCTAGCCAGGTTGCACTGCACCTCGATACTGCCTGGCGACAGCTCCTCAGCCTGTTTCAGGGTGGCCAGTGCCTCGCTGCGACGCCCCGAGCGAAGCAGGGCGATACCGTGCAGGCGAACCAGTTCGTGCTCGTGCGGGAACTGCGCACGTGCCTGGGTGGCAAGGGTCGCGGCATCGGCATTGGCATCGTGCTGCAGCAGTTCGACCAGCCGGTCCAGCACGACGTTGATTTCGGAAGATGAGGCGGTATTCATCCGCAGAAACTAACCGAGGTTGCCGCGCCTGCCAATCTCAGAGCTTGTTCACGGTCTCCATGCACCTCGCGCCGGGAGCTGTTTGCGTGCAGGCTCAGGTTGCGGCCAGGGACTTCAGTTCGTCTGCCTGGTGTTCACGGGTGAGCGTGTCGATCAGCTCGTCGAGGTCGCCCTGCAGCACGTCCGGCAGCTGATACAGGGTGAGGTTGACGCGGTGGTCGGTGATCCGGCCCTGCGGATAGTTGTAGGTGCGGATGCGCTGGCTGCGGTCGCCGGAGCCGACCTGCAGGCGGCGCGCCTCGGCCTGGCTGGCGCTCTGCTTCGCTTGCGCCTCGTCGAGCAGGCGTGCCTTGAGCAGGCTCATCGCGCGGGCGCGGTTCTTGTGCTGGCTGCGTTCTTCCTGGCATTCCACCACGGTGCCGGTGGGCAGGTGGGTGATGCGGATCGCCGAGTCGGTCTTGTTGACGTGCTGGCCGCCTGCTCCTGACGCACGAAACGTGTCGGTCTTCAGGTCGGCCGGATTGATCTCGATCTCGTCGATCTCGTCCAGCTCGGGCAGGATCGCCACGGTCGCTGCCGAGGTGTGGATGCGACCCTGCGATTCGGTTTCGGGCACGCGTTGCACGCGATGGGTGCCGGACTCGAACTTCAGCCTCGAATACGCGCCCTTGCCCTCGACGCGGGCGACGATTTCCTTGTAGCCGCCATGCTCGCCAGCGTGTTCGCTGAGTACCTCGACGTGCCAGCGCTGGTTTTCGGCGTAGCGCACGTACATGCGGAACAGGTCGCCAGCGAAGATCGCCGCCTCGTCGCCACCGGTGCCCGCACGCACTTCGAGATAGAGGTTCGCCTCGTCGCGCGGATCCTTCGGCAACAGCAGCAATTGCAGTTCGCCGTCCAGATCGAGCAGGCGCTGTTCCAGCCGGTGCACATCATCGGCGGCCATCTCGCGCAGCTCGGGGTCGTCGAGCATGGCGCGGGTTTCGGTCAGCTCACGCTCGGCCTGATCGTGCTCGCGCAGCGAGGCGGCGATCGGTTCGAGCTGGGCATACTCCTGCGAGAGCGTGCGAAAGCGCGCGTTGTCGGCGAGCACATCGGGCTGCGACAGCAGCAGGCCGATTTCCTCGTGGCGCTCAGCCAGTGCTTCGAGCTTGCGGCGGATCGATGGAGTCATGGTGTCAGGGATACATGGCGAGAGACGGGTGGCGAGGCGGGACGGCCTTCACCATTACGGATGACCTCGGATGAGCGGCAGCCAGCCGCCCTCGCTATTTATCCCCGTTTCGGGACTTGTCCCCGTTTCGGGATTTATCCCCGTTGTGGGGCTCGTCTCTCGATCCCGGCTCTTCATCCAGCCCGTATAGCCGACCGGCAGCATGCAGCAAGTCCAGGTCGCCACTCAATGCAGCCTCGCGCAGGCGTGCGCTGGGGTGGTGCAGCAGCTTGTTGGTCAGCGTGTTGGCGAGGAAGGCCAGCGCCTCGTCCGCCGGCTTGCCGCGGGCGATCATCGCGCGAGCCTTGTCCAGCACTTCGTCGCGGTAGATCTCCGCGTGCTGGCGCATGTCCAGTGCGGGATTCCTCAGGGTGAGCGCGCGGCGCCAGGCCATGTAGCGGTCCACCTGCAGGTCGATGATCGCCTCGGCTTCATGCGCGGCGGCTGCGCGCGAGCGGCGGTTGTCGTCGATCACCTGGCGCAGGTCGTCGATGCCGTACAGGTAGACGTCGGGCAGCTCGCCGACGCTGGCCTCGATGTCGCGCGGTACTGCGATGTCGACCATGAACATCGGCTTGCGCCGGCGAGTCGCCATCGCCTGCTCGACCATGGCGCGGGTCACGATCGGCTGCCGCGCGGCGGTGGAGGAAATCACGATGTCGGCTTCGGCCAGGTGCTGCGGCAGATCGGCCAGCGCGACCGCGTAGCCGCCGTAACGGCCGGCCAGTTCCTGCGCAGCTTCCAGCGTGCGGTTGGCGACGATCAGCCGGCGCACCTGCTTCTCGGCCAGGTGCCGTGCGGCCAGTTCAATCGTGTCACCGGCGCCGATCAGCAGCACGCAGGCCTGCTTGATGTCGGCAAACACCTGTTCGGCCAGGCGTACCGCGGTGTACGCGACGGAGACCGTATGCGCGCCAATGCGGGTATCCGTGCGCACGCGCTTGGCGACCGCGAAGGTGTGTTGCAACAGGCGATCCAGCGGCGCCTTCAGTGCCTGGGCCTCGCGTGCCTGCTGGTAGGCGTCCTTCACCTGACCGAGGATCTGCGGCTCGCCCAGCACCATCGAGTCCAGCCCGGTGGCGACGCGGAACATGTGGCGCACGGCGTCCTGTTCGTCGTACCGGTACAGGAACTCGTCCAGCTTGCCGGAGGTCAGACGATGATGACGACTGAGCCATGCCTGCGGGATGTCCTCGGCACCGGCGCTCACCCCGACATACAGTTCGGTACGGTTGCAGGTGGAGAGGATCATCGCCTCCTCCACGCCCGGTTCGCTGGTCAGTTCGTGCAGGGCCGTGCCGGCGGCGTCCGCATCGAACGCCACTTGCTCGCGCAGGCTGACCGGCGCGGTGAGGTGATTGAGCCCGAGGGCGATCAGCGGCATGGCGTAAGAAGGAACATCCCGGCGGCAGTAGTCGGCGGCGTAGGCTAAGCTTGATGAAGCGTCCGGCGTGATGACCGGTAGCGCCGGAAAAGTCGAATAGAGCAGGCGAACAGATTGGAGAGTAGTGTGCGGAGCAGGGCGGCCAAGTTCAAGCAACTGCGGCATTTTACGGCAGTCTCGGTGTTGGCGCTGGGCTTGGCAGCCTGCGCCAGTGCGCCTTCGCGCCAGGCGCACGCCGACGCGGCCTCGGCGCAGCCGCTGGCCCGGCTGGTGGTGGTCACCCCGGATGTCGACCACGACGTGCTGGCGCAGCTGCTGGCCGGCGAGATGGCGCTCGGTCATACCGATCTGAAGGCGGCCTCCGGTTATTACGACAAGGCGATGTTGCTGAGCAACGATCCGCAGGTGGCCGAACGGGCGACCAGGCTGGCGATCGCCGTGCATGACAGCGCTGCTGCGCAGCGCGCACTCGATCGCTGGCAGGCACTGGGCGCGAAGCCGGCGGCGATGGCCGAGGCGCGTGCCGAGCTGGCGCTGGATCATGGTGATGCCGACGAGGCGCGCCGCCAGCTGGAGTTGCTGATCGGCACGGGCGACAAGGATGCGTGGCGCCAGTTCGGCCGCGTGCTGGTGGGTGCCCGCGACCAGGCCCAGGCGGGCCGCCTGCTGGAAACGCTGGCGACACCGCAACGGCTGCCCGCCGATGCCCAGGCCTGGCTGGCGATGAGCGAGCTGGGCGACAAGTTCGGCCGGCACGCCTACGCCATGCAGATCGCCGAGGCGGCGATGCAGCGCTTCAAGAGTGTCGAGACCTACGCCTGGGCGGCGCAGATGAAGTTCAACGACGGCGACCGCGACGGTGCCCGCGCGCTGCTGCAGAAAGCGCTCGTGAAGGCACCACAGAATGCCCAGCTGCGCCTGACCTACGCCAGCATGCTCAGTCAGGCCGGTGACTACGCCGGTGCCGCCAAGGTGCTCGAGCAAGGCCCGCAGAATGCCGAGATCTACTCGCTGCGTGCGGCGCTGGCCGCGCGCAACAACGATGAGAAGGCACTGGCGGCGCTGTATCGGCAGCTGCAGCAGGCACCCGAAAATGTACGCGAACAGAGCGTCTACCTGCTTGGCCAGCTGGCCGAGATGCAGCACCGCGATGCCGAGGCGCTGAGCTGGTACGGCCAGGTCGGTGACAATGACCCGCATGCGTTCGACGCGGATCTGCGCAGCGCACTGATCCTGCACACGCAGGGCAAGCGGGCCGACGCGCACCAGTTGCTGGACCAACTGCAGATGGATTATCTCGACCAGCCCGAGCAGTTGCGGCAGGCCTATCAGGTTGATGCCGAGCTGTACCTGCGCGAGCAAAAGTACGCGCAGGCCGAGCAGGCGTTCAGCCGCGCACTGCAGGTGGTGCCGGACGATCCAGGGCTGCTGTACAGCCGCGGTCTGGCTTATGCCGAGGCGGGCCAGATCGATCAGGCGGTGCAGGATTTCCAGCACCTGCTGAAGCTCAAGCCAGGCGATGTCGATGCCAGCAACGCGCTGGGCTTTACCCTGGCCGATGCCGATCGCGACCTGCCCGAAGCGGAACAACTGTTGCAGGTCGCCCGCGCTGCCAAGCCGGCCGATCCGGCGATTGCCGATTCCTGGGGCTGGCTGCAATACCGGCTCGGCCATCTGGACCAGGCCGCGCAGACCCTGCGTGGCGCCTGGCTGGCGGGTAAGGATGCCGATGTCGGCGTGCATCTGGGTGAGGTGCTGTGGAAGCAGGGGCGCCGGCAGGATGCGCAGCGGATCTTCGATGAAGTGCGCAAGCTCGATCCGCACAGCAGCAGCCTGCAGAACACCCTCAAACGGCTCAATCCATGAAATTTGCACAGCGCATTCTCGCGGTGGCGCTGTCGCTGCTGCTGGCCGCCTGCGTACCGCAAGCCGTGCGCATCAAGGGCGACACGGCCTTGCTCGGCCAGCAACAGGCGCGGGAACAGCAACTCGCCGACGCCGACCACTGGACCTTGCAGGGCCAGCTGGGGGTTTCCGATGGCCGTGGTGGTGGTGGCAGCGGCAGTCTCACCTGGACCCAGGACGGCGATCACTACGACTTCGTGGTGCGTGCGCCGATCACCGGCAAGAGCCTGTTTCGCCTGAGTGGCGGTCCGGACGGCGCCCTGCTCGAAGGGACCGATGGCGGCCCATTACATGGTTCCGATGCCGAGCAACTGATGCAGCGCGCGATGGGCTGGAACGTGCCGTTGCGCGACCTGCGCGCGTGGGTGCTCGGGCTGCGTGCCGACAGTGGTCCGGCCGAACTGAGCTTCGGTACGAACCGCTTGCCCTCGTTGCTGCAGCAGGACGGCTGGACGGTGGACTACCGTCGGTGGGACGAGGCACGCCAGCCGCCGTTGCCGAAGGTGGTGTTCGCCGGCAAGCCGCCGTATTCGGTGCGCCTGTCGGTCGAGTCGTGGCAGTTCAACTGACCCGGGCGCATGACGTTTTCCATTGAACGTGCGGATCCGGGCCACGCCGATGTGCTGTGTGCGATCGAGCGTGCCGCGGTGCAGCTGTTCCGCGGTCACCCGGCATGGGCGTCCTACGCCGCGGTGTCGATTCCACCGGAGCTGCTGCAGCGGGCGATCAGCCGTGGCTTGGTCTGGGTGGCACTGGACGAGGCGGCGACACCGATCGGTTTTGTCTGGCTGGATACCGAGATAGGTAGTGGCGGCATCGGCATCGCCGAAATCGACGTGCTGCCGGAATACGGCCGGCGCGGCATCGGCGCCGCACTGCTGGAGCATGCCTGCGATTGGGCGCGGGCAGCCGGTTACCGGCACGTCGACCTGGGCACGCTGGCGGATGTGCCGTGGAATGCGCCGTTCTATGCGCGGCATGGCTTTGCGCTGGTCGACAAGAACGATCCGGTGTTTGCATTCGCACGCCAGCGCGATCGCGAGAATGGTTTTCCCGATCAGCTGCGGGTGTTCATGAGTCGGCCGTTGTCGCCGCCGACACATGGCGATTGGACGGTGTGGCCGGCACCCGCGAAGCTGAATCTGTTCCTGCGCGTCGTCGGGCGACGGCCGGACGGTTATCACGAGCTGCAGACGGTGTTCCGCCTGCTCGACTGGGGCGACGAGGTTCGTTTGCGCGTGCGCGACGACGGCGAGATCAGACGCACCCGCGATGTGCCCGGCGTGCCCGAATCCACCGATCTGATGGTGCGGGCGGCGCGTCTGCTGCAGGCGCATGCCGGTGTCGCAGCCGGTGCCGAGATCGAAGTGGAGAAACGCATCCCGATGGGCGGCGGACTGGGCGGCGGCAGTTCCGATGCGGCGACCGTGCTGGTGGCGTTGAACAGGCTGTGGCAGCTGGATCTGGCCGAGGATGTGTTGGCCGAGCTCGGGCGCCAGCTGGGCGCCGACGTGCCGGTGTTCGTGCGCGGCCGTTCGGCCTGGGCCGAGGGTATCGGCGAGCAGCTCACGCCGATGGAACTGCCGCGGCGTCATTACGTGGTGCTCGACCCGCACGAAACGGTGCCTACCGCCGCGCTTTTTCAAGCTCCTGAATTGACACGAAATGCGCCGCGGGCGACAATTTCATCCTTTGCTTCCGGCGAAACGACAGAAAACGTCTTTGCGCCAGTGGTTCGAGCGCGGCACCCGCGGGTGGCCGCTGCGCTGGACTGGCTGGGCCGGTTCGGTGAGGCGCGGCTGTCCGGCAGCGGTGGCTGCGTGTTTCTGGAAGCGAAATCGTTCGATCGGGCCGTGGCAATAGCCGCACAATGTCCGAACGCATTCACGGCATGGACCGCCGCGGGTGTCGATGTTTCACCCTTGCAGGACGCGCTGGCGCGCCATCACGGCATGAACTGAGCGACACGGAGAGAACGACAGCTGCCGGCAACAGGGTCGCGGTCGGTGAACAAGTACGAACGAACAAGATACTGGGGCGTCGCCAAGCTGGTTAAGGCACGGGATTTTGATTCCCGCATTCGCAGGTTCGAATCCTGCCGCCCCAGCCACTCATGCTGGTTGTTGGTTTCGAGGTAACAACTGTGGACACGTCCACCCCGATGATGCTGTTTACCGGTAACGCCCATCACTCCCTGGCGGAGGATGTCGCCCACCGTCTCGGCGTGCCGCTCGGCAAGGCGCTGGTCGGCACGTTCAGCGACGGCGAAGTGCAGATCGAGATCGAGGAGAACGTCCGCAAGCAGGAAGTGTTCGTGCTGCAACCGACCGGCGCGCCCAGTGCGGTCAACCTGTTCGAGCTGCTGGCGCTGACCGACGCGCTCAAGCGCGCCTCGGCGGCCAGCGTCACCGCGGTGATCCCGTACTTCGGCTATGCCCGGCAGGATCGCCGCCCGCGTTCGGCGCGCGTGCCGATCACCGCCAAGCTGGCTGCCAGGATGATCGGCGCCGCGGGCGTCGATCGGGTGCTGACGGTGGACCTGCATGCCGACCAGATCCAGGGTTTCTTCGACCTGCCGGTCGACAACGTGTATGCCTCGCCGGTGCTGCTGGCCGACATCTGGCGCAACCACAGCATGGACGACTTGATCGTGGTGAGTCCGGACGTGGGCGGTGTGGTGCGTGCGCGCGCCATCGCCAAGCGGCTGGACGATGCCGATCTGGCGATCATCGACAAGCGCCGGCCGAAGGCGAACGTGGCCACCGTGATGAACATCATCGGCGACGTGGAAGGCAAGACCTGCGTGATGGTCGACGACATCGTCGACACCGCCGGCACGCTGTGTGCGGCAGCGGTGGCATTGAAGGAACGCGGCGCCCGCAAGGTGGTCGCCTACTGCGTGCATCCGGTGCTGTCGGGTGCGGCGATCAGCAATATCGAAGGCTCCCAGCTCGACCAGCTGGTGGTCACCAATACCTTGCCGCTGCGCGCCGAAGCGAAGGCCTGTGCGAAAATTCGCCAGTTGTCCGTCGCCGAATTGCTGGCGGAAACCATTCGCCGCATCGCTTTCGGCGAGTCGGTGAGTTCGTTGTACGTGGATTGATTGCAAGTCGCGGCGATCCTGATCGCCGCTCTATCGACTTCCCTGGTCGCGGGGAAGTCACACAGCCGCCGCGAGGCGGCACAATACAAACCAAGGCAGTACTGAAATGATCAAGACTCATGAAATCAAGGCACAGAGCCGCAAGGACGAGGGGAAAGGTGCGAGCCGCCGCCTGCGTCATGCGAGCTTCGTGCCTGCCGTTGTCTACGGCGCGGGCTCCGCTCCGGAGAGCATCCAGATCGAGCACAACACCATCCTGCTCGCCGCCAAGCACGAGTGGTTCTTCTCCTCGGTGCTCGACCTGAACGTCGATGGCAAGGTGCAGAAGGTGCTGGTGCGTGACTGGCAGAAGCATCCGTTCAAGCAGCTGATGATGCACATGGATTTCCTGCGCGTGGACGAGAATGTGGCGATCCGCGTCAGCGTGCCGCTGCACTTCCTGAACCAGGAGAAGTCGGCGGCCGGCAAGACTTCCGGTGTGGTGATCTCGCACAACCTGACCGAAGTCGAAATCTCCTGCCTGCCGAAGCACCTGCCTGAGTTCATCGAGCTGGATCTGGCTGAGCTGAATCCGGGCGACATCGTGCATCTGTCGCAGCTGAAGCTGCCGGCGAACGTCGAGATCGTCGCGCTGCACCTGGGCGAGAGCCACGACATCGCGGTGGTCACGGCGAATACCGTGCAGGAAGAAGTCGACGCTGCTCCGGCCGAGGGCGAGGCTGCTCCGGCAGCGGCCGCTACCCCCGCCGCCGCTGCCGCGCCGGCCAAGAAGGACGACAAGAAGTAAGCTGCGTCGATCCGCGCTCCGCTGGAGCGCGGATCGTCTCGGCTGCCGGTCCGCATGGCTGGTTTGCGACTCATTGTCGGGCTGGGCAATCCCGGTGCCGAATATCTCCGAACCCGGCACAACGCCGGGTTCTGGTTTGTTGACGCCTTGGCCAGCGGTCAGGGCGAGCGTTTCGGTTTCGACGGCAAATTGCACGGCGAAACCTGCAAGGTGCGCATCGGCGGCGAGCCGGTCTGGCTGCTCAAGCCAGCCACCTTCATGAACAAGAGCGGCATCGCGGTGGTTTCGGCGCTGCGCTATTACAAGATCGAGCCGGATGAATGCCTGATCGCACATGATGATCTGGACCTGCCTGCCGGTACCGTGCGGATGAAGTTCGACGGCGGCCACGGCGGCCAGAACGGCTTGCGTGACCTCATGGAGCATCTGGGTCACGGTCGGTTCCATCGCCTGCGCGTGGGCATTGGCCATCCCGGCCATCGCGATCAGGTCACGCCGTGGGTACTCGGTCGCCCATCCGCGCAGGACGAGGACGCGATCCTCGACGGGATTGCGCGCGCGCTGGATGTGCTGCCGCTGGCGGTGGATGGCCAGTTCGACAAGGCGATGCAGCAGTTGCATACGACGGGGAATCGGGAATAGGGAGTGGTTGAACCCGTCCCGCTGTTCCGATTTTCCAATCACGATTTTCTTTACCCGGATTCAAAGTCATGGGCATCAAATGCGGCATCGTCGGTCTGCCTAACGTCGGCAAGTCCACCCTGTTCAATGCGCTGACCAAGGCGGGCATCGCCGCGGCGAATTTCCCGTTCTGCACGATTGAGCCGAACGTGGGCGTAGTGCCGGTGCCTGATCCGCGCCTGGGCGAGCTGGCTGCCATCGTCAATCCGCAGAAGGTGATCCCCACCGCGGTCGAGTTCGTCGACATCGCCGGCCTGGTGGCTGGTGCGTCGAAGGGCGAGGGCCTAGGCAACAAGTTCCTCGCGCACATCCGCGAAGTGGACGCGATCGCCCATGTGGTGCGCTGCTTCGAGGGCGACGTGATCCACGTCGCCGGCAAAATCGACCCGATCTCGGACATCGACACCATCGATACCGAACTGGCGCTGGCGGACCTGGAGTCAGTGGACAAGGCGCTGAATCGCGCCGAGCGCGCGGCCAAGGCGAACGACAAGGAGGCGCTGGCCAGGAAGCCGGTGCTGCAGAAATTGTCGGCCGGTCTCAACGAGGGCAAGTCCGCGCGCAGCCTGGGTCTGGACGAGGAGGAAAAGGCGCTGGTACGCGACCTGTTCCTGCTCACGCTGAAGCCGCTGATGTACATCGCCAACGTCGCCGACGATGGTTTCGAGAACAATCCGCTGCTTGACGCGGTGCGCGCCCGTGCTGTCACCGAGGGAGCCGAGGTGGTGCCGGTGTGCGCTTCGATCGAAGAGGAAATGGCGCAGCTAGAGGATGCCGATCGCGATGAATTTCTGAAAGACATGGGTCTCGACGAGCCGGGCCTGAACCGGGTGATCCGTGCCGCTTACAGGTTGCTCGACCTGCAGACCTACTTCACCGCCGGGGTGAAGGAAGTGCGTGCATGGACGATCAAGCGTGGCTTCACCGGGCCGCAAGCTGCTGGCGTGATCCACACCGACTTCGAGCGCGGCTTCATCCGCGCCGAGACGATCAGTTACGACGACTTCATCCAGTACAAGGGCGAAGCCGGTGCCGGTGCGGCCGGCCGGCTGCGCAAGGAAGGCAAGGATTACATCGTCAAGGATGGCGACGTGCTGCATTTCCTGTTCAACGTCTGAGCTTCGCTCTGCCGCACAGAAGGCCCCGGGCCGGCCGGGGTTTTTTTGTGCGCATTCGCTTGCCTTGCAACAGGTTGTCTGTTGCAAGTAGGCATAATGCGGATTCCATTCTTGGTTGGTTCCGCGGGAGTCCACATGCCAGGTCAGCAGAGTGAAGTGACGTTCCGCTTTCTCGCCGAACCCACCGATGTCAATTTCGGTGGCAAGGTGCATGGCGGCATGGTGATGAAATGGATCGACCAGGCTGGGTATGCCTGTGCGGTGGGCTGGAGTGGGGCATATTGCGTCACCGCCTCGGTCAGCGGGATCCAGTTCGTGGCGCCGATCCTGATCGGCGACCTGGTCACGGTGCGCGCACGGCTGATCCATACCGGCACCAGCAGCATGCACATGGCCGTCGACGTGCTCGCGCGCGACCTGCGCAAGGACGAGCACCGGCTGGCCACCAGTTGCGTGATGGTGTTCGTGGCACTGGACAGCCCGGACGGCAAGCCGACCCCGGTGCCGCACTGGGAGCCGCGTGACGACAAAGAGCGCCAGCTGCAGGCACAGGCGAAACAGTTGCTGGAGCTGTCCAAGGGAATGGAGAAGCTGGTCGACCTGCGCGCCGCATCCTTGGGCTGAAATCGCGCGGGAAATTCACTCCGGCGTGCCGATTTGACGCCGCCAGGTGTTGACAGTTTGGGGCCCGATCCACACAATACGCGTTCTTTGTTGGAGGGATACCCAAGCGGCCAACGGGGGCAGACTGTAAATCTGCTGGCTTACGCCTTCGGTGGTTCGAATCCACCTCCCTCCACCAGCAAGAGTTCCGCGCAGGGCGGGAGTAGTTCAATGGTAGAACATCAGTTTTCCAAACTGATTACGCGGGTTCGATTCCCGCCTTCCGCTCCATTGCGCTGCCTCTGACAGGCGCTGTTGATTGATGCGATTGCTGCATGGATCGACGCCTTTATGAAGAGTCCGGCAGGATGCCGGTCTGCAGTCGCCATCAGGGAAGATGGCTGAAGTACACCAAATTTCTGCTCATGTAGCTCAGTCGGTAGAGCACTTCCTTGGTAAGGAAGAGGTCACAGGTTCGATTCCTGTTATGAGCACCACTCATTCGGCCGGTCACGGCCAGCCCCGAAACGGGCAGGTTCCTTCAATTCTATTGACTCCATCGGGGTTTAGCGCGCATGGCAAAGGGTAAATTCGAACGCACCAAGCCGCACGTCAACGTCGGCACGATTGGTCACGTGGATCACGGCAAGACGACGCTGACGGCGGCGCTGACGAAGGTCGGTGCGGAACGTTTCGGTGGC
>JBOHYM010000015.1:0-127885 GCA_050737735.1 Rhodanobacter sp. | reverse complement strand
GCTTCAGCCGCGACGGATACCAAACCGTCGCGGCTGAAGCCGCTCCCACAGGGAAGCCATCAGTCCGCGATCACGCCTGCCCGATGAAATCGTTCTTGCCGATCTCGGTGCCGGCCACGCGCAAGATGTCGTACGCGGTGGTGCAATGGAAGAACACGTTCGGGATCACGAAGTGCAGCAGGTAGGTCTGACCTTCGAAGGTCATCTCGCCGCTGCGCATCTTGAGGACGATCGAGCGTGCCTCGCTGCCGTCGATCTGTTCGGGCTTGAACGTCTTGATGTACGCGATCGCGCTATCGATGCGTGCGTGGATCTGCTCCAGCGTGGTCTCGTTGTCCTCGAACAACTTCGGCTCGACGCCAGCCAATCGAGCGGTACCGCGGGTGGCCATGTCGCAGGCGATCTGCACTTGCTTGACCAGTGGCAGCATGTCGGGGATCAGCCGGGTCTGCAGCAGCACTTCGTCGGCGACACTCTTTGCCTTCGCGTGTTCCGCGCCTTTCTGCAGCACGTGCTTGAGATTGCCGAGTGCGCGGACAAAGACGGGAACGGCAGCCTGATACATGGACAGTGTCATGGGGATTGCTCCGGTGGGGCGTGGGGAATCGATTCGGACGAAAACTCGTTGAAGGGCAGAGTGGGGACGATGTCGTCGCTTGCCAATGGCGCTGCGTCAGGCGTCTGGCGCATCACGCGCACGGCGAGCAGGGCCGCGGCAAACAGCAGCACTGCGGCCAGCACGAACGCCGCGCCGGGCAGATGCTGCACCGGTGCATGGTCGCTGATGAACAGCGCGAAGATATTCGCGAACAGTGCCGGCCCGAAGATGCCGGCGAGGCTGGCCAGGCTGGTCAGCGCCCCCTGCAGGCGGCCCTGTTCATGCGGATCGACCTGGTGCGTCATCATCGCCTGCGCCGGCGGCCCGGCCAGACCGCCGAGACTGAGGAATGGAATGCCAAGCAGGAACAGCCACGACAGGGACGCGAGGCCGAAGAACACATAGCCGACGATGCACAGCACGAGTCCGGCCAGGATCATCCGTCGCTCACCCAGTTTCGGCATCAGCCGGCGTACCAGCACGGCCTGCACCAGCCCGCTGCACAGGCCGACCAGTGCCAGTGTAAAGCCCACCGCCTGCGGTCCCCAGCCGTAGCGGTAATCGGTGTACAGCACGTAGGTGGAGTTCAGCGAGAACTGCGCTAGGTTGATCAGGAAGAACACCACCGCCAGTCCGAACACCTGCGGATAGCGGCGTAGCAACACTACGGCGCCGAACGGATTGGCATGACGCCAGTCGAAGCGTGCGCTGCGCTTCTCCCTCGGCAGCGATTCGGGCAGCACGAAATAGCCGTAGCAGAAGTTGATCAGTGACAGCGCGGCGGCCACCCAGAACGGCAGCCGGATATGCAGATGGCCGAGAAAGCCGCCCAGCGCCGGGCCGATGATGAAACCGATGCCGAACGCAGCGCCCAGCGTGCCGAAGGCGGCCGCGCGTTTCTCCTTCGGAATGATGTCGGCGATATAGGCATTCGCGGTGGAGAAGCTCGCCGCGCAGATGCCCGACACTGCGCGGCCGACGAACAGCAGCCACAGCACCGGCGCCAGCGCCATCACGATGAAGTCGATGCCGAGGCCGAAGCTGGAGATCAGGATCACCGTGCGCCGACCGAAGCGATCCGATAGCGCGCCCTGCACCGGCGAGAACACGAACTGCATCAGCATGAACAACGCGCCGAACGCGCCCGACCACACCGCGGCCTTGGCGATGCTGCCGCCGATCAGCTGCACGATCAGGTGCGGCAGCACCGGGATGATGATGCCGAACGCCAGCATGTCCAGCATCACGGTGACGAAGATGAAGTTGAGTGCGGCGCGGTGACGCGGAGCGGCGAGAGAGGGTGGATGATCCATGGGCGTTGCAAGGCGATGGGAGGTGCACGATAGCGCAGCGGCGGCGGCGCGACATGTGCGGGTACTGCGTTATGTTGCCGCGTCGATCCATGCGGCGACGGCGGCGGGGTGTTCCAGCTGCAGGTGGTGACCACCGCCCATGTGGCTGACGCTGATATTCGGCACGCAATCAGCGCGCGCCTGCATCGGTGCGCTCGGCAGGTAGGATGTGGCCGGTTGCGCCAGGAGCAGGGCGGTGGGTGCCTCGATGCCACGCAGCAACGCATGAATCTGCGTTTCGGCGAGCCGCAAGGGGCTGGGCCGGGTCAGTCGCGGATCGCTGCGCCAGCACCAGCCGCCGTCGGTTTCGATCAGTCCGCGTTCAACGATGGACCGCGCCAGTCCGGGCGGCAGGCCGCTGACCATGCTGCGCGCACTGGTGGCCTGCTCGATGCTGCGGAATACCCGCAGCGGCTTGCCGTTGTCGCCACGCGGCGTGAGCGCGTCGCGGAAACGCTGCAGGGTATGCGAGCCGTCATCGCCGAGCGGACCGAGACCCTCGATCAGCAGCAACCGCTGGATCCGTCCGGGCATTGCGACGGCGGTCAGCGCGGCCACGCCGGCGCCGAGCGAATGACCGAGCAGGGTGAACCGATCCAACTGCAGGGCATCGGCGGCGGCCAGCACGGCCTGCACGTAATCGAGGTAGTGATAGCCGGCCCCGGCAGCGAGATGACCGGAGTGGCCGTGGCCGGGCAGATCCAATGCGATCACGCGATGGCGCGTGGCCAGCAGCGGTGCCAGCAGGGCGAAGCTGCCGGCATTGTCCAGCCAGCCGTGCAGGGCCAGCAGGGGCGGCAGCGCGGCGTCGCCCCATACCTGCGCGCCGAGTTCGAGATGGGGCAGGGCGATGCGGTGTTCGGTGGGAACGATCACGGCGCTGCCGAACCTTCGGGCCAGCTGAGTGTATGCCGCCGCACCAGCTTGGCGAGGCTGCCGACCTGTTCGGTGCTGTCGTTGAGCGCGGGGATATAGCGCAGCGTCTCGCCACCGGCGGCGACGAAGAAGTCGCGATTCTGCATCGCGATCTCCTCCAGCGTCTCCAGGCAATCCACCGCGAAGCCGGGGCAGGCGACGTCGAGTTTCTTCACGCCGGCGGCGGCGAGTTCACGCACGGTGGCGTCGGTATAGGGTTGCAGCCAGCGCTCGCGGCCCACGCGCGACTGGAAGCTGACGATCAACTCGTCCTCGCCCAGCTGCAGTCGCTCGCGCAACAGTTTCGCGGTGCGTTGGCATTGCCCGGCATACGGATCGCCCAGCCGCACGTAACGCTCGGGAATACCGTGGAACGACAGCAGCAGTTTCTCGCCGCGGCCGTTCGTCGCCCACCAGCGTTCGATGCTGGCCGCCAGCGCGTCGATATGCCCGGGATCGTCGTGATAGTCGTTGACGATACGCAGCTCCGGCGGCCAGCGCAGGGTCTTGAACGTGTCGGCGACGGCATCGATCACCGAGCCGGTGGAGGTGGCTGAGTACTGTGGATACAACGGCAGCACCAGCAGCCGGCGCACGCCTTCGCGCTGCAACCGTTCGATCGTGTGCGCCACCGACGGTTCGCCATAGCGCATCGCCAGCGCCACGCGCAGCGTGCCGGGTTGCTGCCGGTCCAGCTCGGTCTGCAGGCCGGCAGCCAAGGCCTCGCTGCCGAAGCGCAGCGGCGAACCCTGCTCGGTCCAGATCCGCGCATACGCGTGGGCCGAACGCGGCGGACGGGTCCGCAGAATCACGCCGTGCAGGATCAGCCACCACAGCCAGCGCGGATAGTCGATCACCCGCGAGTCACCAAGGAACTCGGCCAGATACGGGCGCAGCGCCCTCGCGGTCGGCGCGGTCGGCGTACCCAGGTTGACCAGCAGCACGCCTGCCTGAACGGGCTGAACGGTTGACGCGCCGGAATGGCCGGCAACGCCGGTATAGTGATTGCTGCGTGGCATCGTGGCAGTCATGACTGAATCGATCGTGGAGTCTGCCACAAGCCCTGGTGTGCCGCGGCGCACTTCACCCATTCCCCGAACCCAAGTGGAGCCGTCCATGTTCAAGACACCACTGCATCGTCTGTTGCTGATTGGCGTCGCCCTGTGCCTGCCGGCGATGGCCGTGCATGCCGAGGATCCGCCGCTGGTGCGCGCGAAGAACGCCGTGCGCGTGCTCAACGACATCATGCAGGCGCCGGACAAGGCAATCCCGCAGGACCTGCTGCGTGATGCCAAGGCGATCGCGGTGATCCCGGACGTGCTCAAGGTCGGCTTCGTCTTCGGTGGCCGTCGCGGCGAAGGCCTGATCTCGGTGAAGGGCCCGGACGGCACCTGGTCCAATCCCAGCTTCATCAGCATCACCGGCGGCAGCGTGGGTTTCCAGGCCGGCGTGTCGTCGACCGACGTGATCCTGGTGTTCCGCACCCAGCGCGGCGTGGATTCGATCGTGCGCGGCAAGTTCACGATCGGTGCCGATGCCTCCGCGGCGGCCGGCCCGGTCGGGCGCACCACCAGCGCCGCCACCGACGAGCAGATGAAGGCCGAGATCTACTCCTATTCACGCGCCCGCGGCCTGTTTGCCGGCGTGGCGATCGATGGTGCCGCACTGCGCATCGACTACGACGCGAATGAGGCCGTCTATGGTGCCGGCATCACACCGCGGCGCATCTTCGAAGGCGGCGTCAGCAACGTGCCCGCGCCGGTGGTCGATTTCCGCGATCGCCTTGAGGAGTACACTTCACGATAATTAGCGGGAAGTGTCGGCGCGATTTGCGCCAGAACGATTCGGCTGGAATCCGCCTCGAGGTTGATCATGGGTTTTGACAGTATTTGGCATTGGGCGATCCTGCTGGTGATCGTGCTGCTGGTGTTCGGCACCAAGAAGATCCGAAACCTCGGGCCGGACCTCGGTGCGGCGATCCGTGACTTCAAGAAAAGCCTCAGCGGCGATGACGAGGCCAAGCAGAAGGAAGAGGCCGCGCGCAAGGCGGCGGAGCAGCTGCGCGCCGATCCGCCGGCGGCCGACAGCACCGGCACCACGCAGAGTCAGCGCGACTCCAGCGAAACCAAGTAAGCGCGCGGCGGGCGGAGCGCGGCGATGATCGAGATCAGTCTCGGCAAACTGGTGCTGCTCGCCCTGATCGCGTTGATCGTGCTCGGTCCCGAAAAGCTGCCTGGCGCCGCGCGTACCGCCGGCGCCCTGCTGCGGCGTGTGCGCAGCGGCTGGGACAACGTGCGCGCCGAGGTCGAGCGTGAACTCGAGATCGAGGAGATCAAACGCACTGCACGCGAAGCGGCCGCGCAGGCGGAAGCGGCGCAGCACGCCATGAAGGACACCTTGCAGCAGGCGCATGCGCCGCTTGCCGATGCTGCCGCGATGCTCAAGGACGCACCTGCCGGGGACGCGCTCACCGGGAACACGCCGGTCGAGGACGGCTCGATCAAGGATGAGCCGTCTGCGGCGGAACCGGTCGATGCAGGCCAGGCCGAAGCGGCCCGCGAGATGCAGGCGGAATTGCCATTTGCCGAAGCGTCGACCACGCCGTCATCCACCAGGGAGTTCCCGCATGGCGGCGCCTGAATCCGAGTCGACGGTCTCCGAGGATCTGCAGCAGGGGTTGTTCTCGCATCTACTGGAACTGCGCACGCGCCTGCTCAAGTCGGTGGCGATGGTGGTGCTGGTGCTCGTGGCTCTGGTGCCGTTCGCGAACCGGTTGTACACCGAGCTGGCCGCGCCGCTGGTGGCACGCCTGCCACAGGGCGCCCACCTGATCGCCACCGAGGTGACCAGTCCCTTCATCACGCCGTTGAAACTGGCCTTCTATGCGGCCCTTTTCATCAGTATGCCGGTGATCCTGTACCAGCTGTGGGCGTTCGTCAGCCCCGGCCTGTACAAGCATGAGAAGCGGCTGGCGCGACCGTTGCTGGTGGCCGCGATGGGCCTGTTCTATCTCGGCTGCGCGTTCGCGTATTTCCTGGTGCTGCCGGCGGCGTTCCGTTTCCTCACGGCGGTGACGCCGCAGGGTGTCGAGATGATGACCGACATCACGCATTACCTCGACTTCGTGATGCTGATGTTCTTCGCGTTCGGGCTGTGCTTCGAGGTGCCGGTGGCGGTGGTGATCCTGGCTGCGATCGGTGTGGTCGATCTGCAGAAGTTGCGCAGCGGTCGGCGTTACGCGATCGTCGGCGCCTTTGCGATCGCCGCGGTGATCACGCCGCCGGACATCACCTCGATGCTGATGCTGGGCATACCGATGTGCCTGCTCTACGAGCTGGGGGTGCTGGCGGTGCGCTGGCTGGTGAAGCCCGGTTCGCTGAGGCCCGACGCCACCTGATACGGCAGCATGAGTTCGCGACGTGACCGGCGATCAGTACAGATCGATCGGATCGACGTCCAGCGACCAGCGCACCCGCCGTGCCGACGGCAACGCCAGCAAGGCCAGCTGCCATGAGCGCAGCATCGCGTGCAGCGTCTGGCGACTGCTCGCCTCAAGCAGCAACTGGCCGCGCTGGCGGCCCGCGCGCAACGGCATCGGCGCGGGCATCGGGCCGGCAATCTGCAGTTGATCGTTGAGCGGCAACGCGGCAAGGGCGTCGGCAAGAAAGGCGTCGACATGCTCGCGCAGCACCGCGTCGGCACGCAGCAGCACCTGATGACTGTAGGGCGGCAGCTGGATCTGCCGGCGCTCGGCCAGCAGGTCGCGCGCGGCGGCGGCATAGCCCTGTGCCAGCAGGCTGCGCAGCAGCGGATGCTCCGGCTGGTGGGTCTGCAGCAGTACGCGGCCCGGTTTGCGCGCGCGCCCGGCCCGCCCGGCCACCTGCACCACCAGCTGGGCCAGCCGCTCGCCGGCGCGGAAATCCACGCTGTGCAGGCCTTCGTCCACCCCCACGATCGCCACCAGAGTGAGGTTGGGCAGATCGTGGCCCTTGGCCAGCATCTGGGTGCCGACCAGGATCGCCGGTTGATCGTCCTGCAGCGTGGCCAGCAATTGCTCGAACGCATCGCGGCGGCGGGTGGTTTCGCGGTCGACGCGCAATACGGGTATCTGCGGGAACTGCGCGATCAACGCTTCCTCCAGCCGCTCAGTACCCTGGCCTTGCGGCTTCAGCTCGCCAGCACCGCAACTGGGGCAAGCAGCGGGCATGCGGGCCTGGTAATCGCAGTGATGGCAGCGCAACTGGCGCCGGCTGGCGTGCAGGGTCAACGGACGATCGCAGCGCGGGCAGTCGGCATGCCAGCCGCAGCTGTGGCACAGCAGTACCGGGGCGTAGCCGCGGCGATTGCGGAACACCAGCGCCTGCTCGCCGCGTGCAACGGTTTCGCCGATCGCCGCCAGCAGTGCCGGCGACATGCCGTGGTCCAGCCGCTGCGCGCGCATGTCGATGATCTGTACCTGCGGCGGCCGGATCGCGCCGGGCCGTGCGCGCAGGTGCAGGCTGCGGTAGCGGCCGGCCGCAGCATTCGCCAGCGATTCCAGCGACGGCGTGCCCGAGCCCAGCAGTACCGGCACGCCCAGCGCACGCGCGCGCACCAGCGCCAGGTCGCGCGCGTGGTAGCGGAAGCCTTCCTGCTGCTTGTAGGCGCTGTCGTGTTCCTCGTCGACGATGATCAGTCCGGCCTGCGGTAGCGGAGTGAACACGGCCGAACGGGTGCCGAGAATGACCCGGGCAGTACCGGCCCGGGCACGCAGCCAGGTGCGCGCGCGGTCGCCTTCGGACAGGTTGGAGTGCAGCACTTCGACTGCGACCCCGAGTCGTTCGCGCAGGCGTCGCACGGTCTGCGGCGCGAGGCCGATCTCGGGCACCAGCAGCAGCGCTTGTTTGCCCTGGGCCAGTACCTGCTCGATCAGCGCCAGATACACCTCGGTCTTGCCGCTGCCGGTGACGCCATCAAGCAGGAACGGCTGGTATTGGCCGAGGCCGGTGGCGACCGTGGCGACGGCCTGTTGCTGTTCGTCGCTCAGTTGCGGTGCCAGCGATGCCGTCGAGTTCGGGTTGAGCGGCGGCCGTTCACTGCGTTCGAGCAGGCCGCTGTCGGCCAGCCGGCGTGCGGCCGCGCGCCAGCCGGGCAGGCGCTCGGTCAGCTCCTGGGCACTCATCGGACCGGCGGCCAGCAGTGCCAGCACGGCCTTGCTGCCACCACGCCGGCTGCCGGCGTCGTGGGCGCTGTGGCCAGCCACGCTCAGCGACCAGTATTCGTCGCCCAGCGCCGGCAGCGGCTTCGCTTCGCGCAGGGCTAGCGGCAGTGCATTTGCATACGCCTCGCCCGGCGCGCCCAGCCAGTAGTCGGCGGCCCAGGCCAGGGTCTGCATCAGCTCGACATCGAGTAGTGGGGCATCGTCGAGCAGGCGGATGACCTGTTTCAGCCGGCTGCTGCCGACTGCCGCCTCGGCCTCGATCGCCACCACCACGCCGACCTGCTTGCCACGGCCGAACGGCACCAGTACCCGGCAACCCGCGCGCGCCTCACCGGCCGCGGGCGGCAGGTAGTCGAACAGGGTCGGCAGGGGGACCGGCAGAGCAACGCGAAGGACGGCGGGCATGGCGTACCTCGTGGGCGGGTCAGTGTAACCGTGCCACCCGTGGCATCAGCGCGTGGCCAGATGAAGTCATGCACGGGAGTTGCGCGCACTTTCTGCCCGGCAATCGAGAAACCGGGGGTAAGTAGCTCACTCCGGAAGGTTTTTACGCTTATCCACAAGAGCTGTGGATAAGTCTGTGGATGGCGCGGGGAGGGGGGGCTTCAAAGGGCGTCGTGGCGCCTTTCACGACAACCTGACGAAGTTTTGGTCAGGCAAAAAACATGTCTTTTTTCAACAAGATACAAATGACGTCCAGCGACTGTTCACGAAATTGACAAACTGCACCCGGTCGCCTTGACAGGCTGATGACGCTGTGCAAAACCCGCCATATCGTGGCCGCAAAGCGGCTTCAGTGGGCCATGCCCAAGGCTCCGGCGACCATCAGTGCGAACAGCAGCAGCCAGAAGTAGCACCAGCCGATGAACCAGAACTTCAGCACCGTCATCGGCCAGCCTTGACGGTAGACCCGTTTCTGCATGATCAGCAGGTAAGTCGGGAGCCACAGGATCAGCAGTGCCTGTATCCAGCCCAGCGCGTAACCGGTCCAGACGGCGTGCGGGCGCAGCCAGGTCGACAGCATGCCGGTGAGGGTGATCAGCAGCAGGCTGATGAACATGAACGCGTGGCTGTGCAGGGCTACGATCAGGTGCTCCATGTACAGCCGCCGGCGGAACACGTAGAACAGCTTGAGCAGGATCGCGAACACGGGAATCAGCACGAACATGGTTGGCGGCAATGTACTGAAGGTTCCGCTGATCATCCGCTGCAGAGCGTCCTGACGGGCTGTCGTATCGCCCCCCATAAGGGCACGGATGTTGTCGCGACCGTGTTTGTTTAGCTCGGTCAGTCGCGCATTCATCACATCTGGCAGCCAGGCGATCCGAACCGGCGTCGATTCCTGGCTGACCGCCTTGTGTGCGGCATCATCCGGCGAGGCGGTAGCGGTGGCTTCCACGGTATCTGGGGACTTCGTCACGACGGTGGGAAGGGGAGCTGCGATGGATGCGGCCGATACCGGGGCAGCACCGAGCTCGATCAGACGTTGACTGGCTTTCTGGCGCAGATCCCGTGCGGCGACGTTGGTCTGATCCAGCATGGCCGGCGACAGCAGGCCGGTTGCCCGCGCGCTCTGCAGGCCGTCCAACTGTTTCTGCAGTGCCTTGCGCACTTGCGCGGGGCTGGCGGCATGCTCGACCGCCGTGCTGTTCACGTTCACCAGTGGAAAGCCGTTGGAGACGGCGATGACCTTGCTGCTGAACTGGTCGATCGCCAGATGAAGTACGAAGAACGACAGCAGGCACAGCACGAACATCAGCCGGAACGGCGCGATGTAACGCACCCGCCGGCCGCTGAAGTATTCCAGGGTGAGGAAGCCGGGCTTGAGCAGCAACGGCGGTAGCGTGTGCACGATGCGACCGTCGATGTGCAGTACGGTTTCCACGGTCTCCTCGATCATCCCGTGCATCGGCCTGAGCACGCTGTGAATCGACTGGCCGCACTCATGGCAGAACTCGCCCTGCATGACTGCGCCGCAGTTGGCGCAATGCAGTCCTTCGTGGCTGGTCAGCTGCTTCATGGCGGTCCCCGTCGTTGCAGCGGCTGATCTTCGCATACGGGAGCGGCCGGGCGAGCGTGACGAATGGCTCAGGTAGAATGTGCGGCCCTGGAGTCTGCTGTGTCGATGAAGCCCTTCCGTCCCGAGCGCGCCCATCTGCTGCACGAGGTGCGCGCCACCGTACGCCTTGCGTTGCCATTGATCTGCGCCCAGCTGGCAGCAGTCGGCAGCAATGTGATCGATGCGGTACTCGCCGGGCACGTCAGTGCGCATGTGCTCGGCGCGGTGGCGGTGGGTGCCAGCATCTGGTCGCTGGCGATCGTCAGCGGTATCGGCATGATGATGGCGGTGCCACCGTCGGTGGCGCAGCTCGATGGTGCCGGGCGCCGGCATGAAGTCGGTGCGGTGTTCCGGCAGGCGCTGTGGCTGGCCTTGGGCATGGGCGTCGTGCTGTGGTTCGGGGTGCGCCATGCGGCGCCATTGATCGACCTGATCGGGGTGACGCCGAGCCTGCGCGATGACGTGCAGCGGTTCCTGCTGGCGATCAGCTGGGGCGCGCCGGCATTGACCTGTTATTTCGCGCTGCGTGGACTGTCCGAAGGCTTGTCGCTGACCCGGCCGTCGATGTACTTCAGCCTGGGTGGCCTGGCGCTGCTGGTGCCGCTGGGCTATGTGTTGATGTTCGGCAAGCTGGGCATTCCGCCGCAGGGTGCACACGGCTGCGGTGTCGCCACGGCGATCGTGCTGTGGCTGGAGCTGCTGGCGTTCGGCATCTATGTGATCTTCCGGCGCAACTATCGCGGACTCGGCCTGTTCGATCATTTCGAAGGGCCGGATCTGCGCCGGATCGGTCAGCTGGTGCATATCGGCCTGCCGATGGCGGTGACCCTGCTGGCCGAAGCCGGCCTGTTCGTGGCGACCGCGCTGATCATCGCCACGCTGGGCGAGGATGTGATCGCCAGCCATCAGGTGGCGATCAATATCGCCTCGCTGTTTTTCATGATCCCGCTGGGCCTGGCGATGGCGATCACCGTGCGGGTCGGCAACGCGGTCGGCCGCGGCGACGAGCGCGGCGTGCGCTATGCCGGTTTCTGCGGGATCGGCCTGACCCTGCTGACCCAGGTGCTGTCGGCGGCCCTGATGCTGGGCCTGCCGCATGCCATCGCCACGCTGTACACGCACGATCCGAAGGTGATCGCGCTGGCTGCGCAGCTGATCATGCTGGCTGGCCTGTTCCAGTTTTCCGACGGCATCCAGGTCGCCGCCAACGGCGCGCTGCGCGGTCTCAAGGACACCCGTGTGCCGATGGCGATCACCCTGTTCGCCTACTGGATCGTCGGCATGCCGGTCGGCTGGTGGCTGGCGTTCCATCACGGCATGGGCGCACGCGGCATGTGGATGGGCCTGATCGCCGGGCTGACCGTGGCGGCAGTAATGCTGTTCACGCGCTTCTGGCGCAGTGCGTGGAAACAGCGCTGGCGTCGCGTCGCGGCCACTATGTCGGCGCCGGCCTGAGCGGCTACGCTAGTTACCATCACACTTGCCAGTCATCAATACCCTTGGAAGATCACGCATGACCCCACCGCTCCCGCCGCCCCGCCGCAACGGTTTCTGGGCCTTCCTGTGCACGTTCGGGCGTGGCCTCAACCTGGCCCGGCTGGTGATCCTCAACCTGGTGTTTTTCAGCCTGCTGTTCGTCTTTCTGTTGCTGCTGACCGCCGGCATGGCCGGCAGCCGGATGGAGCGCACGCTGCAGGACGACACCGTGCTGGTGATCAGGCCGCAGGGCCAGCTGGTCGAGCAGTACAGCATCGATCCACTGCAGCGCGCGCTGGCCGGCCTGTCCGGCAACGATCCGAAGCAGGTGCAGCTGCGCGACCTGGTGGGCGCGATCGATGCGGCGGCGAAGGACAAGCGGATCAGCCGCATCCTGCTGCTGCCGGACGATCTGCAGCCAGGTGGCGGCTTTGCCGCCCTGCGCGAAGTCGGTGCGGCGCTGGATCGTTTCCGCGCGGCAGGCAAGCCGGTGATCGCGTGGGCGGCCAACCTGGATCAGGGCCAGTACTATCTGGCCGCGCATGCCGATCGCCTGCTGGTCGATCCGCAGGGCGGCGTGATGATCACTGGGCTGGCCAGCTACCGTCTGTTCTACAAGGATTTGCTGGACAAGCTCGGCGTCGACGTGCACCTGTTCCGGGTCGGCGAATTCAAAAGTGCGGCCGAACCGTACATCCTCGAGCATGCCTCGGACGCGGCCAAGCAGGCCGACAGTTACTGGATGGGCGGGCTGTGGGACAGCTATCTCGCCGAGACCGCCAAGCTGCGCAAGCTGGACCCGGCCGCGTTGCGCGCCGACATCGACAACCTGCCGCAGACCATCGCCAGCACCCAGGGTGACTTGGCCCAACTGGCCGTGAACGAACACCTGGTCGATGGCGTGGCCACCCGTGCCGAGCTCATCGCCATGCTGCGCAAGCAAGGCGTGCCGGCCGACGACAAGGGGCACAGCTTCCGTCAGGTGGACCTGGCGCGCTATGCCGCCAACCTGCCGGGCGACGGCAAGCTGTTTGCGCCGGGCGTGGCGATCGTGGTGGCCGAAGGCGAGATCGCCGGCGGCAAGCAGTCGGCCGGTTCGATCGGCGGCGAGTCCACCGCGGCCTTGATCCGCACGGCGCGCGAGGATCGCAAGACCAAGGCGCTGGTGCTGCGGGTCAACTCCCCCGGCGGCGAAGTGTATGCCGCCGAGCAGATCCGCCGCGAGGTGGAACTGACGCGCGAGGCCGGTATTCCGGTGGTGGTGTCGATGGGCAACGTGGCGGCCAGCGGTGGCTACTGGATCTCGATGAACGCGGACCGCATCTTCGCCGAGCCGAACACCATCACCGGTTCGATCGGCATCTTCGGCATGTACTACTCGGTACCGAACACGCTGGCCAAGCTCGGCATCCAGAGCGACGGCGTGGGTACCGGGCCGATGGCCGGGGCATTCGACATCACCCGCCCGCTCGATCCGAAGGTCGGCGCGGTGATCCAGGCGATCATCGACAAGGGCTACCGCGACTTCGTCGGCAAGGTGGCCAAGGCGCGCGGCAAGAACTACACCGCGATCGACGCGATTGCGCAGGGCCGCGTGTGGACCGGGCAGCAAGCGCTGGACCGCGGCCTGGTCGATCAGCTCGGCGGTCTGGGGGATGCGGTTGTCGATGCGGCCAGCCTGGCGAAGCTGGGCAACGACTATCCGGTGCGTTATCAGGAGGCGCCGCTGGGCGGCTTCGCGCGCTTCCTGATCGATCTCAACCACAACGCCAGCGTGCGCGTGATGCAATCCTGGGGTATCCGCCTGCCGAACTGGGTGGCCCAGCTGCCGGCATTGGCGCCGGAGCTGCAGCTGTTGCGCAATGCGAAGGCCGGCACGCCGAATATCTACGCTGATTGCCTGTGCACGCTGCACTGAACGGTCATCAATAATGGGTAGGAGCCCACCCCGAAAAGGGGTGCGCTCCTACTGCGACTGCGCCTCGATCTGCTTGCGCTGTTCCGCGGCCTGCTTGTCGACGACCTTCTGCACATCCCTGGCGCGCTGCTCGTCCGCCTTCATGGCATCCCACGGGGTGGCGACATCGGCCGGTTTGGCCTGGGGCTGCGGTGGCTTGTCGGAGCAGGCGCCGAGGGCAAGTACGCAGAGCAGGAGCGGCAGCGTCTTCATGGCGGTTCTCGCGCGTGGCTTAGGCGAGGAGTGTCCTGCCGTGCGCGGATGCAGGCAAGGGTCGTGATCGTGTCGACAGGTCGTGCTCCGCGCTAGGCGCGCCGGCATCGACGTTTTAAGCTGCATGCATGAACAGCCGCATCGACGCCTGGCAGTTGCAAGGCCACACCGCCCTGATCACCGGCGCCAGCAAGGGCATCGGCTACGCCACCGCGCGCGAACTGGCCGGGCTGGGTGCCGACCTGCTGCTGGTGGCGCGCGACGAGGACTATCTCGAACAGGTGCGCACGGAGCTGGCCGATGACTTTCCCGGGGTCGAGGTACTGGCGTTCGGCGCGGATCTGACCGAGGCCGAGGAACGCCTCGCCGTGTTTGACTGGATCGCCGACCTGGGTGCACCGCTGTCGCTGCTGGTCAACAACGCTGGCGGCAACCAGCCGAAGGCCACCCTCGACTACAGCGCGGACGAGGTACTCGATATCTTCGGACAGAACCTGCTGTCCGCGTTCGAGATGTGCCGGCTGGCGCATCCGCAACTGGTGCAGCATGCGAATGCCGCGATCGTGAATGTGGGTTCGGTCTCCGGCATCACCCATGTGCGCACCGGTTCGCCGTACGGCATGAGCAAGGCGGCGCTGCACCAGCTTACCCGCAACCTCGCCGCGGAATGGGCGATGGACGGCATCCGCGTCAACGCGGTGGCGCCCTGGTACATCCGCACCCAGCGCACCGATCCGGCCCTGGCCGATGTGGACTATCTGGACGAGGTGCTCGACCACACGCCGCTGCGGCGGATTGGCGAGCCGGAGGAGGTCGCCGCCGCCATCGCCTTCCTGTGCCTGCCGGCGGCGAGCTACATCACCGGGCAGGTGCTGGTGGTGGATGGCGGGTTTCTCAACGACGGGTTCTGAGCGGGACGGGTTCCGAGCGGGTCCTCAGAACTCGGCAACGTGCTCTTCGGCGGCAAAGCCCAGTGTCACCGCACCTTCGCCCACGTTGACCATGCCAGTGATGCTCATCGGCGCTTCCATCAGTTCGACGCCGGATTCCTCGCAGGCGGCACGCAGGTCGGCGTAGCCGGGCAGGCCCGACAGCACGGCCAGGTCGCCGCCATAGCTGACGCTTACGATCGGCACCAGCAGGCCGGCGCGTACCCGCTGCGTGGCGTAGTTGAACAGCACCTCGGCGCCATGCTCGAAACCGCGCACCTTGCCGACCGGGCCAGTCTCGCCGCGGAAACAGCGCAGCAGCGGCTTGATGTCCAGCGCCGTACCGACCATCGCACTGAACAGGCTGACACTGCGGTCGCCCCGCTTCTTGATGCGGTTGCGCAGGTGGATCAGGTCGCGCGGCAACATGTAACCGTAACTGTTGTTGGCGATATGGTTGAGACGTTCGCGAATCGTGGCCGGCGGCTGATCGGCGGCGATCAGCTGCGCCGCTTCGTAAATGGCCGGCACGGTCCCGGCAAACACGTTGCGGGTGTCGATGACGCGCATCATGAATGGGCCGGGGATGCCGGCCTGCTCGCGCGCCTGACGATAGTTCTTGAGTATCCCGAAGCTGGCGCGGTTCACATGCTCGTTGATCGGGCTGCGCGTGGCGGTGATGGTCAGGCAGAACACGCAGTCCTGTTCCAGCACGAGTTTTTCGAGGAACAGCTTCTGTACCTCTTCCACCGGACACGGTTCGGTTTCCGCCGAGTGGCTGCGGCTACCAAGCCGGCGGTCGATGAAGCGCTGCAGCTCCTCCGGGCGGCGGTCATCCATGAAGGTTTCGCTATCCACCTTCACGGTGATCGGCATGATCGCGACGTTGTGCTTCTGCAGGAACTCCTGCGACAGGTCGCAGGATGCATCAATGGCCAAGCCCATCCGCATCACGTATCCCCCCGGCATGAATGGCAAACCGAACATAACATCAAAGAAGGACTGTGGCGCCAGCCGAAAGTTGCCTGCAGCGGGCCGTTCGAGCAGCCCGATGGCGTCCCGCCGACCGCGAACAGCCCCTAATATGTGGCGACCATTGAATGGCATCCAGCTGGCGTGGCGTCGCCGGTAACGTGTACGAGTACTACCTACCCATGAAAAGCAAGCAGGAAATCGTCTCCAACTGGCTGCCGCGCTACACCGGTACTGCCCTCGAACAATTCGGCGAGCACATCCTCCTGACCAACTTCGGTCATTACGTGGAACTGTTCGCGCAATGGCACGGGGTGGAAGTACAGGGGCGTGACCGGCCGATGCCGAACGCCACGGCCGATGGCATCACCCTGATCAATTTCGGCATGGGCAGCCCCAACGCGGCCACCGTGATGGACCTGCTGAGCGCGATCGAGCCCAAGGCTGCACTGTTCCTCGGCAAGTGCGGCGGTCTCAAGAAGAAGAACCAACTCGGCGACCTGATCCTGCCGATCGCCGCCATCCGCGGCGAGGGCACCAGCAACGACTACCTGCCGCCCGAGGTGCCGGCGCTGCCGGCGTTCCAGTTGCAGCGTGCGGTGTCCACCATGATCCGCGACCTCGGCCACGACTACTGGACCGGCACCGTCTATACCACCAACCGCCGCGTGTGGGAGCACGACGACACTTTCAAGGACTACCTGCGGCGTACCCGCTGCATGGCGGTGGACATGGAAACCGCCACCATCTTCGCCGCCGGCTTCGCCAACCGGATTCCCTGCGGCGCACTGCTGCTGGTTTCGGATCAGCCGATGATCCCGGAAGGGGTGAAGACCGAGGCCAGTGACCGCAGCGTCACCTCGCAATATGTGGAGGCGCATATCCACGTCGGCATCGAGGCACTCAAATTGGTGCGCCGCAACGGACGCAGTGTGAAGCATCTGCGCTTCGAGGAAGACTCGGAAGCGGAATGAACCGGATGGGGTGGATATGAATCGGACATAAGCGGGCGTTGAGTCCATGATCGGACAGCAAAACGTATTATCTTGCGAAACGAAAATGAAGCGACAGCAATGCTGCTCACGCGGTGCAGCAATGATTAAGCGGGGGTGACAATCCCGGCCTGGACCAAATGAAAGCTCGGACGCGCAATAAGTCGTAAGTTCTTGCTTGTACAAAATTTGTTGACAATACGTAAAGCAAGCATGATAAAGGCCGCAGTACCTGACTGGGCTGCGCCGACTGATGGCAGCCATCACGCCATCTAGGGGCAGTTCAATGCCGCAGGTATGGCTGGCCGCGAAAGATATGCTGCGTGTTTATGTAGCGTTATTTACCTGTTATTGTCGGTATGGGGACAGGAGTTCGCGGGTCTGAAGTTCGTCGACTTGGGAGATCGGGTCGGGTTGCAGCTTTTTGGGGCAGAACGTTTTCTGACCCATGGCAATAATTAATCGGAGGGTGTCTTTATGAAACTTGGAGTCACAAAACTTTCTTCGGCAGTCCGCCTGGCGCTTTCGCTGGGTGCTGTCATCGCGGTTGGCGCGTCGGGCACGGCATTTGCCCAGGACGCCAGCGGCCAGTCCACAACCAATACCACCCCGCCAGATCAGCAGAAGGCAAAATCGCTGCAGACGGTGGTGGTCACCGGCTCGCTGATCCGCCGCGTCGACCTGGAGACGTCCAACCCGGTCGTCACCATCGACCGTGCGCAGATCGAGGCCACCGGCAAGATGACGCTGGGCGACTTGGTGCAGCAGCTGCCGGCGATGACCGGCGGCGCTGTCAATCCACAGGTCAACAACGGCGGCGGCACCGGCGGCACCGCCATCAACCTGCGCGGTCTGGGCTCGGTTCGTACCCTGATCCTGGTCGACGGCCAGCGCGTGCTGAACACCGATCCGAACTCGATCCCCGCCAACATGATCGAGCGCATCGAAGTGCTGACCGACGGCGCCTCGGCGACCTATGGTTCGGACGCGATCGGCGGCGTGGTCAACTTCATCCTGCGTCACGACTACCAGGGAGCGCAGTTCACCGCCAACGTCGGTGAGTCCGACCACAACGACGGCGACCAGTCGGGCTACAGCTTCACTTTCGGACAGACGTCCGACAAGGGAAGCATCATGGGTGGCATCGAGTACAACAAGCAGGATGGCGTGGAAGCCGGCAACCGCAAGTTCTCCAAGAACTCGGTGTCGATCTATGGCACCAACGGCACCGGCCCCTCGGCACCGCATCCGGTCACGGCGAACATCGGCGGCTCGTCCTCCTCTCCGTATGGCCATATCCAGTTGCCTACCAGCCTGCAAGGTACGTTCGGTTGCGGCTATGTGGCACTGAACCCGGGTGCCAACAGCCAAGTGGTGAGCACGGCCAACTACCACTGCTACCAGAACAACGGTGCGCACAGCGACAAGTACAACTACGCGACAGTCAACCTGATCATGACCCCGCAGGAGCGCACCAACGGGTTCCTGATGGGTACCTACAACCTGAGCGACAACGTTCAGGCCTACTTGAACGCGTATTTCAACAAGACAACATCCGAGTTCCAGCTGGCCCCGGCCGTGTATGGCAGCCCCTATGGTGCGGTCATCGATCAAAACAACTACTTCAACCAGTTCGGCACGGAGTTCTCCCAGAGCGGCAACGCGTTTACCGCGCGTCTTACGTCGCTGGGTAACCGCTCCTCGGCTTTCGGCTCCAACAACGGCCAGTTCAACACCGGCATCAAGGGCAGCTTCACAGTCTTCAGCCAGGCCTGGAACTGGGACGTCGGTCTCGACTACGGGCACAGGGACCTGGTCACCACGACCCGTGGCCTGCCCAACGGCAATAAGTTGTACACCGGTGCTTCGTACATGGGGGCCGCCGGGCTGGCCTGTGTAACCGGAGCTACAAAGGCGGCCCAGGGTTGCCCGTCCGGTGTCACGGAAAGCATGCTTCAATTCAATCCGTTCGACCTGAACTCGGCGGGTTCCGTGGCGGCACTGCAGGCGGCCGGTGTGCCCGCGGTCAGCGACTCGTACAGTCAGGAAAAGGTCTGGCATGTTGGCGTCAATGGCGGCCTGTTCGAGATGCCCTCGTTGTTCGGCCAGTCGGCCGGTACCGTCCAGCTGGCTGCTGGCGCCGACTACCGCCAGGAACATCTCACCACGATCGTCGACCCGCTGCTGAACATCGATCCGTCCACCGGCACCTGCGTGCTGGGCAGCCAGTGCGGTTCCAGCCTGGCGGGCGGTTACAACGTGAAGGAAGTCTACGCGGAAACCTTCATCCCGGTGCTGGCCAACCTACCGGGCGTGAAGTCGCTGAACATCACCATCGGTGATCGCTACTCGCGCTTCAGCACCTTCGGCAGCACGAACGACTTCAAGTTCGCGCTGGAGTACAAGCCGATCGACGACTTGCTGCTGCGTGGCACGATGTCGCAGGTGTTCCGCGCCCCGAACATCACGGAAGTCTATGGTGCCCCGGCCAGTTCGGCGCCGAGGATCTCTTCCGATCCTTGCGACTCCTATACCGGCACTCCGGTCAACCCGGCCTGCGTGAATGTGCCCACCAACGGCAGCTTCATCAACAACAACGTGGCCACGGGTACGCAGCTCAACGCGATCATCTCCGGTTCCAAGTACGCAAACTTCCCGATCAAGCCGGAGCAGGGCAAGTCATTCGATCTGGGCGCGGTGTACAGCCCGTCGTGGGCACCGGGCGTGTCGGCCAGCGTCGACGTATGGCACCTGTACCTGAACGATGACATCACCAGCGTCAATGCACAGGAAGTGCTGAACCTGTGCAGCGCGGGCCAGACGGAATACTGCCCGCTCATCACCCGCAATGCCACGCCAGGCCCCAGCCAAGGTCAGATCACCAACATCCTGCAGCCGACGGCCAACCTCGGTACGCTGAGTACCGGTGGCATCGACCTGTCGCTGAACTACAAGCTGCCGCAGTTCTCGTTCGGCCAGTTCACCGTCGGCGTCAACGCCACCTACCTGAAGTACTACAACCAGGATACCGCGCCGGGCACGGCGGGCGACGTCACCTATCACGATGCCGGACACTTCCTGTCGTACGGTTCGGGTCCCGAGGCCTCATGCCCGGGTGCCGGCACCTGCCTGTTCCCCCGTTGGCGTGCACAGGGCTTCGTAGACTGGCAGATGGGTAACTGGAGCGCTTCGTGGCGCATGCGTTACATCGGCCGCTTCCAGATGGGCTCGCAGCAGAAGTCGCAGGATGTATTCCCGGATGGTTCCTGCTACTACAACGGCAGGAATTCCGGCAATGGCGTAACTCTGCCGCCCGGCCAGGTGTTCCATTGCACCATCACGGGTGCCGTGTACAAGTATGGTGCGACGGTGTACAACGACGTGTCGTTCGGCTACAACTTCGAGCCGCTCAACACGCGCGTCGACTTTGGTGTCAACAATGCGTTCGACAAGCAGCCGCCGCTGCTCTACGCGAACAACACGCTCAATGCCAACACCGATCCGAGCGATTTCGACCTGATGGGCCGCTATTTCTGGGCTCGCGTGACGGTCAAGTTCTAAAGCATCGGAACCTGCGTTAACCTTGAGGGCCGCGTGAATCCATCACGCGGCCCTTTTTTATGCCATGACCCCAGAATCCACCCAACTGATCGTCGCCTCGATGACGGCCGGCAACCCGCTCGAGGCGGAACGCCTGTGCCGTGCGCAATTGCGCGTGCAGCCGCAGGACGAAAACGGACTGGTCTTGCTGGCGCTAAGCCTGCAACACCAGGGGCGCCTGACCGAGGCGACAACCATCTACCGCCGTCTGGCCGAGTTGTTTCCGGACAGCAGCCTGCACCTGTGCAATTACGCCACGGCCCTGCACCAGACCGGCGAGCTGCCGGAAGCGGAAGCTGCCTACGCCGAGGCGATCCAGCGGGACCCACGCAACATTGAACCGAAAATCCAGCTGGGCCTGATGCTGCTGGATCGGCACGATTACCTCGCTGCGCGCGAGATGCTACTCGACGCGTTCGAGCTCGACCGTGATTTGCCGCAGGCACGCATCCATGCGGCGCGTGCCTGCAGCCTGTGCCAGGACTTCCAGGGGGCCGAGGATCTGCTGAAACCCTGGCGCAGCTGGTTGCCGCTGCATGACGATGCCATGCAACTGGAGTTGGCCAGGCAGCTGAACCTGTTGAGTGATGCTCCGTCGTCGGCGGCGTTGCTGGAAGATCTGGTCGGCAGGAATCCATCTCATATTGAAGCCCTGCTGCTGCTGGGTGGCATGTATGAGCGACTGAACCGGGTGGCCGATGCCGAGGCGATGATGCAGTCGGCCGCCGATGCTACGGCGTTCAGCGAGGAGCGCCGCAACGAAGTCAATCACCTGCGGGCCACGCTGGCGCTGCGCAGTGGCGATGTCGTCGCGGCAAGGTCGTTGCTAGAGCGCGGCGGCCCACGTCACGCGAACGATTACACCCATTATTTCGACCTGGCCAGGGCGCACGACAAGCTGGGCGAAACGGAACTCGCGATGCAGTCCCTGCGAAGCGCGCATGCGATCCAGGCGGAGGAACTCAAACATGCCTCGCCGGAGCATTTCGAAGCGGACGCCTTGGCGTTGCCAGCGGCGATCCCCCGGATAAGCGTCGAAGCTTATGCGCGCTGGACGCGGCTGATCGCACCCGATACTCGCAACTCGCCGGTCTTCATCGTGGGGTTCCCGCGCTCTGGCACGACTTTGCTCGAGCAGATGCTGGATGCGCATCCGAGACTGCAGTCAATGGACGAGAATCCGTTCTTCAACCGCCTGGCCGACAAGCTGTACAAGCATCATCCCGGGATCCTGTCGAATCTCGATCTGCTACAGCAGCGTGATTGCGACGAGTTGCGCAAGCACTATCTGATCATGGTTTCCGAAACGATCCAGCGACGCTGGAGTGCGCAGCTGGTCGACAAGAACCCGCTGAACATGATGTGGGTGCCGTTGATCCACCGACTCTTTCCCGAGGCGAAGTTCATCCTTGCGTTGCGTCATCCCTGCGACGTGATCCTGAGTTGCTACATGCAGAATTTCCGTTCCAGCATCCTGGGGGCGGCATGCTCCAGCCTCGAGCGGCTGGCCAAGGCCTACGTACAGGCGATGGAGTGCTGGCTGGAGGACGAACGAACGTTCCGGCCGCAGGTGCTGGTATCGCGCTACGAGGAACTCGTGGCGGACTTTCCGGGGCAGACCCGGCGCATCGCGGACTTCCTCGAGCTGGAAGACGCCACCCCGATGCTGCAGTTCGACCAGCATGCACGCAACAAGAACTACATCGCGACGCCAAGCTACAGCCAGGTCATCGAGCCGGTGAACCGGAAGGGCCTGAACCGCTGGACCCGCTACCGCCGCGAATTCGAGCCGGTGCTGCCGATACTCGAACCGATGCTGAAACATTGGGGGTATTCAGGTGACGCGACGTCTTGATTAGTATTGCCTGCCATGGCGACTCCCGCAGGATCGGTACCTTTGCCGAGCCGTCAGCGGGCATCGTGTCGTTTGCCACATCATTGAAGAAGACTGCACTGGTGTACCACGATGAATGATTCCACCGTTCGCCGCTGGAGTCGGGCGCAACGCTATCTTGCCGACGGGCAGATTTCGGCAGCGCGGGCCGCCTTGGAATCCCTGCTGCAGCGTGACCCGGGGCATGCCCAGTCGTTGTTGGCGCTGAGTAGCGTCGCCCGGGCCGAGGATCGGGTTCGTGATGCCACGGCGTACGCCCTGGCAGCTGCGCGAAACTTGCCGGCTGACGGCAGCCTGGCCGTCGACGTGGCCGAAGCATTACGACAGCAAGGCGAGACGCTGGCAGCGCGCCACTGTCTGGATCATCCAGCGCTGGTAGCAACGAACGATGGCTCCGTCCTGATGCAGATGGCGATCGCGCGCAAGTTGCTGGGCGAGCATCCGGAGGCGTTGACGCTGTTCAATCGAGCCGCCGCCGCGGGCATGGGTACGGTCGACTTCCGGTTTGAGCGTGTGCAGGAGCTGATCTTCAACGGACATACGAGCGAGGCGGAAGCCGAATTGCGGACCTGTCTGCGTCTGGCACCGACGTTCGGGCGGGCTGCGCTGGCGCTGGCCCGTTTGCGTCGACAGACCGCCGAGAACAATCATCTGGACGACCTGAAACAGCGATTGCAAACGGTGGTGCAGGGCACGGAGGATCAGGGGGCACTCGAGTTCGCGCAGTACAAGGAACTGGAGGACATCGGGCGTTATGACGAAGCGTGGGGCGCGTTGACGCGTGGCAACGCCATCCAGTACGCGCACCAGCAGCATAAGCCCGAGTACGCGTGGCAGCTGTTCGACAGCTTGATCCGGCGTTGCACGCCGCAGTTGCTGCGGCCTGCTGATGTGGTCCACGAGGGGCCACAACCGATTTTCATCATTGGCATGCCACGTTCTGGAACCACCTTGCTGGAGCGTGTACTCAGCAATCACACGCAGGTGACTTCGGCCGGTGAGCTCGATGATTTCGGCCTGCAGTTGCGCTGGATAGCCGATCATCGCACCACCCTGGATGAGCACGTCGTGCAACGATTGCCCGATCTGGACTATGCCGAGCTCGGGCGTCGCTATCTGGCACAGACCCAGTGGCGTGCGCAAGGCGCGCGATATTTCATCGACAAGCTGCCACGGAACTGGATGGTCGCCGGTCTGATTCGTCGCGCCTTGCCCCAGGCACGTATCCTGAACCTGGCGCGTGATCCGATGGATGTCTGTTTCTCCAACTACCGGGCCTTGCTGGGGGAAGCGTTTCCGTGGAGTTACGACTTGCACGCGCTTGCCGCACACTACCTGCAGTACCGCCGCGTGATGGCGCATTGGCACGAGGCGATGCCGGGACAGATTCTTGATGTGCCCTACAGCGAATTGACGCGCGATCCGGAAACGATGACTCGCAAGGTGCTTGACTACTGCGGACTGGAATGGGAGCCCGGTTGTGCGGATATAACCCGCAACAAGGCAGCGGTCGCCACGCTCAGCATGTCGCAGGTGCGCGAACCGATCCATACGCGCTTCTTCGAGGAGTGGCGCCATTACGAACAACAGCTGCTGCCGTTACGCCAGGCGATCACCGCGTAGTGTATTGATGCAACATGGTGAGCCATTGCATGTCTGGGCTGCTGCAGGATGTATTCCTGTCTTGACGACGAGATAGCTCATTCAACCCCGCGCTGCCGGTGCGCAGCTCAACCCATCCGAGTGGATACCATCAGTGAAACTGCCCGTCCCCTTTATCCAGTTGCCGCTGCAGTTCGACGCCGAGGTACTCGCGCGGGAGATCGCGGCGTTTGGCGAAAACGCCTGGCACGAGCACCCGCAAAAGTATCCCGGCAATCTGTGGTTGCCATTGATTGCGGCCGATGGCGACCCCGACAACGAGTCCTTCGCGGGGACGATGCGGCCCACGCCTTATCTTTTGCAGAGCCCGTACCTGATGCAGGTACTGTCGCGCATTGGCGCCGTATGGGGGCGGACTCGCCTGATGAAGCTTACCGGCCAGGCCGAGGTCACCCCGCACTTTGATGTCAACTACTACTGGCGCGCACGCGCACGCGTGCACGTACCCATCCTGACCAGGCCGACCCGTGCGCTTCATATGCGGGGAAGGCGAAGTAAACATGCGGCCGGGCGAGTGCTGGATCTTCGATACCTGGCGCCAGCATCAAGTGATCAATGGCGCCGACGACGAACGGATTCATCTGGTGGCGGATACGGTCGGCAGCGACGAGTTCGGGGAGCTGGTAAGGGACGGCCAGATGCCGGGCAACCACGTCCCCGAGGGCTGGCGTGCAGAGGTTGTTGCGCCGACCGGCGAACTGCGGCCCGCATTGCGCTACGAATCGGTCAACCTGCCTGCCGTCATGACGCCCTGGGAGATGCGTGAGCACATCAGCTTTCTTCTGAACGAGGTGCGCCCGCATCCGCAGCTGGAGCCAGCAAAGCAGGTGACATCGCGCTTTCTTGCCGCCTGGCAGGCGCTATGGTCGGAATATGGTACTGATCCAGCCGGTTTACCTGCCTATCGCAAGGCATTGAACTCGTACGAACAGTGGCTGAAGGGTTCCGCGGCGTCGCTGCAACTGATCAATGACTCGTCGCTGGTGGTCGCACTGCGGCTCATGGTCCTGTCGGTGGCGATTGGCGACACCAGCCGCGCCTCCAGCGGTGATGAGTTGCGCCAGAATGCCGCCTCCGCCATTCCAGGGCCGCGTGCGGGCGGAGCTGACCACGATCCCATCTTCGATCGTCCGGTATTCATCGTTTCGCCGCCCCGCTCGGGTTCCACCCTGCTGTTCGAGACCTTGGCGAAGGCCCCGGGGCTTTACACGATCGGCCGTGAGAGTCATGCGCTGATCGAAGGCACGCCTGGCCTCAGTGCAAGTGAGCTTGGCTATGACTCCAACCGACTCGATGCAGCTGCGGCGACGCCGAAGCTGATCGAAGCATTGCGGCGCCGTTTTCTGGCCGAACTGCATGACAGGGATGGCAACGCGCCGGCACAGCGACCGGTCCGGATGCTCGAGAAAACACCCAAGAACGCATTGCGCATAGCGTTCCTGACGAAGATTTTTCCGGAGGCACAGTTTGTCTACCTGCATCGCGACCCGCGCGAAACCCTGAGCAGCATGATCGAGGCCTGGCAATCCGGTGGATTCCGTACTTATCCGAACCTGCCGGGTTGGACAGGGCTGCCGTGGTCCTTGTTGCTGGTGCCGGGTTGGCGCGACCTGATCGGGCAGTCATTGCCCGAGATCGTGGCGGCGCAGTGGAACACTACCACACGCATCCTGCTCGACGATCTGGAGGCGCTGCCACCGGAACGTTGCCATGTTGCATGCTATGACGCGCTCCTAGCGGACCCTGCTGCGGAGGTGGCGCGGTTGTGCGGTGTGCTTGGATTTGACTGGGATCGTTCACTCGATGGCGCATTGCCACTTTCACGTTACACCGTGACCGAGCCCGCTCCGGGCAAGTGGCATCGCCATGCGGATCTGATCATTCAGGTTCTTCCCAGTCTGCAGCCGACCCTTGCTCGTGCGGAGCGGTTCGCGCGCGTCGAATGACTGCCCTGCTCGAGCCGGTTCAAAACCGCAGGGCAAGCTCAGAATCGACCCAGCTCCGGCACGTAGGGAAGGTAGTGCTTCCAGCGTCCCACCGACGAGTTGTAGATCGGCTGGCGGGCCTGCCATACGCTGGCCGTGGTGATCGCTGCGGTTGTGGCGAGGGCCGTCTCGGAGGCGACGGCCGCTGGTAGGCCGACAAATTCCCGCAGTGATGCGAGGGTCGATTTGGGATCGGCGACCATCGCTTCGTAGTCGAGGCTGTACATCGACATGTGCAGACGCTGCTGCCAATGCAGCATCAGCCGGTCGTGGCCGCGGAAGAAATCGGCGATGTCGTCAAGATCGCTGGCAAAGCCGTACTGCGGATGCGCGAAACTCTGCGACCAGATGGACAGCGCGGTATCGTGTGGATCGCGCCGGCAGTGGATGATCCGCGCCTGCGGGAACAGTGCCGTGATCAGGTCGAGGTAGCGGAAGTTGTTCGGGTTCTTGTCGATGTACCAGCGTACGGCGGGGTCGTCCTGGACAGCGTGTACCTGGTACAGCTCGGCAGCTTGGCGCAGGGCGCCCGCATCGCGCAGCAGATTGGCCGACTGCAACTGCTCCGCGATGAAATGGAGCATCGGGAGTTCGCCACGGTCGCGGACCTCCGCATGCCCGGCGAGTCGCGTTGCCGCCAGGGTGGTGCCGCTGCGCGGCAGGCCAACGATGAAGATCGGCACGAAATCCGCCGTCGCCGGCAGCGGTGCTTCGAGCGTGTGCAACCGCATGCGGTTATCCAGCCAGTGCGTCCACGCCTCGCGTGACCACGGTTGCGCCTGCTTTGAAAGCTCGTTGGCTGCTCGCAGGGTCTGTGCGGCATGGGCATGGTCGCCGATGTCGTCATAGGCCTTGGCGAGGCCGAAGCCGGTCACCGCACGGGCATGCAGGGAGCAGGCAGGATTTTCGAAGTGGGTGATAAAACGCGCAAAGTCCGGATCGGCACGATCGGTGTAGCGCCGGGTGGCGGCCAGCGCGCCAAGCACAAACCAGGTATCGAGGTCGACGTCGGCCTCCAGTGCTGTGTAGTAGTGCGTGCGTGCGAGCTCGAACTCACCCAGCTCGCGCGCCAGATTGCCGGCAAGCACATGCAGTCCGGCGTCGGCGTGGCCGTGCGCGATGGCTTCCTCGCACAGGGTCGCGGCGAGCGATTGGCGCTGGCATTGCTGGATGAACTGGGCACAGCGCATCGTGAGCGCCGGCTGCAGGCCTGCATGACGGCACCAGTCCGCCATTAACTGGCTGGCGGCATTGAGCTGACCCTGGCTTTGCAACAGTTGGGCGAGCAGCGGCGTCGCCTCGGGATGCATCGGCTGATGCGCGAGGATGTCGTCCAGCAGTGCACGGGCAGGGCCCACCTGCCCTTGTTGCCAGAGTGCCTGGGCGGAGCGGAAGCGCTCGGTTTCGTCGGGTTCGCGCGTCGTGGTCACGTCAGGGAGGTCGGCTGGTGGTCATGGGGAGAGTATCGCGGCTGCGACCTGTCGCGTGCCGGAGCCGTACGCTGGCGGGCAGGGAAGGTTGCGGTTGCAGCTCACTTGTCCGGAAGTTGCAGCAGTTCCGGGACATGCGGCGCGTAGAAACGCCAGCGCGCCACCGAGTGCGCATGGATCGGCTGGCGTGCCTGCCATGCGCTGGCGGTGCTGATCGCATGGTCATGACTCGGGGTGCCGAGCAGGTCGTGCTCGGGCAGTCCGAGCCAGAGTGCCAGTTCGCCCAGGCAGCGGCCTGGATCGGCGATGAGCTCCTCGTAGCGCACAGTATGGATAGAAGCGGCGTGGCGCGCGCACGCATGCGCGTGCAGGCGCTCACAGCCCTGGATCAGCGCGGCGATATCGCCGAAGTCGTAGGCATAGTCGTGCGCGGGGTCGTGGAACGACTGCGACCACAGCGACAGCGCGGTGTCGCGCGGGCTGCGTCGGCAGTGGATGATGCGTGCGTTCGGCCACAGCGTGAGGATCAGGTCGATGTGCAGCAGGTTCAGCGGCTGTTTGTCGATGAACCAGTGTGCGCTTGAGTCGTCCTGGCGCAGCTGCGCCGCATAGGTGGTTGCGGCTTGTTCGAACGCGGCCGGTTCCCTGGCACCGGCCTGTTCGAGCTGCCGGGCCAGTGTTGCCAGCCAGCCCAGCTCGCCGCGATTGCAGACCAGCGGATGGCGCGCGAGCAATTCGGCCAGTAAGGTGGTGCCGGAGCGTGGCACGCCGACAATGAACAGCGGCGTCCATCCGCTCGGAGCGGTCAGCTGGAATGAAGGCGGCTTGGTCGCCAGGCGTGCCTCGATGAGGCGCCGCCAGCGCTTGCGCGACCAGGTCGAGCGCGCATGGGCGAGGGCGTTGGCCTGGCGCAGATAGTGCGTCGCCTGCGCATAGTCGGCGATGTCGTCGTAGGCCTTGCCCAAGGCGAACAGCGTCGTGATACGTGTCTTTTCGCTCAAGCCCGGTCGCTGCAGTACGTCGCGGAACAGCTGGAAGTCCGCATGGCTGTCGTCCGCGTAGCGCTGCAGGGTCGACAGGCCGATCGGAATATTCCATTCCACCGCTTGCGGGCTGTGCGCGAGCGCGAAGGCATACCGCTCGCGCACGCGTTCGAATTGACCGAGCTGGGTACCCAGCATGCCTGCATAGGCATGGATGCGCGGGTCGCTGGAGCCGGTGGCGATCTCGGCTTCGCAGATGGCGGCGGCATCCGCTGTCCGCTGGATGTCGTCGAGCATTTCCAAGGCCTGGATCACCGTGTCGGCATCCTGCCGTGAGTGTTCGAACAGAGCGCGCATGGCACCGGCCGCGGCGTGCATGCGGCCTTGCTGGCGCAGCAGGCCCGCCAGCAGGAAGGTGGCGGCAGCGTGCGCCGGTTGTTGCGCGAGCAAGGCGTGCAGCAGCGCTTCGGCCGCTGCCGATTCACCGCCTTGCTGCAGGATGCCGGCCAGCGCGAAACGCAGATCGACCGAGCCGGGATGCGCGACGAGTGCGGCGGACAGCACGGCGCACGCCGTATCGGTGTCGCTGCGCAGTACCAATGCGCGTGCGCAGACCAGCCACTCCGCTGCGGACACACCGGCAAGGGCGTCCAGCAGTGCGCGTTGGGCGGCCTGCGTGCGACCCTGCGCGCGCAGCCGTTCGTAGGCGGCCAGATGCCGTTCGCTGGTATTGGGCGCCGGCGCGAAGGCGTCGTTCATGGCGTGCCGTGGGGCTGCCACGGCGGCAGCTGCAGTGCTGTCCGCAGCGGATCGAGCAAGGCGCCGTAGCGCGGTGCGCGCGCGGTGTCGTGCAGCGGCTGACGCACCTGGGTAGCGCTGGGCGAACGCACCTCGCGCCGGTTCTCGTGAAAGTTCACACAGGCCGGTTCAAACGGCAGCCTGCAGAAATCCAGCAGCCGCCGGATGTGAGCTTCCGGATCTGCCAGCAGTCGCTCATATTCGTGCTCGAACACCTGCGCGGGATGCAGCGCATGCCAGTGGCGGATGCTGCGGTCGAAGTCGCGCCAGAAGGCGGCCAGATCGTCGAAGGTGCGCGTGTACTCGTTGCCGGCCAGATACTGGCGGTAGCAGGAAAAACAGGTTTCCAGCGGGTCGCGCCGGCAGGCGATGATGCGTGCGCCCGGCAGCATGGCGCGGATCGCGCCGATGTACATCCAGTTGTTCGGCAGCTTGTCGGTGAAGACGGGACGCTGGGGGCGCCAGTGCGCGGTGCGCTCCAGATAGCGCCGTCCCAGGCGTTCCCAGTCGGCCGGTTGCATCGCGCGCACCCATTGCGGAAACGGTTGGCCGCGGCGGCGCGATTCCTCGCCGAGCACCTGCGGCAGGTCGGGCAGCTCGCCGGCGCCCTCGACCGAGCTATGCGAGGCGAGGATCTGCTCGATCAAGGTCGAGCCGGATCGCGGCAGACTGACAATGAAGATGACCTCCTTGCCGAGTGGTTCCGCGGCTGCCGCAGGCGGCGGCGCGAAAGCTTGCTGGATGGCCGTAATCCCCGTGGAAAAGGCGTCTGCATTCCACTGTTGCCGGCGCCTGGCAATGGCATTGGCCTGAGTGAGCGCCACGAGCGAATCGGCATGGCGGCCATCATCGTCCAGTGCCTTGGCCAGCGCGAAACCCGTCGCGATCCGGTCGTCTTCGCTGGCACGTGGCTGTTGCAGTGCCGCTTGCATGCGCTCGATATCATCATCGGTGAAGCGTTCGGTCCTGAGATCGGCGAGCCCCCACCAGGCAATGCCAGCCCAGGGCAGCTCTGCGAGCACTTTGCGATATTCCGCCACGGCTTCCCCGGTATCGCCGCGGGTACGCAGCATGTCACCCAGCAGTGCGCGTGCGGCCATGTGATCCGGTGCCAGCGCAACAGCACGCTGCAGGGCGCTGGCCGCCTCGTCATTGCGCACGGATCGGGTCAGCATCACCCCGAGGTTGTACCAGGCCAGGGCCAGATCGGGTTGCAGCTCGCAGCAATGGCGCAGAGCGGCGATGGCCGCATCGAATTCACCCGCGCTGCCGAGCAGAGTGCCCAGGGTGTTGTGGTACAGCGCATCCTGCGGGCGTTGCGCCAGTGCCTGACGCATCGTGCTGATGGCCTGCTGGGAGCGGCCCCGCAGACTATGGATACCGGCTTGCATGCGCAGGACTTCGGGGTGCTGGGGGTCCGATGCGGACGCGTCGGCCAGGCGGCGTTCGGCTTCGTCCACCCGGCCGACCTCGAGCGCTTCGCCGGCAATCATGATGTTCATGCGGGCGGTAGGGCTCAATCCCTGTAGGCGAGGAATCATGTCTGCTCTGTTGACCTCAGGTGATCGGTGGCGGGCCAGCGTCCATGCAGCGGGACGCAAGCCGTATTTCTAAAGCGACGCATCCCTGCAAGGCAAGCGAATGCGTCACCGCGTATTATGCCGGGTAGTTCAGTTTGCTGCGGCGTTGCATCCGAGGTTCCGTGGCCCATCCGAAAGTGAATCAAGTAATGAAGAATGAGCCAGATCAGCGTTCTGCAGATCATCGTGAGCAAGCCCGCGCAGGGCTGGGTCGAGGGGATGTGGCGCTGGCAGAACAATCCTATGCGCAACTGCTCGAGACCCATCCCAATGATCTGGAGGCGTTACGGCAATTAGCCAATATCCAGCTTGCCCGCGGCGCGGTGGATCGGGCCATCGAACTGCTGGTCAGCGCAGATCGTGCGCATCCCGGCGATGCCGTCACGCTGCATCAGCTGGGCGTGGCACGGACGGCGGGTGGCGATTTCCCGGGGGCGGTTGCCGACTTGCGCCGTGGACTCAAGCTGGCGCCGAACATGTTCGTGGCACGCCTGCGTCTGGGGATGCTGCTGGATCAACTGGGAGAAACCCATGAAGCTCTGGTTGCCTCTTTCATGGCGATCAACGCGGCGCAGGCGCGAGGGCGCTGGCTCAGCGACGAGACGACGGCACCGGAGTTCCGCGATGCCGTGAAGAGCGCCATGCAATATGTCAACGCCGGCAGACGCAATCTTTTTGATGCCGTGCTTGAACCGCTGCGACAGCGTTACGGCAAGTCCGAACTCGTGCGGGTGGAGCAATGCGTTGCCATCTACCTGGACGAGCAAAAGGCCACGTTGCCGGATCCGCGCCAGCAGCCCAAGTTCCTGTATTTCCCGGGTGTGCCGAGCCGGCCGTATTATCCGCGCGAGCGCTTTCCGTGGCAGGCCGAGCTGGAGGCCCACACCGCCATGATCCGCGAGGAGCTGCGTAGCGTGCTGTCGCAGCCACGGGATCTGGAATCATTTCTGCAGACGGATTCGCCGCAGGATGCGGCCGACCTGCTGCGATCCTCCGGTACCGAGGCAGCTGCTTGGGATGCGTATTTCTTCCATCGTCACGGCGAACGCTACGACGCGCATGCTGCGCGTTGTCCGCAGACGGTTGCGCTGCTCGATGCGCTGCCGCTGGCATATGTTCGCGAGCATTCGCCGGAAACGCTGTTTTCGGTCTTGAGTCCCGGCACGCATATCCTGCCGCACCGCGGTGTTACCAATACCCGGCTGGTCACGCATCTGCCGTTGATCGTGCCATCCGATTGCGCCTTGCGCGTCGGCGGAGAAATCCATGAATGGCAGGAAGGCCGCTGCGTCACCTTCGATGACACCTTTGAGTATGAGGCTTGGAACAACAGCAACGAGACCCGTGTGGTGTTGATCCTCGACACCTGGAATCCCGATCTCAGCGAGGCCGAGCGAGCCGCGGTAACTGATCTGGTCGGCGCGATCGGCGATTTCAACCGAGAGTGCGCGCTGTTTACGCCCAAGGGGTGAACCTTCGTGGTGTGCGCCACGACGGCGATCGGCGTCGGCAGACAGGTATGTGGATTCTGCCTGAGCCGCAAAGTGCGGCAAAATCATGGATTCACGAAGATCGTCTTAATAGGTGCACGGCATGGGCAACATCGTCTGGTTGGCCTCTTATCCGAAGTCCGGCAACACGTGGTTGCGTGCGTTTCTCGCCAACCTGCTTGCCAATCCATCTGTGCCGCTGCCGTTCGAGGAGTGGCTGCGTTACGGCGATGACGAGGCGCTGCCATATCGTTTCAGCGAGGTGGCGGGATGCGAATCCACTTCGATGGATATCGATCGCCTGAGTGAGCTGCGTCCGCAGGTGCATGCATTGATTGCGGCGCGCTCGAGGGGTACCACTTTCGTCAAGACCCACAATCTCAACGGCAGCTTCTCGGGCTACCCGCTGCACAATCCCGATGTCACGGCGGGTGCGATCTATGTCGTGCGTAACCCGCTGGATGTCGCCATCAGCATGGCGGCACATTTTTCCCTCAGTCTTGATGAGGCAATCGAGCGGCTTGGCAATAATGACGTAGCTACGGCAAATGATGCGCTGTTCGTCAGCCAGTTTCTCGGCAACTGGTCGCGGCACGTGAGCAGCTGGGCGGATACCGCGGGACCAAAGGTGCTCGTCGTGCGCTACGAGGACATGCTTGAGAAGCCGACGAAGGTCTTTCTCAAAGTGGCCCGGTTGATTGGTCAGGATCGTGATCGTGAGAGGTTAGATCGCGCCATACGCTTTGCCGGCTTCAATCAATTGCAAGGCATGGAGCGCCAATCCGGTTTTCGCGAGGCGCCACGTGCCGATGCGCCATTCTTCCGCGCCGGCCGCGCGAATCAGTGGCGCGAACGCTTGAGCCGGGATCAGGTTCGGCGGGTGATCTCCGATCACGGCGCAGTGATGCAAAGGTTCCGCTATGTCCCTGCGGGATACTGACCGGCTGCGGTGTTTAGACACGGCCACTTCAACCGGGAGTGCGAGCTGTTTACGCCCAAGGAGTGAACCCCATTGCTGCGACTGAACATGTCGGCATCCGCGCTGCCATTATGAAAAGCGCCCTCATCAGGGCGTTTTTCTTTCAACTTAAGGACGCCCTGTTCAGTAGCGCGGCACGCTCGTGTCTACCTCGCGTGCCCATGCATCCATACCGCCTTCCACGTTGTATAAGTTGCTGAAGCCGTGCGCGGCAAAACGCTCGGCCATGCCGCGGCTGGAGACGCCGTGGTGGCAGATGAAGGCCAACGCGGTGTCTTTCGGCAGCGCCGCGAGGCTCTCGTAACCTTCGTCTTCCAGCACCCGCGCCTGCGCCAGCGGCGCGGCCTGGGCGCGGCCGGCGGCCGGGCGCACGTCGATCAGGGTGATGTCGTTGGCAGCCAGACGGGCCTTGAGCTGCTGCACGCTGAGTGACTTGATCTCCTGCGCGCCGGGGAATTTCAGGCTGAGGCCTTCACCCTGCACGGTGGAGACCCAGTCGATCACGATGCCCTTCGCACGCTGGGCACTGGCCGGATCGAAGTGCACTTCAAGGCCGTTCGCGTGGGCGACGATGTCGTGCTCGCCGGCCGGGGCGAGCTGGAAGCCGGCGCTATGGTCCGGGCCGATCTCCAGATGCAGCGCCAGCCCTTCGGCATTGGCGGTGCCCTGGCGAATCGCCTCGGCAGCCGCGTCGGTGATGCTGATTTCCGGCGGCGTGCGATCCGGCGCAGCAACGCCAAACAGGCTATGCAGCTCACCGTTGCCGTACATCTGGCGGATGATGTCGGCGCCGCCGACCAGCTCGCCTTCCACGTACAGTTGCGGAATCGTCGGCCAGTCGCCGTAGGCCTTGATGCCTTCACGGATTTCCGGATCGTCCAGCACGTTCACCGTGTGGTAGTCCGGCAGCAGCTCGTTCAGCGTGTTGGTGGCCGCGGCGGAGAAGCCGCACATCGGTTGCTGGCGGTTGCCCTTCATGAACAACACCACGCGGTGGTCCTTGAGCAGGGTTTCGATACGTTCGCGGGTGGTGGTGTCGAGGGACATGGGGAACTCCGGCAAAGAAGACAATGATACGCCGCCCGATATGCGGTGATCCCGTCGGCCTTCAAGGTGCCGGCCTTCAAGGTGTATGTGGTTCAGGCGGCCCGATGCAGTTCGCCCAGGTCACGGCGGTGGACACCCAGCGGCGCCAGCGCCAGGGCGGCCGCCGGGGAGGGCCATACCAGTTCACGGCTGGCCCGACCCAGTGCAGCGGGTTGTTCGCTCCAGTGGATCAGTTCCATCGCGCCGGTATGGTCCTCGATCAGGGCGGTGCAGTGTTCCACCCAGTCACCGTCGTTGAGATAGAGCACGCCATTCAGCTCGCGCACATGGCCGAAATGGATGTGCCCGCAGATATGCCCGTCGAAACCGCGCTCGCTGGCATCGCTGGCGACGCGCTCCTCGTAGGCGCGGATATATGCCAGGGCCTTCCCGATGTGCGACTTGACGATGATCGACAGTGGCAGATACGGCAGCTCCAGCCGCTGCCGCATCACGTGCAGCCGGCGGTTGCTCCAGCAGATGAAGCGGTGCATGGCCTCGCCGACGTGCTGCATCCAGCCGCGGCCGATCTGTTCGGGATCGAACTCGTCGCCGTGGCTGACCCGGTAGCGGCGACCATCGATGCCGACGTGCACGGCATCCAGCTCGATCTTCACGCCACCCAGGATCTGGCCATGCAGGCCACGCATCGGCGCGTCATGGTTGCCGGGGATGTAGATCACCTCGACGCCGCGTTGCGCGAGGTCGAGCACCTCGGCGATCACCGCGCTGTGCTCGGCCGGCCACCAGGCGCGTCGGGCCAGTGCTTCCATGTCGATGATGTCGCCGACCAGGTAGAGCTTTTCGCAACGAAGCTTGCGCAGGAAATCGAGCAGATAGCCAGACTTGCAGTCAGGGGTGCCCAGATGAACATCGGAGATGAAGGCGCTGCGGCAGCGAAGGGTGGTCATGGCGCGTGCTCCCGGTGGATGCCGGGGCTGCAGTGTGCACGCGCAAGGTCACCGCGGGATGGCGAACAGGTTGCAGGATGGTTGCCGTAGCGCGGTTCAGTGTGACGGGTGCCGTGCCGTGCGCACCACCGGCAGGATCGCATCGACCCACAAGGCATATTGCGCGGCCGAGGGATGCAGGCCGTCGTCGGCGACGAGCAGGGGGGATTGGCGTGAGATGCCGGTGATGTCCACGAAATGCGCACCGGCGCGTACCGTCTCCTCGCGGGCTATCGCGTTGTAGTTGTCCAGTTCGCTGGCGATACGGGTGCTGTCGCGGCCCTGCTCGTGCGCGAAACGGGTAACACCCCAGTCCGGGATCGATACGACAACAACGCGTGCGGCGCGGTGGCCGGCAAGGGCGGTGGCACGTGCCAGCAGGCTGGCGAACTGCTGGCGGTACTCTTCTGCCGGACGGTCGCGGTACTGGTTGTTGACGCCGATCTGCAGGGTGACCAAGTCGTACGGCGGGGTCAGCGTCGCCTCGTCGATGCCTTGCGCCAGCTCGTCCGTGGTCCAGCCAGTGACGGCGATGATCTGCGGGTCGTCGAGCATCACCCCTGCTTGGCGCAGGCGCTGCACCAGTACCGCCGGCCAGCGCTGGTTGGCGCCCACCGCCTCGCCGATGGTGTAGGAGTCACCCAGGGCGAGGTAATGCAAGGCTGGGGTGGCAGGCAGCATGCGTGGTCGGCCCGGGCGGGGCTCAGGCCACCGCGGCAGTGGCATGCGGCGACTGCTCCCGCGCCATCCGCGCCAGAACCCGTTCGATCCGCACGAACACCTCACGCAATTGCGCGTGCGGCGGCAACAGGGTCAGTCGGAAGTGACGGCTGCGCGGCACGTTGAAACTGGTGCCCGGGACCACCAGCACCGACTCCTCCTCCAGCAGACGCAGCGCGAAGGCTTCGTCGTCGAAGCTGGCAAAGCGGTCGGCGCGAACCTGCGGGAACGCATACAGCGCGCCCGCCGGTGCGACCAGCTCCAGATACTCGCTGGCGGCGACGGCCTGCAGCACGACCCGGCGTGCCTCATGCAGACGCCCGCCGGGTGCGGTCAGCGTGCCGATCGTCGGCGCGTCATGCAGGGCCGGCAGCACCGCCCATTGCGCGGTGACGTTGGCACACAGGCGCAGCGCGGCGAGCAGTTGCAACGCATCGCGGTAAGCCGCGCTGCGTGCAGGATCGCCGGACAGGCTCATCCAGCCGACCCGGTAGCCGCAGGCGCGATGCACCTTGGACAGGCCGCCGAAGCTGAGGCAGGGCAGCTCGCCGGCCACCTCGGCCAGTGGCTGGAAGCTCGCGCCGTCGTAGACGATTTCGTCGTAGATCTCGTCGGCGAGCAGCAGCAGCCGGTGCCGCGCCGCGATCGCCACCAGCCGTTCCAGCAGGGCGCGTGGATACACCGCGCCGGTGGGATTGTTCGGGTTGATCAGCACCAGCGCGCGGGTGCGCGGGGTGACCAGTGCCTCGATCTCGTCCGGGTCGGGCAGGTGGCCGTGGCTGGCAAGGCAGTGGTAGTAGCGCGGCTGGCCGCCGTTGAGGATCGTCGCCGCACTCCACAGCGGGTAGTCCGGACTCGGCAGCAGCACCTCGTCGCCGGGCTGCAGCAGCGCGCGCAGGCTGAGGTCGATCAGTTCGCTGACGCCATTGCCGATGAAGATGCGTTCCGGTTCGACACCGCTGGCGCCGCGTGCGCGCTGTTGTGCCGCGATCGCCTCGCGGGCGGCCTCCAGTCCCTGCTCGTGGCCGTAGGCCTCGCTCTCGTGCAGGTGGCTGGCGATCGCCTCGCGCAGGTGCGCCGGCGCCTCGAAGCCGTAACGGCCCGGATTGCCGATGTTGAGCTTGATGATGTCGAGGCCGGTAGCTTCCAGCTCGCGTGCGCGCCGGGTCAACGCGCCGCGGATTTCATAGCGCACGTCCGCCAGGTGCGCACTGGGTGTGATCGAGGCCAACGCTGGCATCCTTCTGAAGTCTGTGCGGCCGGCATCAGCGCCGGCAGGTCGATGCTAGCAGCGTGATGCAGTGCAGCGCGAGCGTTAGAGCCTGTTCAAAGGCTCCAGGCACCTCGCGTTGTCGTTGAGTGGCTGCCAGGTGGTTGTGCAGGGCGCAGCGCCTGACTGGCCGTCAGGTCAAGCCGCGCGCGAACGCTTGGTGGCCACTCAACGACAACCCTTCGGGCCGGGTCTGTTTGCGCGCATGCCGGCGTCATCACTCGGTCGTGTACGGACGTACACTCCCTCATTCTTCCTTGGCCTGCGCGCAAACAGCTCCCGGCGCGAGGTACCTGGAGCCTTTGAACAGGCTCTCTCGTGGCAAATCCCGGTTCATCGTCGGGCCATGCTCGGGCAGGGCATAATCGCCGAACCGTGCCGACCGACTCCCCCGAATGAGCGATGCCGAAACGATCGAACGCCTGCGACGCATCGGCTGGCGCGGTGACGTGCTGCCCGCCGCCGGCCTGCGGTTGGCGCGGGTGGTGGCTCAACATCGTGCCGGCTACGAGCTGCATGATGGCGAGACCCTGTTCGGGGCGCAGCCGGACGGACGCTTCCTCAAGCGAGGCATCGATCCGGCCGAGCGGCCGGTGGTGGGCGATTTCGTCGAGGTGGAAGACGGTACGCCGCCGCATATCGTTACGGTGACGCCGCGGCGCACGGTGCTGTCGCGTGCAGCCGCCGGCGAGCGCTACGAGCGCCAGCTGATCGCCACCAATATCGATTACGTGCTGGTGCTGACCGGGCTGGATGGCGATTTCAATCCGGCACGGATCGAGCGCTACCTGTCGCTCACCGAGGATTCCGGCGCACAGCCAGTGGTGCTGCTGAGCAAGCTCGATACCCGTGACGATGCGGCCGAACAGATCGAGGCGCTTCGCGTGCGGCTGCCCGACGGCACGCCGATCCATCCCTTGAACGGCAAGGACCCGGCCAGCGTGGCGCTGCTGGCGGCGTACCTGCAGCCGGGCGACAGCGCGGTGCTGGTCGGCTCCTCGGGCGCCGGCAAGTCCACCCTGACTAATACCTTGCTCGGCACGGCACGCATGGCCACCGCCGAGGTACGCAGCCATGACAGCCGCGGCCGCCACACCACCACCCATCGCGCGTTGCTGCAACTGCCCAGCGGCGGCTGCCTGATCGACACGCCCGGCATGCGCGAACTCAAGCTCACTGGCGAGGAAAACCTCGACCTGTTCGCCGACATCGAGGCGCTGGCCGAGCGTTGCCGCTTTGCCGACTGCGGCCACGGCAGCGAGCCGGGCTGCGCGGTACAGGTGGCGCTGGATACCGGCGAGCTGGCGCCGGGCCGCTGGCGCAACTACCTCAAGCTGCACGACGAGCGCGAGGAGCAGGCGGCCACGCTCGAAGCGCGCCTGCGCCGCCAGCGTGGTGGCCGCCCCAGCGAACGGCCACATGGCCATCGCGGGCAGCGCGAGCGGGACTGACCGCGGTTTTTGACGGCCCGTCCCTGCGCACGATGCGCTGCAAAGCATCTAGTATCGCGGCATCGTAGTCGCGGAGCGCAGGCATGCGTCGGCTGTCCTCGTCGTACACCTATTTTTACAAACGAATTTTCCCGCTGTTGTGGTTTGGTTTCCTGCTGGTTTTCGTGGCCATCCAGCTGTGGGCCATCCAGCATGCGCGGACATCCGTCCAGCCGGCGCAGATCCTGCCGTTCGTGTTGATGCCGTTGCTGATGGCAGGCGTGGGTTTCTTCATCTACCGCAAGCTGATCCACGACCTGGCGGACGAGGTCTGGCTGGACGGTGACTGGCTGGTCGTGAAGAACCGCGGCGAACGACGCCGTGTGGCGCTGGCCGACGTGATGAACGTCAACGCCAGCACCATGTCCAATCCGCGCCGCATCACCGTGCTGCTGCGGACAGACTCGCGCCTTGGTCGCACTTTCAGCTTCATGCCGGCCAGCCCGCGCCGCTTCATGAGTGCGTTCCAGCCCGATCCGATCGCCACCGAGCTGATCGAACGCGTGGATGCCTTGCGTGGAGTTTCGCGTTGAGCGCGCCAGCCAGCGACGTCGCACCCGAACTGCAGCATTACGCGGCACTTGACCAGCGCCTGCTGGCGGCGGTGCGCGGCATCCGCATCCTGCCGACGGTGGGGTGGCCGGCCTCGCTGGAGGACCGCATGATTGCGGCCTACGGCCAGGGCCGGTTCGCCCTGCCGGAGGTGACCTATGTGCAGCCTGACCTTGGCGCCGCGCGCGCCGAGCTGGCGGCGATCGAGGGCGAGGCAGGCGACGGGGATCCGCTGGGTGACTACCTGTGCCGCACCGCCGAATCGTGGCGCGTCGCGGCCGAGATGCTGGAGGCCGTGGGCACGGCGGCCGTCACTGCGCCGTCGATTGCGTTGTACGGCAAACCGGGCGACCTGATTCCCGGCAGCCAGCGCAGCAATCTCGACGCCGCACGCTACTTCGTCGAGCTGTCCGACGAACTGGGTGCCGACCTGCTGGCCGACGACAGCAGCGTGGAGATGCCGGCCGACGAACTGCGCAACGAGCTGGCGACCACGCTCGATACGTTTTTCGGTGCCGGCATGATCAGTGTCGAGGTCGATCCGGAACTCACCGCCAAGGCGGCCGCCGGCGCCACCCGCATCCGTCTGCGCGGCGGTACCCGTTTCAGCGAGTACGACCGTCATCAGCTGCTCGCCCACGAGGCGTTCGTGCATTCTCTGACCGCACTGAACGGTCGGCGGCAACCGCTGCTGGGATCACTGGCACGTACCTCGCCGCGGGTCACTGCAACCCAGGAAGGGTTGGCGGTGTTTGCGGAGCTGATGTCCGGGGCGATCGACATTGGCCGGCTCAAGCGCATCAGCCTGCGCATCCTGGCGATCGACATGGCGTTGAACGGTGCCGATTTCGTCGAGGTCTACCAGTATTTCAGCGCCTGCGGCCAGAACGTGGCGGACAGCTTCCATTCGGCCCAGCGGGTGTTTCGCGGCGTGCCACCGGGCGGCGGCGCGGCGTTTGCCAAGGACAACGTCTATCTGTCCGGCCTGCTCACGGTGCATACGTTTTTCCGCTGGGCATTCAAGCAACAACGAATGGATCTGCTGCGCCACCTGTTCGCCGGCAAGCTGACCCTGCACGACGTGATCGCACTGCAGCCGCATTTCGAATCCGGTGCGATCCTGCCGCCGCGCTGGCTGCCGCCATGGATGCAACACGTGCACGGGCTGGCCGGCAAGCTGGCCTTCTCGGTCTTCATCAACGGCATCCACATGAACCGGGTACAGGCGGACCAGCTGTCGCAAGGCCAGCTGTCGTAAGGCCAGCTGTCACGAGGGTTGTACGCAGGGCCTGTAAACGTGCTGTTGCCGTGGCCTGGCAACAACATCGACGACCGGCGTGGCACAGGCGGGGCCGGTGCTAACATGCAGGTTCACCCTGCTGTGACCTCTCCTCCCCTCATTTCCAGCGACCCCATGGAAACTCCAGAAGACCTCCGTCAAGCTGCGCTCGAATACCACCGCCACTCCCGCCCCGGCAAGATCAAGGTCACCGCGACCAAGCCGATGGTGACCCAGCGCGATCTCGCGCTGGCGTACTCGCCCGGCGTGGCCTACGCCTGCGAGGCGATCGTCGCGGATCCCAACGCAGCCAGCGAGATGACCGCGCGCGGCAACCTGGTGGCGGTGATCACCAACGGCACCGCGGTGCTGGGCCTGGGTGACATCGGCCCGCTCGCCGGCAAGCCGGTGATGGAAGGCAAGGGTGTGCTGTTCCAGAAGTTCGCCGGCATCGACGTGTTCGACATCGAGTTGAACGAGCGCGACCCGGACAAGCTGGTCGACATCATCGCCGCGATGGAGCCGACCTTCGGCGGCATCAATCTGGAAGACATCAAGGCACCGGAGTGCTTCATCGTCGAGCGCAAGCTGCGCGAGCGGATGAAAATCCCGGTGTTCCACGACGACCAGCACGGTACCGCGATCATCGTCGGCGCGGCCGTGCTGAACGCGCTGAACGTGGTCGGCAAGAAGATCGAGGACGTGAAGCTGTCCACCGCCGGTGCCGGCGCTGCCGGCATCGCCTGCCTCGACATGCTGGTGGCGCTGGGCATCAAGCCGGGACACATCCTCGCCTACGACCGCGAAGGTGTGCTCTACACCGGTCGCGACCATATGGACCCGGACAAGCAGCGTTACGCGCGCGACACCACCAAGCGCACACTGGCCGAGATCGTCGAGGGCACCGACATCTTCCTCGGCCTGTCCGCCGGCGGCGTGCTGAAGCCGGAGATGGTCGCGACGATGGCGGACAAGCCGATCATCCTCGCGCTGGCCAATCCGAACCCCGAGATCTCGCCGGAAGATGCCAGGAAGGTCCGCCCGGACTGCATCATCGCCACCGGCCGTTCGGACTATCCGAACCAGGTCAACAACGCGCTGTGCTTCCCGTATATCTTCCGCGGTGCGCTGGATGTCGGGGCAACCGGCATCAACGAGGCGATGAAGACCGCTTGCGTGCGCGCGATCGCCGAACTGGCGCAGATGGAGGCCGGTGATCTGACCAGTGCCTATGGCGGCGACGTGCCGACCTTTGGCGCCGACTACCTGATTCCGCGTCCGTTCGATCCACGCCTGCTGGTGCTGCTGGCGCCGGCGGTGGCGCAGGCGGCGATGGACTCCGGGGTCGCCACGCGTCCGCTGCATGACATGGATGCATACAGGGAAAAACTCGGCCAGTTCATCTATCGCACCAGCCTGCTGATGAAGCCGGTGTACGAGCGCGCGCGGGCGGACCGCAAGCGCGTGGTCTACGCCGAGGGCGAGGAAGAGACCGTGCTGCGCGCGGTGCAGACGGTGGTCGACGAAAAGCTGGCCTATCCCATCCTGATTGGCCGTCCGGACGTGATCGAGACGCGCATCCAGCGGCTTGGCCTGCGCATGCGCGTCGGCGTCGACTTCGAGCTGACCAACATCAACGACGACCCGCGCTTCAACGATTACTGGCAGCAGTACCACGCGTTGACCGAGCGTCGTGGCGTGTCGCCGGCGGCGGCGAAGAACCTGCTGCGTTCGCGACCGACGCTGATTTCCGCACTGATGGTCGAACGTGGCGAGGCGGACGCGATGATCTGCGGCCTGGTCGGTCGCTACCACAAGAAGCTGGGTTACCTGCGCAGCGTGTTCGGGCTGGATCCGGGCGTGCAGTGCACCTCGGCGATGACCGGCGTGATCAACGACCAGGGTGCCTGGTTCTTTCTCGACACCCATGTGCAATGCGATCCCACGGCCGAGCAGATTGCCGAGGCGACCCTGCAGGGTTCGTATCGGCTCAAGCTGTTTGGCATCGAGCCGAAGGTGGCGTTGTTGTCGCACTCCAACTTCGGCAGCCACGACAATCCCAGTGCGGCCAAGATGCGCATGGTCCACCAGATCCTGAAGGCGCGCATGCCGAAACTGGAGATGGACGGCGAGATGCAGGCTGACACGGCATGGAGCGAGCCCCTGCGCCAGCGGATCTTCCCGAACACCACCTTGAGCGGCCGCGCCAACCTGTTCGTGCTGCCGAATCTGGATGCCGCCAACATCGTCTACAACATGGTGCGGGTGATGACCGACGGCGTGGCGATCGGGCCGATCCTGATGGGGCTGGACAAGCCGGCGCACATCCTGACCCCTGCGTCGTCGGCACGTCGGGTGGTCAACATGACATCGATCGCCGCCGTGGATGCGCAGATTCGCGCCGCGCAGGTCGAACGGCGCAGTTGACGGACGCCACCGCGCCCCTGCCGAGGGCGCGCGGTGAGCGGTCCGTGCGCCTGCGAATGGGCATCCATTTGGCGCTCTGGCGCCACCACGGCTAAACTCGGACGTTGACCCGCCGCTTCCCCGACGGCGGGCGTCCCCTTCAAGTCTGGCGCCGCAACGGCGCCGCGGAGAATCTTCCATGGATCAGCTCGACGACATCCTCAACCAGGACATCGATCCCACCGAAACCCGGGAGTGGATGGACTCGCTCGATGCGGTGATCCATCACGACGGCACCGAGCGCGCGCATTTCCTGCTCGAGCGGATGGTCGATTCGACCCGGCGTTCGGGCGGCTACCTGCCGTTCAACCCGACCACCGAATACGTCAACACCATTGCACCCGGCAACGAGGCGAAGAGCCCCGGTGATGCGGCGATGGAATGGCGTATCCGCACGCTGATCCGCTGGAACGCGATGGCGATGGTGGTGCGCGCCAACCGCAAGCCGGGCGAGCTGGGCGGACACATCGCCAGCTTCGCGTCGAGCGCGACGCTGTACGACGTCGGCTTCAATCATTTCTGGCGTGCGCCGAGTGCCGATCACCCGGGTGACCTGATCCTGCACCAGGGTCATTCCAGCCCCGGCATCTACGCGCGCTCGTTCCTCGAAGGCCGGCTGGCCGAGGACCAGCTCGACCTGTTCCGCATGGAAGTGGTCGGCAAGGGCCGTGCGCTGTCCTCGTATCCGCATCCGTGGCTGATGCCGGACTACTGGCAGGTGCCGACGGTGTCGATGGGCCTGGGCCCGATCCAGGCGATCTACCAGGCGCAGTTCTTCAAGTACCTGGAGCATCGCGGGCTGATCCCCAAGAGCGACCGCAAGGTCTGGTGCTTCATGGGCGACGGCGAGTGCGACGAGCCGGAGTCGCTCGGTGCGATCTCGCTGGCCGGGCGCGAAGGCCTGGACAACCTGATCTTCGTGATCAACTGCAACCTGCAGCGCCTGGATGGTCCGGTACGCGGCAACGGCAAGATCATCCAGGAGCTGGAAGGCGTATTCCGCGGCGCCGGCTGGAACGCGCTCAAGCTGGTCTGGGGCAGCTACTGGGACCCGCTGCTCGCCCGCGACCACAAGGGCGTGCTGCGCAAGCTGATGATGGAAACCGTCGACGGCGAATACCAGGCCTGCAAGGCGTTCGGCGGCGCCTACACGCGCGAGCATTTCTTCGGCAAGTATCCGGAGACGCGCGAGATGGTCGCCAACCTCAGCGATGACGACATCTGGCGGCTGAACCGCGGTGGCCACGATCCGCACAAGGTATATGCGGCCTACCACGCGGCGTCGAATACCCAGGGCATGCCGACGGTGATTCTGGCCAAGACGGTGAAGGGTTACGGCATGGGCGCGGCCGGCGAATCGCAGAACCCGACCCACCAGCAGAAGAAGCTGGACGAGGAGTCGGTGCGCCACTTCCGCGACCGCTTCCAGATCCCAATCCCCGACGATCAGCTGAAGGACGTGCCGTACTACCACCCGGGCAAGGATTCACCGGAAGTGCAGTACATGCTGGAACGGCGCAAGGCGCTCGGCGGTTTCCTGCCGCAGCGCCGGCGCAAGGCCGAGGCGAAGCTGAAGGCGCCGGAGCTGGCCGCGTTCGAGCAGATCACCAAGGGCACCGGCGAGCGCGAGATCTCCACCACCATGGCGCTGGTGCGTGGCATCAACCTGCTGCTGCGCGACAAGCAGCTGGGTGAGCGGATCGTGCCGATCGTTGCCGACGAGGCACGCACCTTCGGCATGGAAGGCATGTTCCGCCAGATCGGCATCTACGCGCCGTTCGGCCAGAAGTACAAACCGCAGGATTCCGACCAGCTGCTGTACTACCGCGAGGACCAGAAGGGCCAGGTGCTGCAGCAGGGCATCAGCGAGGCCGGCGGCATGGCCTCGTGGATGGCCGCGGCGACCAGCTACAGCATCAGCAACCAGGCGATGCTGCCGTTCTTCATCTACTACTCGATGTTCGGTTTCCAGCGTATCGGTGACCTGTGCTGGGCGGCCGGCGACATGCGCGCGCGCGGCTTCCTGGTCGGCGGTACCTCGGGCCGCACCACCCTCAACGGCGAGGGCCTGCAGCACGAGGACGGCCACTCGCACCTGATGGCCGGCGCGATCCCGAACGTGAAGGCGTATGACCCGACGTTCTCGTACGAAGTGGCGGTGATCCTGCAGGACGGCGTGCGCAGCATGCTGCAGGAGCAGGAGGATCATTACTACTACATCACCGTGATGAACGAGAACTACGAGCACCCGGATATGCCGAAGGGGTGCGAGGAAAGCATCATCAAGGGCATGTACCTGTTCCAGGACGGTGGCAAGCCGAAGAAGGGCGAGCCGCGCGTGCAGCTGCTCGGCTCCGGCACGATCCTGCGTGAGGTGATCGCCGCGGCCGAACTGCTGGAGAAGGATTTCGGCGTGAAGGCGGACATCTGGTCGTGCCCCAGCTTCATCGAACTGCGTCGCGACGGTTTCGATGCCGAGCGCTGGAACCGTCTGCATCCGGAAGCCGAACAGCGCGTGCCCTATGTCACCGGCCTGCTCGAGGGTCGTTCGGGTCCGGCGATCGCGGCGACCGACTACGTGCGCGAGTACGCCGATCAGATCCGCGCCTTCATGCCGGACGGCATGCGTTACACCGTGCTCGGCACCGACGGTTTCGGCCGCTCCGACACTCGCGCGCACCTGCGTGAGTTCTTCGAGGTCGATCGCTACTGGATCGCCCATGCCGCGCTGGCGGCACTGGCGAAGGACGGCAAGCTCAACGCCAAGGACGTCAGCCGCGCGATCAAGGAGTACAAGCTCGATCAGGACAAACCGAATCCGCTGATGGTGTGAGTTTTCTGAAGACCCGCTGACTGGCGGGTTTTCTTTGCCCGGTCGGGTGGATTTCTTGCCTGGACTTTATCCGTCCATTCACGGGCTCGTGACTACGCTGCTCCATGGCTGGAGGCCATTCCTGTGCAGGGAGTGCCGGCAAGATCACGAGTCCGAGGGTAGAGGCCATGCCAAAGATCATGCGTCAGTGCGTGCTGGTAACCGCCAGTGCCACAGTCTTGTTGCTGGCGGCGTGCAGTGGCCCCCGAGGGTGGGTCATGCAGCCCTCCGCACCGGCACAACCCTGGCAGGCAGAGCCGGCACCGGCGCCGGCCATGGAAACAAGCCGGATGAACCTTTCGGCCGACGCCGTGTTTGCGTTCGGCAAGGCCGATATCGCCAGCGTCAGCGATGAAGGGCGCGATCAGCTCGACCGCTTGGTGAAGCGGCTGCATCGGGTCAGGGATGTGCGAGCCGTGCACCTGGTCGGTTATACCGACCGCATCGGTGGCGATGCCTATAACGAGTCACTGTCTCGTCGGCGTGCCGAGACGGTGCGTGACTATCTGGTCGCGCACGGTGTGCCGGCCGAGGTGATCACGACCGAAGGTCGCGGTGCCGCCGACCCGCTGGCGACCTGTCCCGATCTGTCGGGTAGCCGGCTGCGCGCGTGCCTGACACCAAATCGTCGGGTGGCGGTCAGCATCGTGGCGATGCGACAGGTCGAGCGCTAGGTGCTTCGGGGGATTCGGAAGTCGGACGGGCATGTGATCGACAGGCCAGCTGATGGAGCACGATGTCTTCAAGGGCATGGTGTCGCCAGCTGATGCGCGCAGGTATCCTGGCTGGCCGTGGTTCCCCAGGACCTTGTTGCGCAAGCACGGCAGGCTCACGTGCCGGGACAAGCCGCAACCACAGGCTGTTTGGACGTCCAAAAAAAGGCCGCCAATGGCGGCCTTTCGATGGTCGGAACTCGTTCGTTCAAGGGGCATGGTGGTTCCGGTCGGCTACTCCTCGTCGTCGCTGCGAAATGCGCGGCGCAGCAGCAAAAACGCGCCGATCGTGCCTGCCACGATCGCCACGGTGGCTGCCGGATGACGATTCACCTGACGACGCAGGCGGCGGTAGTGATAGTTCGCCTCGTCGGCGAAATCCTCGGCGGCGTTGGTCAATCGCTGACCGTAGCGATTGCCGCGCCTGCCGAAGCGTTCGCCGAGGCTGCGGCCACGATCGAACAGACTCTGTGCGCCGCCGCTGGCGCCGTCGGCGTACTGGCGCACACGTTCGCCAACATGTTCACCAGCATCACGGATCTGGCGCTCGATATCACGGTTGCGCATCAGCTTTCTCCTGGGGCATCTGGATTCGCAGATTGCCAGCGCGCTTGTGAGTGGCGCGTGGACAGCGTTGGCGGATGCCACGGTTCGTTCAGTCAGCAGGGAGGCTGAGTCAGCCGCCGAGGCTGTACTCGCCGCCGTTCTGCAGCGCGCGTTGATACGCCGGTCGCGCATGGATGCGCTGCAGGAAGGCCGACAGTCGTGGGTAGCTGGCATCCAGCCCGCCGCGAGCGGCGAAAGCCTCCAGCGGAAAGCTCAGCTGGATGTCGGCGGCGCTGAACGCGTGGCCCGCAAACCACGCGCTCCTGCCGAGCTCGCCTTCCAGATAATCCAGATGCAGCTTCAGCTGTGGATCGACATAACTCCGCAACACCTTGTGTGCGATCCCCTTGGCGATCGGTCTTGCGAAAAGCGGTGCTGGCGCGGTCTCGACCTTACGAAACACCAGCTTGAGCAGCAGCGGCGGCATCGCCGAGCCTTCCGCGTAATGCAGCCAGTAGTTGCAGCGCAACCGCTCCGGCGTGCCGTGCGCGGGGATCAGCACGCCGGCACCGTAGCGATCGGCAAGGTGTTCGATGATCGCTCCGGATTCGGCCAGCGTGACCTCGCCATCGGTAATCACCGGCGACTTGCCCAGCGGATGGACCTGACACAGTTCGGGCGGCGCCAGCATGGTCTTCGGATCGCGCTGGTAGCGCTTGATCTCGTAGGGTATGCCGAGTTCTTCCAGCAGCCACAGAATGCGCTGCGAGCGTGAGTTGTTCAGATGATGGACGGTGATCATTCCGGGTTGCTCAGAAAGGTGGGGGATGCATTCACTGGGGTGAATTCGCGCCGCACGGGCGTGCTGCGCAACCGCTTGATGATCCAGCCGAACAATACGCTCAAGCCGAGCGCCAAGATGACGCTGAAAATCTGCATGGCCAGCATGAAGCCGCGCATGCCGTCGGCAAAGTGTTCCGGCGCGTTGGGCGGCAGCTGCATCGACTGCTGGATCGAGCCCATGAACCACCACTGGAACACCAGGCCCAGCCATTGGTAGGCAATGGCGAAACCCATCAGCCCGATGAAGAGCCGCCGACCCCAGTTGTGTCGGAGCAACAGGCCAATGGCGGCGATCAGCGTGGTTAGCGACAGCAGCAGGAACGCGCGGAAAAACCAGATCATGTGGCCGAACAGCCAGCCCATCGGCGGCGGCATGTTCGGAGGCAGGGGCTGCGCGGCCAGTTGCTGCTGCATGGCCGGCAGGAACACCAACTGGAGCATCAGGTTCTGCAGCAGGCCGATCAGCGTGCTGAAACCGGCCAGACAAACAAAGATCCAGCCCAGCACGCTGACGAAGCTGGAACGGATCGGTGGCGGCGATGCAGACATCGGGTGTGCTCCTTCAACATGGCCGGCATGGCCGATCAGTAGATCTCGCCCACGCAACAGCGCAGGCTGCCACCGGCCTTCTCGATCTCGCTCAAGTCCACCGCGCCGATCGCAAAACCGTAGTCGCCCAGCGTCTCGGTTTGTTCGTCGGTTAACGAGGCGGTGGCGCAGGCGCTCATCCACACGCGTTCGTCGGACAGGGTGATCGCATTGCCGGCAAACGCCTGCTTCTGCGCCGGAGTGAGCCAGATCGCGCGGTAGCCATAGGCCTTCGCAATCGCCTGCGCTGTCGCCGGGTCGCGAAAGCCGTCGGCGGCGATGATCACGGCGCGGCTGGCCAGCAGGGTCAGCACCACATTCGTGTGGTATTCCGCTTCGGCCAGCTCGAAGCAGAACATCAGGCGCAGCTCGAATGCCTTGTGCATCGCCTGGGCGCCGGCCATGTCGCAGCGCTCGCTGAGGCCGCAGTAGCCGACGCCGCGGGCGCGGTCGACGATCAGCGACCCGGTCAGTTCGGCGATCAGGTCATCGCAACCGGACAGGTCGACTTCGTCGTAGCCCAGCACCTCGCCGAAGAAGTTGCGGATGTCGTGGCGCTCCGCCTCGCGCTGGCGTACTGCGTGACGCATGCGGCCGATGATCAGCCGGCCCGGCGCGGTGGCGAACACATTGTTCGGAAACACCGCATCGGGCGTGGCGGGGTTGCCGGGAAAGGTGATCACCGGAACATCCGCGCGCAACGCCTGCGCCAGCGCGCTGTGCTGCGCCAGCGCCTTCAGCGGGTCGACCGTGATGTTCATGTCCATGTAGCGGTTGTCGCGTGCCGACTCCGCCGCCAGCGTGAACTCGGCTGGTGCCACCAGGTATGCCGCGCGTGCGGTGGCGGCGGCAGCGGGCAGCGGGGCCAGGGTGGCGAAGGCTTCGAGGAATTCGGTCGGCGAAGTGGTGATCACGCGGCGGCTCCATGGTGTTCGGGTTCTGCAAGGACAACACAGCCCGGCGTCCCGCCGGGTCAGGCCTCAGAGAGTATCCGTTGCGGACGGTTCCGGTGCAGGATTTTCGACATGCAGCCGCTGCCGCCGGCGCAGGGTCGGGAACATCGCCATCCACAGCCCGACCACCAGCAGGGTGCCGACGCCGCCGAGTACGGTGGCGTTCACCGCGCCCAGCCAGGCGGCCAGCATGCCTGACTCGAATTCACCGAGCTGGTTGGAGGTGTTGATGAAGATCGCATTCACCGCACTGACCCGGCCGCGCATGTCGTCGGGTGTGTCCAGTTGTACCAGCGAGCTGCGGATCACCATGCTGACCATGTCGAACGCACCCAGCGCGAACAGGGCGAGCAGCGACAGCCATAGTGCGGTCGATACGGCGAAGACCAGCGTAGCCACGCCAAAGCCGGCAACCGTCGCAAACATGATCGCGCCCACCCGCCGCTGCATATTGTGTCGCGCCAGCCACAGCGACATCAGCAGCGCACCCACCGCCGGCGCCGCACGCAGCAGGCCCAGCCCCCACGGGCCGGTGTGCAGGATGTCTTTCGCGAAGATCGGCAGCAGCGCGGTGGCACCGCCGAGGAGCACCGCGAACAGGTCCAGCGAGATCACGCCGAGCACGTCCTTGCGTGCGCGGATGAAATGCACGCCGGCGAACAGCGTCTTCAGCGTGGCCGGTTCGCGTCGCGGCGGCGCCTGCTCGTAACGCAGCCGGGCCATCAGCGTGGCGGCGACCAGATACAGCACGGCGGCCACCACATAGACCACGCCCGGGCCGGCCACATACAGGAAACCACCCAGCGCCGGGCCCATGATCATCGCCGCCTGTCCGGCCGAGGCATTCACCGCCATTGCCCGCGGCAGGATCGACGCCGGCACCAGCGCGGGCAGCATCGACTGCAGCGCCGGAAACTCGAAAGCCTTGGCCACGCCGATCACGAAGATCAGCGCAAGAATGCCGAGCTCGTGGATACCGTGCAGCAAGGTGAGCGCGGCCAGCAGGACGATCGCGATCCATTCCACAATTTGTCCGAGCAGCACGATGCGGCGCCGTTCGAACTGGTCCGCGACATGCCCGGCCGGCAGCGCCAGCAGCACCGAGGGCACGAACTGCACCAGTCCGATCAGGCCCAGGTCGAACGCGCGACCGGTGATCGCGTAGATCTGCCAGCCGACCGCCACCGACAGCATCTGAAAGCCAAAACTCGAGGCGATCCGGGCGAACCAGAACGCGACGAACGCGCGGTGCTGCAGCAGCGAATCCGCCAGCGGCGTGGGAGAGAACGACATGGGAGTCCTTGCGGGGGCAGCCATTATCGGGTGTCGACCGGTTCCGGCAAAGCGGTGCCGCTTGTCTCGCCGTTCAGCGGGCAGTCGGCCGAATTGACGCGCTCTTACCGTTTCGACCGCTAGCGTGGCGCGCGTTGCAGCAAGCGAAGGCGAGTCCCATGGGCAGACAGGCGCAACGGGTGTACACCGACCCGGCCAGCATCCAGAAGATCGAGTCGCTGATTGAGGAACTGCCGGCCAACGGCCATGTAGTGCTGGTGATGCAGGACGGCTGCAGTTGCGACGGCGTGGTCAGCACACGGCCGAACGTGCAGGTGTTCCGTGATCCGCAGGAACGCGAGGGCGTCAATGCCACGGTGCGACTGCAGCGGCCAGACGTGCCGGAGTGGAGCCGACACGTCTGGCTGGATCAGGTACTGCGGGTGGAGCACCTGGACCCGGTCATGGGCAGCGAGAGCTAGGCAAGGTCGTCGGCCAGCTGTGGTCGCAGCTCCAAAGCCGCTTCGGTGCCTTGGTGCGCGCGTGTTTCCAGCCCGAACAGCGGCCGCAGCCAGCGCACGCGACGGATCACGCACTCATGCAGCAGCGCGCAACCGCCGACCGTGGCAAGCAGGATCAAGACGGGTTCGGCCACCGGTCCCAGCCCCAGCGGCATCAGCCACCAGGCGAACAACAGCAGCAGGCTCTGGTGCAGCACGTACCACGGATACACCGCCTCGCGCGCATACGGCAGCCAGCGGAACGGGCGGTTGAGACAGGCATGGCCCCAGCCGAGCACGCTGGCGATCGCGCTCCATAGATACAGGTAATGCAGCGCGCGCACCGCCATCCACAGCGGTGTCGCTGCATCCTCCGGCAGACCCTTGATGCCAAGCAGGTACAGCGCGAAGCAGCCCAGCGCCAGTGGCAGCGTCACCCGGCGCAAGCGTGCCAGCTCCGCCCAGATGCCGCTGTCGGTGCCGAGCAGGTAGCCGTACAGGAACATCGTGGCGTAGACAGCATGCGCATACCAATCACCCCACAGGGCACCGGTCACCGGATAACGATCGGCCAGCAGCACGTCCCAGAGCAGCAGCGGCAGCGCCGGCAGCAGCAACAGGCGTGCGCCGCGCAGCTTCAGGCAGGCCGCACGCAGGTGCTGGCCGTGGCGTGACTCCAGCAGCGGCAGCAAGGCCAGCAGCAGCATCGTGTACACCCACAGATAAGGCAGGTACCACAGGTGGTTCCAGGTGAAGCCGTACTGCCAGCCGGTGAACGCGCCGGCCGGCCACGGGCCACCCGTCCAGTAGCGCAGCAGGAAGTGGCCGAAGCCCGGGGCCACCAGATGGTTCGACAGGCCCTGCACGTACGGCTGGATCGGGATCACCACCAGCATGCCGAAGGCGAGCGGCAGCAGCAGTCGCAGGCTGCGCTTGCCCATCAACCGGCCGATGCTGCCGCGCTTGCGCATGAAATTCATCGCCAGCCCGGAGATCAGGAACAGCAGCTCCATCCGCCAGCGGTTGAGGAACAGCATCGGGTATTGCAGCCATTCGGCGGTATGGCTGCTCTTGAGATGGAAATCCCAGCCGGCGACGTACAGCATCGCGGCGTGGTACAGGATCAGCAGGCCGAAGGCGAGCACGCGCATTGCATCGATATCGTGGCGGCGATTCATGGTGGCACTCCAGTGCGGGAAGTGGGCCACAGCCTGGGTGGGAGGCGACGGCCTGTCGTGCCTGAAGTGACCGTCCGTCGGGTCGCTGTGACGAATCGCGGCCGGCGGGGACGAGCGGTGGGGGCGAGTTGCGTAGAATCCGCCGCATGGCCACGACTCGCAGCTTCGACTTCTACCAGCGCTGGCGGCGACCGCTCGAGGTGGTGGCCTGGGTGCTGTTCATTACACTGAACGCAACCTTCAACAGCATCGACTCACGCATCGACCACGCCGGCCGCGTGGCGGCGTGGGAGCCGTGGGTATGGGAATGGAGCAGCGCGCTGGTGCTGCTGGCGCTGCTGCCGGCGGTGATCGCGCTGGAACGGCGCTGGCCGATCCGCTTCGATAGCTGGCGGCGCAACCTGCCGTTGCACCTGCTGGCCAGTGTGCCGTTCAGCCTGGTCCATGTGGGCGGCATGATTGCCTTGCGCAAGCTGGCCTATGCCGCTGCCGGGTGGCACTACGACTTCGGCGCGTGGTGGTTCAATTTCGGCTACGAATACCTGAAGGACATCCGCACTTATTTCCTGATTGTCGGCGTGCTGATGCTGTATCGGTTGTGGTGGCTGCGCCAGCAGGGCGAGGCGAAACTGCTGGCCGAGCCGGACGAGGGCGCGCCGATAGAGCCGGTCGAGCGGCCGGAGCGTTTCCTGGTGCGCAAGTTAGGCAAGGAGTTCCTGCTCAACGCCAGCGAGATCGAATGGCTGCAGGCCTCGGGCAACTACGTGAACCTGCACGTGCGCGGGCGCGACTATCCGCTGCGCGCCACCATGGCCGGGATCGAGGAGCGGCTTGATCCGGCGCGTTTCGTGCGGGTGCATCGCCGCTATTTCGTCAACCTCGACTACCTCGCCGAGATCGAGCCGCTGGAAAGCGGCGATGCGCGCCTGCAGATGCGCGACGGCGCGAAGATCGCCTGCAGCCGGCGTTACCGTGCCGCGCTGCGCGAGCGTTTCGGCCAGCCGGATTGAAGTGAGGGTGGTTGCATGGCGGCGGCGGCTGGTTCCAAGCTAGCCGCCTGTTCCCGTCAGGTAGATCGCCGATGAAATCCCTTCTTCCCCGTACGGCAGCCATCGTCTTGTGCGCTGCCTGGATGCTGGCCAGCTGCTCGCAGCAGGGTGCGGCGCCGGCGCCCGGAGCGGCGTCGCCGCAGGCACCGGCCGAATCGGCCGACGCGGCACGCAACCTCGATACCTACCGCCAGCTGCTGCGCATCCACAACGACGAGATGGCGGTGACGATGGGCAAGGACATCGTCAGCCGTTATCCGGACAGCGCCGCGGCGAAGGAAGTGCAGCAGACCCTGCCGGAAATCGAGCAGCGCTGGAAGGAGAACAGCGAAAAGAACCGGCTGGCCGCACTGTGGTTGTACCAGGTCTCGCCGATGGCGGGCGGCACCCAGTCCACCGCCACCATCGTCAGCAGCCAACCCTCCGGCGGGGTCACCTCCGGTGGCAACGACCGGGTGCAGCTGGTGCTGCGCCGGCATACCAGCTGGGGCCAGAGCGTGTTCCTCTACGGCAGCAAGCCCGGTTTCGTCTGCCGCGGCAACTGCACACTTGCCGCCACCGTGGATGGCAAGCCGGCACACATCAAGGTATTTGCGCCGCCGACTGGCGAGCCGGCGCTGATGATGGTCGATGACAAAGGCTTCATCGCCATGCTGCAGAAAGCAAAGAAGATCACCATGGATGTGACCTTCGCCGACGGCGAGAAGAAGCAGACCCTGGTCTACGAAGTCGGCGGTTTCGACCCGTCCAAGTGGGCCAGCGTCGGCAAAGGAAAAAAGAAGTAAACCGGTGTATGCCGGTGGTCGAGTCATGCGTTATCAGGCGGAGACACACCAACCTGATTCACCACCGGATTACTGCCATGAAAGCCATGCACCTATTGACAGGTTTGCTCGGTGCCGGACTGCTCGCCGCCTGCAGCAGCGTGCCGTATGCACAGCGCACGGCGCAGCGTCAGGCGGAGTATGCAGCAGCGGCTGGCGCACCCGTGCGCAGTTTCCACTTCTTCAGCCCGCTGTATTCGTGGGAGGCGCTGAGCGACCAGCAACTGGCGGTCTATACGCGGCCCAACCAGGCGTGGCTGCTCGATCTGGACAATTGCCCGAATCTGATGTTTGCGAACGTGATCGGGCTGACCTCCAGCTTCCATGACGTATCGGCGCGTTTCGATCACGTGTTGACCGGGCGCCACTACTTCCCTTGCACCATCACACAGATCCGCCCGATCGATGTGGCCCATCTGAGGAACGCGCAGAAGGCCCAACGCCAGATCGACGAAAAGCCGCGCGAGGCTGCGCCTGGCGGGCAGTGACATGGGCGCCCGGGCGGATCACGCGGTCAAGTCCAGGTCGCGCCTGTCATGGACCGGTTGCATGTTGACCGGGCTGCTCACCGCCTGCGCCAGCATGCCGTCCGCCCAAGACACGCAGCAGCGACAGGCCGCTTACGCGGCAGCTGCAGCCGCGCCGGTGCGCAGCTTCCGCCTGATGCTGGGAGACTCGGTTTACTCGTGGGAGCCGCTCAGCGATACCCAGCTGGTGATCTATACCCGACCTGCGCGCGCGTTCCTGCTGGACACCTGGCCTTGCAGCGGCCTGACCGTTACCAACAGTATCGGGTTCACCTCCTTTGCCGGCGAAGTATCGGCGGGCTTCGACAAGATCCTGACGACCCGCGGCTATCTCCCTTGCGCGATCAAGCAGATTCGACCGCTGGACCTGGCGCGTTTCAAGCTTGCGAGGGAAGCCACGCGTCATGCCCAAGTCATGGCCCGTGACGACAAGGACGGCACACCGCCGCCAGCTACGGGCGGCAACTGAGAAGTACCTCGCCCCACTACCCTCGTCATGCCGGCGCAGGCCTGCATCGCTCTCTGTGGCATGACAATGCAGCCCCAAGGCCGGTCATGGTGAGTGGGGACGTGTGCCGACCATGTATCAAAGGGCACCCGGGATGGTGTGCAACAGCGATGCCGGCCTGCGCCGGCATGACGTCATGGGGCGGTTTTTCGAGGTGCCCTAGGGCGACCAGCCGATCGCTACGCGATCAGTGCCGAGCGGGTCGGCAGACACGACTCAGTGCAGGAACAACTTCCCGCTGATCCGCGCCAGCGGCTTTTCCAGCAGACTCTGCAACGGGCTCGGCAGGTCCAGCGGCTTCAGCAGCATCTTCACCGTCATCCCGGTCGGGATGTGCCGGCGCAGCAGGCCTTGCGCACGCTCGCTGATGCGGCGGAACTCGGACTCGTTGCCCTGGTGCTGTGGATAGCACTGATTGAACACGTGACGCAGCGCGATGCTGCTGTCCTCGCCCTTGATCTCGTTGACCCGGCGCAGGATCGCGCGGAACACCTTGTAGCGACCGAAACCCTCGCGCTCTCGATACAGCCGGTAGTGCTGGTAGAAGTGCTTGTAGTGGCGTACTTCGTCGCTCTTGATGTGGTTGGTCAGCTGTTTCAGCACCGGCTCGTCGGTGATCTCGTGCAGCGCGCGGTACAGGCTGGCGGTGCCGGTTTCCACCACGCAGCGCGCGGCCAGTTCCAGCCCGCGGCAGGACTCGAGTTGCTCGGCGGTGCACACCGCACCGTAGGCGTTCCAGAACGCCTTGAAACCCTGGTCCCAGTCGAATTCCGGCCATACGCTGCGCACATAAGCGGTCAGCGCGCGACCATGCTGTAGCTCCTCGTGCTCCCAGTGCTGGTGCAGCCAGGTCTGCAACTCCTGGTCGCCGGCGAAATGATCGATCAGATTCCGTGTGTACAGATCCGAGCCGCTCTCGACGAACGACGAGCTGCACAGCAGGAAGAACAGATCCTCGTTATGGCGTACACGCGCGACATCGATACGGCTGAAATCAAGACTCTCCAGAGTCCAGGGCAGGGCATGGGAGTAGCTCAAGCGGGTGTCCTGTTTGGCGTCGGATCGGGACGGCGGCCCGGAGGGTCGCCGTCGCATGACGTGGACAGCAAAGGATACGGTGCCGACGCCGGTGGGGGATTAACGCGCGCCGACTTGCCGTCCTGAAAACTTCGGCAGCGCCGATCTCAGCGCACCACCGTCACCGGCACGTGGGCACGCGCCAGCACATTGCCGGATACCGAGCCGAGCAGCCAGCGCGCCAGGGCGCCGCGCTCGGTATGCCCGATCACGATGTGATCGATGCCATGCAGGGCAATCTGGCCCAGCAGCACGTCGCCGGGACTGCCGTAAGTCATCTCGACATCCACCAGGCGGCTGGCGTCCGGCACGATCGCGGTCAGTTCCTCCAGCAACTCCTTGACGCGCTGGCTGCCGGAGTCAGCCATCATCAGGGTGGACGCGTCGGCGCCACCTTCGGTGACCTGCAGCACCGACACCACACGTACCCGTCCACCGCTGCAGCGAGCCAGATCGATGGCGAATTGAAACGCGCGCCGGGAGGCGTCGGATCCGTCGTAACCCACCAGTGAATACTTGACCATAGTCTTCCTTCGCTGCGTTCCGGCACCGGAGCCATGCCGAGTCTAGGCAGTGGTCCCGCCATCCGACAAGCCGGGGTCCCGCCTTGCGGGACTGCTGCCAGTCTGCATGGGCCGCTGTTACCGAAGCATCAAGGCGGTAAAACTGAACAGGCGCTCATGCTTCTGCACGCGGTTGTCACGCCGAGATGGACACGCTGGCACTACCACGCAGGGGCGTACCGATCCTCCGAAGGCGCATGTCCAGCGCTGCGTCGGGAACTTCATTCAAGGAGATGACCCATGATCAAACGTACTTTTGGAATGGCTGCCCTGGTGCTGGCCTGCGCAACCGCGGCGACTGCACTGCCGGTTTCCAGCGCCCACGCTGACGAGGCCACGGTGAAGTGCCATCTCAGGTTCAATCTGGCCGGCTGGTCGCTGATCTACAAGCATGCTGAAGGCAACGGCACCATCCGCTGCGACAACGGACAGAGCGCCAACGTCAAGATCAGCGTGGTCGGCGGCGGCATTACCGCCGGCAAGTACCGCATCAACGACGGCAAGGGCGAGATCAGCAACGTGCACGGCATCCGCGAAGTCTACGGTGATTATGCGCAGGCCGGCGCCGAGGCCGGCGTGGTCAAGAGTTCCCAGGCGCAGGTGCTGACCAAGGGCACCACATCGCTGGCGCTGGCCGGTACCGGCGAGGGCGTCAACCTGGGCGTTTCGGTGGGCAAGTTCACCATCGAGCCGCGTTGATACCGAGAGTTGTTCTGCAGGAATCGAGGTAAAAGCGAAGGGCGCCGCATGGCGCCCTTCGCTTTTGAGCGCGTAAACTGCGGCGGTTGCACTTCCTGCAGGAGTGCCTTGCTGGAGCTTTCATCATGCGTCGTCTTTCCTGCCTGCTCGTATTGACCTTGTTGTGCGCCCTGGTGACCCCGGCCTTTGCCGCTGGACCGCAGGTGGGCGATGCCGTGCCAACGTTCCGTCTGCAGGATCAGAACGGTCATTGGCACACGCCGGCCGATTTCCATGGTCACTGGCTGGTGCTGTATTTCTATCCGAAGGACTTCACCCCGGGCTGCACTACCGAGGTGTGCACGTTCCGCGATGACATCGCCAAGCTGCGCAAGGCCGGTGCGGATGTGGTCGGAGTGAGCCTGGATGACGTGAAGTCGCACGCGGAATTCGCCGCGAAGTATCACGTGCCGTTCCCGCTGCTGGCCGATGCTGATCGCTCGGTGGCCACCAGCTACGGTGTACTCACCGAACATCTGGGCATGCATTACGCCAAGCGCACCACCTTCCTGATCGACCCGCAGGGCAAGATCGCCAAGGTCTACGTGGATGTCGACCCGGAGAAGAATTCCGCCCAGGTGATGAGCGATCTTGCCACGCTGAAGGCAGGCTCCTGATGCCGCTGGCGGTGCGCGCCGAGTCATCGTCGACGCGACGTTTCGCAGCCTGGGGCATCGCGCCGTGGGTCTTGCTGCTGATCGCGGCATTTGGCTGCGTGCAATATCTGCAGCATGCCGAGTACGCCTATCTGGCGGCCGGGATGGTCGTGATCGTGGTGTGCGCCGGCTGCATCCTGCGCCAGGCGTGGGCGCGGCCGACCATGCGTGTGCTGGCCGTGTTGCTGGCCTTGTGGACGCTGGTCACCGGCGTGCTGATGCTGCAGCACTGGGGCGATTTCGATGTCGCCCGACAGCATGCGCTGGCGCAGCCACAACTCGGCGAGATGGCGGCCTGGATCATCAATCGCGCTCAGCGAATCTGGCAGGTCGGATTGGCGTTGAAGGCGATCGCCATACCACTGCTGTTATGGCTGAGCTGGCAGCTGGGCCGGCCGGCGGTGCGCGCACAGTTCCGCTCGCGGCGTTGACCGGTCGGCTATTCGCGCACGATGCCTGTGCGTGCACTTTCCTGCATGACCGGATTCCGGGGTTCAGCGTCGGTTGGCAGACGGGCAGTTATCGCTGGACGACCTGTTTGGCGAGAATCCTCCCGATGCGTTCCGTCTTCGCGTTTACCTTGTGCGTACTCCTGCTCGGCATGCTGCCCCTGCACGCGCAGGAGTTTGCAACCACCTGCCACGCCAGCAGCAGCTACGACGTCACGCTGAAGCCCGACAGCCTGCTGTTCGATCGGCCGTCGCCGGCACCGTTCCATGTCGAGCTGCAGCAGGGTGCCTTGCGTACCGATGGTGTCGCCGTGCCCTTGAATGCGGAGGATCAGGACCGGCTGGTGCTGTTCGAGCGCGAACTGCGTGCGCTGGCGCCGCGGGTGCGCACGGTGGGGCAGCACGGGGCGGACATGGCGGTCCAGGCGCTGCACGCCGAGGTCGCCGGCCTCGGCTTGAGCGATGCCACCCGCGCGGAGTTCGAGCGCCGGCTGGCCGCTCACGCCAGCGATCTCAAGCAGCGCATTGCGGCCAGCCGTAGCACCCACGACTGGCAGGGCGATGCCACCGATCAATACATGAACCAGATCGCAGCCGACCTGGTGCCGCTGCTGGCAGCGGATCTTGGCCAGCAGGCGATCAATGCGGCCCTGAACGGTGATCTGCAGGCGGCGGCCAGCCTGCGTGACCGCGCCGCGACGCTCGCCACCGAACTGCAGCCGCGCCTGCAGCAGCGGATGCAGGCGCTGCGCCCGCAGGTCGAGGCCTTGTGCCCGTCGATCCAGCGCCTGGCCGAGTTGCAGCAAGGCGTGCGCGGCAGCAACGGCCGGCCACTCAACCTGCTGCAGATCGGTCAGTGAACCTAGGAGCGTGGGCGGTAAAGTCGTCCGGGCTGCAAAGCCCTCTACGCGGTCCATTTTTCCGCCGCTTCTTGGCCCATAGAACCACTATGGGCCGGCGAATCGTCGAAAAACTGTCCTCGCACAGAGGACTTTTCGCCGCGAACGTTTCTACCGCCCACACTCCTAGCCGCGACAGCCTGCTGCCGGCTGACTGCGATTCGTCCCATCGCCCCGGGTTAATCTCCGGCTAAGTCGCCAAGGGCGACGATGGCATCGTGATCCAGCCATCGTCCAGCCAGGGTGCGACCATGCCTCTGCATCTCCCGCAAGCCATCTGCAATACCCTGATCCGGCGCAGTATCGATCTGCAGTGGCTGTATCGGCATGCCGCCGCGCGCTGCGAGCCGGGGTTGCGCATGGTGCTGGGCGAGAACGTGCATACGCTGGAGCTGCTGATCACCGATCTGCAGGCGCAGCTACGCGCCAACGGTGGTGAGCCGTGCGAGCACGGCAGTTGGCGCGGTGTCGTCCATGGCCATGTGACCGGCTGGCTGGTGCGCATCGTTGCTCGACGCGACGGCACGTGGATCCATGCCCTGTCACATCATGAGAGTGCACTGTTGCATGCGTTCGAGCAGGCCATCGAGCTCATGCCGGCCGAGTCGGCGCTGGTGCTGCGCCGGCAGTTGCCGCGCCTGCACGGCATTCATCTGGACATGCACAGCCTGGCGGGTAGCGCCCGCTACTGACATCGCCGTCATGGCCGCTGGCTGCAGCTGATGTCAGCCCGTCCCGCACGGTTCTGTCAGCGACTGATCCCATCGGTTATCGGCGAAGCGTGCCATCCCCTGCCCGTGTTCGCCGGCCGGTAGCCGCGACGGCCCGAAAACACGGCCTCGCAGTGGCATGCCGTAGGCCAGGGTCGAGACGTTGCACGCGGGCATGTCGTTGGAACCGCGTGGGTGAAGGGGTGAGCCCTCGTTTATGCTCGGTTGCGGTGCGGGGGTGGTCGTGACTCGCGCTTTTCCGGCAGGGCCACGCCGTGCGAAGCCGAATCGCGGGGTGGTCGAGGGAACGACCGGATTTCATCCAGACAGGGAGCAGGTCATGCGCATTCGTCTCATCGTTGTCTTGTTCGTGTTCAGCGCCGCGGTACAGGCGTCCAGCAGCTTGCGCGTGGGCAACCAGGTACTCGGCGTTGGCGACAGCGCCGTGCGGGTCACCGAGCTGCTGGGCAAGCCGTCGTACAAGTCCCGTGGTCATGCCTCGCGCAGTGGCAGCTCGCGTAGCAGTTCGCACAAAAAAGCTGGTGGGCGTCGCAGTCGCGCGCCAACTGCGACAACCAGGGAAACCGCTGGCGAGAAGTGGCAATACCGGCGCGGCGATCATGTGACCATCGTGACCCTCGTCGATGGCAAGGTCAGCAACATCGAGGACGAGCGGCGCTGAGTCATTCCGGTATGGCGAGCTTCGGCGCGCCATGCGATAAATGCGGGGACATGCCGGAGGCCGCAGCGTGAGCATTCCCCCATCAGCCAGTTCGTCAGGATTCAGCCTGTTGCGGGCGCGCGGCGTTGGTGAACAGGTCAGGGTCACCAATATCGAGCTGTTCTTCGATCTGGTCTTCGTCTATGCGGTGACCCAGCTGTCGCATACCTTGCTGCATGGCCTGAATGCGGTCGGTGCGCTGCAGGTGCTGCTGCTGTTCCTGGCGGTGTGGTGGGTGTGGGTGTTCACCAGTTGGGTCACCAACTGGCTGGATCCGGAGCGCCCGCTGGTGCGGATGCTGTTGCTGGCGTTGATGCTGGCCGGGCTGTTGCTGTCGATCGCGTTGCCCGAGGCGTTCGGTGCGCGTGGCCTGCTGTTTGCTGGTGCCTATGTGTTCATGCAGGTGGGCCGCACGCTGTTCATGCTGTGGGCCTTGCGCAACGCTGCGCCCGCAAGCGGGCGCAATTTCCAGCGCATCGCGGCCTGGCTCGTTGTATCGGGCGCATTGTGGCTGATCGGTGGCTGGCATGAGGGCCAGTGGCGCTGGCTGTTGTGGATCGCCGCGCTGGCGCTGGAATACCTCGGGCCGGCGCTGGCGTTTTACGTGCCCGGTATAGGTCGATCGAGTACCACTGACTGGGATATCGATGGCGGTCACCTGGCCGAGCGCTGCAGCCAGTTCGTGATCATCGCGCTGGGCGAGTCGGTGCTGGTGACCGGGTCGAGCTTTGCCGACACCCTGGCGCAGCCGCAGGCGCTGCTGGCGTTTGTCAGTGCCTTCGTCGGCAGCGTGGCAATGTGGTGGATCTATTTCGATCTGGGCGCCGAGCGCGGCAGTCGGGCGATCCGCCAGTCGGCCGATCCGGGCCGTACCGCGCGCATTGCCTACACCTATCTGCATCTGCTGATCGTCGCCGGCATCATCGTCAGCGCGGTGGCTGATGAGTTGACCTTGCACGAACCGGCGCAGCAAGCCGGCATCGTTGATGGCGCCGTGCTGCTCGGTGGCCCGGCGCTGTATCTGCTGGGCAATGCATGGTTCAAGAAGACGGTGAATGACACCAACCTGCCGCTGTCGCATCTGCTCGGGTTGGGTCTGCTGGCGGCGCTGACACTGACTCTCGGGCACTGGTCCGTTGCATGGCTGGGCATGGCGACGACGGCCGTGCTGGTGTTGGTGGCGCTGTGGGAGGTGTGCTCGCTGCGCAGCGTGCGTCAGCTGTTGAACGAGCGGGATGCACATTGAGCGGTACGACCGCCGTTTGCGGAACTCGTTCGTGAGCCAGGACGGCCGGTGATCCGGCAGGCGACGCTTCCCGCCTGCCGGATCACTCGATCATTGCAGCGTCACCGGGCGCCGGTTGTCGCTGGAGACGCGGTCGATCAGTTCATTGTACGGGTCGATGCCGGCATCGAACGGTTTGCTGTCGACGGTCACGGTGATCGTGCTGTCGCCGTTCGCCACCAGCTGTTTCTTCAGATACAGCGGCTTGCCATCCTTGCCGTCGGCGGGCGCGGCAAACACGCCGATGTCGATCGGGATATCCGGGGTGGCTGCGGTTTCCTTGCCGGTGCCGTCGACGTAGACCTTGCCGGCATGCACCTTCATGACCACTTCGTATTTGCCGTCCGGAAGCTTCTTCGCCGCGGCCTCGGTCATGCGGTTGTCGAACAGGGTGATCTTCCAGAAGAAGTCATCCAGCAGCGGCTGCCACTTCGGCCCGGCCGCCTTGGCCAGTGCGTCCATGAACTCCTGCGAGGTGGTGTAGGGCGGTTGCTGGAAGCCCTTGTCGAGCAGGAACTGTTTGAGCATCGCGTCGAGCGTGTTCTCGCCGATGTAGTCCTGCAATGCGTAGAACACCAACGAACCCTTGCGGTAGTGGATGTACTGCTGGTTCTCCACCTTCGCCAGCGGCTCCTCGGCCAGCTTCTCGGTGGCGCGGCCGGCCAGGTAGGCGTCCAGTTCGTACTTCAGGAACTTGTGCATCTGGTCGGCACCGTACTTCTGCTTCATCACCATCAGCGCAGAGTACTGCGCCAGCGATTCGCTGAGCATGGTCGAACCCTGCATGTTCGCGCCGATCACCCGGTGCGCCCACCATTGGTGCGCCACTTCGTGCGCGGTGACGTAGTAGACGTAGTCGATCTTCGACTTGTCACGCAGGTCGGCAATGAAGCCGATCGACTCGGAGAACGGGATCGTGTTGGCGAACGACTGCGCAAAGCTGGCGTAGTTCGGGAACTCCAGGATGCGCAATTGGTGGAACTGGTATGGCGTGTAGTCCGCGTCGTAGTAGTCCAGCGCGTCCTTCGCGCCCTGGATCATCCGATCCACGTTCCACGTATGCGCCGGGTTGTAGTACACCGTGATGTCCACGCCCTTCCACGGCACCTGTTTCACGGCATAGCGCGCCGACAGGTACGAGAAGAACGGCAGCATCGGCTGGTCCATCCCGCCTTGAGTCATGGTGTAGTGGAAATAGTGCCGGCCGTTGGCTGTCCATTCCTTCTGCAGATAGCCCGGAGCCACTGCAATCTGGTCGGCCGCGGTGGAGACGGTGGTGTCGAAACTGATCCAGTCCGCGTCGTTGCTGATGTAGGTGTTGGCGCGCGCCTTCTCGTCGCCGAGTTTCGGCATGCGCGGCGCGTCGCCCTTCAGGCCGTATTTGCGTCGGTCATTGCGATCGGTGATCTGCGCCTCGGTCTGGTAGCCGAACTGCGGCATCACCGAGTTGTTGAAGAAGGTGCCGTTGTAGGCGAGGAACTGGCCCTCCGGGCTGTTGGTGAAGCCCTTCGGCGCGTATTCCAGCTCGAAGTCGAAATTCATCGACGCACCGGGTGCCAGCGGCGTCTTCAGCTTGTAGATGGTGTAGCCCAGATCCTTGTTCGCACTCACCGTGTCGTGCGGCGCGAAGTCCAGCGACTTCAGCGTGAAACCGTCGGTGTAGTTCACGTGCAGTTCGCTGATCGGCGTGTCGTGCTTGTTGACCAGGGTGTAGTGACCGCGGATCTCCAGCCGGCGCTGATACGGATAGATGTCGACGTCCGCCTTCACCGCGGTGATGCGTGGCTGCGGCAGATCCTTGTACTTCGCGAATTTCTTCTCGTACTCGGCACGCTGCTGCAGCTTGTCGCTGCTGCTCAGGTAATGGTTGAGCACGTTGGTGTTGTAGTAGATCCACGCGCCGCTGCCGACGAAGGCGAGCAGGCCCAGCGCCAGCGCGATCTTCGTTGGCGCGTGCAGCCGTGTCCGTGCCTCACGCAGTCGCTCGCGCCACCCCTGACCGGTGCCGCGTACCCAGAACAGCGCGGCCAGCACCAGCAGCACCACGGCGCAGCTGGCCCAGTAGAAGTCGAACCACAGCGCGGCCTTGAGGAAATGCCCGAAGCCGTTCATGTCCGAATACGGGGTGTCCGGTGCGTTACCGTAGTTGTACAGGTTCTGCTCCCAGTGCAGCAGGCCAAAACCGATCTGGCTGACGAACCACACGATAGTCAGCAGGTAGCCGAGGAACTTGTTGTTCGACAGCACCTGCAGGAACAGCGCCAGTGCCGCCAGCAGCGCGAACGGAATCACATCCAGCGCCAGCGTCTGCAGATACAGGCCCGGCTCGATGTGCGTATAGCCGTGCCCCAGCTGCCAGCCGATACCGACCAGCGAGCCGACCAGCAGGAACACCACGATCACCGCCAGCAGGGCGCCGAGCTTGGCGGTCAGTGGAATCCAGTCCGGCAGCGGGAACGCATCGGTGACTTCGGCCGAGCGCTGGCTGCGCTCGCGCCATACCAGCTCGCCGGCATAGAACGTGATGATGATGAACAGCAGCCACTGGAAGCTGCCATGCACGCCCTCCAGCACCTGATGCGTGACCGGCCAGGTCGCGGTGCCGTAGATCTGTCCGGACAGCATCAGCACGCCGAACAGGTTGGCCAGGCCCAGTGCCAGCATGATCAGGAACGGCACGCCGCGCAGCACGCCGAGCGTGTCGAACGTGAACTGCGTGCGCAGCTGCAGCAGGTGGGCGCGCAGGTTGTCGGCCAGATGTACCTTGGGCAGAGTCAACGTGGCGTTGCTGGCCTGTGGACGCAACATCGGTGGTTCCGCGCGCTTCTTGCGTCGCGGCAGTTGCAGGCCTTCGCGATTCGGCCGGAACAGCACGAAGGTGGCGCCGAGCATGGCCAGGCTCACGCCGGTCCACAGCAGCCGGTTGAACAGCAGCACGCCGGTCAGCGCGGGCAGTTCATGGTTGGACTGATAGGCCGACCAGTAGCGGGTGACTAGCGCCACAGTGCGTCCGCCGAACGGGTCGAGCATGGCGGCGAGGTAGTGGTTGTTCACGTCCTTGGTCAGCTGGCCGACAACGCTTTGCAGCACGAAGTAGACGATCACCCCGATATAGGTAGCCAGCAGCGAACGCGTGGTGCTGGCGAGCAGGAACAGCAGCGCGGCGATGAACAGCATGTCCGGCACCACCATCACGCCGAATCCCCACGCGTAGCCGTGCCAGCTGGCCGGGCCCAGTCGCAGTGCGTCGATCCACGGCATCATGCCGCCGAGGGCGATGCCGAGTACGCAGGCCAGCATGATCGCCAGCGAGGCGAGGTAACCGGCAGCGAAGCGGCCGCCGAGGTAGGCGCCACGACTCATCGGCGTGGTGAAGAACAGCTCGGCGGTGCGCTGGTCGAAATCGCGCAACGCAGCACCGGCGACGAACACCGTCACCAGGAACATGCTGAGTATGGTGAGCACGCTGAGCAGTTTGACGATCACCATCGGCGCATTGCGCAGCACATTGCCGCTGGAGCCGCCGATGATCACCGCATCGGTGCTGACCAGGGTGAAGGCGAGCGCGCCGAACACCAGTGCGATGATCCAGAACAGCGGCGCTTTCAGCTGCTGGCGCAATTCGAAGCGAAGTATCTCGAAGAACATCGGTATTCCCATCCCTGTATTGGAAGACTGCCGAAGCGGCGGTGGGCGTCAGGCCGCCCTGGCGGTAGCCTGCGCGCGCAGGCGACCGAAGTAGACGTCTTCCAGATCGGGCGCGACGGCCTCGAAACCTTCCTCCGGCCGGGTATCGGCCAGCACATGCAGCAAGGTGCGGCCGCCGGCGAGGCGGGTGGACAGGATGTTCATGCGGGCGCGGTAGCCGTCCAGCGCGGTCTTGTCGATCGTGCGTCGCCACACGCGGCCATCCAGCGAGCGGATCGCCTCGACCGGCTCGCCGCTCAGCAGTACCTGGCCCTGGCCGATGATTGCCATGTGCGAGCACAGGTCGGTGACGTCTTCCACGATATGCGTGGACAGGATCACCACCACCCGCTCGCCGATCTCGGCCAGCAGGTTGAGGAAGCGGTTGCGCTCCTCCGGGTCGAGACCGGCGGTGGGTTCGTCGACGATCACCAGCCGTGGATCGCCGATCAGCGCCTGCGCGATGCCGAAGCGCTGGCGCATGCCGCCGGAGTAGGTGCCGAGCTTGCGCTTGCGCACATCCCACAAGTTGACTTGGCGCAGCAGCGCCTCGACCAGCTCGCGCCGCTCGCTCTTCACAGTGACGCCCTTGAGTACGGCGAAATGCTCCAGCATCGCCTCGGCCGACACTTTCGGATACACCCCGAATTCCTGCGGCAGGTAGCCGAGCAGGCGCCGGGTGGCCTGCTTGTCGGCCAGCAGATCCCTCTCGTCCAGCTTGATCGTGCCTTCGTCCGGATCCTGCAAGGTGGCGATCGTGCGCATCAACGATGACTTGCCGGCGCCGTTCGGGCCGAGCAGGCCGAACATGCCGTTGGGAATATCCAGCGACACGCCGCGCAATGCCCGCACTCCGTTGGCGTAAGTCTTCGACAGGTCACGAATCGTCAGCATGGCTTGCTTCCTTGTACCGCACCGGCGCGGTGTTGGCTGGACCCCAGATTAGGGGATCGGTCGGGGCCGTGCGTGCGCTCAAGGTCATGCATACGCATGCGCATGGTTGGCGCCGGCAGGCGCTTGCGACGCTTTATGCAATACGAATCGGGCACAGCTTCGCTATGATTGAAGCCTTGTTCGCGTCCGCCATCCCCGAGCGGCACGCCCTTGCCAGCGCAGGAGTCCCCATGGCCGATCTCAAAGAAGCCCTTGTCCCCGATATCGGTCATGCCGACGTACCCGTCATCGAAGTGCTGGTGAAAGCCGGTGACCGCGTGGAGAAGGAGCAGAGCCTGATTACGCTGGAATCGGACAAGGCGACCATGGAGGTCCCCGCGCCGTTTGCCGGCACGGTGAAGGAAGTGAAGCTGAAGGTGGGCGACGAGGTGTCCGAGGGCGCGGTGATCGCCATCATCGAGGCCGATGGCGCCGCCGTTGCACCCGCTGCCGAGGCACCGAAAGCCGCCGCACCCGTCGCTGCCCCGGCAGCCGTTGCGTCGGCTGCACCGAAGGTGGAAGAAAAGCCCGCGCCGATCGCCGGCCAGGGCGTGCAGCCGGGCAATGCACCGGAAGGCGATGTGCCGCCGACCGCGCGCCCGCCGCTCGACGCCAGCATCGTGATGCCGGGTGACGCGCCGTATGCCAGCCCGGCGATCCGCGCATTCGCGCGCGAGCTGGGTGTGGACATCCAGCAGGTGAAAGGCAGCGGTCGCGGTGGCCGCATCCAGCGCGAGGACGTCAGCGCGTACGTGAAGCACGCGCTCGCCTCCGGCGCGCGTCCGGTCGCCGGTGCAGCCGCTTCGCTCGGTGGTCTCAGCCTGTTGCCCTGGCCGAAGGTCGATTTCGCCAAGTTCGGTGAGATCGAGGAAAAACCGCTGTCGCGCATCCAGAAGATTTCCGGTGCCAACCTCGCACGCAACTGGGCAATGATCCCGCATGTCACCCAGCACGAGGATGCCGACATCACCGAGCTGGAGGCGTTCCGCAAGAAGCTCGGCGAAGAGAACAAGGAGCTCAAGATCACCCCGCTGGTGTTCCAGATGAAGGCGGTGGTGGCGGCGCTGAAGCAGTTCCCGCAGTTCAACGCCTCGCTCGACGAAACCGGCGAGAAGCTGATCCTCAAGAAGTATTTCCACATCGGCATCGCGGTGGATACGCCCGACGGCCTGGTGGTGCCGGTGATCCGCGACGTCGACAAGAAGGGCCTGCTTGACCTGGCCCGCGAACTGGGCGAGATCTCGAAGAAGGCACGCGACAAGAAGCTCGGCCCGGCCGAGATGTCCGGCGGCTGCTTCTCGATCAGCTCACTGGGCGGTATCGGTGGCACCGGCTTCACGCCGATCGTCAACGCACCCGAAGTGGCGATCCTCGGCGTCTCCAAGGCGGCGACCAAGCCGGTATGGAACGGCAAGGAATTCGCGCCGCGCCTGATCCTGCCGCTGTCGCTGTCCTACGACCATCGCGTGATCGACGGCGCGCTCGCCGCGCGCTTCGCGTCCTTCCTCGCCACCCAGCTCGGCGACATCCGTCGCCTGCTGCTCTGACTTCGGAGACGACGATGGCCAACACGATCGAAATCAAGGTTCCCGACATTGGTGGTCACGGCAGCGTGCCGGTGATCGAAGTGCTGGTGAAAGCCGGTGACACCGTGGCGAAGGAACAGAGCCTGATCACGCTGGAGTCGGACAAGGCGACGATGGAGATTCCCTCCAGCGCCGCTGGTGTGATCAAGGAACTCAAGCTCAAGGTGGGCGATGAAGTTTCCGAAGGTGCGGTGATTGCCGTGCTGGAAGTGGCCGGTGATGCCGCAGCGCCTCAGGCCGAGGTTACTAAGGCCGAGGCGCCACAAGCCGAATCGCCCAAGGCTGCAGCAGCTGCACCGGCGGTCGCTCCTGCAGCGGCCAAGTCGGCGCCAGCACCGTCAGCGGCGAGTGCCTCCGGCCGCAAGGCCGACATCGAATGCAAACTGGTCGTGCTCGGCTCCGGCCCCGGCGGTTATTCGGCCGCGTTCCGCGCCGCGGACCTGGGCGTCGACACCGTGCTGGTCGAGCGCTACGCCACGCTCGGCGGAGTCTGCCTCAACGTGGGCTGCATCCCGTCCAAGGCGCTCCTGCATGCGGCGGCGGTGATCGACGAGGCCGCGGCGATGGCCGCGCACGGCGTCAGCTTCGGTGCGCCGAAGATCGACCTCGACAAGCTGCGCAGCTTCAAGAACAAGGTGGTCGGCCAGCTCACCGGCGGGCTCGCCTCGATGGCGAAGCAGCGCAAGGTGCGAACGGTCGAGGGCACCGGCACGTTCGTCTCGCCGCATGAGCTGGAAGTGCAGACGAAGGACGGCGTGAAGCTGGTCCGTTTCGAAAACGCGATCATCGCCGCCGGCTCGCAGTCGGTGAAGCTGCCCGCATTCCCATGGGACGACGAGCGCATCGTCGATTCCACTGGCGCGCTGGAACTGAAGGACGTGCCGAAGGACCTGCTGGTCGTCGGCGGCGGCATCATCGGGCTGGAAATGGCGACGGTGTACGGCGCACTCGGCAGCGCGGTGACCGTGGTCGAGTTCCTGGATCAGCTGATCCCCGGCGCCGACGCCGACCTGATCAAGCCGCTGGCCAAGCGCCTGGGCGGCAAGCTCAAGGGCGTGCACCTGAAGACCAAGGTGGTGACGGCCAAGGCGACCAAGAAGGGCATCGAGGTCGGCTACGAGGGCGACAGCATTCCCGAGACCACGCTGTTCGACCGCGTGCTGGTCGCGGTGGGTCGTTCGCCGAACGGCAACAAGATCGGAGCTGACAAGGCCGGCGTGACGGTAACCGAGCGCGGCTTCATCAACGTCGACACGCAAATGCGCACCAACGTGCCGCACATCTACGCGATCGGCGACCTGGTCGGCCAGCCGATGCTGGCGCACAAGGCCACCCACGAGGCCCACGTAGCCGCCGAAGCGGTGGCGGGACTCAAGAGCCACTTCGACGCGCGGGTGATCCCGTCGGTGGCGTTCACCGATCCGGAAGTGGCATGGGTCGGCGTGACCGAGCGCGAGGCGAAGGAAAAGGGCCTGAAGATCGGCATAGGCAAGTTCCCGTGGGCCGCCTCGGGCCGCGCCATCGGCATCGACCGCACCGAGGGTTTCACCAAGCTGATCTTCGACGAGGAAACCCACCGCATCGTCGGTGCCGGCATCGTCGGCGTGCACGCGGGTGACTTGATCTCCGAGCTCGCGCTGGCGATCGAGATGGGTAGTGAGGCGGCCGACATCGCGCTCACCATCCATCCGCATCCGACGCTGGGCGAATCGGTCGGCATGGCGGCGGAAGTCTACGAAGGCACCATCACCGACCTGTACGTGCCGAAGAAGAAGTAAGCCACGCTGCAAGAAAACTCGGGTCGCCCGGAGGAATCGTGATGAGCCATTCGAAGACCCGGATCGCTGCGGCCGTTGCCCTGCTGATGGGGCTGACGGCGGCGGCGAATGTCAGTGCCGACGTGGGCCGGGGTGATCGTTACTCCGGCCACACCTGGGCCTCACGCTCACCGGTGCTGGCCCAGCACGGCATGGCTGCCACCGAGCAGCCGCTGGCCTCGCAGATCGCCATCGACATCCTGAAGAAGGGCGGCAGCGCGGTGGACGCCGCGATCGCAGCGAATGCGGCGCTTGGCCTGATGAAGCCGGTGCTGAATGGCATCGGCGGCGACTGCTTTGTCATCGTGTGGGATCCGAAGACGCACAAGCTCTACGGCTACAACGGTTCCGGCCCGTCGGCCAAGGGCCGTGACCTGGCGAAGATGCAGGCCGAGGTGAAGGCGGCGTACCTCAAGGCCGGCCTGCCGGCGAAGGATCACATTCCGGCGGTCGGCTCGCTGCCGATCACCGTGCCTGGCACCGTCGATACGTGGGGCGCGTTGCACGACAAGTTCGGCAAGCTCTCGCTGGCCGAGGATCTGGCGCCCGCCATCGGCTATGCCCAGAACGGTTTCCCGGTCACCCAGCTGGTCGCGCAGTACTGGAAGGGCAACATGGCGGCGTTCGACCGCATGCACGGCCTGATCGAGGAAAGCGCGAATGCGCGTCACACCTATCTGATCGACGGCCACACGCCGGCCGAAGGCGAGGTGTTCCGTAATCCCGGCCTGGCGCGCACGCTGACGATGATTGCCGATGGCGGCCGCGATGCGTTCTACAAGGGGCCCATCGCGCACACCATGGATGCGTACTTCAAGCGCATCGGCGGCGATCTGCGCTACGAGGACTTTGCCGGTTACCACGGCGAATGGGTGACGCCGCAGTCGGTGAATTATCACGGTTACGACGTCTACGAGCTGCCGCCGAACGGGCAGGGTTTTGCCGCGCTGGAGATGCTGCAGCTGCTCAAGGGTTTCGATCTGAAGAAGATGGGCGTGGGCAGCGCCGATGCGATCACGGCGATGCTGGAAGCCAAGCGCCTCGCCTACGAGGATCTGGCCAAGTACTACGCCGACCCGCGCTTCGTCGACGTGCCGATGAAGGGTCTGCTGTCCGAGGGCTACGCCGACCAGCGGCGCAAGCTGATCCATCTCGACCATGCCAATCCCGACATCGGCCCGGGCGATCCGAAACTGTTCAACGGCGACACCACTTATTTCACCACCGCCGACAAGGACGGCATGATGGTGTCGATCATCCAGTCGAACTACCGCGGCATGGGTTCGGGCCTGGTCGCCGACGGCCTCGGCTTCATGTTCCAGGATCGCGGTGAGCTGTATTCGCTGAAACCTGGTGCGGCAAATGTCTACGCCGCCGGCAAGCGTCCGTTCCACACCATCATTCCCGGCTTCGTGATGAAGGATGGTGCGCCGTACATGTCGTTCGGCCTGATGGGCGGCGACATGCAGCCGCAGGGGCACATCCAGGTGCTGACCAACATGATCGACTACGGCATGAACGTGCAGGATGCCGGCGACGCGGCACGTTGGCGTCATTACGGCAACGCCGAACCCACCGGCGAGGCGTCGCAGGGTATCGGTACGGTGGAAATGGAATCGGGCTTCGATCCCGCCGTGAAAGCCGAGCTGGCGAAGCGCGGCTACAAGGTCGTGCCGGGCACCGGCAACTTCGGCGGCTACGAGGCGATCATGTATGACGCCAAGCAGCACGTGTACTGGGGTGCCACTGAGATGCGCAAAGATGGCGAGGTGATCGGGTATTGAGCTCGCGCATGCAAGGTGCTTGAAGCCTCATGTCACCGGATCAGCCTGCAAAAACGCCAGCTTCCACTCCCGCGGCAACTGCTTGATCGCCCACTCCGCGCGTGCGGCGCTGGCGCGATCGGGATAGTTGCGAAAACCCAATAACCGTAGCGGTGGATTGGCACGGGTGTAGCGGGCGCCGCGGCCTGCCGCGTGCGCGGCGTAACGGGCGTCGAGGCGGTTGGTGATGCCGGCGTAATAGCTGCCGTTGCGGCATTCGATCAGGTACAGGCACCACGTGCCATTCGCTTCCGATGGTTGCGATGGCGTATCAGCGGCAGGCACTGCTGTCATGGGGTCTCGTTTCATGTGGGCATCTCGAACAACCACCTTCTCCGCATCATCCCGCCACCCCTCATGTCATCCCGGCGAAGGCCGGGATCGCTTGTTCATGCTAACCAGCCTCGCTGTTCCATAGCGATGACCAGCTTCGCTGTTGTGAAGCGCTTCCGGCCTGCGCCGGAATGACGAATTGGGAGGTCTTCCGAGATTCCCCGATGGCTGGCAACTGATCGAGCCAGACGTGTTCCATCATTGCCTGCAGCCCGGGACAAGTCTGCCACTCCAGATTACCCTGCAGCGATCCATCACGAACAACGAGGTCGTCATGTCATTGAAGGTATGTGTTGCCGGTGCCACCGGCTGGGCCGGTTCCGAACTGGCGCGCGGTATCGCCGCTGCCGATGATCTGGCGCTGGTTGCGGCAGTGGCGCGCAAGCACGCCGGGCAGCAACTCGGCGCGGTGCTGGGCGAACCGCGGCTGGCGACGCCGATCTTTGCCAGCGCCGCCGAGGCACTGGCGCAACCCTGTGATGTTTTCGTCGAATACACCAAGCCGGACAGCGCGAAGGCGAACATCCTCGCCGCGCTGGAACACGGTGCGCATGTGGTGGTGGGTACGTCGGGTCTCACCGACGCGGATTACGCGCAGATCGACGCGCTGGCACGTGAACGGAAGCGTGGTGTGCTGGCCTGCGGCAACTTCGCGCTGACCATGGTGCTGTTGCAGAAGTTTGCGGTGATGGCGGCGAAGTACATCCCGCAATGGGAAATCATCGACTACGCGTATGCGGGCAAACCCGACGCGCCCAGCGGCACGGTGCGCGAACTGGCCGGGCGGTTGGGCCAGGTGCGCCAGCCGGAGCAAGGTGTGCCGCTGGAACAGACCGCCGGTGTGCGCGAGACGCGCGGTGGCACGCTGGCTGGTACGCAGGTGCATGCGGTACGACTGCCGGGTTTCGTGCTTGGTGCCGAAGTGATCTTCGGCATGCCGGACCAGACGCTGACCCTGCGCCACAACGCCGGCAGCAGTGCCAAGCCTTACGTGGACGGGGCGCTGCTGGCGATCCGCAAGGTGTCGGGTCTGGTTGGTGTGCACCGTGGACTGGATACGGTGCTGGAGTTGTAAGCGCAGGTCTTGGGCGATACCGGTCTCGTTCGCTCCGGTTATCGCCCATGTCCACGCTGTTGCCATGTGCCCAGCAGCCAGGACGTGCCGATGCAGCCGGCGAAGGCCAGCAGCCAGCGTGTGGCCGACGGGTCGGGCGCGGGTAGTGCGGCGCTGATCGATGGCAGCCATGCGCTGCCGTAGATCAGCGTCACCGTGCCGGCAGCCAGCACGAAGATGATGCCGAGCACGAACGTCAGCACCAGCTCCAGGCGTGTACCGGCCAGTGGCTGGCGTATCGGCTGGGCGTTGACCTGCGCGGCAACGTGCCGGGCGAAATCGACAGGCAGGGTGTCTTGCAGCGGTTCGCGCAGTGCGCGGGCCAGCAGGCGATAACGCCGCATGCGCGGATCGTCATGGGCGGGATCGAGATGCAGGCGTTCCCGCCGCATCGCCTGTTCCTGCGCCAGCCATTCGCGTTCGCGGGCCGGGTCGCCGAAGGACGGGATGTGGTCGTCGATATCGTGATTCATGCTGCAACTCCGGTCCGGGTTTCGAGCACGCCACGCAGGCGCAAGCGTGACCGGAACAAGTGGCTCTTGATGGTGCCGCTGGCCAGCCCGGTGATCCGGGCAATTTCGGGAATCGTGGTTTCTTCGAGGTAATACAAGGTCAGCAGGGTGCGTTGCAACGGTGGCAATGTCTCGATCGCCGCATGCAGCAGCTGCATCGTTTCCTCGTCCGCGCAGGCGGCTTCGAGATCGAAGCCGTCGCCGATGTTTTCGACCAGTGCGTAGTCGTCACCGTCGCCGGTGTTTTCTAGCAGAGGGATGCGCTTGTGCTGCAGGTGACGCAGCGCGATGGTGTAGGCCACACGGCCGATCCAGGATTTCAGCGCGCTTTCGTAACGGTACTGGTGCAGGCACTGGTGCACGCGCAGGAAGGTGTCCTGGCACAGCTCACGCGCATCCTCGGGGTTGCGCACCATGCGCTGGATGATGTGCCAGCACAACCCCTGATACTCGCGGACCAGGCGCTCGAACGCGCCCGGCCGATTGGCCAGCACGGCGTCGACCAGTTCGCGGTCCGGGCTGCTGCGGATGTCTTCCATGACACAAGGGATACGCGCATGGGGGCAACGGTTGCAAGGGGGAATGACTGCAACCGACGCGAGGGCGGCTGTATCTATCCTTCCGACAGTCACCATCTGACGCCCACTCACTAGGAGAACACCATGCATCTCGGCGAACTCATCCCGATCAGCCTGTTTATCTGTATCGCCTATTCCATCAAGGTCTGTGTCGACGCCATGGTGCGCCGGCACATGGTCAATGCCGGCGGTTCGGAGGAGCTGGTCAAGTCGATCCTGCGCGACGAGGATCTGCGCCGCCGCCATTCCTCGCTGCGCTGGGGCATCGTGTTGGTGTCGGTGGCGGTCGGCTTCGGGTTGATCCAGTGGTTCGACTGGCAGGAAGTCACCCCCGGCCTGATTGCCGTGCTGGCCGGTGCCACCGGCCTGGGCAACCTGGCGTTCTTCGCGATCTCGCGGCGGATCGGCTGAAGCTGGTTCAATAGCGGGCATCGCCGCACGGTCGGCATGCCCACGAAGCAACCAGTCGCATGAATGAGCAATGGCTGTTCAACTTGGTCGACCTGGCCGGCACATTCGCGTTCGCGATCAGCGGCGCGACAGCGGCACGGCGCTGCAACCTCGACCTGTTCGGGATACTCGCCATCGCCTTCGTCACCGCGTGCGGTGGTGGCATCGCTCGCGACCTGTGCATCGGCGCGATCCCGCCGGCAGGACTGTCCGACTGGCGCTACCTGTTCACCGCGACCGTGGCGGCACTGCTCACCATCGTCGCGTATCCATGGGTGGAGCGGCTGACCTATCCGGTGCGACTGTTCGATGCGATGGGGTTGGGCCTGTTCGCGGTATACGGTGCGCACAAGACACTGCTGTACGGTCACAACGCGGAAATGGCGATCCTGCTCGGCATGATCACCGCCGTTGGCGGCGGCATGGCGCGCGACGTGTTGCTGGCGCGCGTATCGATCGTGTTGCAGCAGGAGATCTATGCGCTGGCCGCGTTTGCCGGTGCCGCGCTGACGGTGATCGGCGAGTACTACCGCTGGCCTGCGGTGTGGGCGACCTGGCTGCCGATCCTGTTCTGCTTCGGGCTGCGCTTCCTGGCGCTGCACTATCACTGGAATCTGCCGCGCTTCGGGCGTGAGCGCGAGTCGTGATCGGTTAGGCTGCAACGCATATCCATCAACGGAAAGGCCATGACCATGCATGCCCACGGTAGGTTCGAAGTGAAGATGACTCCGCAGCCGGCGCAAGAGGGTATCGGCGATGCCAGTATCGGTCGCATGGCGCTCGACAAGCAGTACCACGGCGACCTCGAAGCCAGCGGCAAGGGCCAGATGCTGGCCATTCGCACAGCGGTCGAAGGCTCGGCCGGCTATGTCGCGCTGGAACGGGTCAGCGGCACCTTGAGTGGCCGCAGCGGCGCGTTTGCACTGCAGCACAGCGGCACGATGACGCGTGGTGCGCCGCAATTGATCATCACCGTGGTGCCCGATTCCGGTAGCGACGAACTGCAGGGACTGGCCGGCACGCTGGTCATCACGATCAGCGACGGCCAGCATTTCTACGACTTCGAATACACGCTGCCCGGGTCGGACTGAATACACGCAGGCATCGACTTTTCGCCAGCGGTCACTGGCTGTCCTGGACCTCGTCCGGCACCGCGTCGGCGAGATGCTTCTCCAGTTCCTGCAGGTTGTTCTTCATGCTGGCGATGGTCACCTTCATCTGCTGCACGGTGTAGAGGAAGGCCTGCGGATCCACGTCGCGGCCCATGTCCAGGTCGGTCCTGAAGTTGATCACCCGGGGCACGTCCAGCATCAGCACGCTGTCGTGCTGTACCCAGGCGGCGGTTTCCCGCTGCGCGGCGTAGGCAGTGGAGAACTTCTTCAGGCTGGCCTGCTCGATCCAGCTCACCGACTGGTTCGCCACCGCCACGTCCCAGGCCGACGTGGGCAGGCCGGGCCAGTTGAGGTTGAGCTGGAAGCCGTGTGCCTGTGCGCGGATGTGCTGGTTGATGATCGCCGGCGCCACGCCGTTCTTCAGATCGTTGACGAGCGCGGCGTTGATCTTGCCGATCGACTGCAGCGTCGCGTCATTCTTCTGCAGCGATTCGCGCGTCTCGGCAAGGTTGTGGCGCAGCTCGGTGGTCATCTGCCGGCTCGCCGCTTCCGCTGCATGCGTGTGGTGCGCATGCTCGATCCATGCCTCCAGCCCCAGTGCGGTGAGGATGCTGAGCACGATCATCAGGTAATGCTTGGCGAAGTCCCTCAGCGACTGGATGCGGATCTCGGGCAATTCGAAGTGCATCGTGTGCTCCACCGGTGGCAGTTTGCGCACTGCACAGCGTAGCGGATTTGCGATCGGCCGTTGAAGTGCGGGCGGGTTGTATGTCGCTACGTGCGATCCGGGATGATCTCGAACAGATCGGTCTGCGCCTGGTAGCTGTCCTGCTCCACGAAACCGGCCAGGCCCACGCCAACGAGCCGGTAGCGGCTGTCGACAGGTCGCTCCACGCGCTCGCGCAGCGCACAGGCGATGTCGGCCAGTTCGGCCGCCGACTGGGGGCGCATGACCGGGGTGAGACTTCGCGTGAGTGTGTGGAAATCCGATGTCTTCAGCTTCAGCACCACGGTGCGTGCGACCCGGCTGTGCTCGCGCTGGTGCCCGGCCCAGGCCTTTTCGGCGAGCCGGCGGATGTGCGGTTCAAGTTCTTCCAGCAGCAGGTCGTGCTCGAATGTGTCCTCGGCAGAAACCTGCAGGGTCGGGCGCTCGGGTTGCACCGCGTGCTCGTCGATGCCGCGTGACAACTCATGCAGGCGCCGGCCCCAGCGGCCGAAGCGCTGTTCCAGTTCGGGCAGTGCAAACGTGCGCAGTTCGCCGACGGTGGCGATGCCAAGCACGGCGAGCTTCGCCTCCATCACTTTGCCGACGCCGGGCAGCCGGCCGACCGGCAGCGGCGTGAGGAAGGCCTCGACCTGCTGCGGGCGGATCACGCACAGGCCGTCCGGCTTGTTCCAGTCAGAGGCGATCTTGGCCAGGAACTTGTTCGGCGCCACCCCGGCCGAGGCGGTGAGTTGCGTTTCCTCGCGGATCGCCGTGCGGATCGCCTCGGCGGTGGCCGTGGCCGAGGGCAGGCCGGTCTTCGTCACGGTGACGTCGAGATAGGCCTCGTCCAGCGACAGCGGCTCGATCAGCTCGGTATGTCGCGCGAAGATCTCGCGTACCTGCCGTGACACCGCCTTGTAGCGCGTGAAATCCGGTGGCACGAAAATCAGCTGCGGACACAATCGCTCGGCGCGGATCGCCGGCATCGCCGAGCGCACGCCGAACACGCGCGCCTCGTAACTCGCGGCGCACACCACCGAGCGTGCGCCGCGCCATGCCACCGCCACCGGCTTGCCGCGCAACGACGGGTCGTCACGCTGCTCCACCGACGCGTAGAACGCGTCCATGTCGATATGCAGGATCTTTCGGGGCAGGGTGGGCACAAGATGGATCGAAGATGGCGTGACGCCGATTCTAGAGCCTGCCTCAAGGTCGCGTTGAGGGACTTGCCGGTATGGAGCCGGCGTCGACCTGCACGTACACCCATGCGCGCTGGCCGGAGGCGAGCGTGACGTCGACGCGCCGGTAGTCCTCGACCTCGTAGGCATCGGCGCGGGCGAGTTCCTCCGGCGTGACGCACAGCAAGGTGCCCAGCACGGCGTGGGCGGGATCGCCGGTGTGACGGACGATGGGATGGTGCGTGGCGCCGCTGGTGGCGACCACCTGTGTGTCGCGGATCTCCAGCATCGTGCAGTGGTAGCCGTGCAACTCATCTGGTTTGCCCTGCAGCCGGCGCCCGAACGTGGCGAGCTGGACCGCCTCATCCTGCAGCGTGCCGTAGGAAAACAGGTATTCGCTGGCTGGCGCTTTGCCGTTCTTGAATGCGGCCATCCGCAGGGCGATCTGCGCCGCAAGGCGTTCGGCGGCCTGCGGTTGCTCGGCGAGGTGCAGGAACGGCTCGATCAGCTCCAGTTCCATGATCAGGAACTGGCCGGCGCAGATCACGCCGTCAACGCGCACGTACGCGTGCTCGCCATGCCCGATCGCGGCGACCACGGCCAAGGCACGTTCGGCGGCGGCGAGCGTTGCTGCGCTCGGCACGACCGGTTCGGCGCTGCCGCCGTATTCACCCTGCACGCGGTAGTCGCCGGAGGCCGGGTACTTGATCACGGCATGGCTGAATTCGCCGGCGAAATACAGCAGCGACCATTCGCCGTCACTGACGATTTCCGGCACGAACGGCTGCACCAGGTAGTCGTGTTCGGGCGGCAGCTGTGCCACCGCCTGCGCGAAGGCGGCGTCACCGACGGTGCCGCGCAGCGTATGCCAGGCGCCGCCGCTGATGGTCGGCTTGATCACCACCTGTTGTGCGGGCATCGCGGCCAGCACACCGTGCAGCTCGCGCGCACTGGCGAGCCGGGTGGGGATGATGCCGACGCCATGCTGCGCCAGTTCGAGCAGGTAGCGCTTGTCGCTGTTCCAGCGCAGCAGCCGGCTGTCGTTGATCGTGGGGATGCCAAGCTGATCGAGCCGGTCCAGCCATTTCAGGAAAGCCGGGTAGTGCTTGAAGTAATCCCAGAGGGTGCGGATCAGCACCGCCTCGAACGTCGACCAGTCGACATCCGGGTCGTTCCACACACAGACGATTGGCTGGGTGCCGAGGCGTTCCAGCGAGGTCGCCAGATGGGCATCGTCCGGCTGGATCGACGGGTAATCCGCGGATGTGACAAGGGCAAGCCGACGCACCGAAAAGGGTGCAAGCACGGCAGGGTGAGTGGGCATGACGACACCTCCAGTAACCGGAAAGGGCGCCCTTGCGATGGAGTCGCATGCCGAGCGTGGCGGACCTGGGTCCGCTGCAGCACCCCTCGACAGCGATGACGCAGCGGAGTCGCCGCTGCGCGACAAACCGGCAGCCTGTGATGCACTGCTGTCGATAGTGTTTCAGCACGGCTGACGATTGTCACTAGCCGAAGGACAATCGCTCCCGGTATTGAAAGGGGAAACATGGGCATGCCATGCGGTACTGGCCGAAACACCGCCCACAATGGCAAGGTAGCGCCCATGCTGACCGAACCCGCGAATGCCTATGCCCGTCGCCTGAATACCTGGGACGCCGCGATGATCGTCATCGGCGGCGTGATCGGGGCGGGCATCTTCCGCACGCCGGCCACCGTCGCCGAACGCACCGGCTCGGGCTTGTCGCTGCTGGTGCTGTGGACGCTGGGCGGCCTGCTCACCCTGGCGGGAGTGCTGTGCTACGCCGAGCTGGGTTCGCGGCGGCCGTACGCGGGTGGCATCTACCTCTATCTGCGCGAGGCGTTCGGCGTGCTGCCGGCGTTCCTGTTCGGCTGGACGATGGCGCTGATCAACTACCCCGGCAGTGTGGCGGCGGTAGCCACCACGTTCGCCGATTACTTCTGCAGCGCGATCGGTCTGCCGGATCTGTGGATCAAGCCCTCGGCCGTGGGCGCGATCGTGTTCATCGTGGGGGTGAACCTGTTTGGCATCCGTGCCGGTGCGCTGATGCAGAACATCTTTTCGGTGTTGAAGCTGGCGGCGATCGCGTTGCTGGTGGTGGTGGGACTGGTGCTGGCGCACGGGCATCTGGGTGGCGTGCTGCAGCCGGATACGGTGCATCCGGTAGCGGACGGTGCCTTTGTGGGCGCGCTGCTGCCGGTGCTGTTCACCTACGGCGGCTTCCACTACCTCAACGACCTGGCGGGCGAGGTACGCAATCCGCAGCGCACGCTGCCGCGCGCCCTGGCCTTGGGCATGGTGGGCGTCGTGTTGTGTTACGTGCTGGCCAACGTGGCCTATCTGGCCGGGCTGGGTCATGCCGGGCTGGCCGCCAGTCAGGCACCGGCGGCGGACCTGGTGAGCCGGCTGTTCGGTGCCGGTGGCGCCAGGCTGATGGCGGTGGGTATCGCCTGTTCCACCTTCGGCTATTGCAGCATCGCCATTGCCGGTGGTGCGCGCGTGCTGCAGACCATGGGCGCGGACGGCCTGCTGTTTCGCCCAGTGGGTTACATCGATCCGCGCACGCGCGCGCCACAGATCGCGCTGGTCCTGCTGGGCGTATGGACGGTAGTGCTCGTGTTGTGGGGCAGCTTCGGCCAACTGGTGGACTACACCACGGTGGGCGAATGGCTGGGCCATGCCTTCGGCATCGGCACGCTGTTCTGGTATCGCTGGAAGTTCGTGGACGAACCGGCGCCGTACCGCGTGCCGCTATTTCCGCTGCTGCCGCTGGTGTTCGTGGTCACCGTGCTGGGCGTGATCGCCGCCACCGCGATCGCCAACCCCGGCGACGCCGGCATGAGCCTGGCGATCATCGCGCTGGGCGTACCGGTCTATTACGGCTGGCAGTATTGGAGGCGCAGGCATCCCTGATCCCTGTGCAGGAGCCCACTGGTGGGCGATGCCTCGGACGGGAAGCATCACCCACCAGTGGACTCCAACGGCAGCCTCGTAGGGCGGGCACTGCCCGCCGCTCTTGCGAAGTGCATGGCGACATAGCGGAAAGCCGGCGGGCAGTGCCCACCCTACGAAGCTCTGGTAAGAGTTCGATCCGACCTGAAGGATGGTTGCCAATGAGACGTCATGCACTGATCTGGCTGTGTCTTTGCGGGCTGGGCGCCTGCCATGCGGCGTCGCCGGGAGTGATCGATCTGGCCGGCTCCGATGCCGCGGCACATACCACGCTTGACCAGGTGCAGCGGGTCGGTCCCGCCGAACACGCCAGCGACGGCGTGCTGCAGCAGGGCTACGCGTTCCAGCCGGCGGCGCATCCGCAGATCGTCATCGCACCCGCCGACGGAACGTGGGACTGGTCATCGCGTGGCGAGTTGCGCCTGCGTGTGCAGAACGCGATGCCGTGGGCGGTAACGCTCGATGTGGATATCGATGGTGCCAACGAGGGCCAGCATCTGCATGCGACGGTCGGCCTGCCGGCCGGGCCGGCGCAGACGCTGGTGATTCCGCTGCATGCTGTGTCGCCGCGTGTGTTCGGCATGCAGGTCGGACCGCCGATGCCGTTCGACGATGCGGGTCACAACATCCTGCTGGCAACCACGGTGGAAGGTGCGCTGGATCTGCACCAGGTGCATGCCGTACGCATCGGCATGCCCGTGCCGCAGGCAGCACAGACCATCCTGTTGGGTCGTGTCGAGACGGCTGCCGGGGATGCGACCTTGCACGATGCCTATGCCGGCATCGTCGATCGCTACGGGCAATACACGCGTGGACACTGGCCGGAGAAAGTCGATTCGGACGAGGCCTTGCGTGCGGCACAGGCGAAGGCCGGCGTGGCCAAGACCAGTGAACTTCCGAAGGATCTGGATCGCTATGGCGGACGTCTGGACGTCCATGGCCTGGAGCGGACCGGCTGGTTCCACACGCAGAAACTGGGTGACCGCTGGTGGCTGGTGACGCCGGACGGCCATGCGTTCTTTTCGCTCGGCGTGAACGCTGTAGTCGCCGACGGCGATCGCAGTTATGTGCAGGGCCGCGAGTTCATGTTCAAGGACCTGCCGCCAGACAGTGGCGAGTGGGCAGCCTTCTACGGCATCGGCGACAACCGCCAGGCCGATCAGGGCGCGAGCGCCGGCATCGGCTACAGCCACGGCCGCTGGTTCGATTTTTACGCGGCGAACCTGTATCGCGTCGACGGCAAGGACTGGCTGGCCGCATGGCGCACGCGCACGCTGGATCGGCTGCAGGCGTGGGGCTTCAACACCATTGGCAACTGGAGTGACGCTGCGCTGGGGCAGGCTCAGCGGCTGCCGTACACGCGCTCGATCAACATCGCCGGCAACTACGCCAACGTCGCCAGCGGTTACGACTACTGGGGCCGTATGCCCGATCCGTTCGATCCGCGCTTCGTGCAGGCCGCCGAACAGGCGGTAGTGAAGGCAACGGCGAACGTGGGCAACGATCCGTACCTGCTCGGCTACTTCGCCGACAACGAACTGGCCTGGGCGGGTCAGGGGCCGCAGGGCCGCTGGGGGTTGGCGGCCGGCACCTTGCGTGGCGATGCGAAGAGCCCGGCCAAACAGGCCTTCATTGCCATGCTGAAGAAGAAGTACGTTGACCCGGTCAAGCTGGGTAATGCGTGGAATCTTCCGCTGGCGTCGTGGGATGCGCTGGAAACGCAGGGCTTTGTGCCGCCGAATCCGGACGAGGCACATCCGGCGATCGCCGAGGATTACAGCGCGTGGCTACGCCTGTACGCCAACACCTATTTCCGCGTGGTCGCCGAGGCGATTCATCGGCATGATGCACATCATCTGTTCCTTGGCGGCCGCTTCGCGGTGAACACGCCGGAAGCCGTCGCGGCGTGCGCACAGTACTGCGACGTAGTCAGCTTCAACGTGTATGCCGATCTGCCGCAGCACGGCTTCGACGCGGCTGCGATGCATGCACTGGACAAGCCGGTGCTGATCAGCGAATTCCACTTCGGCTCCGACGATCGCGGTCCGTTCGGCAAGGGCGTGGTGTCGGTATGGAACGAGGAACAGCGCGGTGAGGCCTACGCGAAGTTCGTTGCTGCCGCCGCGAGCGATCCGGAGATCATCGGTGCGCACTGGTTCGAGTACACCGACCAGCCCGTGACTGGCCGCCTGCTCGATGGCGAGAACAGCCATATCGGCCTGGTCGGCATCACCGATATTCCCTTTGGCGGTTTCGTCGAGGCGGTGCAGGCGGCGAATCAGAAGGTGGTGCAACCAACGGCGCATTGAGCGATGGCAACCTGACTGATTGGCTCCATCGACTTCCGAGAACTTTCTGCGATCTTCCGAGTCGATGGTGAGGCGCGTCTGATAACTCGCCATGCCAGTACTCATAAAGGGAGGAGCGTCTTGAATAGGAAGCCTTGGGGAAAATGTCGAAGTGCCTTGGTGACTCTTTTAATTGGCGCCACCCCTATAGCAGGCGCAGTCAACGTCGTCGCTCCGCAGCGCATCCCGGACAGCTATGCGCAGCCAGCCAGATTGGTAACGATTGCCCCTGGGCGCCAACTCAATCTTCGTTGCACTGGTGACGGTCCGCAGACCGTGATGCTGGAAGCTGGCTCACATGCTGACTCGACAACTTGGTTCAAGTTACAGCCGTTGCTGGCTTCGTTTGCCAGGGTGTGTGCCTATGATCGAGCCGGTTATGGTTTCAGCAGCGAAGGGCCATTACCACGAAACCTCGATGCAGACGTTTGGGACCTGCATGAACTGATTCATGACGCAGGCATCAAGACCCCGCTGGTACTGCTGGGGCACTCACTGGGCAGCAATATCGTGCGGCGATACGCCGAACGGTATCCAGCGGACGTAAGCGCCATGGTTCTTGTCGATCCACTTGGGCAGGACATTGCTGCGTTCGCGCCAGCATGGGCAAAGAGCGACGCCGAGATGAGCGCTCAACGATTCGTCTTCATTCGCCGATGTGAGGCGGGTGCCGGGAAGAACGAGCTGGCGCCGCCGACACCTGAACTCAAAGCCTGTCTGGCGGGAGGTAATCCGCTGGCCAGTGCCAAGCTCAACGCCGTTACGGCCACCTACAAGTCGAAGCCCGCCTTCTGGCGCACCCTGCTATCCGAGCTTCAGGACAATGCCGTGGTGTTCAGTCAGTCGGTGTCGCCAAGGGAAACGCATGGTTCGCTGCCATTGATCGTGCTGTCTGCCGACAACACCTACGTCGATGCCCCTGCCGACGTTCGCAAGGCACTCGAAGCTGCCAGGGACAGGACCCAGGCGCAGATAGTCGCCACGTCAACGCGCAGCGAGCGTCTGCTTGTGAACAACACATCTCATGACATCCAGCTGGACCAACCCGAGGTGGTAGCGAAAGCCGTCGCCAAAGTTCTGCAGCAAATCGGGGTCGCCAACAAGTAGCTGCCATTTGCGTGGTGACATCAAAAGCCGGCTTCTCGCCTGTTGTTGGTCCTGCGATCAGGGCGCCCACGCGACAAGCCTCGAATATCTGCCGACGGCCGCTTGTGTTGAAAAATCAGTCGCCCTTGCGCTCACGTTCCCGCTTGCGATGCTCACCCTCGGCCAGCACCTTGAAGCGGTTCATCGATTGCAGCCACAGCGTGTTGTGGCTGGCATCGCTTTCGTGGGTGGCTTCGTTTTCGCTCTTTGTATCGGGAATGCGGTTGAACGGGATACGCATCGGCGCGGCGTCGTGCTCTAGTGCCAGCTGCATGCTGCCGAAGTAGACCTTGTTGTAGCCGAACTTCGCGTTGATGCGGTCGACCAGTGCATCAATACGGCCAGTGTCCTCGACCGGTGCGAACAGCGAACCGCTGCTCTGCGTGCGCGGCACCAGCCGCAGCAGGGTCACGCTGACCGACAGCGGCGTGGCGTTCACCGGACCAGGCAGCTCCTGCGCATCCTGCGCTCGCTGCACTCGGGCATCCATGCCCAGCGGCAACAAGCGGCGGGGGTTGCCGCTGTCGAGCACGCCGCTCAGCAGCCGTAGCAGTTCGCGGCTGTCGTCGGTGGGGTCGAACGCGAGGTCGCGTTCCCAGCGCTGCTCGTGGCCGATGAAGCGGATGCGTACCGCCAGCGCACCGCTGAGCATTTCCTCGCGGCGCATGCGCATCGCCGCCTTCACCAGCAGTTTCTTCAGCACCGCGCGGGCGCCGGCGGGCGTGCGCAGTTCCGGTCCGAGTACGTGCGAATGGCCGATCGAGCCGCGTTCGGTGGGCGTGGTCGGCAACCATGCGCCACGCAGCAATCCCCACATGCGTTCGCCTTCAATGCTGCCCCAGGCATGCCGCAACCGGTGCTTGTCGGCGGCGGTGAGCTGCGCCACGGTGGTGATGCCGGCTTCGTGCAGGCGCGCCTCCATCGACTGGCCGATGCCGCACAGGTCGCGCAGTTCGAGCCCGTGCAAGGCATGCGGCAGGTCGGCCTGTTCGATCACGGTGAGGCCGTCGGGCTTGCGCATGTCCGAGGCGGTCTTGGCGAGGAAGTCGTTCGGCGCGATGCCGATCGAGCAGCGGATCGCGCCGCCGGGAGCGGCCAGTGCCACTTCGCTCTTCACCTGTTGTGCGATTTCTTCGGCGACTTCACGCCGGCGCTGGCGGCCGACCAGCTCGCAGGCGACTTCGTCGATCGAGCCGACCCGGGCAATCGGGATCGCGTGGTCGATCGCCTCGATCAGGCGGTGATGCCAGAACACGTAGCGCTCCGGCCGCGCGACGCGGATCTGGATATCGGGACATAGCCGCCGCGCATCACACACCAGGGTGCCGGTGCCGACGCCAAACGCCTTCGCCTCGTAGCTGGCGGCGATCAGGCTGGTGGTTTCGGCGCCCACCGGCGCCACGCCGACCGGTCGGCCGCGCAGGGCCGGCTCCTCGTGCTGTTCGACCGAGGCGAAATAGCTGTTGAAGTCGACGAACAGGCTGCGCAGGCTCATGCAAGTTTCTCAAGCGAGCGAAGGGTTATAGCTTGCGCCGATCTCGCGTGGGGAGACAGTGGGCCTGCCGGGTGCGACGGAATCAGCTAGGCTGGCGCCACCGCCAGGGAGGGGATGGCATGGGGATGCCACCGCGCGGTTTTCTTTCAACTCAAAGGGGGTTTTATGGGTACTTCTTCGTTTGCTGCGCTGGCCGGCATGGGCATGATGGCCCTGCTGGTCATGCTTGTGGGTGGCATTCTGCTTGGCGCGCTGGTGCTGAGCGTGGCGTTCCGGTTGGTGGTGGGCTACATGCCGTCCTATTTGCGTGCGCTGGGTGCGGTGGTGCTGACGGCGATTGCCGTGGTGGTGGCCTCGGTGGTGCTGGGCATGCTGATGCACGGCGGTGCGGGGAGTGGCTTTCTGTCGGTGGCCGTGCAGTTCCTGGTTGGTGCGGCGGTGATCAATTACTTGCTGCTGGCACAGAACGGCAGCCAGATCGGCTTCGGCAAGGCGTGCGTGGTGGAGCTGGTCTATATGGTGATCGGCTTTGTGCTGGCGCTGATCATCGGCCTGATCATTGCGATGGTGTTCGGTGCCGCGATGTTCGGCATGCACTGACGTTTGCGATGGTCCTGATGCAGAAAGGGCGGAGTTCATCCGCCCTTTCTGCATATGACAGTGACCGGATCACGCCAGGCTGGTGGCGATCCCGAAACTGATCGCCATGATCGCAGCCACCGCCATGCAGGCGCTGCCGGGGCGGATGCGGTGCGCGTCGATGCGCGGGGTGAGCCGCCACAGCAGGACGGTGCCGATCAGCATGTCCAGCACCAGCGCGCAGCGCAGCAGGCCGGAGTTGAGCAGCGCCGCATAAGGCGGGTGCAGGTGGCCCTCGTACGCGGCTACGCCGACGACCAGCAGCAGGCCGATCATGGTCCACAGCAGGCAGGCCAGGTAGATGCGGTTGAACACTACCGCGCAGCGCTCGGTCCAGCGCAGCACCGTCCAGCCGATCAGGGCGAAGAACAGCGCGCCGATGCTGCTGTACAGCACCCACCAGAGCAGGCTGCTGATCAGGGTAAGCAGGGTCGTCATGTGGTTTTCTGGAATCCCAGCTTGCGCAGCAGCTTGGCCATCAGCCAGGCGGGGCCGATCAGCAGATACGACAGGTCGGTGAGAAAACTGGGGCGGCGCCCCTCGTACTGGTGGCCGATGAACTGGCCGATCCAGGCGACCACGAACACGCCGATCGCCAGGTAGCACAGCGACGCGGCGCCAAGCCGGTAGTACAGCAAGTTGGTGAGCAGCCCCAGCAGCGCGAACACGATCAGCAGGGCCGCTGCCAGCCGGCGAGAGCGCCGCCAGTACCAGTAGAACGCCAGCACCATCACCAGCACCGACCACGCGCCGGGGCGCAGCAGCGAGGCGGGCACCGGGATCGCCCACAGCAGTGCGATCACCGACCATACGATCGGCGGCACGCACAGCCAGTGGAAGATCTGGTTGGTCGGGTTGCGGTGGTCGCCGCTGTAGCTGTCGAGCCAGTCCTGCATGGTGCGCATGGCGTTCCCCTCCCGGATTCAGCTGAGTTGGATGCCGGCCAGGCGCTGCAGTGCCTCGGCATACTTGGCGGCGGTGGCGGCGATCACGCTGTCCGGGATCACCGGGCCGGGTGCGGTCTTGTTCCAGTCCTGGGTTTCCAGCCAGTCGCGCACGAACTGCTTGTCGTAGCTGGGCGGGCTGATGCCGACACGGTATTCGTCGGCGGGCCAGAAGCGCGAGGAGTCCGGCGTCAGCATCTCGTCCATCACGTACAGCTTGCCGTTCGCGTCGGTGCCGAATTCGAACTTGGTGTCGGCGATGATGATGCCGCGTTCGGCCGCATAGGCGGCCGCCCACTGGTAGATCGCCAGGGTGGCGTCGCGCACCTTGCCGGCCAGTTCGGCGCCGACGGCGTTGACCACGGCGTCGTAGCTGACGTTCTCGTCGTGGTCGCCCACGGCGGCCTTGGTCGACGGCGTGAAGATCGGCGCGGGCAACTGCTGCGCCTGCTGCAGGCCCTCGGGCAGGCGGATGCCGCACAGCAAACCGCTGGCCCGGTAATCCTTCCAGCCCGAGCCGATCAGGTAGCCACGGGCGATCGCCTCCACCGGCACCGGCTTCAGCCGTCGTGTCACCACCGCACGCTTCTCGTACAGCGCCAGATCGGTGCCGGGTGGCAGCACGTCGGCGAGCGGCACGTCGAGCAGGTGGTTGGGCAGCAGATGCGCGGTCTTGCCGAACCAGAAATTGGAGATCTGCGTGAGCATCTCGCCCTTGCCCGGGATCGGATTGGGCAGCACCACGTCGAACGCCGACAGCCGGTCCGTCGCGACCATCAGTAGCCGATCGTCGGACAACGCGTAGACATCGCGCACCTTGCCGCGATGGATCAGTTCCAGGCCAGGCAGGTTCGATTGCGGCAGGGTGGTGGGCACGACGAAGGTTCCGCAGAGGTGAGGCTGCCTATTCTAGCCGCTGCGGCCAGGAATGCCGGAAAGTCGCACCCGGCGGCCGTATGGACGGGCACTGCTAGAATTGTTCGCCTTCATCCCCATGTGTTGCCGATGCGAATCCAACTGATAGCGGCGTTGTGCCTGGCCGCCATGCCAGCCCTTGCCCAGAGCCAGACCGCGGCATCGGCACAACCCAGCCGACTGGGCCTGTGCGCGGCCTGCCATGGCGAGACCGGCCACGCCGTCATGCCCGGTGTGCCGAACCTGGCCGGACAGCCGCTGGACTATCTGCGCAGCGCACTCAAACAGTACCGCGACGGGCGTCGTGATGTGCCGTTGATGCGCGCCGCGATCGGCCCGGTCAGCGAGGCCGATCTCGACGCGTTGGCACGCTGGTACAGCGCGCAGCCGCAGGGCCGTCCATGAGTTTCTCCTACACCTTGTGGTTCGCGTTCTTCGGCCTGATCCTCGGCCACCTGCCCGGCGCGGTCACCGGGGCGGTGGTCGGTTTCATCTTCGACAACCTGCGCCATACCCAGCGCAGGAACGCCACGCCGGAAGCGGGCGGCTATGTCGGACCGCTGTTCACCCTGCTCGGTGCGGTGGCGAAATCCGATGGCCGCGTGTCGGAGGCGGAGATCGCGGTGGCCGAGCGGCTGATGACGCGGATGGGACTGAATGTCGAGCAGCGCAAGCAGGCCGCGGTCAGCTTCAACGTCGGCAAGCAGCCGGAGTTCGATGTCACCCGCACCATCCACGAGCTGCGCCTGTGGGTCGGCATGCGCCGCGACCACGCATTCCCGGTGCTCGACGTGGTGATCGAGACGGTGCTGGCCGAAGGCAATCCGGCGCCGGAGAAGATGGCGATCCTGCGTCAGCTCGCGTTCGCGCTGCGGGTCAGCGACATGGAGCTGATGGCGCTGATGGCGATGAAGGGTTACGCGTGGAATGCCGGCGGCCAGCGTGGTTACGGTCATGGCCAGCAGGGATATGGTTCGACTGGAGGTGGCTATGTGCCGCCGCAGCGCACGCCGCAGGGGCCGGATCCGTATGCCGTGCTCGGCATCGAGCGCAGTGCGGACGACCGCGCGGTGAAGCGCGCCTACCGCAAGCTGATTTCCGAACATCACCCGGATCGCCTCGGCGACCTGCCCGAAGACATGCGCAAGCGCGCCGAATCGCGCGCCAGCGAAATCAACGCCGCCTACGATCGCATCAAGGAACAGCGCGGGTTCAAGTAGCCGGGAATCGGGAATGGAGAATCGGGAATGGCAGAGGTTGCCTCGCTGTGCCTTTTGATTCCTGACGCTTCATAATCGTCCCGATTCCCGATTCCCGATTCCCGGCCTCCCCATGACCAAGCAATCTCCGATCATCGCTCCGTCCATTCTTGCTGCCGATTTCGCTCGGCTCGGCGAGGACACCGCCGCGGCGCTGGCTGCCGGTGCCGACTGGGTGCATTTCGACGTGATGGACAACCATTACGTGCCGAACCTCACGATCGGCCCGATGGTGCTGCAGTCGCTGCGCGGCTACGGCATCACCGCGCCGATCGACGTGCACCTGATGGTCAAGCCGGTCGACCGCATCGTGCCGGACTTCGCCAAGGCCGGCGCCAGCCTGATCAGCTTTCATCCGGAAGCGAGCGAGCACATCGACCGCACGCTCGGCCTGATCAGGGAATCGGGCTGCCACGCCGGCCTGGTGTTCAATCCGGCCACGCCGCTGGATTACCTCGACTACGTGATGGACAAGCTCGACCTGATCCTGATCATGTCGGTCAATCCCGGTTTCGGCGGGCAGAAATTCATTCCCGGCACGCTGGAAAAACTGCGCCAGGCGCGCCAGCGGATCGAGGCCAGCGGTCGTGCGATCCGGCTGGAAGTGGACGGTGGCGTCACCGCCGACAACATCGGCGCGATCGCCGCCGCCGGTGCCGACACCTTCGTCGCCGGTTCGGCCATCTTCCATGCGAAGGATTACCGCGCCGAGATCGCCGTCATGCGCAAGGCGATCGGCTGAACGTCATCCATAAAAATCCCGGCGCGGAGAACGGCTGCGCCGGGATAAACGTCGTCGGATGACGTGAGAGGAAACACCATGGATTGGCGTGTGCCGATACGGCCGCATCGGAGGGAGGGGTCACGACCGTATCGGCACGTTCCACGGCAATGGAACTACACCAATCAATAATTCTGACCGGGATGATTCCGTTTGGTTCCCGGCAGATTTATGAACATGCTGAATCGACCTCCCGATACGGTTCATGTTCAAAAAAATCCCCTCGCAAGGAGGGGAAAGGAACCACCATGTCGGACGGAATATCGGCGTCGAGGCGCGTCAGATGGGCTGCCAGTCGGGATCAGGCTCTGCCTGCCCCGCGTCCGGCGCGATTCCCTTCGCGCCGGACGCACCCAAGCCTTCCACGGCTGAAAACTTGAAAATGTTTGTATGCATGGGATCCACTTCGCTTCAATGGATGCCGAGGATCAGGCCGAGCAGCAGGGCGCCCAGCGCCAGGGTCACCCGCAAGGGTTCGAAGCTGCGCAGTTCCGCGTTCTGGTCGCGTTCGGTGGATTCGGGTTTCGACATCGTTCGGCTCCATGCGTGGTGCATGGGTCACATCAAACATCCGCGCGCGGCGCTGGCGCCGGCGCAATCGGGTCGGCTTGCCGCTGGCTTGTGGCAAAACGCGGGCAGTCATACTGCACGGCTTGCGCGGCGGCGCTGCGCATAGCACGCTGCGCGCATATCAACAGGGAGCGCGCCATGGGCCGCAGCATTGCCATCGTCGAGGACGAACCGCTGATCCGTGCCAACTACGTCGAGGCGCTGAACCGCTTCGGCTACGACGCACGCGGTTACGGCTCGCGGCAGGAGGCCTCCAGTGCGTTCGCGATGCGTCTGCCGGAACTGGTGATCATCGACATCGGCCTGGGCGACGAGCCCGAGGGCGGTTTCGACCTCTGCCGCGAACTGCGCGCAAAGTCGGCCACCTTGCCGCTGATCTTCCTCACCGCACGCGATTCGGATTTCGACGTGATCTCCGGCCTGCGCCTGGGTGCCGACGACTACCTCAGCAAGGACACCAGCCTGCACCAGCTTGCCGCGCGCATCGCCGCGCTGTTCCGCCGGATCGAGTCGCTGAAAGCGCCGGCCTCCAGCGAGACGGTGATCGAGCACGGTCCGCTGAAGATGGAGTCCGAGCGCATGCGGATCAGCTGGAACGGCGAAGAAGTGCCGCTTACCGTCACCGAGTTCTGGATGGTGCACACGCTGATCCGTTTCCCCGGTCACGTGAAGAACCGCGACCAGCTGATGCGCGAGGCTGAACTCGTCGTCGACGACGCCACCATCACTTCGCACATCAAGCGCATCCGCAAGAAGTTCATCGCGGTGGCGCCGGAGTTCGACGCCATCGAGACGGTGCATGGCGTCGGCTACCGGTGGAAACCGTGATGTTGCGTGCGGTTTGGATACTGATGCTGCTTGCGTTTGGCATGCTGGCGCAGGCATCGGCGCGACCAGACAACGTGCTGGCGCATGGCGCACGCGACGGCGATGCGCCGGCGTGGGCGATCGCCGTGGCCTCGCCGATCGGCTGGACGCGTGACTGCTGCCTGTATGCCAAGGCGATCGGCGTCGATGCCGTGCTCTATCAGGGCGAGTGGACCGGCAAGCCGCAGCAGGTGATGGTGCTCAACGTATCGCCACGCAAGTTGCCCACGCTGGGGGATGAGGTGCACGCGGACCGCAAGCATTTCCTGCAGTCCGATCCGGCTGCGAAGGTGACGGGTTTTGCCGTGCAGCATCGAAGCATGCCATGCGAGGCAACGGTCTATCAGGGCACCGACCATGTCGATGATGTGGTGGTGTTTTGCGACCCGGGCAAGGACAGCGGCATCCGCCTGAGCTGGTCGATGACGCTGGATGACGGCGATCCGATGCGGCGCAAGCTGCTCGACGACTTCATGCAGGTCGTGGTGGCCTCGCGTTACCTGCCCGGCGTGGCGTCGACGGCGCCCGTGCCCGTGCATGGCCACTGACCGGCCGCTCCGATGACGCCGCTGGCGGCACGATGAGTCTGCGCCGCAAACTGCTGCTGGTGGCGCTGTGCACGCTGGCCCTGCCGATCGCGGGCTGGCTGTATGTGCAGCAGATGGAGGCACTGCTGCGCGAAGGTCAGGCACAGGCCTTGCTGGCGTCGGCGCGCGCGGTGGCGCGCAGCTTGGTGGTGACTGGGGCGGTGGCGCCGGAGCAGGGCAAAGGCTGGTATGTGCAGCAGGCGCTGAATCCGATCACGGTGGATGGTTATGGCGATGACTGGGCACCGCTGACACCGTGGAGCCAGCCGTTGACTCCATTATCGAGCCAGCGTGGCAAGCTGCTGCTGGCCGAGAACGACGATGGGCTGTACCTGTATGTGGATGTGCCGGATACCCGGCGCACCCGCGCCGATGGCGATGACGCGAATGCACTGGCGGCCGATCACCTGATCCTGACCCTGGGCAGTGCCGTCGGGCAGCGCCGTTACCTGCTGGCCAGCGCGGCACCGGGACCACTGACGGCGCGTCCGCTCGATCCGGCCGTCACCGGCCTGCCCGACCTGATCACCGCGCAATGGCAGGAGGACGGCAGCGGCTACCGGGTCGAGTTGCGCCTGCCGCGCAGCCTGCCGTTGTCCGCGCTTGGCGTGGGCGCGTACGACGCCACCGCCGGCGGTGATCCGATGGCTTCCGATACGCGCCCGCTGCTCAAGTTCTCCGACACGCTTTCCGGTGAACTGGCGAAACTCGCCCCCGACCAGGTGCAGGCGCGCGTGCTGTCACCACAGGGTTGGCTGCTGGCGCGCAGTGGTCGTCTCAATACGGCGCCTGGCACCGACGGTCAGCCGGGCTGGTTTGCCTCGCTGATCTATCGCTCACTGCTGGCGACCCGGCTCGAGGACGCCAACCTGTGGTCGCAGGACGTGCCGCGGCTGGATACGCGTGAAGTCAGCGAGGCGCGCGCCGGCACCCCGGTCAGCGTATGGCGCAGTGGCGAGGAACGCGGCAGCGTGGTGCTGGCCGCCGCGGTGCCGATCGAACATGCCGGCAAGGTCGACGGCGTGCTGCTGCTGGAGCAGGCCAGCCGTATCGTACCGTTGCTGGCCAACCGCGCGTTGCTCGGCCTGTTGCTGACCAGCTTCGGCGTGTTGCTGGTGGCCGGTGGCATCCTGCTGGCGTTCGCCACCCGGCTCAGCCTGCGGCTGGGTCGTCTGCGCAATGCGGCCGAGCGCGCGCAGCTCAATGATGGACGTCTGGATGGCCTGTTCGAGCAGGGTCGCTTCCCGATGACCGACGCCACGGACGAGATCGGCGATCTGGCGCGCAGCTTCGAGCGATTGTTCGAGGTGGTCGGCGGCTACACCGACTACCTGCGCACGCTGGCCTCGAAACTCTCGCACGAACTCAACACCCCGCTGGCGATCGTCAAATCCTCGCTGGACAACCTCGAGCATGCGGCCCTGCCGCCCGAAGCACAGCCCTATCTGGCCCGCGCGCGCGACGGTGTGGCACGGCTCGGCGCGCTGGTGCGGGCGATGAGCGAGTCGAGCCGGATGGAGCGTTCGATCATGGCGGCCGAACCCGAGGACGTCGACTTGCGCGACGTGGTGCGCGGCTGCGCCGATGCCTATCGGCCGCTGGTCGGCCCGCGCCGGCTCGACTGCGTGCTGCCCGAAGCGCCACTGCACCTGCATTGCGCGCCGGAGCTGATCGCGCAGGCGCTGGACAAGCTGCTCGACAATGCGCTGTCGTTCACGCCCGAGCAGGGCTGGTTGCGACTGAGCTTGCGTGCCAGGCCGGACGGAGCCGAGATCGAGCTGGCCAACCAGGGTCCGCTGTTGCCCGAGGCCATGCAGGGCCGTCTGTTCGATTCGCTGGTGAGCCTGCGGGACAAGGCCACGCCAGGCGATGCGCCCCATCTGGGTCTGGGTCTGTACGTAGTGCGGCTGGTCGCCGAGCGCCATGGCGGCGTGGCATCGGCCCGCAATCTCGATGACGGCAGCGGTGTGGCCTTCACCCTGCAATTGCATGGGATGCCACGACAGCGGTTGAGTGGCTGAGTGCGCGCTTCGCCTACAATGGCTGCTTCCTCGTTTGGCCATCCGGATCTCCCCACGTGATCTCCCGAGACGAATTCGACGCGCTGGTTGCCCAGGGGCATACGCGCATTCCGCTGGTGCGCGAGGTGTTTTCCGACCTCGACACGCCGCTGTCGGTGTACCTGAAACTGGCCGATGGCCCGTACACCTTCCTGTTCGAGTCGGTCGAGGGCGGCGCCACCTGGGGACGCTATTCGATCATCGGCCTGCCGGCGAAGCGCGTGTACCGCCTGCGTGGGCATGAACTCGAAGTGGAGGATTCGGGCGAAGTCACCGAACGTCGCCATCTCGACGATCCGCTAGGCGAGATCGAGAGGCTGCGCCAGCAGTACGACGTGCCGCGCCTGCCACAACTGCCCGCGTTCAGCGGTGGCCTGGTTGGCTACTTCGGTTTCGAGACAATCGGTTACATCGAGCCGCGGCTGGCGCAGTGGGATCGTGCCGACGAGCTGGGCACGCCCGACGTGCTGCTGATGCTGGCCGAGGAAGTGGCGGTCTTCGATAACCTCAAGGGCCGTTTGTACCTGATCGTACATGCCGATCCGGCACAGCCGCAGGCGTATGCCGAGGCGCAACGAAGGCTCGATGCGCTGGTGTACCGGCTGCGCCAGGGCGGCGCCTCATATCCGCAGCTCACCCAATCGATCGCGCTGGACGAGAGCGATTTCAAATCCTCGTTCACGAAGGAAGAGTTCGAGGCGATGGTCGAACGCGCAAAGGAATACATCCGCGCCGGCGATATCTTTCAGGTGGTGCCGTCGCAGCGGCTCAGCGTCGGCTTCAACGCGCGACCGGTCGACGTGTACCGCGCGCTGCGGGCGTTGAATCCCTCGCCGTACATGTACTTCGTCGATCTCGGCGATACCCAGATCGTCGGCTCCTCGCCGGAAATCCTTGCGCGCCTGAAGGACGGTAAGGTGGTGGTGCGCCCGCTGGCCGGCACGCGCAAGCGTGGCATCACGGAAGAGGAGGACCAAGCGCTGGAAGCCGAGCTGCTGGCCGATCCGAAGGAGCGCGCCGAGCACGTGATGCTGATCGACCTGGGTCGCAACGACATCGGCCGGATCAGCGAAACCGGCAGCGTCGAGGTGAGCGAATCGTTCGCGGTCGAACGCTACTCGCACGTGATGCACATCGTCTCGCAGGTACAGGGCACTGCGAAGCCGAATCTCAGTTACATGGATGTACTCAGGGCCACGTTCCCCGCCGGCACGCTCAGCGGCGCGCCGAAGATCCGCGCGCTGGAGATCATCCAAGAGCTGGAGCCGTACAAGCGCAACATCTATGCGGGCGCGATCGGCTGGATCGGCTGGTGGGGCGATGCCGACACGGCCATCGCGATCCGCACCGCGGTGATCCAGAACGGCCGCCTGCACGTGCAGGCTGGCGCCGGCATCGTCTACGACTCCGACCCTGCCGCCGAATGGGAAGAAACGATGAACAAGGGACGTGCGTTGTTCCGTGCGGTGGCACAGGCGGCCAAGGGGCTCTGATGTCAGCTTCTGACAAGCAACGATTTGAACTGGACGTTTTCAATGAATTTGTACGGATTGCAGGCTTGGATGTAGAGCCTCATTCGGTACGGCAACTGGATCCGCCTAACCCTGATATAAGCTGCATTATCGCGGGCGAGATCCGTATCTTTGAACTGACATTGGTGACAGATGAGACGATTGAGACGAAGGTTCGTCTCGGTCGATCCGGTTACTCGAATTTCAAGATAGAAATTGAGGATGTCGTTAGCCTGATCAGAAAAAAGAGCACGAAGAAATATCTTGGCGAACCTATAGACTTGGTAATTCATGAGGGCGCAACACCCATTGATCGTCTTTGGTTGTATGACCAATCCGAATTGAACCGTTTAGTGCAGGCCGAAACAGACGTTTCCCAATTCGTAAGGGTATGGTTGTTAGACGTGAGCAATAATTTGGTGCGTACTTTCCGAAAAGCTTGAGACCTGAATTCATGCTCCTGATGATCGACAACTACGACAGCTTCACCTTCAACCTCGTGCAGTACCTGGGTGAACTGGGGCAGCAGGTGAAGGTGGTGCGCAACGATGCGCTGGATATCGCTGGCATCCGTGCGCTCAAGCCCTCGCACATCATGATTTCGCCGGGACCGGGCACGCCGGATGATTCGGGGGTGTCGCTGGATGTGCTGCGCGTGTTGTCCGGTGAGATTCCAGTATTCGGCGTGTGCCTCGGCCATCAGGCGATCGGCCAGGTGTTCGGCGGCAAGGTGATCCGCGCCAAGCAGATCATGCATGGCAAGACCTCGCCGGTGTGCCATCGCGGGCAGGGCGTGTTCGCCGGGCTGCCGGATCCGTTCGAGGCGACGCGTTACCACTCGCTGGTGGTCGAGCAGTCGTCGCTGCCGGATTGCCTGGAAGTGACCGCGTGGACGGAAAACCCGGATGGCTCGATCGACGAAATCATGGGCCTGCGCCACAAGACGCTGCCGGTCGAGGGCGTGCAGTTCCATCCGGAATCGATCCTGACCCAGCATGGCCACGACCTGCTGCGCAATTTCCTTGGCCTGCCGCTGCGGCTGGCCGCATGAACGCGGACGTGATCAACAAAGCTGGCCGTGACATCACGATCACCCCGCAGGAAGCCCTGCAGCGCACGATCGAACATCGCGAGATCTTTCATGACGAGATGATCGCGCTGATGCGCCAGATCATGCGCGGCGAGGTGAGCCCGCTGATGACGGCGGCGATCATCACCGGTCTGCGCGTGAAGAAGGAAACCGTGGGTGAGATTACCGGTGCAGCTCGGGTGATGCGCGAGTTGTCGGCGAAGGTGCCGGTCGTCGGCAGCAAGGAACACCTGCTGGATATCGTCGGCACCGGCGGTGACGGCACGTCCAGCTTCAACATTTCCACTGCGTCGATGTTCGTCGCGGCGGCGGCTGGCGCGCGCATCGCCAAGCATGGTGGCCGCAGTGTGTCGTCAACGTCCGGCAGTGCAGACGTGCTGGAGGCACTTGGTGCGTCGATCGATCTGAAGCCGGCGCAGGTAGTCGAGTGCATGGCCGAGACCGGGATTGGCTTCATGTTCGCGCCGAACCACCATCCGGCGATGAAGGTGGTGGCGCCCGTGCGCAAGGAAATGGGCGTGCGCACGCTGTTCAATATCCTCGGTCCGCTGACCAATCCGGCTGGTGCGCCGAACATCCTGATGGGCGTGTTCCATCCTGACCTGGTCGGTATCCAGGTACGCGTGTTGCAGCAGCTTGGCGCGAAGCATGCGCTGGTGGTGTGGGGCCGCGATGGGATGGACGAGATTTCGCTGGGCGCGGGCACCCTGATCGGCGAGCTACGCGATGGCGTGGTGCGTGAGTATGAGGTCGAACCCGAGGATTTTGGCCTGGCGATGGCCTCCAGCCGCAACCTCCGGGTGGACAATGTGGACGAGTCGAAGACGATGCTGCTCGAAGCGCTTGAAGGCCGGCGCGGCATTCCGCACGATATCGTCTGCCTGAATGCCGGCGCGGCGCTGTACGCGGCCGATGTGGTCGACTCCATCGACAACGGCATCGAACTTGCCCGGGCCACGATTGCCAGCGGCGCGGCACATGCGAAAATGCTGGCCTTCGTGGCGGCCACCCAACGGCTTGCCGGCTCGATGTGACAGTACGCTGAAGAGCGCGTGTTCATCGCGTTGACGACACGACATCGCAATCGCGCATAGGATGCGCTTCTACACGAACGAGTGAGATGCCATGACCGACATCCTCAATCGCATTCTTGCCCGCAAGGCGGAAGAGATTGCCGAACGCCAGGCGAAGTTGCCGCTGGCCGAGCTGATGGCGCGCATTGCCGAGCAGCCGGATACCCGTGGCTTTGCCGCTGCGATCGAGGCAAAGATCGCCGCCGGCCTGCCCGCGGTGATCGCCGAGGTGAAGAAGGCCAGTCCGAGCAAGGGCGTGATCCGCGCGAATTTCGACCCCGCGGCAATTGCGAAGAGTTACGAGAAGGGCGGCGCGGCCTGCCTGTCGGTGCTGACCGACAGCGATTTTTTCCAGGGCAGCGAGGCGTTTCTGCAGCAGGCGCGTACCGCCTGTTCGCTGCCATTGCTGCGCAAGGACTTCATCATCGATCCGTATCAGGTATACGAGGCGCGCGCGATCGGCGCCGACTGCATCCTGCTGATCGTCGCGGCGCTGGATGACGACGTGCTGTTGCAGCTGTCGCTGCTCGCCGCCGAACTCGATCTGGACGTGCTGTGCGAAGTGCACGACGAGGAAGAGATGGAGCGGGCGCTGGCGTTGCCGGTGCCGCTGATCGGCGTCAACAACCGCAACCTGCGCAATTTCGAGACCTCGCTGGATACTTCGCTGGCACTGCAGTCGATGATCGAGTACGACCGCGTGCTGGTGGCCGAGTCCGGCATCCATACGCCGGAAGACGTGGCGCGCCTGCGCGAGGGCGGCATCCAGGCGTTCCTGATCGGCGAGGCGTTCATGCGCGCCGAGGATCCCGGCAGCGAATTGCGACGATTGTTCGCCACGCCGTGACCATCATGCCAACGGGGGAGATGGACGCGGTACCGGCGGACGCGGCGGGCACCGCGGCGCAGCCAGCAGTGACGCAGCGCGTAGTGTTGTTTGATTTCGACGGTGTGCTGATGCACGGCGACGCGTTCTACCTGTTCATGCGCGAGCGTTACAGGGACTCACTGTGGCGCAAGTTGCTGGCGTTGCTTTGCGCGCCGTTGTTGCTGCTGCAACTGCCGTTCTCGCGCCGGCTGCCACTACGCATGCTGGTGCGCATCGCGTTGCTCGGGTTGCGTGAAAAGCGATACCAGGCGGCGGCGAATGCGTTTGCCGCCTCTCTGGTGCACCGGCCGCGACAGTTCTGCCGCGATGGCCTGCAGACGTTGCGCCGGCATCAGGCGGCCGGTGACCGGGTGATCGTGGTGACCGGCTGCGAGCACGCTCTGGTGAGCAGCATTCTGCAACAGCTGGGCCTGACGGATCTGGAGGTGCTCGCCTCGCGGCTGCGCCGTGGCTGGTTCGGCATGCGGCCGCACTGGCACAACGTGGGGCGGCGCAAGGTGCAGTTGCTGGCGCAGCATGGCCTCACGGCGTGGCAGGTGGCGTACGGTGATTCGATGTACGACGCACCGATGCTCAAGCTGGCTGCCGAGGCGGTGCTGGTCAACGGCACGCCCACGCTGTGCAAGAAGGTCGAGAAGGCACTTGGTCGGGCGGTCACCCGCGTCGAGTGGTTCTGACGGCCGCTCGTGCGCCGTGCCTGGGATGTTGCTGCGTAGGGCGGGCATGGCCCGCCGGCTTCTGTGTGTGTGTGGGAATCGACAAGGGCGGCGGGCAGGGCCCGCCCTACGGCGCGTAGGGCAGGAGCGTCGCGCTACAGCAATGTCCGCGCGAACTGGCCCAGGCTGATCGGGATGCTGGTGGCGATCATCACCGCACGTGCGGTGAGGATTCCGCGGACTCAGCGGGTGCCGCGCACCACGATGGTCTTGCCGGAGACGTCGATCATCCGCTGCTCCTCCAGCTGCTTGAGCACGCGGCCGACCATCTCGCGCGAACAGCCGACGATGCGGCTCACTTCCTGGCGTGAGATGCGGATCTGGGTGCCATCGGGATGGGTCATCGAATCCGGCTCCTGGCACAGGTCCAGCAACGTGCGCGAGATGCGGTTGGTGACATCCATGAAGGCCATCCGGCTGACCTGGCGCGAGGTGCGCAGCAGGCGGTTGGTGAGCTGGGCGCCGATCGTGAACAGGATCTTCGGGCATTCCTCGCGCAGCGGGCCTTCCATCAGCTGGAACAGTCGCTCGTAGCTGACCTCGGCCATCTCGCACGGGGTACGCGTGCGCACCATCGACTCGCGCTGCGCCTGCTCCACGAACAGGCCCATCTCGCCGATGAACTGACCGCGGCTGATGTAGGCAAGGATCAGCTCGCGCCCCTGCTCGTCTTCGGTGCATACCGCCAGTGAGCCTTCGATCACGTAATACAGCGTGTTGGCCGGATCGCCGGGGCGGATGATGGCGGTCTTGCCCGGGTAGCGGCGGCGATGGCACAGCCCGAGGAAGCGTTCCATCGCGGCAGGATCCGGGGCAAAGCCGAGTGGCGCCTGCGAGCGCTCGAAAGCCTGTTGGAGCTGGTATTTGAGTTGCGCCACGATTATCCCCGAATTGGTTGTCTTGCCCGCGGCGACCGATCGCAACCGCAGCATGCGTACCGCTGATACTTCCTCAAGCCAGTCATTATGGCAAACACGGATGGCTTGCCGCAGGTTCAATTTCGTTTCGTTTTGCCGCATACTTCGCAGTCTTTCGGTGGCGATGAGCCTGTCGCACGCCGTTCACAAGGGTCGTGCAGGCTGTTGCCTGCGCTTCACACCATCTGCGGGGACCCTTGTCGCTAACCCGCCTCTACTGCTGACCGGATCCGGTTATGGAGAGTCGCCGTGGTCAAACCACTTCCCCGTCTGCGCCTGCAGGGTTTCAACAACCTGACCAAGGCGTTGAGCTTCAACATCTACGACATCTGCTACGCGGTGTCGGAAGACCAGCGGCGCAACTACATCGAATACATCGATGACCAGTACGACGCCGACCGCCTGACCCAGATCCTCACCGACGTGGCCGAGATCATCGGCGCCAACATCCTCAACATCGCGCGCCAGGACTACGACCCGCAGGGCGCCTCGGTGACCATGCTGATCTCCGAGGAGCCGGTGCTGGAGAAGCTCGGCCGCGACACCATCTCCGGTGCCGTGGTCGCGCACATGGACAAGAGCCACATCACCGTCCATACCTATCCGGAAACGCACCCGCACAACGGCATCGCGACGTTCCGTGCGGACATCGACGTGGCCACCTGTGGCGTGATCTCGCCGCTGAAGGCCCTGAACTATCTGATCGACAGCTTCGAGTCGGACATCGTGGTGTGCGACTACCGCGTGCGTGGTTTCACCCGCGACATCAAGGGCAAGAAGCACTTCATCGACCACAAGATCAACTCGGTGCAGGATTACCTGGCCAAGCACATCCGCCAGAAGTACGAGATGTTCGACGTCAACGTGTACCAGGAAAACATGTTCCACACGAAGATGCACATCAAGGACTTCGATCTGGACACCTACCTGTTCGACTCGCATGCCGACGACCTCTCGTTCAAGGAGCGCCAGCGCATCGAATCGCTATTGCGTCGCGAGATCGAGGAACTGTTCCACGGCCGCAACCTGATGTGACGAAAAACCCGCCGAAAGGCGGGTTTTTTTTATGGGCTCACTACCCGCCGAAAGGCGGGTTTTTCATGCTTTTATGTGGGAGGGGCTTCAGCCCCGATGCTTTTTGCTTGAACCACCCAAGAGCGTCACGGCTGAAGCCGCTCCCACGTAGGCCCCACACAAGAGTTGTGGCTACAGGCGGTAGGCGACCGTCTTCATCACCATCGAGCTGGCATGCATCAGCTGCGGCAGCGGGAACGGCAGTTCGATGCCGCCGCGCTGCTGTGCCGCCTGCGCATGGCGTATTTCATCGGCCTGCATCTGACTCAGCACGGCGCGCGAGCGTTCGTCCTGCGCGGGCAGCTGTTCCAGGTGTTCGGCCAGGTGCGCCTCCACCTGACGCTCGGTTTCCACCACGAAGCCAAGGCTGACCGGATCACCGGCCAGTGCGGCGGCGGCGCCGATCGCGTAGCTGCCGAGATACCAGAGGGGGTTGAGCAGGCTTGGGCGGCTGTCCAGCTGTTGCAGGCGCTGGGCACACCAGGCGAGGTGATCGGTTTCCTCTGCCCCCGCGTGCAGCAGATGCTCGCGGTTGTCGGCATTGCGGGCCAGCGCAGCCTGGCCGAAATACAGCGCTTGCGCACAGACCTCGCCGGTATGGTTGATCCGCATCAGACCGGCCGCATGGCGGCGCTCGGCATCATCCAGCTCCGTTTCGGCGACATCGACGGCGGGCGACGGGCGTTGTGCCGGTGGCGAGCCGGCGATCGCTTCCAGTGCGCGCTCGCAGCCGGCCAGCAGGCGGTCGAGCGGGGTCAGCGTGCGGACGTTCATGGGCTTTCCTGTAGCAGTGGGCGCGCTTTCAGTGGATGCGCTCAAGTTGTTGGGCCAGCAGGGTCAGTGGATGTCGAGTAGGCCAGTGCAGACCTTGCGCATCGATGCCGGCGGCCAGATGCAGGCGACAGCCGATATTGGACGACAACAGTTGCTGCGGGTCCAGTGTGGCGGCTTGCCGCAGCGTCGCGTCGCGCAGTTGGGCAGCACGCTCGGGAAATTCCAGCAGATGACTGCCGGCGGCGCCACAGCAATATGGCGGCCGCGGCAACGGCATCACTTCCAGGTCCGGCACGCGGCGCAGCAGCTGCAGCAAGGCGTTGTCGCTGCGTGCCACGTTGATCTGCGTGCATGGCAGATGCAGCGCGACACGCTGCACCAGCGGGCGAAAATGCAGCTTTTCGGCATGGTCCGCCAACAGTTCCAGCGGGTCGACCACGTTTACGCCAGACAGGGCGCGACGCAGTGTGCCGAGGCAGCCGGGCGTCACCGAGACCAGTCGGGTTGCGCCGCTGGCATCCCATGCCTGGCGTACATGCTGCGCGGCTCGTTCGGCAGCCTGCGCCGCACCGCCGTGCAGATCCATCGCGCCACAGCAGAACGGTGGCAGCACGCTGACCTGAAAGCCCGCGGCGTGCAGCAGGCTCACGGCGGCCTGTTGCGCCTCGGCATCGTCGACACTGGCCACACAGCCGGGGAACAGCGCCAGCCGTTCCTGTCCACTCTCATCGCGGCTGGCCCGAACACGTGCGGCGGGGGCATCAGCCGGCATGGTCAACAGGGCGATGCGCCAGGGCGAGGCGGCCGGCAGTCGCCGTGCCAGCCAGGCTTTCCAGTGCCGTAGCGCCAGCCAGCCAGCGATCCGGCGCAGGGTGCGCATCCAAACTGGGTGCTTGATCAGGTTCAGTAATTGCCGGGGGCGCTGCGGCGCTGGCCCTAGCAGGGCGCGGGTTTCGATCAGCAATTCGCCATACTGCACGTTGGCAGGGCATACCTTTTCGCAGTTCAGGCAGCCCAGGCAGTGATCCAGGTGTTCGCGCAGTCCGGCCGTGGGATCGGCCTGGCCGCGGGCCAGCGTAGCGGCAATCGCGATGCGGCCACGGGGCGATTCCGCCTCGTTGCGGTCCAGCGCATAGGTCGGGCAGACCGGCAGGCACAGCCCGCACTGCACGCATTGGTCGGCCAGCTCGGCGATGCGGCCGGCAGGCGCGTGCGTGGGGGACTTTTCAAGCGGCATACTCGTCATGCTATCATTGCCAGCTCACAGCCCGCCGGTCGGTGGGCTTGCGCCATGGATGACAGCTCCGCTATCATCTCGCGCCTTTGTTCCACCGATTACGCCCACCGCCTCACGGCGGCAGACAGGTATTCTGAAATGAAAACGTTTAGCGCCAATGCAGACAACGTCAAGCGCGACTGGTTCGTGGTTGATGCCACGAACAAGACGCTCGGTCGCCTGTCGACCGAAATCGCTCGTCGTCTGCGCGGCAAGCACAAGCCGGAATACACCCCGCATTGCGACACCGGCGATTATATCGTGGTGATCAACGCGCAGAAGGTGCACGTCACCGGTGCCAAGCTGGACGACAAGAAGTACCACCGCTTCACTGGCTACATCGGCAACCTGAAGACCACCAGTCTGAAGGACCTGCTGGCGACCTACCCGGAGCGCGTGATCGAGACCGCCGTCAAGGGCATGCTGCCGAAGAATCCGCTGGGCCGCGAGATGTATCGCAAGCTCAAGGTCTACGGCGGTGCCGAGCATCCGCATACCGCACAGCAGCCGCAGGCGCTGGAAATCTAAGGAACCATCATGACGATCCAGCAGAATTACGGCACCGGCCGCCGCAAAACCTCCGCCGCCCGCGTGTTCCTGCGCAAGGGCAAGGGCGCGATCGAAGTCAACGGCAAGTCGCTTGAGGCATTTTTCGGTCGCGAGACCTCGTGCATGATCGTGCGCCAGCCGCTCGAGCTGACCCAGAGCACCGACAAGTTCGACATCACGGTGACGGTCGCTGGTGGTGGTATCACCGGTCAGGCCGGCGCGATCCGCCTGGGCATCGCCCGCGCACTGATCGAGTACGACGAAAGCCTGAAGTCGCCGCTGCGCAAGGCCGGTTTCGTGACCCGTGACGCCCGTGAAGTCGAGCGCAAGAAGGTTGGTCTGCACAAGGCACGTCGCGCCACCCAGTTCTCGAAGCGCTAAACTCAGCTTCATAGCCCCGTCGCCAAGCGGTAAGGCACCTGACTCTGACTCAGGCATCGGTGGTTCGAATCCATCCGGGGCTGCCACATCCCGATCCCGACACGCGCAGCGATGCGTGCTGATGCGATCCAAAGCCCGCCTTATGGCGGGCTTTTTCGTTTCCGTCATGGGCCGGATGGATGGACGCCGCCTGGGATGTGCGGCGATGCGTGCAGCCATCCGCTTGGCTTTGTGGCTGTCAACGATCCACCGATGATCGGCGACTGCAAGATATTTCGTTGCAAATCATCACCCTCCGCTCTTCGGTTTTGCACTGCAGCAGCGTAAAATTTCCGCCTTTGACCTCCCCGGCGGATTCATGACTCCCGTGCACGACAACGAACCGGGCCACCCGGGCGTGCGGACCGAAGGCAGTACCGACGCGTTGCCGCTGGCGCCCGCGATGAGCGCGAGCCTGGATGCGGCACGCATGCCGCGTCGTTCGACCCTGGTGGACCGGCGGGTGCTGCGGATCACCGCCGTCTCGGTCGTGCTGGGCGTGCTGGCGGCGCTGATCGCGAAGCTGCTGACCGCGCTGATCGGTGTGGTGACGAACCTGGCGTTCTACGGCCGCTGGTCGACCGCGTTCTCGTCGCCAGCCGACGCGGTGCCGCACCTGGGCTGGTGGGTCGTGCTGATCCCGGTGATCGGCGGCCTGATCGTCGGCGTGATGGCGCGTTGGGGCTCGCGTGCGATCCGCGGCCACGGCATCCCCGAGGCGATGGAACAGGTGCTGCTGAACGAGTCGAAGATCCCACCGCGGATCACCTTCCTGAAACCGATCTCGTCGGCGATCGCGATCGGCACCGGCGGTCCGTTTGGTGCCGAGGGCCCGATCATCGCCACCGGTGGTGCGCTGGGTTCGTTCATCGGCCAGGTGATGAAGGTGACCGGCAGCGAGCGCAAGGTGCTGCTGGCGGCGGGCGCAGCGGCCGGCATGGCGGCGGTGTTCTCCGCGCCGATCGCGGCGGTGGTGCTGGCGGTCGAGCTGTTGTTGTTCGAGCTGCGTCCGCGCTCGCTGATCCCGGTGGCGCTGGCCTGTGTCGCCGCCACCGGCATGCGCTACATGCTGCAGGGATCGACACCGGTATTCCAGATGTCGGCGCTGGCCGCGCCCGGTGGCGTGGCGCTGTTCCTCTACGTGATCATCGGCGCGATCATCGGTGTGGTCAGCGTATGGACCACGCGGATCGTGTACGGCATCGAGGACTGGTTCGAGAAGCTGCCGATCCACTGGATGTGGTGGCCGGCGCTCGGCGGTCTGGTGGTGGGTGTGATCGGCTACTTCGCGCCGCTGACGCTGGGCGTGGGCTATACCAATATCGAGAACATCATCAACGGCAAGCTGCCCCTGGCGGCGCTGGCGTTCCTGTGCGTGATGAAGTTCCTGTCGTGGTCGATTGCGCTGGGCAGCGGCACCTCCGGCGGCACGCTGGCGCCGCTGTTCACCATCGGCGGCGCGCTGGGTGCGCTGCTCGGCATCGGCATGGTGACGGTGGCGCCGCAGTTCGGCGTCGACCCGCGCATCGCAGCGCTGGTCGGCATGGCGGCGATCTTTGCCGGCGCCTCGCGTGCGCTGCTTACCGCGGTAGTGTTCGCGTTCGAGACTACCGGTCAGCCGGCCGGCCTGCTGCCGCTGCTCGGCGGCTGCACCGCGGCCTACCTGATCTCGGCGCTGATGATGCGCAACACCATCATGACCGAGAAGATCGTCCGCCGTGGTGTGCGCGTGCCGTCCGAATACGTGGCCGACTATCTCGACCAGGTCGGCGTGGACGAAGCCTGCACGCGCGACGTGGTGACCTTGCGCACCACGCAGGCCCTGGCTGAAGTGCGCCGTTGGCTGGCCGAAGACGTGCCGGAGACGCAGCACCAGGGCTATCCGGTGCTGGACGAGGAAGGTCGGGTACGCGGCGTGGTCACCCGGCGCAGCCTGCTCGATCCGCAATGGCATTACACGCTGACGCTGGGCGAGCTGCTGACGCGCCCGCCGATCGCGGTGAACGAAAGCCATTCGTTGCGCGAGGCAGCCGATCACATGGTGGCCGAGAGCGTGGGGCGACTGGTGGTGGTGGGCAAGGACGACCCGCACCGGCTGGTCGGCATCATCACCCGCGGCGACATCCTCGCGGCGCATGGGCGACGTCTGCGCGAGGCGCGCCACTCGTCACGACATCTGCGCTTCCGCGACGGATTGAAGCCGCGACCTGCGTAGTAAGTCGGGGGTGACCTGAAACAGAAAACGGCCCGCAAGGGCCGTTTTTCGTGCGCAGTGGGTGCAGCCGCCTACATTTCCCTGTCGCCGACCAGCACCACGTCGGCAGCCCGGCGCGCGAACAGGCCGACGGTGACGATGCCGGGCAACTGGTTCAGTTCGCTCTCCAGTCCCGCCGGATCGGTGATCTGCCAGCCGTGTACGTCGATGATCCAGTTGCCGTTGTCGGTGACCACGCCGTCGCGCCACACCGGCTGGCCGCCGCGCTTGACGATCTCGCGACCGATCAGGCTGCGTGCCATCGGGATCACCTCGATCGGCACCGGAAACTTGCCAAGCAGGTCGACCCGCTTGCTGGAGTCGATGATGCAGACGAACTTCGCGCTCGCTGCCGCGACGATCTTCTCGCGGGTCAACGCGGCGCCGCCACCCTTGATCAGCCGCTTGAACGGATCGCATTCGTCGGCGCCGTCGATGTAGATCGTCAGCGGGCCGGCGCTGTTGAGGTCGAGCACCGGAATCCCAAGCTTCTTCAGCTGCACGGTGGACTGCTCCGAGCTGGATACGGCGCCCTGGATACGATCCTTCAGGTCGGCCAGCGCGTCGATGAAGAACGCCACGGTGGAGCCGGTGCCGACGCCGACGATGGCGCCGTCCTCGACGTAGCGGATCGCGGCCTCACCGGCCTGGCGCTTCTGGTTGACGGAACTGTCGTTGACGTTGCTCATGGGTTGGTCCAGTAGGGCGTGAAATAGGTGATGGTGAAGATCGGCGGTCATTCCAGCGTGAGGATGTAGCGCCACTCGCCGGCGCCCACTGGCATCACCGACAGCCGGTTGCCCTTGCGCAGCAGCGCCATGTCTTCCAGCGCTTCGTGGCCTTTCAGTTCGTCCAGCGTGATCGTGCGCTTGAGCTTCTTCACGAACTTCACGTCGACCAGCATCCAGCGCGGTTCTTCGCGTGAACTCTTCGGGTCGAAATACCTGCTCTTGCTGTCGAACTGGCTGGGGTCCGGATACGCCTCGCTCGCGACTTCGGCAATGCCGGCGATGCCCGTCTCGGCGCAGTTGGAATGATAGAAAAACACCTTGTCGCCCGGCCGCATGCCATCGCGCATGAAGTTGCGCGCCTGGTAGTTGCGCACGCCGTCCCACGCTTCGACGCGCTTGCGCTTGAGGTCGTCGATCGAGAACGCGTCGGGCTCGGATTTCATCAACCAGTGCTTCATGCGCTTGCCTCGTTGCTGGGATGGGTAGAGCCGCAGTCGATCAGCTCGCGCTCGGTGGCGACGAAGTCGAGTGGGACATCCCACGCTTCCTCCTCGACCTGCGGCAATTCCTGGAAGGAGTAGGCGATGCCGACCAGCAGCGGCTCGGTCGGACGCACCTGCTCGTTGAGGAAGGCAAAGCTGTGGTCGTAGTAACCACCGCCGTGGCCGAGCCGGTGGCCGCGGCGGTCGAAGCCCAGCAAGGGCACCAGCACCAGATCGAGCTGGAACGGCTCGAACAATTCGCCGGGTTCGACCGGTTCGGGGATGCCGTAGCGGTTCGGTTGCACCGCGTCACCGGATTGCCATGGCGCAAAGCGCAGGCGCCGGCTCTTGCCGATCACTGGCAACAGGAACTGCTGGCCGCGGGTGGCCAGCGGCGGGATCACCAGGTTCAGCGGCAGCTCGCCGTGACTGGCCCAGTAACCGGCGACACGGCTGTCGGTGAGGTATTCGGGGAGCTGTTCGAGGCTGCGGCGCAGGCCCTGCGTGGCGGCGATGCGCTGGGGCGGCGTGAGTGCGCGGCGCTGCTCGGCCAGGCGCTGGCGAAGCTCGCGTCGTTGGGCGGTGGCGTCCACGTTTCGCGTAGCTCCGTCGTAGTTCGCCCCGTTCATCGCGGGACGAACGGGGCGGGGAATGAGTGGCGTCAACCGCGATGCCGCTGCCCACCAAACGACCTTGATCCAAGATGGATCAGGTGGGAGAGCTACATGGTCTCAAGGCTTTCCGCACGTGGCGGACATGCACAACAACCGATGTGAAGCCGACCCGGGGCCGTATTTAGGAACAAGGCAAATGTAAGAGTGTGCTGGCGCACATCGCAGAAAACGCCGAGGTCGATTTTAGGCGCTTGCTCGTCAATGCGCCACCGTTGAAACAACCTGTTCAGTCATTCAGCGTTCGGTATCGAGGGCGGCGTCCAGTTTCCGCCGCAATGTCGCAAGGCCGTCGCTGAGGCGCTGTTCCTGGCCGTCGTGCTGCTTGCGCAGGGCCAGGAATTCGTGGGTGACGCTGATCGCGGTCAACACCGCCAGCCGTTCGAAGCTGGGCGCCTTGGCGTTCGCGCGCAGCTCGCGCATCTTGCGATCGAGAAAGCCGGCTGCTTCGAGCAGGCCCTCGCGCTCTTCGGGCGCGCAGGCAATCAGGAATTCACGATCGATCAGCCGCAGCGCGACCGGTTCACTGACAGGTGTGTTCATCAACCGTTGCTCTCTAGCGATTTCAGCCGCTGGATCATGGCTTCGACGCGGCTGCGTGCCTGCTCGTTGCGTGCCAGCAGCCCCGCGCGTTCGCCAGACAGTTGCTCCTGGCTCTGGCGCAGGCTGCGATTCTCCTCGGTGAGCCGTCTCACGGTATCGAGCAACCGGTCGAGCTGCTGGCTCAATGAGGCCAGCTCCTGATGGACCTGGTCGGACTGGATGGGATAGGACGTGCTCATGCACGAAACTATAACAGGCCGCCGGTGGAAGTCAGCCAGTCGACGGCCGGGCCGGGCGGCAGGCACGGCGGCTGCATTAAACTGGCGGGTATTCCTTGAAGGAGCATCGCCATGACGGCTACCGGGCTTGTGGGCCACGACGAAATCGACGCGCTGATCATGCGCCTGCGGCTGGGTACCGAAGCCAGCGAACTGCACGGTTCGCTGTGCGGCTATCTGGCCGGTGGCGGTTCCCTGCGTGGCACCTCCGTGCTGGCCGCGCTGCAGCTCGACGGCGAAGCCACCGAGCCGACGGTGAGTGACGAGGCGTTGCTGGAACGGCTGGCCCGGCAATGCGCGGCCGAACTGGCCGACCCCGAACTCGGTTTCGAGCCGCTGCTGCCGGAGGACGACCGTCCGCTGGCCGAACGGGCCGAGGCGATGGTCGACTGGTGCCGCGGCTTTCTCGGCGGCTTCGGTCTGGCTGGCACGTCGGCGCATGCGCAGTTGTCGGACGAGGCGCAGGAGATCCTGCGCGACCTCGGCACCATTGCCGGCTCGTCGTTCGATTTCGGTAGCGAAGAGGAAGACGAGGACGCGCTGATCGAGGTGCAGGAGTTCGTGCGGGTCGGTGCCATGCTGCTGCACACCGAATGCGCAGCGCACGATGGCTCCGCCAGCGGCAGCGTGCATTGATTCCGACGGTGCCGGGACTGGCGGCGCTGGCGATCGCGCCGGACGAGTTCGCGCGCCGTCGCCGCCAGCTGATGCAGATGGCCGGCGAGGATGCGGTGCTGCTGGTCGCCGCGGCGACCGAGCGGATGCGCAACGCCGACGCGGCGTGGCCGTACCGGCAGGATTCCGACTTCCACTATCTGGGCGGCTTTCCCGAAGCCGATGCGGTGCTGGCGCTGCTACCGGGGCGCCGGCATGGCGAAGCGGTGCTGTTCTGCCGTGAACGTGACCCCGCGCGCGAACGCTGGCATGGCCAGACCATCGGCACCGAGCGTGCGGTGGCCGAATACGGCATGGACGATGCGTTCCCGATCGAGGACATCGACGACATCCTGCCCGGCATGATCGAGGGCCGCGGCCGCGTGTATTGCCACTTCGGCCGCGAGCCGGAGTTCGACGCGCAACTGCTCGGCTGGATGCGTCGGCTGCGCCAGTTGCGCGGCGGCGGGGTGGTGCCGAAGGAATTCGTCGCACTCGGCCATCTGCTGCACGACCTGCGGCTTTACAAGTCACGCGCCGAACTGAAGCTGATGCGCGCCTCGTCGGCGATCGCGGTGGAGGCACACCTGGCGGCGCTGCAGGCGGCCACGCCGGGTCGCCACGAGTATGAGGTCGAGGCCGAATTGCTGCGGGTGATGCATGGCCGCGGCGCGGTGCCGGCATTCCCGCCGATCGTCGCCGGCGGCGCGAATGCCTGCGTGATGCATTACCAGGCCAATCGCGCGACGCTCAACGATGGCGAGCTGCTGCTGATCGATGCCGGTGCCGAGCTGGACTGCTATGCATCCGACATCAGCCGCACATTCCCGGTGAACGGCCACTACAGTCGCGAGCAACGCGCGTTGTACGACGTGGTGCTGACCGCACAGCTGGCGGCGATCGACGAGGTGCGGCCCGGCCGCCCGTTCTGTGCCGCGCACACGGCGGCGGTGCGGGTGCTGGCCGAAGGTCTGTGCCAGCTTGGCCTGCTCAAGGGCGATGCCGATACGGCGATTGCCGAGGGCAGCTACCAGCGCTTCTTCCCGGCCAAGACCGGCCACTGGCTGGGACTGGATGTGCATGATGTCGGCGACTACCGCGTCGACGGCGAGTCGCGCCTGCTGGAGCCGGACATGGTGCTGACGGTGGAGCCGGGCCTGTACGTGGCACCGGACGACCACACGGTCGCCGAGCGCTGGCGCGGCATCGGCATCCGCATCGAGGACGACGTGGCGGTGACCCGCGACGGCAACGAGGTGCTCACCGCGGCGATGCCGAAACAGGCCGAGGCGATCGAGGCGTTGCTGTCCGCGCGCTAGCTCAACTCGTCTGGCAGTTCCGCATCACCACGCTGGCGATGCGCTTCGTCGGTGGCATGCACCTCGTACCACATCGCGTTGAGGATGGCGAAGGCGCAGGCCAGGCCGAGCCCCAGAATCCATGAGAAATACCACATGCCGATCTACCTTTGTGGGAGCGGCTTCAGCCGCGATTTGGTGCCCAGTGTCGTCGCGATTCAATAACCACCGTGCGTCTTGCGCACCTGTTCCAGGGTGACCCGCCCGCGCATCACGCGGTACACCCAGCTGGTGTAGAGGATGACGATCGGCAGCAGGACGACCGTGACTCCCAGCATCAGCTTCAGGGTGCCCTGGCTGGAGGACGCGTCCCACACGGTGAGGCTGGAGCGCGGGTCGAGACTGGACGGCAGCAGGAACGGAAACAGCGCGAAGCCGGCCGAGGCGATCGTGCTGCCTACCATCAGGCTGCTGGCGATGAAGCCGGCGACGCTGCGTCGGCCGATCAACGCCTGCACGCCGACGGCGGCGACCAGCGCCAGTATCGGTGCGAGCCAGAACCACGGATATTGCATGTAGCTGGCAAACCAGCTGCCGCCGACGGCGACCTGCTTGTACAGCGGATTGGAGGCGCCATCGGTCACCGCCGGGCCGGCTACCGCATAGCCGGGAATGCCGTAGGCGACCCAGACGCCGGCCAGCACGTAGAGGACGGCAAAGATCAGCGTCATCCAGCGGGCGATCCGCACCGCGCGTGCGGCAATCACATGATCGGCCTTCAAGGCGGCCCAGCAGGCACCGTGTGCCAGCAGCATGCTCAACGACACCAGTCCGCACAGCAACGCGAACGGATGCAGCAGTTCGAAGAAGCCGCCATGCCAGCTCATGCGCAGGTCGTCATCGAACTGGAACGGTACGCCGAGAAACAGATTGCCGAACGCGACGCCGGCCACCAGCATCACGACAAACCCGGAGCCGGTGAGCACCCAGTCCCACAGCGAAGCCCAGCGCGGATCATGGATCTTGCCACGGAAATTGAAGCCGACCGGACGCAGGATGAAGGCCAGCAGCACCAGTGCGATCGCCAGGTACATGCCGGAGAACGACACGGCGTAAAGCATCGGCCACGCCGCAAACGTCGCGCCGCCGGCGAGGATGAACCACACCTGGTTGCCTTCCCAGGTCGGCTCGATGCCTTCCAGCAGCACCAGCCGTTCCTCGTTGTCGCGACCCAGCACCTTGAGCAGGCAGGCGACGCCGAAATCGAAGCCGTCCATGATCGCGAAGCCGATCAGCAGGGTGCCAAGCAGTGCCCACCAGATCACCCGCAGCGTGGTGTAGTCAAACATGGGTTTCTCCTTGCGGCCAGATACCCAGCCCGTCCGGTCCCTTGCGTACGAACTTCAACATCAGAAACACATCGACGATCGCCAGCGCGGTATAGAACAGCACGAAACCGCCCAGCGAGGTCATCACCTGGCCGGCGCTGACCGAGGACACGCCGAGCGCGGTCGGCAGTACGCCCTCGATCGCCCACGGCTGGCGGCCGTATTCGGCCACGATCCAGCCCAGCTCGATCGCCACCCACGGCAGTGGCAGACTCCACAACGCCAGCCGTAGATACCAGCGCTGGCTGTCCAGTTTGCGAGTGCTGGCCTTCCAGAACGAAAACGCGAACAGCGCGATGAAGTAGAAGCCGCAGCCGACCATGATGCGGAACGCCCAGAACAGCACCGGCACGTTCGGGATCGTGCTGTCGGCGGCCTGCTGAATATCCGCCGGCGTCGCCTGGCGCGGATCGTCGACGTATTTCTTCAGCAGCAGGGCGTAGCCGAGATCCTGGTCGTGCGCGGCGAGCGTGGCCTTGGCCTGTGCGTTGTCCTTGTCCTGGCGCAGCATCAGCATCGCGTCATAGGCCTGGACGCCGTTGCCGATGCGGCCCTTGGCGGCATCCACCAACTCGGCGATGCCGGGCATCGTCTCGTCGATCGAGTGCGTACCGATCAACCCCATCACCCAGGGAATCCTCACTGCATAGTGGGTGGTGCGCTGTTGCACATCGGGGATGCCGAACAAGGTGAAGGAGGCCGGTGCAGGCTCGGTATGCCACATCGCCTCGATCGAGGCCATCTTCATCTTCTGGTTCAGCGACACCGTGTAGCCCGAGGCATCGCCCAGCACCACCACCGACAGCGCCGCGGCCAGACCGAAGCTTGCCGCCACCGTCATCGAGCGCTTGGCGAAATCGACATTGCGCCCGCGCAGCAGGTACCACGCGCTGATCGACAGCACGAACATCGCGCCCAGCACGTAGCCGGCACTCACCGTGTGCACGAATTTCTCCTGCGCCACCGGATTGAAGAACACCTCGGAGAACGAGGTCACCTCCATGCGCATCGTCTGCGGGTTGAACGCGGCGCCGACCGGATGCTGCATCCACGCATTCGCGATCAAGATCCACAAAGCCGACAGGCTCGTGCCCAGTGCAAGGAACCAGGTCACCAGCAGGTGCTTGATGCGCGATATACGCTCCCAGCCCATGAAGAATACGCCGACCAGGGTGGCTTCCAGGAAAAACGCCATCATCCCCTCGATCGCCAGCGGCGCGCCGAAGACATCGCCGACGTAGTGCGAGTAGTACGCCCAGTTCATACCGAACTGGAACTCCATCGTCACCCCGGTGGCCACGCCCATCGCAAAGTTGATGCCAAACAGCACACCCCAGAACTGCACCATGCGCTTCCACACCTCGCGCCCGGTCATCACATAGACGCTCTCCATGATCGCCAGCATCCACACCAGCCCCAGAGTCAGCGGCACGAACAGGAAGTGGTACAGCGCGGTTAGCGCGAACTGCAGGCGCGACAGCGTGACGACATCGGTATCGATGATCATGGGTGACCTTCGGGTGGAGTTTGCGAGATAGGTGCCAGCCGATGCGCGATCGCATCTGGACTGACATCGGGTTTGGGTTGCGGCGCGAAGGCCACCCACCAGATTAGCGTCAGCAACGCGATCTTCAGTGCAATGACCACGAACAACTCAGCCGTCAACCTGTGCAGCGGTTTCGACTGCGCCTTGATATTTCCTGCCGAAGGACTGGAGCTCGCGGAGCTGGACATGCGACGGATCCGTGCATTACCTGGCCGCCAGCATACGCTGTAGCGATGTTGCATTGATGTGGAGGAATGTCGCAGTGGCGGATCGCCGCAGTTCCATGCGGAAGCGGCTTCCGTCGCGATGCGCTTGCCCCGTCATCGAACCAGGCAATAGCGGTTGCGATTGAAGCCGCTCCTGCACCAGCGGCGTGGCTCCGCCGCGACTCAGGTCCGTGCGAACGCGTCGCGCGTGAGGTTCTCCGGCGCGCCGTCGGTACACACCACGTCGTCTTCGATGCGGATGCCGCCGTACTGGCGGAAGCTGTCGACCTTGGCCCAATCGATGTCGCTGGCCTGTGGCTTGGCCTTCAGCTCTTCCAGCAACATGTCGATGAAATACAGGCCCGGCTCGATCGTCACCACCATGCCGGGCTCCAGCACGCGGGTAATGCGCAGGTATGGGTGGCCGTCCGGGCGCGCGATGCTGCCGCCGCGTTCGTTCTGCTGGAAGCCGGCGACATCGTGCACCTGCAGGCCGATCGGATGGCCGAGGCCGTGCGGGAAGAAGGTGGCGGTGACACCGGACTCCACCGCGCTCTCTGCACTCATGCGGATGAAGCCGTGTTCGCGCAGCACATCGGCCAATACGTGATGGGCGTGGATGTGCAGCTCGGGATAGCTCTGCCCGGCACGTACTTTCGCGACGAAACCCTGCTGCGCGGCATCGACGCTGTCGATCAGCGCCTGGAACTCCGCCGCCTGCGGCGAGGCATAGGTGCGCGTGATGTCGCTGGCGTAGCCGGCTGCGCTGGCGCCGGCATCGATCAGGAACGAGCGACTGTGCGCCGGCGGCGTGCGGTCGAAGTTCGTGTAGTGCAGCACCGCGCCATGTTCGTTGAGACCGACGATACTGGAGTATGGCAACTCGGCATCGGTCTGGCGCGCGGCGGCGAGGTAGGTCAGATGGATGCCGAACTCGCTGCGGCCAGCACGAAATGCGGCCTCGGCCGCACGGTGCGCGCGCGTGCCGATGCGGCTGGCCTCGCGCATCAGGGCGAGTTCGTACGGCGTCTTGTAGCTGCGGTGCCAGTGCAGGTAGTCGAGCACCGGCTGCGGGTTGTTGACCTCCACGCCGTCGATGCCGGGGCAGGCTGACGCGATCACCGCACGCTTGCCGCTCGGCAGTTGCGCGATCGCTTCGGCGGCGCTGCACACGATGGTGATGTCGAAGTACTCCACCCAGTAGCCGCTCGGCACCGCCGGCACCACGTGCCAGTAATCGCGCGGTTGCACGAATACCAGCTTCGGCTTCGCGCCCGGCGTGTATACGACCCAGCTGCCCGGCGCGTCGGTCAGCGGCAGCCAGTGCCTGAAATGCGGATTGGCGACGAACGGGTAGTCCTGGTCATCGAGGAATTTGCGCAGCGGCGTGCCGGCGGCGATCACGAGATGGTCAAAGCCACCGAGCACGAGCGCTTGGTCGGCGCGTTCGCGCAAGGTGGCCAGATGCTGCGGAAAAAGCGAAGCGAGCGAATCGTGCATGAGGATTCCTGCAGGAGCGGACGGGACCGGTCGTCGGAGCGAGAATGGCTTATCTAGGAGCGTGGGCGGTAGAAACGTTCGCGGCGAAAAGTCCTCAACGCGAGGACAGTTTTTCGACGATTCGCCGGCCCATAGTGGTTCTATGGGCCAAGAAGCGGCGGAAAAATGGACCGCGTAGAGGGCTTTGCAGCCCGGACGGCTTCTACCGCCTACGCTCCTAGCCCATTGGTCATGCCCACAAGCAGGCACGCGGAGACTATCTTGCGCATTGACCTTATCGCCGGATAGCACCATGCAACCCACCCGATGGATATTCACCGCCGCAATGATCTGCACGGCGGGCAGCCTGTTTGCCGCCCCGTCCACGGCACCGCACAGCGCATCCGGCATCGACCTGGCCGGCATCGACCACGGCGTGAAGCCGGGCGACGACTTCTTCCGCTACGCCAACGGCGATTGGCTGAAGACCGCGCAAATCCCCGCCGATCGTTCCAGCACCGGCACCTTCCTCAAGGTGTTCGAGCAGGCCGAGAAGGACACCGCCGCACTGATCCGCAACGCCGGCACCGGCCATCCCGCTGCCGGCAGCAACGAAGGCCGGATCGCGAACTACTATGCCGCCTGGATGGACACCGCCGCGATCGAGCAGCGCGGCCTGGCTCCGCTCAAGCCGGAACTGGCGCGGATCGACGCGATCGCCACGCGCCAGGATCTCGCCCGCGTGCTGGGCAGTCGCCTGCGCGCCGACGTCGATCCGATCAACGCCACCAACTTCCACACTGAAAACCTGTTCGGCCTGTTCGTGGCGCAGGGTCTGGAAGACCCCTCGCGCAACATCGCCTACCTGCTGCAAGGTGGCTTGGGCATGCCCAGCCGCGACTACTACCTGTCAACCGACCCGCACATGGTCGCCTCGCGCCAGAAATACCAGGTCTACGTCACCGCCCTGCTGAAGCAGGCTGGGGTTGTCGATGCGGAAACCAGGGCCGCAACCATCCTCGACCTGGAGACGAAGATCGCCAAGGCACAGACCGGCCTGATCGACAGTCAGGATGTGCACAAGGCGAACAACCTGTGGCGCATGGCCGACTTCACGCAGAAGGCGCCGGGCCTCGACTGGGCAGCTTATTTCAAGGCCGCCGGTCTGGATGGCCAACCGCAGATCGATGCCTGGCAACCCGCCGCCATCACCGGCCTGTCCGCCCTGACCGCCAGCGAGCCGCTGCAGGCCTGGAAGGATCTATTGGTCTTCCACACGCTCGATCACAGCGCCGGCCTGCTGCCGCAGGCCTATGCCGACCTCAGCTTCGATTTCCACGGCCGCACCCTGCAAGGCACGCCGGCACAGCAGCCGCGCTGGAAGCGCGCCGTGGGCGCCACCAATGTCGATCTCGGCGACGCGGTGGGCCAGCTCTACGTCCAGCACTATTTCCCGGCTTCCTCCAAGGCCGCGGTACAGCAGCTGGTGAAGAACCTGATCGCTGCGTTCAACGACCGCATCGACACGCTGAGCTGGATGACGCCAGCTACCCGCGAAAAGGCGAAGGCCAAGCTGGTCACATTGAGGGTCGGCGTCGGCTACCCGGAAACCTGGCGCGACTATGCCTCACTGGAGATCCGCGACGACGACGCGCTCGGCAACCACCTGCGTGCCGAGCAATTCGAATATGCGCACCAGCGGGCCAAGCTGGGCCAGCCGGTCGATCGCGGCGAATGGTGGATGACCCCGCAAACCGTCAACGCGGTGAACCTGCCGCTGCAAAACGCGCTGAACTTCCCCGCCGCAATCCTGCAGCCGCCATTCTTCGACCCGAAGGTCGATGCGGCCGCCAACTACGGCGCGATCGGCGCGATCATCGGCCACGAGATCAGCCACAGCTTCGACAACACCGGCGCCGAGTTCGATGCGCAGGGCAAGCTGGAGAACTGGTGGACACCGGCCGACCTGGCCCACTTCCAGGCCGCCGGCCAGCAGCTGGTGAAGCAGTTCGATCAGTACCAGGCCCTGCCCGGCCTGCACGTCAACGGCGAACAGACCCTGGGCGAAAACATCGCCGACGTGTCCGGCCTGACCATCTCGTATCTCGCGTATCACAAGTCGCTCGGCGGCAAGCCGGCACCAGTGATCGACGGCCTCAGCGGCGACCAGCGCTTCTTCCTCGCCTTCGGCCAGGCCTGGCGCTCCAAGATCCGCGACGACGCCCTGCGCCAGCGCCTCGCCACCGACGTGCACGCCCCCGCCGACTTCCGCGCGCAGACCGTGCGCAACCTCGACGCCTGGTATCCGGCGTTCGACGTGAAGCCCGGCGAGAAGCTGTATCTCGACCCCAAGGAGCGGGTGAAGATCTGGTAGGAGGCTTCACTCGCTGAAAGACGAAGGGCCGCATGCAAGTGCGGCCCTTTTTACTTGGGGTCCCTCAGCGTGGACCCTCTTCCTGGTGCCTCGCCTCCGGGACATTGCGCTCGGGCCATCGCCGACGTATAACATACGTTATAACCAGCCCCGGAGGCCACCATGAAACTGAAGATCACCACCATCGGCAACTCCGCCGGCGTCATCCTGCCACGCGAACTGCTGGCCCGCCTGCGTCTGGAAAAGGGCGACGAACTGTTCGCGCTGGAAACCCCCGACGGCATCCGCCTCACCACCTACGACCCCACCCTCGCCAAGCAGATGGAAGTGGCCGAGGAAGTCATGCGCAAGGACCGCAACGTCCTGCGCAAGCTGGCGCAATAGGCTGTGACCATGATCATCTGGATCGAAAGACCGCTCGCCATCGCCATCCACGAACGCCAGCTGGCCGAACATGGCGGCGGCATCGGCGTGCGCGACGAGAGCCTGCTGGACTCAGCACTCGCCCGTCCGCAGCAACGGCATACCTACGGCGACCCGCCACCGGACCTTGCCGACCTCGCCGCCAGCCTCGCCTTCGGCCTGGCACGCAACCATCCCTTCGTCGATGGCAACAAACGCACGGCGCATGTCTGCTACCGCGTCTTCCTCGCACTCAACGGTGCCGACCTCGCCGCCAGCGACGAAGACAAGTACGTCACCATGATCGCCCTCGCCGAAGGCAGCCTGTCCGAAACCGAGTTCGCCACCTGGCTACGCCAGCACATCAGGCTCGATGCCAAAAAACGCGTGAACGAGCCGCGTGCTCGTTACGCACGCTGAAACCGGTTGCGCCTTCGTGTTTAATGCTTGACGTATTACGTTTGACGTAATAACGTCATTGCATGATTCGGGGCTTCCGCTGCAAGGATACGCAGGCGCTGTTCGAAGGCGGTGATCCGCGACGCTTCCGTGCCATCAAGGACGCTGCCATCCGCAAGCTGTCACAGCTCGATGCCGCGCACACACTGGAGTTTCTGCGCTCGTCACCGGGCAACCAACTCGAAGCCCTGAAACACGACCGCAACGGTCAACAGTATTCGTATCAATCGGCAATGGCGCGCGTGTTTCACATGAACGGTCAGCAGACCGCAAAACGTTGAAATCGTCGATTACCACTGAGCAGGCACCATGAAACGTCCCGTCAACCGCATGCGCCCCGTCCATCCCGGCGAAATCCTGCGCGAGGATTACCTCGCCCCTCTCAGCATAAGCGCCAATGCACTGGCCACCGCGTTGAGCGTGCCCGCCACGCGTATCCATGAAATCGTCAACGAACGCCGCGGCATCAGCGCCGACACCGCCGAACGCCTGGCCCGCTACTTCGGCGGCGATGCCGTGTCATGGCTCAATCTGCAGGCAATCTACGATCTCAAGACACTGGCCACACGTGAGGAGATCCTGCGTCGGGTGGAACCGCGGGCCGCTTGAGCCAGACCGAAGAACGGCAGGCAGCTCTGAATCAGATATCCGCCGTACGTAGCTCTCGTTCGTCAATCAGCGCCGGCCGATCAAGCCGAAATGAAACGGACAACCATCCTGCAGGTCGACGGATTCAACGGCGCGGAATCCGGCATCGGCCATCCATTGCCGACATTGCTCGGGTGTCGGGCGCATCTCCAGCGGCGCCCCGCGCGGGGTCGGAATGTCGCTGCGCCAGTGCATCACCGAAAGCACCCCACCGTCCTGCAAGGTTCGACGGGCTTCCCGCAACAACTCTTCTGGCTGCGCCAGGTGCAGCAGGTTGAAAATCATCGCATGCGCCTGCGACCCGGTATCCACGCCCGTACCATCCGCGACGAAATCCCGCAGCTCGGCCCGGATGTTGTGCAGACCGAGACTCATGGCCTTCTCGCGTACGACGGCGATCATTCCCGGCTCAATATCCAGCGCGGTAACCAGCCCGCTCGTGCGCCGCGCCACAGGCACCGTGAAAGAGCCATAGCCGCAGCCAAACTCGATGACATGGCCCTGCACCCCCGTTGCACCCAGCAGCTTTCCGATGACTGCCTCGCAGTCGAAGAAGCTGGTCCACTGGGCTTCGTCGGGCATGCCGCTTTCACGTATCTTCATGTTGCTTCCACTGGCTCACGAGGCCGACGGTTCAGTCCCGGTTTCGAGATTAACTTCCTCCGTACCGGTTTCGTTGTCCCGCTTCACCAAACATTGTCCCTGATACCTTTTCCAGTGCTACCTCATGACCCGAGCCGCAACTCCAAGGTCATGAATACGCTGTACGGATCATCGATGTAGTCCGCGAACGGACCACAGGGATGAAAACCGAATCGTGCATACAGCTGCCGCGCCGGTTCGAACGCGCTGGCCGATCCTGTTTCAAGACTCAGTCGCCGATAACCGCGGCGCGAAGCCTCATCCAGGATGTGCTGCAGCATCACCACTGCGACACCCTTGCGTCGATGGCGCCTCGATGTACGCATCGACTTGATCTCGGCGTGGGTCGCGTCAAGCTCCCTGATCGCCCCGCACCCCAGCAACTCAGCGTTCTGCCACACCGTCCAGAATGTGATCTCCGGCAGCCGAAGCTTGGCCAGATCCAGCGCATGGATGCTCTCGGGTGGCGAGTGCAGCGCCATGTCCTGTAGGTGTTCCTGCAACAACGTGGCGACTTCCGGTCCGCGCAAGTCGTCCAGACGAATATCAAAGGGCATATGAGTGATAAATTCCGGGTATATGCAAGATCTGAAATAACCTCTGTGTCTGTGCGTCGATGCAAAGATCGGCCGCGCATCCATCGTCCACGCATACATGCGCGAAAATAAGCGACGCGTCAGCTGACACCCAGCCCTTCGATGCCGATGATCTCGTGCCCGTCGAAGCCAGCCAGCTCAGCAAAACGGCGCCCGCGTTCGGCGTAATCGTGAAATTGGTCGAAGCTGGGGGCACCTGGCGACAGCAGGATCACACCATGCTCGGGCGTACGAGTTCTGGCTGTCGCGACCGCACCGGCGAGATCGGCCACCAACAAGATCGGACAGGCCACCCCGTCCGTGCGCAGCGCGGCTTCGATGCGCGCACCGTTGCTGCCCATGCAGATGATCGCGTTCGCGGGTGCGTTGCGCATCGCTTCGACGAAGGGCGTCCAGTCCAGTCCGCGGTCGTGACCACCGACCAGCACGGTCACGGCGCGGCCGTGCAGGCTTTCCAGTGCAGCGAGCGTAGCCAGCGGCGTAGTGCTGATCGAGTCATTGATCCAGTACCAGCCAGAGTGTTCACCGAGCGGCTGCAGGCGATGCGGCAGCGGACGGAAATGCGCCAGTGATGACGATGCTGCCAGCGCATCCATCCCCACAGCAGCCAACGCCGCCAGCGCAGCGCAAGCGTTGAATGCGTTATGCAGGCCCGGCGCGGCCAGCTGTGCAAGCGAAAATACTTCGTGCGTGCCGCGCCGGATGAAGCCATCGGCAACGTGCCAACCCTCGGACTGGCCGAACAGCAAGCGATGCGGATGCTCCTGCGTGCGTTCCAGCAAGACGGGTTGCAGCGCGCTGACCAGCAGCTGCTGCGAGACATCCGCCAGACGCAACTTGTCCGCCACATAGCGCTCACGCGAACCGTGCCAGTCCAGATGTTCTTCGTACAGACTGGTGATCACACCGAGTTCCAGCGGGCCGGCTTCACCGGTCTGGAAACTGGACAATTCGATCACCCACAGGTCGGCCGGTTGATCCAGCAGCTCCAGCAGCGGCAGGCCGATATTGCCCGCCAGCGCTGTGCGCACGCCGAGCGCGCGCGCCAGATGCGCGATCAAGGCGCTGGTGGTGCTCTTGCCCTTGGTGCCGGTGACCGCGATCACGCGCGAGTCAGGATTCTCGCCAAACCACAGCGCCGTGCCTGAAGTGAAGCGCGTACCCTGCGCCTGCGCCGCCAGCAGTGCCGGCTTGTACGCCGAGATGCCGGGCGATTTCACTACCACATCGAAACCACCAAGCATCGACGCGTCCGGCTCGCCTGCCACGACATCGATCACCGCATCGAACGCGCGAGCCGCGTCGACTTCGGCTGCGCTGCAGAACAACGTGAACTGATGGTCGGGGCAGCGCTGGCGCAGCGCATGGATGGCCGCACGACCCTCGCGGCCGAAGCCCCAGATCGCGACACGCCGGTCGGCCAGATCAGCGATGCGCACGGAGGTATCCCCCACAGCCATTTCCCGGCTTTCCTGTGCGAGCGACTTCAGTCGCGACAGCTCCTTCCCTACAGCCAAAGCGTCGCGACTGAAGTCGCTCCCACAATGGGCTGGGGCAACTGCACGAATCTTTCATCAACCGATCACTGCCAGTGCAGCCTGCAGCCGCACGGGCACGCGATGCTCGCTGCCCGGTTCCAGCCACGGTTCCAGTGCCAGCTGCGTGGCATCGAGCTGCGGCAGGATCTCGCTGTGGAAGCGCGCGACCAAGGCGTCCTCCTGCCACTCCGGCCGCTGGCTCAGCGCATACATCGCGGCACGCGCCTCGGCACCTTCGCCCACGCATTCGAATGGCTTGTGATCCTGGTATTCCAGCAGCGCGTCGAAGCCACCGGCCTGGTTTTCGTCATCCAGCAGGTTGCGCCCGAAGATCGACAGCAAACGCGGCTTGGGCAGGAACGGTGCCAGCGCAAGGAACACGAAGTGGCATTTCGGACACTCCCCGCACCAGCGATCGGTCGGCTTCGGACCGAGCAACCTGAAGTTGCGATTGCAGCTGGAGAACGCGTCGAAGTACGGCGTGAGCTTCGCGAACGCACGGGTGATTGCCAGCTCCGAATACGGCCGCAGCAGCGAACAGTAATCGAGATCGCTAGCCACATGGGTATGCAGCCAGTTGCCGAGCAACTGCTCGAACGTGTAACCCTTGCTCCACTGGTGGTTCACCTGCTGGCCTTCGTACTCCAGCGTGGCGGCTGAGGCGGAGCGCTCGTTGGCGAACGCGATCGAGTCGTAGCCGTACAGGATCGTGGCGACGGCGAGGATCGCCGAATTCACCGCGGTCACCGGGATATGCCCGTTCCACGCGCCCAGCCGGTTCAGTTCGAACAGCGCCGGCGCCAGTTCGCGCTGGATGTTCAGCGTGGGCAGGCCGGTGCGTTCGGCGCAGGCGGCGATCAGGGCGGAATTGCCCACCCACACTGCGGTCGCTTCGCCACCGATCGACTTGATCGCCTCCACCGCGACCAGTGAATCCTTGCCGCCACCGATCGGCACCAGCGTGCGTTTCGGCAGATTCAATGTACCGACGACAGGCGCAGCACCGCCGCCACGCGGGAACGCTATACGCCCACGAAGATCCAGTCCGTTGCGATATGCGAACTCGGCCAGTCCGTGCAGGTACAACTGATCCAGCAGTTCGGCGGTAGCGTCATCGAGCGGCCCTGCCGCGACCTCGATCTTCGGCGGCACGCCGGCCTTGTAATAGCTGACACCCGCAATCAGGTGCAGCAGCTGCAGCGCGGCATCGAACGCCGCAGCATGCGTCGCCGGAATCGCGGGCGCCTGTGGAAAACGAATCCGCTCGACCAGTTCGTCGCCCTCGTCAAACGCATATACCAGCTCGGCCACGCCATCGGCATAGCTGCAGCGCACGAAGCGGAACACCTGGGTCAACCTCGGTTGAATCAACGTACTCACCAATACTTACTCCAGCGCCGCAGCGCCTATTCGATCACTATCTCGTCGGCTTCGTCGCGCAGGTTGTAGTGCGAGGACATCACCTTGCCGTAGGCACCGGCTTGCGCGATCAGCATTACGTCGCCCTCCTGCGCCTCGGGCAGGCGGCGGTCGGTGCCGAGCACGTCACCACTCTCACAGATCGGGCCGACCACCTGGTACAACGCGGTGGCCGGCTCGTCGAGCCGGGTCAGGTTCACGATCTCGTGCCAGGCATCGTACAGCGCGGGGCGGATCAGGCTGTTCATGCCGGTATCCACACCCAGGTAGCGCAGCGTGCTCTTGCCTTTCTGCTGGGTCACCCGTGCGAGCAGCACGCCGGCATCGGCTACCAGATAGCGACCCGGCTCCATCCACAGCTGATAGTGCGGATAGGCTGCCTTGACCTCACGCAACACGCGGTCGAGCGCCGCAATGTCCAGCCGCGCCTCGCCCGGATGCGAGGGCACGCCGAGGCCACCGCCGATATCGATGAAGCTGACACTGCCGATGCGCTCGGCCAGACTGGCCAGCTGGCCATAGACCTCGCCCCAATGGGTGTCGTCGATGATGCCCGAACCCAGGTGGGCATGCAGGCCGCGCACGATCACGCCATGCGCATCGGCCAGTCGCAGGAAGGTATCGATCAAATCCACCGGCAGACCGAACTTGCTGCCGCTGCCGCCGGTGCGCACCTTTTCATGATGACCAAGGCCACGACCGAGATCCACCCGCAACACGATCTCGCGACCGCGAAACAATTCGCCCCAGTGCTCCAGCGGATACAGCGAATCGAGCGACACGGTGGCGCGCGTACCCAGCGCCCACGCGTAATCCTCGCGTGGCGCGAAATTTGGCGTGAACAGCAGCGGCGCCGATTCCGGCACCACGGCACTCACCGCTTTCAGCTCGCCGGGTGAAACGCATTCGAAACCGAAACCTTCTTCGGCCAGTGCGCGCAAGATCGCCGGATGGGTGTTCGCCTTGACTGCGTAGTGCAGGCGATCCACCGCGGCGAGCGTCTTCAGCTCGCGCGCCTGCTGGCGCACCGTGGGCAGGTGGTAGACGTAGCGTGGCGTGGCTTCTGCAGCCAGTTTCAACAGGTGTTCCCGCTGCGACTCGCGCCACCATGTCGGGGTAGCACCGGGTGCCTCGCCGCTGCCATACAGCGTCTGCCAGCTGGGACCGAACAGTGCGCTGTCGTCGGTACGCAGCGCACCGGCGGAGATCAGCAGGTCGTGCAGGTGCGGCAACAGCGTGTCGACCACCTCCTCATCCACCACGAAGGTGAGATTGAGGTTGTTCGATGACTGCGAAATCATGTGCACGCGCAACTGGCCGAACTCGGCCAGCACGCCGGACAGCGTGTGCAGCAGCGAGCGCATGCCGCGCCCCACCAGGGTGATCGCCGCGCACGGCGCGATCACCTTGACCCGGCACACCTTGGCCAGATCGGTGGCGAGCGCGGCAATCGCGTCGGAGTCCAGCAGGTTTTCGGTGGGGTCGAGCGACACGGTGACATTGGTCTCGGCCGAACCGATCAGATCCACCGACAGGCCGTGCTGCTTGAAGTGCGCGAACACGTCAGCGAGGAAACCGACCTGCTGCCACATGCCGACCGATTCCATCGACACCAGGGTGATGCCCTTGCGTGCGCTGATCGCCTTGACGCTGGGCGCGTGCGCACGCACTTCGGGACCGATCACCGTGCCATCGAGTTCGGGCCGGTTGGTGTCCTTGATCAGCAGCGGCACACGCGGCTCGCGCAGCGGCGACAGGCAGCGTGGATGCAGCACCTTGGCGCCGGTGGAGGCGATTTCCTGTGCCTCCTCGTAATCCAGCCGCTGCAGCAGGCGCGCACCCGGCACCTGGCGCGGATTGGCGGTGAACATGCCGGCCACGTCGGTCCAGATCTCCACCCGCTGCGCTTTCAGCAGCGCGCCGAAATAGGAGGCGGAAGTGTCCGAGCCACCGCGACCGAGCAGCACGGTGCGGCCTTGCGCCTCGCGGGCAATGAAGCCCTGGGTGATGAACACCTCACCCTGCACCGCCAACCGTGCGGTCAGCACCGGATCGGGCCGCGAATCGACCATCGACGAGAGCAGACGGGTGCGCTCATTCTGGTTCGGCAACGCGACGGCGGCCAGGCAGTCACGAGCATCCAGCCATTCCGTGGGCAGCCCGCTGTGACTGAGAAACGCGGCACCCAGCGCGCTGGACATCAGCTCGCCGTGCGCCTGCACCTGTGCCTGCCAGGCCAGTTCGCCAAGCGCCGCAGCGCCTTCGCTGGCCAGTTTTGCCAATCCGGACAACCGCGCGCCAAGCGTGTCTGGCACAGTCAGTTGCATGTGTTCCAGCAACTCGTAGTGCCGCTGCATGATGGCCTTGGCTGCCTCGCTGCGTTTGCCCGCGTCACCCTGTGCGCACATTTGCTTGAGCGCGTCGGTGATGCCGGTCAGCGCAGAAACGACCACCAGCACGCGAGCGCCTTCGGCGCGGCGGCTGGCGACCAGCTCACGGATGTTCTGCCAACGGGGAAGCGTGGCGACACTGGTGCCGCCGAACTTCATCACGATCCAGGGGGCATCCGCGGGCAGCGGCGCAGAGGTTGATGGGGTCACGTGGGTTCGCTATCGGGAGATGGGCATTCGGTCAGTGTTGCGCTGCGGCATTGGAATTGCAAATGGTTTTATCCGGAATCTTGTTTGGACGTCTAGACTGCCGTTTCATGATCAGATTCCACCCCGTAGGTCGGGCACTGCCCGCCGTTCTCGCCATGTCCCCACATCGTCAGAATCCAAGAGCCGGCGGGCATTGCCCGCCCTACGAAGCTGCTCGAATGCTGGCCCTGCGGCTTCCCTTCGGGTTACTGGACAACAACAGGTATCTTGCCGATACGCGCCTGCCACTCCCTTGGGCCGGTCTGGTGTACCGAGGTGCCGGCGGAATCCACCGCCACGGTCACTGGCATGTCCTGCACGGTGAATTCGTAGATCGCCTCCATGCCGAGATCGGCGAAGCCAACCACGCGCGAGGCCTTGATCGCCTTGGAGACCAGATATGCCGCACCGCCGACAGCCATCAGGTACACCGACTGGTGTTGCTTGATTGCCTCAATCGCCGCCGGCCCGCGCTCGGCCTTGCCGACCATGCCGAGCAGGCCGGTCTGCGCCAGCACCTGCTCGGTGAATTTGTCCATGCGCGTCGCGGTAGTCGGACCGGCAGGGCCAACCACTTCTTCGCGCAC